>DFFF01000021.1 GCA_002369235.1 Verrucomicrobia bacterium UBA3783
AAGAGAGGAAAAGATTATGCAAAACGTTGCCAGGAAAACAATTCGCATGGTCATGAAAATCGCGCGCACCGTCGCGCTCTTCGCCGCCGCAGGCGCGGCAGGGTCGGCTTGGGCGGAGGCCGACTACATCAATGCCAACTTTTATTACATGAACAGTGGCAATGCCTATACTGCCGTTACGATGAACAACGACAAATCTGATTCGGATAATTCCAATTCCGAGGGCTGGTCGAGTTATGCCGTCCAGGGCAAATATTGGAACGATGTCGATATCGGCAGCAGCGCAGCCCAGAGCGTAAAGACATACGATTCATTGGCAGGGTCTCTTTCCGA
Organism: Verrucomicrobia bacterium UBA3783; assembly: GCA_002369235.1. Lineage (GTDB taxonomy): Bacteria > Verrucomicrobiota > Kiritimatiellia > RFP12 > UBA1067 > UBA1067. The sequence goes on from DFFF01000021.1 coordinate 334, forward strand.
ATCCTCAGTCACGGTCACCATATCGGGGTCGAGAGGCGGGTATTTTTCCGCAGGCGGGTTCGACCACCACATATTGAGCGGCTATATCGACGACAATGCGGACAATACCTCTCCGCTCGTTACATTTGCGAACATCCCTTTTGACTACTACAAGGTGGTTGTTTACTTTGCTGCGGACCGCTCATCGACCATGTTCGGCTACATCACCTTGAACGATACTGTCAATCTCTATGGCGACGGGACGGGAACTGATATAGGCATCGACGCCGACGGCTGGGGCGGATGCGCGCCGCATGTCAACAAACAGAACAACTTCCAGCCCGGGCTGAACATCCTCGTATCCCCGGTTTTGAAGAACACGGCTTCATCAACGTTGAAAGTCCAGAGCCGTTCGTACTGGCCGGGTGCTACATACCGCTCTGGCATCGCGGCGATACAGGTGGTCAAGGTCGAGGCTCCTGCGGCTTGCACCTACACGGTCTCCGAGGGCGGCACATACGACTTGTTCGGCGACGGCGCGACCTCATACTGGAGCGCAAGCGAACCTTCGACCGGCAGCGAAGCGGTGACGATTTCCATTTCCGGCGATACTACGCTAACAGTCAATGACAGCCGCGTTTTCTCGTCTCTTACGATTACTGGCTCCGGCACTCTCACGCTTGCCGGTTCCGGACAGATAATCACGCCTTCGGTCACAATCAATAGTGGCGTAACGCTCGTAAAGACGACGGGGCAACTTTCTTCGTCTGCCACAGTCTCGGTGCCAGCATCCTCCACTTTCGAGATCGCCTTAGCTTGCACATGGTCGGGAGTTATTAGCGGCGAGGGTGCGGTCAAGGTGTCCGCAAACAGTGTTACATTTTCAACTGCAAACACGTTTAGCGGCGGACTTGCTGTTTCTGCAGATGCTATTGCCAAAACAACCGTTGGCACAGGTTTTGGCCCTGTAAATTCAACCAACATAACAGTTGAAAACGGTGGTGCCATAGACCTTGCTAATTCTGCATCAGGCGGTTACAGTATAACAATTGCAGGACAGGGAGTGTTGCAAGACGGTGAATATACTGGATCGCTCTTTTCTTCCACCGCATTGGGACAGAATGCAGCTCAATTGCGAGGCATAACTTTGACTGGTGATGCGTTAATTCGGTGCGATGCTGACAAAAGTTGGGGTTTGTTGAAAAACAGTTATAACCAGACAACGCTTGCTTTGGGTACATACACATTGACAAAGAAGGGCGCAGGTGATTTTTGGTTTTGCAATGTGCAAATAAGTGGTACAGGCAAAATCGTTATCGCTGAAGGAAACCTTACGACTCAATATAACAATACCAATAATGCTTCAGTCGGCAATAATGCGACGATTGATATTGAAGATGGCGCGACGCTCAAAATGAATTTGAGCACTTCGCCAAATGCTGGAGATTTGAAGATAAAGACCCTGAACTGCAAATCTGGTGGCTCAGTAGTCATCGGTGTAAACAGGACGTTGACAATTTTAGATTCGGGAACGTTTACCGCCGATGGTGCGGTGACAGTTAACGGAGCTATATATTTGGGCTCAAGTTATGCAGGTGGAGCTGCTGCATATCTCAATGTTGGCGGCAACATAACCGTGGGAGGAACCATTAAGATTCTTTACAACGGATACATTAAACAGACGGATCCTGCGGGGAAAATTCAAATCAACCAAAATGGTAGGGTTTATTATGAATACAACACCACAAGCTGGACCACTGGAAATGAGGCAGATGTTTTTACCGGGAGCGGCACGGTGGAAATCCGGTCGTCCGCACAACTAAAACATACAGCGGCAAGCACATTTGCTGGAACAGTAAAATTGTATGCTCGCGATGCAGACAGCAGTTCATATTATACAGCAATAGATGGTTTAAATTTTGATTCGGATAACCGACCGAAACTTGTCTTGGGGTCGCGAGTATATCTAGGGAAGACAACGACTTTGTATGTGCGAGACCTTGAGGGGAAGATCTCGGGTTATCAAAATCAGATACACGCTCCGTTCGGAACAAGCACTCAGAAGTACATTGATACGCTGCAGACCGCAGATACCGAATATGACGGCATTATTTGCAAGGAGAATACAGATACGAACAGTCGTGATGTTGGCTTGATAGTCCGCGGATTGGCGTCCGAAAGCCATAGTTTAACATTGAGCGCAGCGAGCACGACGCGAACGCCAGCGAAAGTCAGAGATAACGCAAAACTGATATTCTCTTCGACGGGTAGCTGGGTAAATGGCGATGTAATCGTTGAAGATGGCGGCTGTCTTGAAGTGCAGCATACGAGTTCGGTCGCTTCGACGATTGATTTGCAGGCGGGCGGCACCATCAAGATTGCGACGGCGACGCAAACGGTGAATGATGAAGATGTCACTACGGCTGTCGGCATAACGGCTGGAACCGTGACATTCCCTGATTCTGGCATGGCGGTAATCGATGTAAGTGCGATTCCGGATCTGTCAAAGGACGATGAAGTGACGATTATCACCGCGACGACTTCGCTTGATTCCGATATTGCAAATATCCGACCCGTCGGCAAGCCGTATGCATTGAAGGTTGATGGCAACTCGCTCAAGGTCGTGAACGATGGCGGTCTTGTCTGGGATTCCACCAATGGCTGGAACGGCAAAGACGTGACGAAATATGGCGAGGCGACGATTACTTCGCCCGGCACGGTCGCGCTTGACGGCACGAGCCTCGCGTTTGATACGTTGACGATTGGCGGTTCGGGCACGGTCTCGTTCTCCGCGACAGGCGACGAGACGATTACGGTGAACAACATCGTTATTGGCAGTGGCGTGACGCTCGATGCGTCGGCGGCTCTGAGCATTTCGGCTGGTGCGACAATCTCCGGCGAAGGCACTATCAATATCCCCGACGGCGTTACGCTGACGCTCGACGGCGTGATGTGCTCCGCCAAGATTACGGCGCAAACAGGCGGCACCCTTGTCACGAGGGGCACGACTAATTTGTCGAGCGGCAACAACAACTTCGCGTATGGCAGCTTGATAAACGTACTGACCGGCAATGCCACCGTCAATGCATACAAGGGCAGCGGTTATAATTCTCCGGATCGCGGTTTCCACGGAAATATCACGATTGCCAAAGATGCGACATTCACGAACAGCAAAACCGAGTCGTTCGACTGCAACGCCGATTCGTCGCATCCGATTGTCGTCGATGTCTATGGCACTCTTTCAATGGGTTCGACGCGATGGACGCTCGGCAACTACAACACGATAAAGTTGCACGAAGATGCGACGATTACGGGTGCGGGAGATAGCGAAAGCAATGGTGCTTTCGACGTAGAGAACAATGTTACAACGGCAAGGATTGTAGCAGAAGGCAACGCAACGATACCCGCCAATATCCGAATCCGTAGCAAGATGCTTGTCGAAGTGTCCAACGGAAAGAATCTGACATTCTCTGGGTCGCTTATAACGTATGGCGATGGCAGCATCATGGAAGTTGTTTCCGGCCAAGTGACTACGACTACGTTGCCGGACTTCAAAGTCAAGATCGACGAAGGCGCGACGTTCACGTTGAAGAATGCCAGTTGGACGGGAACGGCCGACAGATTTTCTGGCAATGGGACACTCGAACTATATGCAAATACATCTGATTTTTCGCAATATGCTTCCACTTCGTCCTTTGCCGGCAAATTGAAAGTCATAGGCAACAATTCTAAAATTCCATACTTTAACGGAACGGCGCCGCAGTTCACGGCAAAACCAGACTTTGAACTTGATGGAAATATGACATTGACAGATGCATTTTGCGGCAGCGACAAAAAGTTTACTGTGAAAAATTTGACATGCACAACATCCGGGCGCATTGATCCTTATTATACTAATACTGCTGATGCAAGGTATGTCAGCACATTGCAAACGCGTGATACCGTTTGTGCCGCTGTCTTTGTTTCAAATAACCCCGAGACAGAGCGGAAGACAGGTCTTTATGTCTATGGGCAGGACGCCACTGTTCATTCTTTGACTCTTACCGGAGCAAATACCACTCGTGGTCCACTTGAGGTTGATACATACGGTAAGGTTGTGTTTTCTTCCACTGGTTACTGGTATGGTCCAGTTACTATCGGCGAGAACGGCTACTTGCAGTCTGATTCGACGGCTGCGACTGTTGCTGGGACATTGACGCTGCAGGATGGTGCAACTGTGGTGTGCGGTTCGCAGTCGGTAAAGGCGACGGCGTTGACAGCGCTTGATGCCAATGCGACAATCAAAATTGCCTTTGCCGATGGCGTTACGCCTGCTGACGGCATGGTCGTTCTGAGCGGCACTTGGGATACAACACCGGATGCGGCGCACTTTGCGTTTGCAAATTGGTTTGCATATGATGCTTTGTATGAATTTGAAGTTACCTCAACTGCCGTAAATATTAGGGAAAAGACAGAGACTGTTAGTGTTGATGAAACACCCATTACAGTCGGGTATCCCTGGATAGCGACAGCACAGGAGAACTCTCAAGCGTCTGGAGTGTCTTCGAGCGAGTTTGAACCATTGGCTACATATCTGACGTCCAACGGTCTCAACGGCATGCCGCGCGCGGTGTCGTATCTGCTGGGGCTTGAGAATCCCGACGATGCGACGACGGCGTTTGTAATGGAGTCGGCGAGTGTTTCGTCGGGTGAGGGCAACACTCCCGTTCTCACCTTCACGGGTAAGTCATATTCGACCGACCGGGCTACAGTGACATACAAGGTATTCGGCGGCGATTCGCCTGACAGTATGAGTGAAGTCACTCCGGATAGCAATTCTGGCAATGTAATAACAGTGACAGTTCCCACGGAGTCGAGAGTTAAATATTATAAGTTGAAAATGACTGTCACGCCGAATTAATTAACCACATTTAGTCGTTATTTGCTAGTCGCGGCGGTTTGAATAAATCCGCCGCGACTGCGGTCTTGTCAAAGCGTCGAACGCCTCCCTACGCATGGCAACAAGATTTCACCCAATGTGTTTCACCTTTCCACCCAATGCGTTTCGTTTTCCACCCAATGCGTTTCGTTTTCCACCCAATGCGTTTCACCTTTCCACCCAAACGATTTCGTTTTCCACCCAATGAGTTTTCACTTTTCACCCAGTCAATTTCATTTTTCACCAGGTCAATTCCGTGTATTAAGTTAGGGCTGAGGGCTGAGGGCCGGTTGAATGTGCAAATGTGGAAATGTTGCCAATTCCAATACCCAATACCAATCCACCTGCGCCATCCTCCTTCGCCAAGGCTACGGAGGACAAGTGGCTACGGAGGTCGAGACGGGGGGCTGAGTGATTTTTCGATTTTCCCTCTTTACTTTCCAGCGCGAATTATGATATAATATCTACATATTTACCGGGCGCTTAGCTCAGTTGGTTAGAGCACTACCTTCACACGGTAGGGGTCACTGGTCCGAGTCCAGTAGCGCCCACCATCCTAGGAGCGGTGTGTATGAAATGGACTAAGACACTTATCCAAACCTTGCGGGAAAATCCGCAGGATGCGGAAATCGATTCCCATAAACTGCTGGTGCGCGCCTCGCTGGTGCGCAAGGTCGCCGGCGGTCTTTACGCGTATTTGCCGCTGGGTATGAGAGTGCTGAAGAAAATCCAGGCCGTCATCCGCGACGAAATGGACAAGACGGGCGCACTCGAAACTTCGATGCCAATCATGCAACCGGGCGAATTGTGGCGGCAGACCGGACGCTGGGAGACGATGGGCGCGAACATGTTCAAGGTGAAAGACCGCGCCGAGCGCGATATGGCGCTCTCGCCCACCGCCGAGGAGGAAACCACGGATGTCGTCAAGGGACTGGTGAACTCCTACCGCCAACTGCCGCTCACCGTCTACCAAATCAATTGGAAATTCCGCGACGAGACGCGCCCGAGATTCGGACTGATGCGATCCAAGGAGTTCCTGATGAAGGACGCCTATTCGTTCGATCTCGACGCCGACGGACTGGACAGGAACTATTGGACGATGTACCACGCCTACGAGCGCATTTTCGCGCGTTGCGGGCTCAAGGCGGTGCCGGTGCAGGCCGACGGCGGCGATATGGGCGACAGCCTGACGCACGAGTTCCATGTCCTCGCCGACGCAGGCGAGGACGGCATCGCGTTTTGCGGGAATTGCGGATATGCGGCAAACCTCGAAGCGGCAGTGGGAAACGGAAAAGAATTTTCCGATTGCGATTCTTCGATCGCCTCGTGCATCGAAGAATCGAAAAATCTTCCCACGGAGGTGGCTACGCCGGGGGCGAAGACGATCGCGCAGGTCGCGGCGTTCATGGGCCTTGAGGCAAACCGCTTTGTGAAGTCGCTCGTTTATGTGTATGAGGGAACAGGGAACCTCCTACGCCAAGGCTACGGAGGTCGAGACGGGGAACAGGGAACGGTTCTCGTTTGCGTTCCGGGCGACCGCGATGTGAACGAGGTGAAACTCAAGCATTTCCTCGGTGCGAAGACGCTTGCGCTTGCCGACAACGCGACGGTTCTGGCGGCGACCGGCGCGAATGCGGGTTTTGTCGGTCCGGTGAATCCGGCGGACGCGAATTTGCGCATTGTGGCGGATGTCGCGCTCAAGGGTGCGACGGGCAGGATCGTCGGCGCAAACAAGGATGACTGTCACCTCAAGAATGTGGATCTTGCGCGCGACGCCAAAATCGCCGAGTCCGACTATGCCGACATTACGATCGTCAAGGCTGGCGACAAGTGTCCGCACTGCGGCAGGGAACTTGTCATCAAGCGCGGCATCGAGGTTGGTCAGGTCTTCAAGCTGGGAACGAAGTATTCCGCCGCCCTGGGCGCGGTCGTGAAGACCGACGACCTCAAAGAGCGCGTCATGGTCATGGGGTGCTACGGCATCGGCGTCAGCCGCACACTCCAGGCGATAATCGAACAGAGCCACGACAAGGACGGGATAATCTGGCCGGCAAGCGTGGCGCCGTATCAAGTTGCGATCGAACTGCTCGACCCATCGGTCGCGGAGGTGGCTGCGGTCGCGGAGAAGCTTGAGGCGGAGCTTGAGGCGGCGGGAATCGACGTCATCGTGGACGACCGCGAAGAGCGTCCGGGCGTCAAGTTCAAGGATGCGGATCTGATCGGCTTCCCGGTCAGGGTTGTCGTTGGTGCAAAGGGGCTGGCGAACGGCGGCGTCGAAGTGAAGCGCCGCGATGAGGACAAGTCCAGGACGCGCATTCTGCCGCCTGCGGATGCGGCCGGGGCGATCAAGGAACTGCTTAAATGAGCGAGGCCGTATCTTTCGAGCCGCCGCGCGGAATGCGCGACTTCTATCCTGCGGACATGGTGTGGCGCAACCGCGTGTTCGATGCGATGCGCACGAGCGCCGCGAAGTTCGGCTTCGAACCGTACGACGCGTGCGTGGTGGAAAGCTATGAACTTCTGGCGCGCAAGGCCGGAGAGGAAGTTGGGGAGCAGATCTACCACTTTCAAGACAAGTCCGAGCGCCACCTAGCGCTCCGGGCGGAGATGACGCCCACCTTGGCGCGCATGGTCGCGCAGCGCCAGAAGGAGCTGGCGTTTCCGCTCAAGTGGACGACTATCGCCCAATGCTTCCGCTACGAACGAATGACCAAGGGACGCAAGCGCGAGCATTACCAGTGGAACTGCGACATCATCGGCGAAGATTCGATTCTCGCGGAGGTCGAGGTCTTGGGGTGTGCGGTCGATGCGTTGAAGCGCATGGGGCTGACGACCGGCGATTTCAAGGTGCATGTAAGTTCGCGCAAGTTTCTGGGCGAGCTTCTCGAAAAGAGCGGCATCGGGACGGAGAAGCATGCGCAGGTGTTCCTCGCGCTCGACAAGCGCGGCAAGATGCCGGACACGGAGATCGCGGCGATGCTCAAGGACGGCGGGCTTGACGATGACGAAGTCGCCGCCACCTTCGCAATCATGGACACGAAGGACTATTCGGCGAGCGCGGAGCTTTCGGCGCTGTTCAAGATGGCGGAGGCGGCGGGTTTTGCCGACGCGCTGGTGTTCGATATCGGCGTCATCCGCGGGCTCAGCTACTATACCGGCATCGTGTTCGAGTGTTTCGACACGAAAGGCGAGTTCCGCGCGATTTTCGGCGGCGGCAGATATGACAACCTCTTGACGACGATCGGCGGCGAGCCGACCAGTGCGGTGGGGCTGGGGTTCGGCGATGTGGTGGTGACCGAGCTTTTGAAGGCGCGGCTTGGCGATGCGGCGGCGCAGGCGCCGGAGGGCGTGGCGGTAGGGTTCATGTTCCCGGAGCAGGCGGCGGCGGCGGTGAAGCTCGCCGCTAAGTTGCGTGAAAGAGGCGAGAAGGTGAATCTTGCGCTTCATCCGGTGAAGCCGAAGAGATTCTTCTCGCGCGCCGATGCCGCGAGGGCGGCGAAAGCCGTGTTCCTCGGTCCTGACGACGTGGAGAGGGGCGTCGCGAGAATGAAAGATCTGGCCACGAGAACCGAGAGCGAGATAGAGCTGTGAAAATTGCGATTGCGGCGGTTTGTGCAATGTTTGCCGCGCTGGCGGGCGCGGCGGATTCGTCGTCGGCCATTCTCCAGCTGCTCAATTCGCGCGGCGCATCTTCGCCCAAGGCTTTTGACGCCGCATTGAAACAGGTGAAGGCGGAAGCCGAAAAAGGCAGACCGCTGCAACAGTTCGTGTATGGCCTCGTGCGGCCTGGCGACCCGAAGTCCAAGGAATATCTGGAGCGGTCCCGCGACAAAATCACGCTGCTGGCCGAGCGCAAGAACAGCGCCCTTGCGTGGTATCTGCTGAGCCTCGACCGTCAGGACGTGGGATGCCTCAAAAAGGCGGCGGAGCTGGGCAATGTGCAGGCGCTGAATGCGTGGGGCACCTTGCAGAACAACGCGATCATGGGCGATGAAACCATATCGGCGGAGAAGCGCGCGGAAATCCAGGGAGAGGTTTTCGACGCGTTTCACAAGGCGGCGGAAGCGAAAGACCCCAACGGCATCTACAACCTCGGGATGTGCTACATGAACGGGATCGGCTGCGAGGCCGACCCCAAAATGGCGATCAACTGTTTCCGCACGGCGGCGGAAGCCGGCCATCCCGACGCGATCAACAACATCGGCGGATGCTGCCGCGAGGGCATATTGGTCGAGCAGGATTTCGCGCAGGCCGCGAGATGGTTCAGGCTTTCCGCGGAACTCGGCAACGCCTACGGCCAGATCAACTACGGCCTTGCGCTGCAGCACGGCGAGGGCGTGGACAAGGATGAAAAGGCGGCGGTGGACTACTTTCTCGCGGCAATGGAGCAGAACAGCCCCGAGGCGATAAATCTCCTCGCCATGTGCTATTTTCGCGGGCGCGGAGTGGCGAAGGACGACAAACGCGCGGTGGATTTGCTGCTCAAGAGCGCGGATATGGGCTTTCCTCCGGCGATGGACAACCTTTCCGAGTGCTACAAGGTGGGCGTTGGCGTCGAAAAGGATATGATGGAGTCGACCGTGTGGAAGCTCCGCGCCAAGGCGGCGCGCGGCGACCGGGCGGCGGCTAATTGGCTAGAGTCGAACGGCAGGGGCGGGAAATGACGGTGAAAATGCTCATGGTCGGCGACATGGTGGGTTCGCCGGGGCGCAAGATATTCGCGCGTGAAGTCAAGCGCCTGAAGGCGGAGCATGCAATCGACGCATGCATCGTCAATGCCGAAAACGCCGCTGCGGGATCCGGCCTCACCGCCGCGCTCGCGAAAGAGATTTTCGAGGCCGGGGCCGACGCGATAACGCTGGGCGACCACACCTGGGGGCAGAAGGAATTCGCCGGGCAGATCGGGGAAGTGGAAAACCTTGTGAGGCCGTGCAATTTTCCGGCCGAATGCCCCGGCAAGGGATGGTGCGTGGTGACGCTCCCTACCTTCCGCTTCGCCGTCGTGAACGCGCAGGGGCGCACTTTCATGAATCCCTGCGACTGTCCGTTCAAGGCGACCGAAAAAGCGCTCGCGGCGATTCCGAAGGACATCAGCGTGTTTATCGATTTCCACGCCGAGGCGACGAGCGAGAAAATAACATTTGCGCATTATTTCGATGGCCGCGCGACCGCGATTTGCGGAACGCACACGCATGTGCAGACTTCCGACGCCTTTCTGCTCCCCAAGGGCACGGCGTATCTCACCGATCTCGGCATGACCGGGCCGTATCTCAGTTCCATCGGACGCAAGCTTGAGCCAGTCACCAAGCGCTTTTTGACCGGAATGCCGTCGCGCTTCGACGTGGCGGAAGGGCCGGCGACGTTCGAGGGCGCGATCATAACCTTCGATCCTTCAACACGCAAGGCCTCGGCAATTGAGACTTTCCGCGTCAGAGACGGCCTCTAAGATCCGTGCGCTCGGCGGCAGGGCGCTTTTGGTCGGCGGATGTGTGCGCGACGCGCTCATCGGCATTGAGTCCAAGGATGTCGATTTTGAGGTTTTTGGCGTAGCGCCGGAGGCGGTTGTGGCGGCGTTTCCGGGCTGCAATACTGTCGGGCGCTCGTTCGGAGTTATAAAAATCGGCGATATCGACATCGCCTTTCCGCGCCGCGAGACGAAACTTGGAGCCGGGCACAAGGGGTTTTCGATCGACTCCGATCCTTTTTTGCCGATCGAAGAAGCGGCGGCGCGGCGCGATTTCACGGTCAATGCGATTTACCAAGATCCGTTGACCGGCGAGTATATCGACCCTTTCGGAGGGCGCAAGGATCTTGAGCGCGGCATCTTGAGACAGGTTTCCGGCCATTTCGCCGAAGATCCTTTGCGGGTATTGCGCGGCATGCAGTTCATCGCCAGATTCGGTTTCGAGCCGGCGCCGGAACTTGTCGCTGCATGCCGCCAAATGACCGAGGAGGGGCTTTCCAAGGAGCGCAAATTCGAGGAGTGGTCGAAATTGCTCATGAAAGGCAGGCGGATATCAAAAGGGCTTGAATTCCTCAAAGCGACCGGCTGGACGAAATATTATCCGGAACTCGAAAATCTCATCGGTTGCGAACAAGACCCGCACTGGCATCCTGAGGGCGACGTCTGGAACCATACGCTAGAATGTCTCGATCGCTATGCCGCGTGGTCGGATTCGCATGGCGGCGAGCGCGATATAATCACGGCATTCGCGGTTTTGTGCCATGATTTCGGCAAGCCCTACTGCACGAAGTTCGACCCTGAGAAAGGGCGCATCCGCAGCCTTGGGCACGATGAAATCGGCATCGGCTACGCGCTTTCGTTTTTGCGCCGGTTGACGAACGAAGAGCGGATTTTGCGGGAAGTGCCGCCGTTGGTGCGCGAGCACATGAAACCATATGCATTCGCCCGCGACGGCGCCGGCGACAGCGCGGTGCGGCGGCTCGCGGCGAGAGTCAAGCGCATCGACCGGCTTATCGAGGTTTCGCGCGCCGACAATTCGACGGAAGAGAGCCTCGCCTGGCTCGCGGCGGCGGCAAAGCGCCTCGAGATCGTCGACAACGCCCCCGAACCGATAGTCAAAGGGCGGCATTTGCTTGCGCGTGGATTGAAGGGCGGACCGGAAATCGGCAGGCTCCTCGCCAAGGCCTACGAGGCGCAGCTCGACGGCGTATTTTCCGATCTTGAAGGAGGACTTGATTTCCTCGGCAAATAAATCATGGTTGTATTTTTCGCGAATATTTGGTACACTATGCCGTGTAGAGTCGGATTTTACGGCAGGCAAACGAATTCAATAAGGGAGCGAGATTATGGATAAAGCAGTGAAAATCATGGTGGCGGCCGCGCTTGGCGCGGTTCTTGAGGCGAGCGCAGGCGCATTGGGCGAGCTCGTCATGCTGGGCGACGGTCCGTTTGCCGACGGCCTTGGCGGCAATGCAAACGGCGTCTACCGCATCCCGGCGGTGGCAGTTTCAACCGGCAATGTGGCGATTGCGGTTTACGATTGCCGGTATTGGAATTCCGCCGATTTGCCTCAGGCTATCGACCTTGCGGAAAACTACAGCCCCGACCGTGGTCGCACATGGAGCCGGCCTCAGTTAGCGATTGATGTCCCCAATACCGATACGCAAGCGGTTGCGTGCGATGTGAATATCGGCGACCCATGCCTGGTGTATCTGCCGGGGAGCAACCGATTCATGGTAATGGGCATGACCGGCGGCGGACTTGCGGGGTCGCACCAGGACGGGAAATCGGTTACCGATGTCATGATCGCATATCGCGGCGCGAATCCGCTGGACAAATGGACAGGCATGAGACTGGTGCGCGACGAGATTTTGGCGGCGCTCAAGGCGGCAGATCCGGAACTAGAGACCGATCCCGACAAAATCCGCGGAATTCTTCAAGGCCCTGGCCATGCGATAGTGCAGCGCAAGACGGTATATGACGTGAATGGAAATGTGATAATGAAGGCCGGCACCGTGGTGTTCCCGATGCAATACTTCCCCACTGACGACTTCGCCAACGCGCCGCGAGGATTCGCAGTCTACACTGAAGACGAAGGCGCGACGTGGAAAGCGACGAGGATCACAACGCCTATACACCCCGCGCAGGAAAACTGCATCGTCGAGCTTGACGACGGCACTTGGCTGATGATGTGCAAGGGTTTCAACCGCGAGTTTTTCCGCACACGCGATTTTTCGCGCTGGACATGGGAAAACTACATTTCGCCGTCGGCCTGGGTGCAAGGGTCGTGCCTCAAGATCGGGACGGGCGAAGATGGTCGCGGACGCTATGCGGCGTGTTTCTCGCCTGCCGGGCGCGCGAATATCACCGTATATTTCGGGCGCGACGTTTGCGAGGCTCCCAAGGGGATAAGCTGGGATTTGGGATCGGTAAACATCTATCCCGAACCGACGGGTGGCTACAGCTACAATTCGCTCATCATGGTGGACGACCGGACGCTCGGCATTCTCTTCGAGTCGCACGGCCATATATATTGGCGCACGCTCGAGTTGTGACCGCGCCCGCGACTCTTGTATTTTATAGCGATTTTTGGTATAATACCCAGCCATAATATCGCTATATGCCGCAAAAATCCATTTTTGGCCGGAAATTCAATAATCCGGCGCTTTTGGACGAGGCGCTCACCACCGCCTCGTGCCGCGGCTTGCGTACGCGGACTGCGGACAATCAACGGCTCGAGTTTCTTGGCGACAGTGTTTTGCAGATGCTTGCGACCGAAGAGATTTTCGCAAAGTTTCCTGATGAAAATGAAGGCCGGATGACGGCTCGCAGAAAGCACATGGTGAGCACGGCTGCTCTTTGCCGGGCGGCAAAGAGCACCGACCTTGCAGCAAGATTGAAGCGCGCTGATTCGCATGCGCCGCTGCCGGACGATTCCAAGGTCATTGCCGATGCGGTCGAGGCGGTCTTGGGCGCGATTTGGCTCGATGGAGGATGGGAAGCGGCGCGTGCGGCGTTCGGGTTCCTCGCGCTTGCAGACGGGGCGTCATCCTCGGAATGGGACGAGAATTGGAAAGGCCGCCTTCAGGGAATCACACAGGCGATGATGCCGCCGCGGCAACCGAAGTACGAGCTCATAGACATGCGCGGCAAGTCGCATGAACCCGTGTTCCGCGTCAGGGTGTCGGTTGAGGACATGGGCCAGGCGATAGGCGAGGGGCGCTCGAAGCAGACCGCCCAAGCGGCGGCGGCAAAGAACCTCTTGGATTTGACGGAATCGACTGAAATTTCAAGGAAAGACGAAGAAAAGGAAGAAAGCAAATGAAAGTAAGCGACGAACAGCTTGCGAAAACCGCCAACTCGATCCGCTGCCTGTGCGCGGACATGGTGGACAAGGCCAACAGCGGGCATCCGGGTGCGGCGCTGGGCATGGCGGATCTCGCCGCCACATTATGGCTCCGGCACATGAATTTCGACGTGAAAGACGTTGATTGGGCGGGGCGCGACCGGCTTGTCTTCTCCGGCGGCCATGCTTCGAGTCTCGTTTACGCGCTTTTCCACCTCGCGGGAATCGGCGCTCTGACAATGGATGAGCTCAAGACTTTCCGCCAGCTCGGCAGCCGCTGCGCCGGACACCCGGAACGCGGCGTCATGCCCGGCGTGGAAGTGACGACCGGTCCGTTGGGACAGGGCATTGCGATGGGCGTGGGGCTCGCGCTCGCAGCCCAAAAGATGAAAACCGGCAACAAGACGTTTGTCTTTTGCGGCGATGGCGATATGCAGGAAGGCATCAGCCACGAAGCCTGCAGCTGGGCGGGAGCGATGAAGATTCCGGATCTAGTAATGATCTACGACTCCAATGGCATTACGATCGAAGGGTCTGTTGGACTGTCGATGGCCGACGACACCAAGAAGCGTTTCGAGAGTTACGGCTGGAAAACATTCGAGTGCGACGGACACGATTTTCCGTCGATCGATCGTGCGCTGCGCCGTGCGCTCAAGGTTGAAGGCCAGCCGGTTTTGATAATCGCGACGACTACGATCGGCAAGGGCGCCCCCACCAAGGGCGGCACGGCATCCTGCCACGGCGCGCCGCTTGGCGCCGACGAAACACGCGCACTCAAGGCCGGGCTTGGCGTCGATCCCGAGAAGAGTTTTGCGATTGACGATGACGTGTATGAATTGTTCCGCCAGCGTGCGGCATTCTGCCGCCGCATGGCCAACAAGTGGCGCAAGGCGCATCCCGGTTTCAAGGTTCCGGCGGAGCCGTCGGAGGAGGCGCTTGTCGCCGCGCTGCCCAGGTTCGAGCCCGGCAAAAGCATCGCCACGCGCAATGCGAACGAGGAGATAATGACCGCGCTCGCCGGCGTCGCTGCCGGGCTCGTCGGAGGCTCTGCCGACCTTGGCCCGTCGAACAAGACGGTAATGAAGGGCGAGGCGTTTGTCGCCCCCGGCGATTTCGAGGGACGCAACTTGCATTACGGCATCCGCGAGCTCGCGATGACGGCCATTGCCAACGGCATTACCGCATTTGGCGGACTGCGCGGCTACGGCGCGACATTCTTCGTGTTCAGCGACTACTGCCGCCCGGCGATCCGCCTCGCGGCGATCATGGAGTTGCCGTCGATCTTCGTATTCTCCCACGACAGCTTCTATGTGGGCGAGGACGGACCGACGCACGAGCCGGTGGAACATCTCGCGGCGATGCGCACTATGGTGGGCGTCCTTTCGTTCCGTCCCTGCGACGCCAATGAAACGGCTTACGCATGGGTGGAAATGCTGAAGAACACGAAGTGCCCGAGCTGCATCATGACGACTCGCCAGAATGTGCCGGTGCTTGAGGGCACCAGTCGCGAGGGCGTCGCGAAGGGCGCTTATGTGATATACGAAGGCGGCTATCAGACGCAAATCGTCAAACAGGAAGGCACGAAGGAGCGCACTATCCTCTTTATCGCGACAGGCTCGGAGGTCGCGCTCGCGATCGAGGCGGCGAAGATGCTCGAAAAGGACGGCAAGCTCGTGCGCGTCGTATCGATGCCGTCGCAGGGTCTTTTCCTCAAGCAGGACCGCGACTATCGCGACAGCGTGATTCCGCCGGCGATGAAGAAGCGGGTGATCGTCGAGGCTGGCATCCGTTTCGGGTGGGACCGTTTCGCCGCCGACGAAACGACCACGCGGTTTGTCACGATGGACAAGTACGGTGCATCGGCTCCATACAAGGTTCTGGCGCAGAAGTTCGGTTTCACGTCCGAAAACGTCTACCGCGTCGCCAAGGAGATTGCGTAAATGGACTTCAAGGAACTCACGGCGATTTCGCCGATCGACGGGCGCTATCTGAGCAAGTGCGCGGAGTTGCAGGAAGTATTCTCCGAATACGGTCTGGTCAAGCGCCGCGTGCTGGTAGAGTGCGCGTGGCTAGAGGCGCTGTGCGCGGCGAAAGAAATCAAGGAATGCGCAGCATTGACCGCAAAAGAGCGCACGGCGCTCCGCAAGATCGCCTCGGATTTCTCGGTGGAGGATGCGGCGAGAGTCAAGGAAATCGAAAAGACCACCAACCACGACGTCAAGGCGGTGGAGTATTTCCTCAAGGAGAAAGTCGCCGGCACTTCGCTGGAAAAGCGTTCGGAGTTCATCCACTTCGCCTGCACTTCGGAGGATATCAACAACATGTCGCACGCGCTCATGCTGCGTGACGGCAAGGCGATTTTGCGCCGTGCGATGGACGAAGTGCGCATGAAGCTCGTGGAGATGTCCAAGGCGACGGCGGCGGTGCCGATGCTCGCGCACACCCATGGCCAGCCAGCTTCGCCGACGACGGTGGGCAAAGAGCTTGCAGTCGTGGCTGCGCGTCTCAAACGTCAGGAGGGTGAAATCGACCGGCTGGTAATGCCCGCGAAGATGAACGGCGCGGTCGGCAACTTCAATGCCCACACGAGCGCATATCCAAAGACCGACTGGGAAAAGCTGTCCGCAAAGGTCATTGCGTCGCTCGGGCTCCGGCAGAATCCGCTTACCACGCAGATCGAAAGCCACGACGGCATTGCCGAGCTGTTCGACGCCATCGCGCGTTGGAACTCGGTGTTGCTCGATCTTGACCGTGACATCTGGATGTATGTATCCATGGGCTACTTCAAGCAGCGCACCGTGAAGGGCGAAATCGGCTCCTCCACGATGCCGCACAAGGTCAACCCCATCGATTTCGAGAATTCCGAGGGCAACCTCGGCCTGGCCAACGCCATTCTCGGATTCATGGCGCGCAAACTGCCGGTTTCGCGCATGCAGCGCGATCTCACCGACTCCACCACGCTCAGGAACATGGGCGTTGGATTCGGCTACACGCTCATCGCCATCCGCTCCACGCTCAAGGGGCTTGGCAAACTGGAGCTCAATGAAGAGCGTCTCGCGGCGGATTTGGATTCCAACTGGGAAGTGCTCGCCGAGCCTATCCAGACGGTGATGCGCAAAGTAGGCATGGATCATCCCTACGAGCGGCTCAAGGAACTGACGCGCGGTCGCCGGGTGACGGCGGAAATCATGCGCGAGTTTGTGGCGGCCTTGCCGCTGCCCAAGGCGGACAAGGAGAGGCTGATGAAGCTCACTCCTGCGACCTACATCGGGCTTGCCGAGCGTCTCGCCGCCCACGCATGGGAGTAATACTGCCGAGCGAGCGGCGAACTTTCAAAGCGCGGGCCTTTCTCGCGCTGGTCTATGCGATTTTGTCGCTGGGCGCAATCACGATGGTTTATCCATTCTGCATCATGATCGCGTCCAGCATCTCGTCTCCATACGATTATTCGCGCCATTCGCCGGTCGTCAGATCGCTGGTCGATCCTGCCGACCGCTATATGCGGTTCTTGGCCACGCTTTTCAAACGTTTTCCTCGCGAAGTCTATCCCGACGCTCCGGAAGACTGGACTACATGGACTTCCGTCGCGAAGGATCGCGACGGCGTGACCGGCTTTTACCGCCGCCATTTTCTCGAATGCGGCGAGAGGGCGGAGGACAGACGGTTTCTGGAATCGCTTCTCGAGCTGCCGCCGGAAGAACTCGTCTGCAACTACGATCCGCGCGATGTGGCGGGATTCATCAAGAAAAAATACGGTACGCTCGAAAACCTCAATGCGCATTGGACGGTTCCGCACAAGAGTTTCTTCGATATTTCTTTTTCGCTTGAATCCCACGGTCGTGCTGCGCCAGGCGTGAAGCTCGACGACTACCGCGAGTTCGAGCGCGAATATGTGCGAATGGCGCTCGAGCGCGGCGATTTTGTCTGCCGGACGATGCCGGGCGATCTCGAGGCGAGCGCACCGGCAATCCGTGCCGCCGTGAATGCGCAGTTCGCCGCCCATGGGTGGCGCGACTTCGCCGTCGGCGCGGCGGCCAACTACAGAACGGTTGGCGATTACCTCTTCTTGCGCGGCAGGGCGTTCGCAAATACCATCATCCTTGTCGTTCTTTCCGTTCTGGCTTCGCTTACCGTAAATCCGCTCGCCGCCTACGCGCTAAGCCGGTTCCGGCTTCCTGCCACCGAACAGATTCTGCTTTTCCTCCTCGCCACGATGGCGTTCCCCGCCGCCGTGACTGCGATTCCGGGATTCTTGCTCATTCGCGATTTGGGGCTGTTGAACACCTTTGCCGCGCTCGTCTTGCCCACGGTCGCCAGCGGGATGTCGATTTTCATTCTCAAAGGTTTTTTCGATGCGCTCCCTCGCGAACTCTACGAGGCGGCGGAGATCGACGGCGCGGGCGAGTGGACCGTCTTTTTGCGCATCACCTTGCCGATGACCACCCCGATCCTCGCGGTGAATGCGCTTAACAGTTTCATCCACGCCTATTCAAGCTGGGAATGGGTATTTCTCGTCTGCCAGGACGAAAGCCACTGGACGCTTGCGGTGTGGATGTATCAGTTTTCGCAGGTTTTTGCGCATCAGCCATGGTGCGTCATGGCCGGCTTCGTGCTGGTGTCGATACCCACGGCGACCGTCTTTCTGCTTTGCCAGAAAGTGATTTTGCGCGGCATCGTCTTGCCCAGCATGAAGTAAATGCAAGCCGCGGCGGCACTTGTATTTCCTCGCAATTTATGGTATAATACGGGAAAACAAACGAAGGAGACAGATATGGCTGACGATTCAGAGTTCGCGACAGAGACTCCGGAGGCGGAAATCCGCGACACGGATATCGTGTTCGACTGTCCGCATTGCGGCAAGAATCTGGTGATCGACTATCGCGGCGCAGGTCTTACGATCAATTGCAGCGATTGCGGAACGCCGGTTCTGGTTCCGATTCCGGACGGCATGGACATCAAGGATCTCGATCTCGATCCCGGTGAAATTCTCAAGCAGCTTTTCGCCACGCGCAAGAACTACCAGAAGGTGGAAGTTCAGCTCCAGCAGCTCAAATCGCGCCTTTCGCAAATGCAGGAGGCGCTTGCGGCGATGCAGGATGTAGTCGCGGAGGGGCTGTCGATTTGAATTTCCGCCGCGCATTCGTGAACACGCTTACATTCGCCAGACTGCCGCTCATCCTGGCGTGGATGGCGCTTGCGGTCGTGGCGGAAATCAGGGGTTCGTGGCCGCTTGCCGTATTGGGCGGCGTGTTCATGGGTCTCAGCGGGCTTTCGGATCTTTTCGACGGCTACCTCGCGCGGCGCTGGAACGTGGTGAGCAGGCTCGGGCAGATGGCGGATCCGTTGATGGACAAGGTGTTCTACATTTGCGCGTTCCCGACGCTGGTCTGGCAGATTGCGCGTCAGGCGGAAAGTCCGGTGCATGCGATCGTGATGCTGGTGTTCACGGTGCTGTATCTTCTGCGCGACACATGGGTGACGTTTCTGCGGTCGGTGGGGGCGGCGCACGGCGCGAACGTGTCGGCGATGTGGCTGGGCAAGGTGCGCACCGCGCTTTCGTTCCCCGGAGCGGGTTTCATCTATGCGTATCTCGCGCTGCACCATCTCGTGGCGGTGGAGTGGTGGAATGCGTGGCTCTGCGCGTGTTTCGCGGTGGAAGCGATGCTCATCGGGCTTACGCTGTGGAGCCTTGCGACCTACACTTCGGCCTACATGCCTTATCTGAAGGCGGCGATATCCGGTGAAAAACAATCTTGACTTTATTCCGAAAATATGAGATAATACAACCAACCCAACAAGGAAAACAACAAACATGAAAAAGATGACTAAAGGATTCACGCTGGTCGAACTTCTCGTTGTGATCGGCATTCTCGGCATTTTGATGGGCGCGTTGTTCCCGGCCATTTCGGGCGCGATGCTCACTGCGAACGCTTCGGCGATGGCGATGAAGGGGCGCAATCTCCATCAGGCGATCACTCAGGCGAACATCGAGCGCGAACAGGCCGGTCTCCAGAGCGTGTGGCCCAAGGACGACAGCTCCAAGTCTGACGACCCCGACGACATTGCGGGCATGACGTTCGGCACGGCCGAGGCCTACTTCCAGGAACTCTTCAACATCTCCAAGTACGGCGATTCGGATTGGGCGCCTTATGTGAACGTGGATATCGGTGCGCTCTCCGGCTCCGGCGTGCAGGCGTTCGCCGGCGGCACTACGCTCAACGGCAAGAGCGTCGGCTGGTGCATCGCGCAGGGCGTGACCGACGAAATGGAGGATATCATTCCCGTGCTCGTGACGCGCAACGCGCAGATCGACGCGCTGCCCACCTCTTCGGGTTCGCACGACATGTCCTCGGACAAGACGGAAGTCAAGATGGGCAAGTCCAACGGCGGCAAGAGCGACACGCCGTTCGGCAACAAGGCGTTCATTCTGGTGCGCAAGGGCGGTGCGGCCGAGACGATCAAGGCGAAGTACAACAAGCTCTACCTCGTCTACAAGAAGCAGAGCTTCACGATCCCGCAGAGCGCCACCTTCAAGTATCTCGCGCCCACAGCCGATTAAGGTGCTCGCAAAGGTCGCAATCGACCTTGCTCTCGACCGGCTCTTCACCTATGAAGTGCCGCAGGAGCTGGAAAAGAAGTTGGCCGTCGGCCAACTTCTTTCTGTTCCGTTCGGCTCTCGCGTCGTGCGGGGGTTCGTCATGGAATTGGAAACCGGAGACCAGGAGTCTGAAGCCGGGAATTACAAACTCAAGAAGATTATTTCGATCGTCGACGAGGTGCCGTTTTTCAGCGAGCGGCTCTTGGATATCGTGCGCAGGATTGCGCAGTGGACGGTTTCGCCGGTGGAGAGCGTTTTGAAGGCGGCGGTGCCGGCGGCGGTGTTGAAGCCCGGCGCACACGAGAAAACGCAGTTGTATGTAGATCCGGCGGACGGGAAAGCCGGTGCGGCGAAGAAGGGCGATGGACTTGACGTCCTGACCAGGCGTCAGGCGTGGGTGTATGAAAATCTGGTGCGGCTTGGCGGCGGATGGATGCACCAATTGTGCGCGGAGCTTGGCACGACGGCGACGATATTCCGCGAGCTTGAGCGCAAAGGCTGCGCTAAAATCGAGGAACGCCAGCGCTTCCGGGCTCCGCTTGCGCGGCGGCAGGTCGTGCCGTCGAAGGCGCTTGCGCTGAATCCCGGCCAGGTCGAGGCGCTGGAAAAAATCCTGAAGGCCGAAAAGCCAGTCCTTTTGCATGGCATCACCGGGTCGGGCAAGACGGAAATCTATCTTCAGGCGATCGCCAGAAAACTTGAGGAAGGGCGCGGCGCGATCGTCATGGTGCCGGAGATCGCGCTCACGCCGCAGACGGTGCAACGCTTCGCCTCGCGTTTTGGCGACAAGGTGGCGGTCTTGCATTCGGCATTGTCGGACGGCGAGCGCTATGACGAGTGGCACCGCATCCGGTCGGGTAAGGCGCTGGTGGTCGTGGGGCCGCGTTCCGCAGTGTTTGCGCCGGTCAAGGATCTGGGCATCATAATCGTCGACGAAGAGCATGAGGGCAGCTACAAGCAGGAGGATACGCCGCGCTACAATGCGCGGGACGTGGCGGTGCTGCGCGGCAAGATCGAAGGTGCGCTGGTGGTCTTGGGGAGCGCCACGCCGTCGCTCGAAAGCTACCGCAACGCGCAGACGGGCAAATACTCGTGCGTGACGCTGACCGAGCGGGCGGGCGGCGGCACGCTTCCGGCGGTGCGGCTCGTCGACATGGACGATGGCGGCGAAACCGGGATTTACTCGCAGGAACTGCTTGCGGCGATCGCAAAGCGGCTCGATCGCGGCGAACAGACGATCCTTTTCCTCAACCGGCGCGGATACAGCAGGTCGCTGACGTGCGAATCGTGCGGCGGCACGGTGGATTGCGACAGCTGCGATACGCCGTATACATACCATCGCGCCGACAATTGCCTCAGGTGCCATTTGTGCGGCGGATGGCGCGAGCTGCCGCGTCGCTGTCCGCATTGCGGATCCGACCGGCTCTCCTATCGCGGCATCGGCACTCAACGCGCCGAGATCGCTTTGCAGAAGTGTTTCCGCCGTGCGCGTATTTTGAGGATGGATGCCGACTCCACCCGCGGCAAGAATTCGCATGACGATATCTTGGGCGCATTCCGTCGGCACGAAGCCGATATACTCCTCGGGACGCAGATGATTGCGAAGGGGCTGGACTTCCCCAATGTTACGCTTGTCGGGGTGCTCAACGCCGACCAGTCGCTGAACATGCCGGATTTCAGGGCGGCGGAGCGCACATTCCAGCTGCTGGCGCAGGTTTCCGGTCGCGCCGGACGCTCCCGGCTGCCGGGGGAGGTGGTGATTCAGACGCGCAATGCCTCCAATCCGGCTATCAAGGCTGCTTGCGCCTGCGACTATGTCGGATTTGCCGCCGGGGAACTGGCCGACCGGCGTGAAGCCGGTCTGCCGCCATGGACGCATTTGAGCGTAATCCGGTTCAAGTCGCGGGATCGCGAACTTGCGGAGCGCTGGGCGCGGTTTTATTCGGAGATGCTGGCCAAAGCGCCGGGGAAGATGCGTGTTTCCGATGCCATGCCCAGCGCAATCGAAAAACAGGAAGGCTACTTCCGTTACCAAGTGGTGATTACATCGGAGCTCATTTCTCCGGTTGTGTCGGCCTATCGCCAGGCGGCGGCGCAATGTCCGCCGCCCAAAGCGGTGAAAATGGCTATCGACATTGATGCACACAACATCGTTTGAGCGGCTATGCGCTACGCACGACCGCAAAGGCAGGGCTTATCGCTCCGCAATCGAAAAATCGATTAATCGAAGAATCGAAAAATCTCTCTCCTAGTCCAGCCTTCTTTCCTTCGTAGTCGAGTCTTCTGGACTGCGCAGCAAGCTAAGTTTTGCCAGGCATTTTCCGGAAATTTCATACACAAAACGCGCAAGTGCGTTTTGTGGTGAAAGGACAAGGTAAATGCCCATAGTTCATGGGTATTTACCTTGGAGCGGGCATTTGCGTTTGCACGACTAAACGGGCAGGAAACTCCGTCGCCCCTGCCCACTTTCAGCGCAGCAGAACGGGATGAAAAGTGACAAAAGCCCTTGAATAGTGTCAAAAAATATGATATAATACGCATGAAATATGAGAAAAGGCTTGAAGAAATGAACTATTTCGACGGCAAAATAGTTGATTTGCTGATGTATTTCACGGCGAATTGTGCACAGGATGTGTGCGACAAGGTGCATCTATTGAAGTTGATGTATCTTGCTGATCGAGACCATATGCGGGAGTGTGGCCGTCGTATCACAAGCGGAAGTTATCTGGCATACCCGAAAGGGCCTGTTAATAAAAGGGCATATGAGATTTTGGTAAGTGCCGACAGCGGGCACTGTGACGAACTGCGCGAATACCTAATCGCTCTTGACGATGAAGGACACCATAAGTATATTTCCGATAAAGTCGGCTATCGGTACCCACATCTTTCTTTGTCAGATCGTCAATCTGCGGACTGCGCAATCGAAACCATGCTTCAACTTGCAAGCAAAGGAGAGGACTTGTCTGAATTTACTCATCACTTCCCAGAGTGGAGTAAAGTTAAAGACAAGATAGACGATGCACACAGGGTTTATCCCGAAATTGACATTGCGGATTTCTTTGCAGATCCTGACGAGCCTGGGAAAGAATACAGCAAGGCATCTCCGGCGCTTGTTGCGCTCAACAAAGATTCGTTCTTGAATTACTGACGGCTCATCGTGCAGAACAAGATCTCTGGCACATTCGGCGGAGCAGAGCAGGGCGATGTCTTGTATTTTGTCAACGACAACCTCGCTACTACTTATCCTCATTATCACATCGTCCTCAATTTGCGTATGAAAAGCGGAGAGGACTTGTATGTTGCAATATGTACTTCCAAAATTGAGAGACTGAAAGAGAAGGCAAAGGCGAAGAAGTACGCTGAAGAGACGATTGTTTATATTGAGACGTCGGAATATGCCCAATTCACTAAAAACACGGGCATTGATTGCAACGACGCTCAAGTAGTCCCTGCTGATGTGCTTGCTGGCAAAAAAGTTTGCCGATACAATAAGTTTCCTCAAACGCTTCTTGATAAGGTTCTTAATGGCGTGTTGCTAAGCGAGAGCGTCGATGAAAAGATTAAAGCGGCGATATTCGGTGTAGAGTTAGATGAGCTGGGAGAGGTAATGGCACGAAGGTTTGGCGGTAGATTGAAGCGCCTATTGCCGGGAGTTTACGACGATGCTATCGAAAAGACGGCATACCTAGCTAGTGCGGGGGGCAGGCCGATTTCAATACACGTGAACTAACCGCTGGGTATTCAAGGGGTTTTCGCCTCCCCCGAGCGCACCGCCGCCACCATGCAGTTGCGCCTGTTGCATCGTTTCGCTTCCGTCAACCCACTTACTTTTTCACCCAATTTCCAATTCCCCATTGCATTTTATCGCGATTTTTAGTATAATACACAAATATGGTAGCAGAAGAGCAGGCAAAGAAAATCGCGGCGGCGCTTGAAGAGCGCAAGGGCGAAGACATCAAAATCTACGATGTGCGCGGGAAAAGTTCGCTGACGGACTTTTTCGTGGTGGCGACCGGTGCGGCGGCGCCGCACCTGAAGGCGCTTGTCGCCGAAAGCCAGGCGGCAATGAAGGGCGAGGGCGTGGCGAGCTACCGCACGAGCGGCGACCCGGAAAGCGGCTGGATCGTCGTCGATTACATCGATGTCGTGGTGCATGTGTTTTCTCCCGAGGCGCGAGCCTATTACGCGCTGGAGAAGCTCTGGGCGTGATTTGCTCGATAAAAATCCTTAAAAACGTCTACGGCGGCGACGGGCTGGGAAGGCTCGGCGATGGGCGCGTGGTGTTCGTGCCCGGTGCATGGGTTGGCGAGAAGGTCAAGGCGGAGCTGGTCGAAGAGCGGCGCGGATATGTGAAGGCGCGGCTCGTGGAGCTTGAAGAGAAAAGCCCCGAACGGCGCGAGTGGAACGGACTCGATGTGCCGGGCATGGTGTACCGCGAAATTTCCCCGGAAGGCGAAGAGCGCATCAAGGGCGAACAACTTGAAGAGTTTCTGGACAGGGCAAGGATCGAACATCCCGCGCCGGTGCAGATAAAAACCGAAAAGAAACTCAACTATCGCAACAAGGCGACGTATCATTTCCGCAGTCCAGAGCGTGGCGGCAGGGATCCGGGCATGGAGTTCGGGTATCGGAAGGAAGGGTCGCACGAGATTGTGGACATGAAGGACGATCCGCTCGTTTTGCCGCAGATCAACGAAGCCCTGCCGGAGATACGCAAGAATGTTTTCGCGCTTCTTACCCAGGGCGCCGAGCCGGTGCGGCGGCAAACCGCGCAGAAAGAGACGGTGACGGTCCGGTATTCGGAGTTGAGCGGAGTGCAGTGGTATCTGGGTAAAGACGGCGCTCGCGGCGGCGAAGTGATGAGGGAACGGACGTGCGGCAAAGTGTTCGAGGTGCCGCTAGGCGGTTTCTACCAAGTAAATCCGGAGGCGGGCGAGAAACTGGCGCAGGAAGTGGCGGCGATTTATGCGCGGCATCGGGAAATTGCGCCTAATGTGCTCGATCTCTATTGCGGCGTAGGGGTGTTCGGGTTGTTGTGCGGTGCAGAAAAGGTCACGGGAATCGAGAGCGGTCGCGAGGCGATAGCATGCGCAAAGCGGAATGCGGGAATGGGAGGCCGGGAATCCGGATCGCAGGACCGGAGGAACGTGGCGTTCTATTGCGAAGAAGTCGGTCGGAATATGCGCCGGATCGGGATTGGAAGCGGGACATTCGTAATCGTAGATCCGCCGCGAGGCGGACTTGAGAAGGGCGTGGCGGAATGGCTGGCGAAGTCGCGCGCACCGGTGATAGTGTACGTGAGCTGCGACCCGGCGACGCTGACGCGCGATCTCAAGGTCCTCGTGCGCGGCTATGAAGTGACGCAGGTGAAGTGGATAAACATGTTCCCGCGGACGGCGAGATTCGAAACCGTGGTCACACTCTTGCGCAAATGAAGTTTCTCGTCCATACGTACGGCTGCCAGATGAATGTGCGCGACTCCGAGGCCGTGGAGGCGCTGATGATTGCCGCGGGGCACGAAAAGGTGTCGGATGAAAACGACGCGGAGCTGGTAATCGTAAACAGCTGCACGGTGCGGCAGAAAGCCGAGAACAAAGCGGTCGGCAAAATGGGATACCTTTGCAGCACGGGGAAGATGACCGGGCTTATGGGGTGCGCCGTGAAGCGGCTCAAGCGCGATGTGTTCAAGGTTCTGCCGAAGCTCGATTTCGCCGTCGGGCCGCGCGCGTTCGGGCTTATCCCGCAGATTGTCGCCTCTCTCGCGGACAAGAAGCCGGAGCGCGACTCCAAAGGGGCGCAGATATTGGAGCTTGGGGATGATGCAGTGCCGACGGGTCTGGACGCGCACGAGATTTCCGGTTTCAAGGCGTTCGTCACGGTCTTGGTGGGGTGCGACAACCGTTGCAGCTACTGTATCGTGCCGGATGTGCGCGGACATGAATACTCCCGTCCGGAGGCGGAGATCGTCGCGGAGGTGGAGAGTCTGGTGAAAAACGGCGTCAAGGAAGTTTGCCTTTTGGGGCAGTCGGTATTGCGTTACGGCGTGCGCGACGGCAAGACAGACGCTTTCCCGGCGCTGCTGGAGCGGCTTTGCCAGATAAAAGGGCTTGAGCGCATCCGTTTCACGAGTGCGCACCCCAAGGGATGCACGGACGAATTGGTCAGGGTCTACCGCACTTATCCGCAGATTTGCCGCCACTTGCATTTGCCGGTGCAATCCGGGAGCGATCGCATATTGAAGGAGATGGGGCGGCGCTACACGCGGGCGGAGTATCTCGCGGCGGTGAAGAAGCTGCGGGATTTCGATCCGGAGTTTGCGCTCACTACGGATATTATCGTGGGGTATCCCGGCGAGACGGAAGAAGATTTCGAGGCGACGAGGTCGCTGATGGAAGAGGCCGGGTTCGATAACAGTTTCGTGTTCAAGTATTCTCCGCGACCGGGCACGAGGTCGGCCAAATTGCCCGACGACGTGAGCGTGGAGGAGAAGGAGCGGCGCGATCAAGTGCTTCTGGCCGATCAGGAGCGGCGCGGGCTGGAGCGCAATTCGCGGCTCGTGGGGACGGTGCGAGAGGTGATGGTGGAAGGGCCGTCGAAGCGCAATGCGGCGCGTTGGAGCGGGCGCGACGGCGGCAACCGGATTGTGGTCTGGGAGGGCGCGCGTCCGGCGGGAAGCGTCGTCAAGGTGCGCATCACCGAAGCGCATTCACAGATTTTGATAGGAGAACTGGCATGAAGATAGCGATAGTAGGAGCGGCAGGCCGGATGGGTCGGATGCTTGTCAAGATGGTTGAAGAGAAGTCGGTGGCGCCGGAGCTGGAGGTCGGCTGGAAGATTGACATAGCCGAGGGCTTCGACAAAGCCTGGGGCGACGACTGCGAGGGAGTTGTCGATTTTTCCTTCCATGCGGCGGTGCCGGAATTGGCGGAAAAGGCGGCGGCGGCCGGGATCCCGTATGTGATCGGCACGACCGGGCTCACGGCGGACGAGCAGGCGCGGATCGACGAATGTGCGAAGAAGATTCCTGTCGTCCAGAGCGGCAACTATTCGCTCGGGGTGAATCTCTTGCTGGGGCTCGTGGAGCAGGCGGCCAAGGTTTTGGGTGCCGGCTACGATATTGAAGTGGTGGAGATGCACCACAAGCACAAGAAGGATGCGCCCTCGGGCACGGCGCTGATGCTCGCGAAGGCGGCGAAGGCCGGGCGCGGCGGCGGCGAATTCGTTTTCGGGCGGCATGGCGAGACCGGCGAGCGCAAGGCGGAAGAAATCGCCATCCATGCGTTGCGCGGCGGCTCGGTGGTAGGCGACCATACGGTTATGTTTGCGGGAGACGTGGAGCGTATCGAACTTGTGCACAAGGCGCAATCGCGCGAGGCGTTCGCCGCCGGAGCGTTGCGCGCGCTCGTCTGGGCGAAGGGCAAAGCACCCAAGATTTGGACAATGAAAGATATACTTTTCGGCTGATTTTTGGTATAATATACAGAAATTATCCGAGAAAAGGGAAAACAGATGGGAATAAGAGTTCTTGGAACCGGCAGCTATCTGCCTGAGAAAGTCGTGACCAACGACGATATTGCGAAGTCGTTGGACACCAATGACGAATGGATATATTCGCACACCGGGATTCATTCGCGCCATGTTGCAGGTCCCGGCGAGACGACGGCGACGATGGGCGCGGAGGCCGCGCGGCGCGCACTGGAGATGGCGAAGGTCGATCCGCTCGAAGTCGGACTCATCGTGATGGCGACGACGACGCCGGACTACAATGTGTTTCCGTCCACGGCGTGTCTGGTGCAGGATTTGCTCGGGTGCAAGAATGCGGGCGCGTTCGATCTCGCGGCCGCCTGCTCGGGCTTCGTCTATGCCTTGGAGCAGGCGCGCGGATTCGTGAATTTCTATCCAGACAAGAAGGCGATTGTCATCGGGTCGGAGACGCTCACGCGCATTGTCGACTGGTCCGACCGTTCGAGCTGCATTCTGTTCGGCGATGGCGCAGGCGCGGTGGTGCTTGGGAACGACGAGGCGCCGGGCGTCGCTTCCACGAAGACGACGGCGCACACGATTCTCGGCGCGGACGGTTCGGGCAGCGAATTCATCACGCGCTCCGGCGGCACACGCGAAGCGTTGCCGATCAATCCCGATACGGGAGTGCCGATGCCCGCCGCGCCGATCGTCCCCAAGATGAGCCTCATGGGCCATGACGTGTTCGCGTTCGCGGTCAGGGCGCTTTCGCGCGTCGCTTCGCAGCTTTGCGAGCGCATGGGCACGACGCCTGCGGAGATCGACCGCGTGTTTGCGCATCAGGCGAACGGGCGCATCATCGAGGCGGTCGCGCGGCGCATGAAACTGCCGCAGGAGAAATTCTGGCTCAACCTCGAGACGACCGCGAACACATCGGGTGCGTCGATCCCGATTTCGCTCGATCAGGCGGTAAGGAGCGGCGAACTCAAGGAAGGCATGAAGATCGTAATGGTCGGCTTCGGCTCCGGCCTTACATACGCCGGCACGTTCTGCACCTGGCCGAACCTCTGAAAGATTTCAAGAAACCAAGGAACAAGCAATGAAGAAAGTCGTTATAACCGGAATTGGAATGATTACCGCAGTCGGCAACGGCAAGGATGCCACATGGGCGGCGGTGAAGAAGGGTACGAAAGGAATCGGCAGGATCACGAAGTTCGATCCTTCGAGATGCACCTGCCAGGTCGCGGCGGAAGTGAAGGGCTTCGACGAATACGCGATAGGCGGCGGACTGCTGGACAAGAAGTCGGCGCGGCACATGGCGCTGTTCGCGCAGTATGCGGTGGCGGCGGCGACCGAGGCGTGGAAGGACGCCGGATGGACGGCGGAGAACAAGCCGGACATGGATCGCGTAGGCACGATCCTGGGCGTCGGCATCGGCGGACTTGAAGTGACGGGGGACAATTACCGCATTCTCTTCGACAAGGGTCCCGACCGTCTTTCGCCCTTGGCGATTCCAGAGCTGATCGCGAACGAGGGCGCGGGCAACATAGCGATTGCGCTTGGGGCAAAGGGTCCTGCGCAGGTGGTGACGACGGCGTGCGCGAGTTCGACCGATGCTTTGGGCTATGCGATGGATCTCATCCGTGCCGGGCGCGCCGATGTGGTCATCTCCGGCGGATCCGAGGCGGTGATTCTCGAATTCTGCGTGGGCGGATTCATGAAGGAAAAGGCGCTCGCTACCAAGTTCAACGATTCGCCAGAGCGCGCTTGCCGCCCGTTCAATGCCGACCGCGACGGATTCGTGATGGGCGAGGGTGCGTCCATTCTCGTGCTTGAGAGCGAAGAGCACGCGAAGGCTCGCGGCGCGAGGGTGTATGCCGAGCTCGCGGGATACGGCGCGACATGCGACGCCTACCACATCACCGCGCCCGATCCGTCCGCGGATGGCGCGGTCAAGGCGATTGAAATCGCGCTCAAGGACGCCGGAGTCGAGGACAAGACGCAAGTAGACTACATCAATGCGCACGGAACCTCCACGAATCTCAACGACAAGATGGAGACGGCGGCGTTCAAGCGCGTGTTCGGCGATCATGCCAAGGCGATCAACATCAGCTCCACGAAGCCGATGCACGGGCACATGCTGGGTGCGACCGGTGCGACCGAGGCGGCGATTTGCGCACTTGCGATCAGCGAGGGTTTCTGCCCCGCCACGCTCAACTACGAGAATCCCGATCCGGAGCTTGATCTCAACTACACGCCGAATGTCGGCGTGAAGCGCGACATCCGTGTCGCGCTTTCCACTTCACTCGGATTCGGCGGCCACAATGGTGCGCTGGTTCTCAAGAAGGCATAAGACCATGGCAGAGAAAATAACCGAATTCCCGGCGTTCAAGAACACATACAATCTTCCCGGCGTCAAGCTGCTTCCGCACCGTCCGCCGTTTCTGTTTGTGGACACGCTTGTTGCAGCGGACGAAACCGGCGGTCTCGCCGAGTATACGTTCACCATGGAGAAGAACGATTTCTTCAAGGGGCACTTTCCGGAATTTCCGATCGTCCCCGGCGTGGTGCTGTGCGAGACGATGGCGCAGGCCGCAGGCGCGGCGCTCGTGGCGCGCGGATTTCTCGGAGAGGAGTCCAGTTTCATCCTTGCGACGGTCGAGCGCGCCAGATTCTACAAGCCGGTGCGCCCCGGCGACAAGTTTGTCACGGTGGCGATGAACGACAAGCTGGGCCGCATCATGGGCATTTTCACCGGAAAGGGTTATGTGAACGGCGAGCTTGCCGCGGAAGTGCAGGTGAAGTGCATGCTCGGACCCAAGAATTACGACAAACTGAAATAAGGAGAGGCGGATGATCCAGATCGTACCAATCGGAGACAAGCGTCTAAAATCCTACATCAACCGTCCGGCCTTCGCCGAGGAGGCCGAAAAGGTGGCGGCCGGGGTTCTTGCCGATATCCGCAAGAACGGCGATGCGGCCGTCGCCAAATATATCGAGAAGTTCGAGGGGGCGAAACTGAAACCTTCACAGTTCAGGATAAAGAACTTCAACTTCTCGAAGATGGACAAGGGACTGAAGAACGCGGTCAACGATGCGTATGTGAGGATCATCGGGTTTGCAAAAGCGTCCCTCAAGACGCGCTGGGAGATCGGGACGGCAAAGGGCGGCAAGATGGGCGAGTTCTTCTCGCCCATGGACCGCGTGGGAATCTACATTCCCGGAGGGACGGCGCCGCTCGCGTCGACTGCGCTCATGACCGTGGCGCTCGCGAAGATTGCAGGCGTGAGGGAAATCGTCGCCTGCACGCCAGCGGGCAAGGACGGAAACGTCAACCCGGTTTTGCAGTATGCGCTTAATCTCGCAGGTGCGACGGAAATCTATCGCGTCGGCGGCATTCAGGCGATTGGAATGATGGCTTTCGGAACCAAGAGCTGCAAGAAGGTTCAGAAGATCGCCGGGCCGGGGAATGCGTTTGTGACCGCGGCCAAGCGCCAGGTTTACGGCTATGTTGGAATCGACCAGGTGGCGGGTCCGAGCGAAATCGCCGTTTTGACGGATGGATCGGTGCCGTTGAGGTGGGTCGCGGCGGACATGCTCAGCCAGGCCGAGCATGGTTCGGGGCTCGAAAAGTCGCTTTGCGTGTGCACTACGCGCAAGATCGCCGAGGCGCTTCGCTCCGAGATCCTCAAGCAGGCCGAGACGCTCAGCCGCAAGGACAAGATCCAGCGCGTAATCGACAATGGCGGCATCATGATGGTGGTGGTGAAGTCGGTTCTCGAAGGCATAAAAGTGGTGAACGAATTCGCGCCGGAGCATCTTGAAATCCTCACGAAGAGCCCTGCCGACGCGGCCAAATACATCCGCAACGCCGGAGCGGTGTTCATCGGGCCTTGGACGCCGGAGAGCGCCGGCGATTTTGTCGCCGGCCCCAGCCATGTGCTCCCGACCGGCGGCGCCGCCGCGATGTTCAGCGGGCTGACACCCGATGATTTCCGCCGCCGCCACAGCTTTGTTCAGTATACTCAGGCAGACCTCGCCGAAGCGTTGCCCACGATCAAGACCTTTGCCGAGGTCGAGGGACTCGATGGCCACGGCCGCAGTGCGGCAATTCGTTTCGAGAAAGCCTAAATGAACTTTTTCGCCGCCCACGCATACGATATCGGAGGCGCTTTCGCCGCCATGATCTGGCCGTTCTTCGGCAAGCGCCGGCGGCTGGCGGTGGATAACATCATCAAGTGCGGGATAACATCCGACCCCAAAGAGGCGGTCAGGATCGCGAAGGCGAGCTGGAAGCATCTCGCTGGCCACATAATGGAGGCCTTGTTCGTGCCAAGCGTGGTTACGCGCGAAAATTGGCGCGAGCATCTTGATGTGGAGACGGATGCGGACCCAGAGGCAGTGAAACTGCTGCTTGATTCTCCCGATACGCCGATACTGCTTGCGAGTGCGCATCATGGCGTGTGGGAGGCGGCGACCAACATGATCAGCTTTGTGCGGCCGATGATCGCCATCGCGCGGGTGATG
The DNA here is from genome assembly GCA_002369235.1 of Verrucomicrobia bacterium UBA3783. GTDB lineage: Bacteria > Verrucomicrobiota > Kiritimatiellia > RFP12 > UBA1067 > UBA1067. The sequence goes on from DFFF01000021.1 coordinate 32,627, forward strand.
AACAACAAGTTCGTGCAGAACTGGCTCAAGAAGCATCATTTCCGCGGCAATATCACGGTCATCGACAAGAATCGCGGCTTCTCGCCGGAGATAATGCGCCAGTGGGAGGAGACGCGCGCGGCAATGACCATTCTCATGGATCAGCACACGTCCGGCGGAATTGAAATCGAGTTTCTCGGGCGTCGGGCGAAGACTTTCACCTCCGTTACGCGGCTGGCGATGCGCTATGGATACCCGATTGTCGTGGGCTCGTTCGTGCGCGTGGCGCCATACAAGTATCGCCTGGTGGGCGGGGCGCCGGTCGTGTTCTCCAAGGATGACGACAAGATTGCCGCCACGCAACTCCTGAACGACCGGCTTGGCGAGGCGATCAGAAAATATCCAGAGCAGTATCTTTGGGTGCACAGGAGGTGGCGATAATGATTATCGACATTCTTTGCCTTGCGCTGACGTTTGTCTTCTTCTGGTCGATGGTGATCGTCCTTCTGGGGCTTGTAAAGCCGTCGAAGACGTTCAAAAAGACGGACGAGCGGTTGCACTTTACCGTTTTGGTGTGTGCGCGCAACGAGGAGAATGTAATCGCCTTCCCGGTAAAGACGGCGCTTGAGGCCGACTATCCCAAGGACAAGATACGCGTCATCGTGCTTGCCGACAATTGTACCGATGCGACAGCGCAGGTGGCGAAAATGGCGGGGGCGGAAGTGTGGGAGAAGACGGAGCCAAGCTCCGGCAAGGGCGATGTGCTCGCCTGGGGAATAGGGAAGCTTGACAGTGCCGAGGCGGTGGCGGTGTTCGATGCGGACAACCAAGTGGACCGCCATTGGTTCATGGCCATGAACGAGGCGCTTTGCGCTGGCGAGCAGATTGCGACAGGCTGCCGCCATTCCTCCAATGCGTCGGCGAATGTGATCAGCGGCTGGTATGCGGCCTACTGGGATGTGATGAACGAGCTCAGCAACCGGGTGCGCACCAATCTCGGGCTTTCGGGCAAGCTCACGGGGACGGGGTTTGCGTTCAAATACGCGATGCTCGACGGAAAAGGGTGGAAGACGAAAACGCTCGTCGAGGATGTGGAATTCTCGGTCCAGTGCAATATCGACGGCGGGCGGATTTCATACGTGGCCGATGCCGATTATGCCGATGAGCAGCCCGAGACGTTTCGCGCAATGTGGCGCCAGCTGCGCCGCTGGGCGACCGGCGGCTGGCAGGTGGCGAGGCTTTACGGCAAACCTTGGCTTAAGGCGCTATGGAAAAATCCTTCGCTCAGACTGTTTGACAGCTATTTTGCGATTCTCACCGGCATGAGCGTCGCGTTCGTGCATTTCTCCAATATCATCGCGCTGGCGGTCAACCGCAACTTGAGCTTCTTCTTCAGCGTTCTCGGGAGCGTGGTGTTCATGAGCTGGTTCATGGGATTCTCCGCGGTTGCGCTCAGTAAAAAAGGCGGCAAACCGGGATGGCTGCCAATTCTGACATTCCCGGTGTTTTCGCTCATACTTTCGGCTTCGGTGCTGGTCACTCTAGTATATCCAACCAGGAGATGGAAACCAATAGCCCATGGCAAGTGAATTCAAACTTTCCGATCCGTTCGGCACTGCGCCGGTGAAGCCGCCGTTCAGGCAGTCGGTTTCAGGCGCTATGGCATGGAATCGCCTGCCGGTCACGCGCCGATATACGCTCGGCCAGCTTCTTGATCAGACGATTGCGAGATGCGGGGAGAACGACGCGCTGGTGATGGTCGACCGCGATTTCCGCCTGACCTGGTATGAATTCGGCGAGGAAGTGGACAAGGTTGCGAAGGGGCTTGTGGCTCTGGGCGTCAAGCATGGCGAAAAGATTGCGCTTTGGTCTACGAATGTTCCGCACTGGATAATCCTCATGTTCGCGGCGGCGAAGATTGGCGCAATCCTGCTGCCGCTCAACATCAACTACAAGAGTTCGGAACTCGATTTCTCGCTGGGACAGTCGGAGGCGGAGAATCTCTTTGTGATCGACGGCTATCGCGACTGCAACTATATTCAAGTTCTGCATTCGTTGATTCCGGAGCTCAAGACCTCCATACGCGGCGGGTTGAATTGCCGCCGCTATCCGCGGCTCAAGCGGCTTTTCTTTCTGGGGCCGGAGAAGCATCGCGGATTCTATTCTCTCAATGAGTTGAAGATGCTCGCGAGTGAAGTGTCCGACGAGGAATACGAGACGCGCCAGGCGCGTTGCCACATTGACGATGTGGTGAACATGCAATACACATCCGGCACGACCGGCTTCCCCAAGGGTGTGCAGCTCACGCATTCGAACATCGCCAACGACGGCTTTTGGATTGGCGCGTGCCAGAATCTTTCGGCGAACGACCGGGTTTGCATTCCCGTGCCGCTGTTCCATTGTTTCGGATGCGTTCTGGGCGTCATGGCGTGCGTGAACCATGGCTCTACTATGGTGCTTGTTGAGAAGTTCGATCCCAAGATGGTGATGCGCACGATCGAGCGCGAGCGGTGCACGGCGGTATACGGCGTGCCCACTATGTACATCGCGATGCTCGACCATCCAGATTTCGAAAAACATGATTTTTCGTCGCTCAGGACCGGCATAATGTCCGGGTCGGCCTGTCCCGTCCATCGCATGGAGCAGGCGCAGACGAAGATGTTCATGCGCGAAATCACGAATCCGTACGGTCTTACCGAAGCCGGCCCGGTAATGACGATGACGCGATACTTCGAGCCGTCAGTGAAGCGCAAGTGCGAGACGATAGGCCAGGCGCTGCCGGGCGTGGAAGTGGCGATTATCGACCCAGAGACGAGAGAGATTGCGCCGATTGGTCAGGATGGCGAAATCTGCTGTCGCGGCTATGGCAACATGAAGGGCTACTACAACATGCCCGACCAGACGGCGAAGTGCATAGACGCCAACGGCTGGCTCCATTCCGGCGATCTAGGGCGCATGGACGAGGAGGGGTATTTCTACATCACCGGGCGCATCAAGGACTTGATCATCCGCGGCGGCGAAAATATCAGTCCCAAGGAAGTGGAGGATTTCATCGCCACGATGCCCGGGGTGGGCGATGTCGCGGTGGTCGGCTGCCCAAGCAAGAAGTACGGCGAGCAGCCGGTCGCGTTTGTGATTCCGCAAGACGGAGCGTCGGTTACTCCAGAGGAAGTGGCGGCGTTCTGCAAGAATCGCATCAGCTGGTTCAAGATTCCGAAGTTCGTGGAGATCGTCGGTGAATTTCCGCTCACGGCCTCCGGCAAGATCCAGAAATACAAATTAAGGGAGCGGGCCGCGAGGCTCTGGCCAGACGCATGAAACTTTCCGATCCATTCGGCACGGCTCCTTCCAAGCCGCCATTTCGCGAGTCGGTTTCCACCGGCGCACCGTGGCACAATCTGCCGCGTCGGCGCGACTGGACGATAGGTGAACTTCTCGACCAGACGATTGCGCGCTGCGGGGACAACGACGCATTGGTAATGGTTGATCGCAATTTCAGGATGAGCTGGATAGAGTTGGGCATCGAGGTGGATCGCGTGGCAAAGGGGCTGATGGCGCTTGGCGTCAAGCGTGGCGAGCGTATTGCGCTCATTGCCGGCAATATCCCTCATTGGGTGGTGATCATGCTTGCGGCGGCGAAGATTGGCGCGGTGTTGCTGCCGCTCAATATCCACTACAAGGGAACCGGCATCGATTTCGCCCTCAAGAATTCCGGTGCTGAAAATGTTTTTGTGGTGGACGGCTACCGCGACGAGGATTATGTCAAAGACCTCTACGAGCTCATGCCTGAACTTAAGATTAATTTCCGCGGCGATCTGCATCCGCGCAGATTCCCCAATCTCAAGCGGGTGTTCTATATCGGCGGCGCCAAGCACAAGGGCATGTATTCGCTCGACGAGGTGAAAGATCTCGCGCTTGAAGTTTCTGATGCCGCGTATATCGATCGTCAGTCGAAATGCCGCCCTCAGGATGTGGTGAACATGCAATATACCTCGGGCACGACGAATTTTCCCAAGGCGGTGTTGCTTACCCATGCGGGTCTTGTGAACAACAGTTTCTGGTCGGGCGCGTGCCAGAATTTCACGTCGCGCGACCGTCTGTGCATCCCGGTGCCGCTCTTCCATTGTTTTGGATGCGTGCTCGGGGTGGTGGGTGCGCTCAACCATGGCGTGACGATGGTGCTTGTGGAAAAGTTCAATCCGCTTTCGGTCTTGGAAGCGATAGCCAAGGAAAAATGCACGGCGGTATTCGGTGTGCCCACGATGTATATCGCGATGCTCGACCACCCTGATTTCGCCAAGTACGATCTTTCATCGCTCAGGACCGGCGTCATGTCCGGCGCGGTCTGCCCCGTCCATCGCATGGAACAGGCGCATTCGAAGATGTTTATGCGCGAAATAACGATTCCCTACGGGCTTACCGAGGGCGGACCGGTGATGACGATGACGCGCTATTTCGAGCCTTCCATCCATCGCAAATGCGAGACGGTCGGACAGGCGCTGCCGGGAATGGAAGTCGCGGTAATCGACCCCGATACGAAAGAACTCGCGCCGATCGGACAGGAGGGCGAACTCTGCTGCCGCGGGCTCTACATGAAGCGCTACTACAACATGCCGGAGGAAACGGCAGAATGCATCGACGAGAATGGCTGGCTCCATTCTGGCGATCTCGGACGCATGGACGAGGACGGGTATTTCTACATCACCGGTCGGCTCAAGGACATGATCATTCGCGGCGGCGAAAACATCAGCCCTAAAGAGGTGGAGCAATACATTGGCGCCATGGAGCAGGTGAAAGATGTCGCGGTGGTCGGGTGTCCGTCTTCGAAATACGGAGAACAGCCGGTTGCGTTCATCCAGTTGCAGGAAGGCGCATCGCTTTCCGCCGCCGATATCGAAGCATATCTGAAGCCGCTCATCAGCTGGTTCAAGATACCGAAATATTGCGAGTTTGTCGATGATTATCCCAAAACGGCCTCTGGGAAAATCCAGAAGTTCAAACTTCGGGAAATGGCGGCAAAACTTTGGCCGGATGCGTGAAAGGAGGATGGAATGATCAAAGTTGGAATTATCGGATGCGGATTCGTCGGCGGCGCCCTGAAGGCGTGGCTCGAGGAAAACAACCCCGATGTGCGCATATTCGTCTCCGATCCTCCCAAGGGCTACAATGACGACCTTTCCGGCATTGATGTGGCGTTTTTGCAGATTCATGTTCCTACTGAAGACGACGGCACGCAGGATTTGACGCTCATGAAGGAGCTGATCATGAAGCTTCCCAAGGTCCCGGTATTCGTGCGCACGACGATTTTGCCGGGGACTTCGGATATGCTCAGCCGCGAGACCGGCCATCAGGTATGCTACATGCCAGAGTTTCTTACCGAGCGGACGCATATTGAAGACTTCAAAAAGCAGACGATGGTCTTTACGGGCGCGGTGGAATTGCTCGCAAAGATTTTCAAGGGCAAGAAATTTGCGGTAATGACACCGTTGGAAGCGGAAATCACCAAGTATGCGCACAATGTCTTTGGCGCATACAAGGTGACCTATTTCAACGCCGTGCGCGAGTATTGCGAGAAAATGGGCGCCGACTGGGCGAATGTGCACAATGGCGTGCTCCTTTCCGGCTATATCAACGATACGCACACCTATGTGCCCGGACCGGACGGCAAGCGCGGATACGGCGGCAAATGTTTCCCAAAGGACGTAAACGCATTCGCGATGATGACGGCGGGTCAGCCGCTCGGCAGGTTGCTCGCGCCGCTGCACGAACTCAATGTCCACTTCCGCGGCTACGAGGAGCGCATCTGAAGATGAAGACGGTCCAGCTGGTGCCGGCGATGGAGCAGGGCGGCGTTGAACGCGGCGTCGTGGAGGTGAACAAGGCTTTGACGGCTCATGGCTGGGAGAATATCGTCGTCGCGCAGGGCGGCAGATTGCTGGAGAAAATCGAACAGGACGGCGGTCGTGTCGTGCGCATGGACATGAAGAGCAAGAATCCCTTGACCTTCTTCAGCCGGGCGCGGCAATTGCGCCGGTTTCTGGAGCGTGAACGCCCCGACGCCGTATGTGCGCATAGTCGCGTTCCGGCATGGCTTTTCGCGTCGGCAAATCGCAAGCTGGGTATTCCGTGGATTACCTTTGCGCATGGTGCAAACTCGATTTCCGCGTATTCGCGCATCATGACGCGCGGCACGCTGACGGTCACGCCGTCGCGCTATATCGCGGAGTATCTAAAATCCGCATATGGAATCGATGAAGAGAAACTCTGCGTGATACCACGCGCCATCGACCGCGAAAAGTTCGACCCCGCGCATCTCGACCGCGAATTTATCGAATCGAAAAAACTCGAATGGCGCACCGAAGGGCGCAAAGTCGTCATGGGACTTGGTCGCATCACCCAACTGAAGGGCTACGATACGCTTGTCCGCGCGGCGGCAATTGTGCGCGAGAAGATTCCAAATCTTCGGCTCGTGATTGTCGGAGAAGCCGAAGAAAAGCGCAAGGATGTGGAGGCTGCGCTCCGCGGTCTCGTGGATGAACTTGGGCTTGGCGATACTGTGGTGTTTGCCGGCAATCAGCAAAAGGTGGCGGAATGCCTTTCGATAGCCGATGTCGTGGTTTCGTCCAATACGAAAAAGCCGGAGGCCTTCGGGCGCAGCATGGCCGAAGCGCTCGCGATGAACCGCCCGGTCGTGGCGACGGCGTTCGGAGGGGCTTTGGATATTGTCGAATCCGGGAAAAACGGAGTTTTGGTTCCTGTCGAACATGCAGACGCGGAAGGCTTCGCCGCCGCGATTCAAGAGGCGCTTGCATCCGATTTCGGCGATGTGCGCACCCCTGCGATCGAGAAATTTTCTTTTCCCAAGATGATAGCCGGTTCCATAGCCGCATATGAACGGGTTGTCGAGGAAGGAGCGAAAAAATGAACTTTGAAGAATTGCGAATCCTTCTTGTGGATAATTTGATGATTCGCAACTACGGTAATTTGCGCATGGGTCCGGGGCGCAAATTGATGTGCGGCGCAATCCGCAACAATTGGCGCCTGTGCGAGTTTTCCGATCGCGACATGGCGCGTCTGCTTGCGCCGCTGGCAATCCGTCCGCTGGGCGGCAAAATCGCCAATAGGCGGCTTGTGCAGTGTGCGAGAAATTTTCGTCCAGATGTCGTGCTCCTCGGTCATTGCGACTATATAACGAACGAAACACTCTTTGAAATCAGACGAATCCTGCCCACTGTAAAGATTGCGCATTTCAATGTGGATCCAATTTGGCAGGGACCGACACGGCGGCAAATCGAAGATCGCATGGAAAGTTGCGACGGCATATTCGTCACTACTGCCGGCGAGGAACTCAAAACCTGGCTTACTGGCAAAAACTTCATGGCTTACATGCCCAATCCGTCCGATTCTTCCATGGAGCATGGCGACAACAGCCGCAAGGATGGCTTTGTGCGCGATCTTTTCTTCGCCGGCAATCCTCGCGCCGGAGACCCAAGATGGGATTTGCTCGCGGAAGTAATGCCCAAGATCAACGACAAATTGCGTGTGGAGTTGTTTGGTTCCGGAAGAATCCCCCGTTCTTCACTGCTGCCGCAGCCTGATGTGCTTAAACTATCGCCATCGATTTGGGGTGCCAAGTATGAAGAGGTGCTCTCCACTTCCAAAATGTCCCTCAATCTCAATCGCAGGGAAGGGGACAAGTGGTACTCGTCCGACCGCATCGCCCACCTCATGGGATATGGAATTCTCACCTTTCAATCGGACAAGAACGCCATGGACCGGTTTTTCTCGCCGGATGAAACAGTCTACTTCTCCGAGGCTGGCGATCTGGTCGATAAAATTCTCTTTTACCAGACGCATGATAACGAGCGCAAGCGCATTGCAGCCGCCGGCCGCGCCAAGTACCATCGCATCTTTTCAGGCGAGCGCGTCCTCAAGTTTATGATCGAGACACTATACAATATACAGTATACCGAACCCTATGAATGGGCAGAAGAGGTATACAGGTAGTGTATTAGATATAGTGAACTTTTATATTTGGGCTATTGACTTTACCCGCTTAGGTGTGGTATAATACGTAATATAGATTTCAAACAACCGTAATTTGAGGAGACAAGCAAATGAATGCAGTCATTGATGCCAAGGAACAGCCCGCGTGGGCTGGTTTTGTGGGTGGCCGCTGGACGAAGGATGTTAATGTCAGCGAGTTCATTCGCCTAAACTACACGCCTTATTATGGCGACGCGAGCTTCCTTGCGGATGCTGCACCTTCCACGGATGCGCTTTGGGGCAAGCTTCAGGAACTCCAGAAGGAGGAGCGCGCGAAGGGCGGCGTTCTCGATATGGACACCGATATCGTCTCTTCCATTACTTCGCATCCCGCAGGCTATCTCGACAAGGATCTCGAGAAAATCGTAGGTCTTCAGACCGACAAGCCTTTGAAGCGCGCGTTTATGCCTTACGGCGGCATCAAGATGGCCGAGGAAGCTTGCACTACGTATGGCTATACGCCCAGCGAGGAGCTTCACAAAATATTCAATGTCTACCACAAGACGCACAATCAGGCCGTGTTCGATTGCTACACGCCGGAAATGCGCGCGGCGAGAAAATCGCACATCATCACCGGGCTTCCCGATACCTACGGCCGCGGGCGCATAGTTGGCGACTATCGTCGCGTTGCGCTATACGGTATCGACAAGCTGATCGAGGCAAAGGAGTATGACAAACTTCACAGCGGCATGGGTTCGATGGCCGAGGATGTCATCCGCCTGCGCGAAGAAGTCGCCGAGCAGATCAAGGCGCTCAAGGCCATGAAGGTTATGGCGGCATCGTATGGCTTTGATATTTCCAAGCCTGCGATGAACGCTCGCGAGGCCGTCCAGTGGACATACTTCGGCTATCTCTGCGCGATCAAGACGCAGAACGGCGCGGCGATGTCGATCGGCCGCATTTCCACCTTCCTCGATATTTACATCGAGCGCGACCTTAAAAACGGCACGCTCACCGAGGAGGAGGCCCAGGAGCTTATCGACCATCTCGTGCTGCATTTGCGCATGGTCAAGTTCGCGCGCATTCCGAGCTACAATGAACTCTTCTCCGGCGATCCCGTTTGGGCTACGCTCTCGATTGGCGGTCTTGGTGCGGACGGTCGCAGCATGGTCACGAAGAATTGCTTCCGCTTCCTGCATACCCTCGAGACGATGGGGCCTTCGCCGGAACCGAATATGACGGTGCTCTACTCAAGCCGCCTGCCCGAGCCGTTCAAGAAATATGCCGCCAAGGTTTCGATCAATACCTCGAGCGTGCAGTACGAGAACGACTGTGTCATGCGTCGCGTCTGGGGCGACGACTACGCAATCTGCTGTTGCGTGTCCGCCACGCAGACCGGCAAGGAAATGCAGTTCTTCGGCGCCCGCGCCAACCTCGCCAAGTGCCTTCTCTACGCCATCAACGGCGGCAAGGACGAAAAGAGCAAAGTGCAGGTTGCGCCCGAATATCCGGCCATTACTGGCGAATACCTCGATTATGACGAGGTGATGAAGCGCTTCGACAACATGATGAGCTGGCTCGCCGGCCTCTATGTGCATATTCTCAACCTCATCCACTATATGCACGACAAGTATTACTACGAGGCGGCGGAAATGGCGCTTATCGATACCGACGTGCGCCGCACCTTCGCTACCGGCATCGCCGGCTTTTCGCATACTGTGGACTCGCTTTGCGCCATCAAGTACAGCAAAGTCAAGGTTATCCGCGATGAAGACGGTATTGCGGTCGGTTATGAGGCGGAAGGCGACTTCCCGCGCTATGGAAACGACGATCCCCGTGCCGACGATATTGCCGAATGGCTGCTCACCGAATTCCTCGCGAAGGTCAAGAGCCATCACACCTACCGCAACGCCGAGCCTACCACCTCGATCCTCACGATCACATCCAATGTCGTCTACGGCAAGGCTACCGGCTCTACGCCGGACGGACGCGAGGGCGGCATGCCGTTCGCGCCCGGTGCGAATCCCAGCTATGGTGCGGAAAAGAGCGGGCTTCTCGCTTCGCTCAATTCGGTCGCCAAGCTCCCCTACGAGTATGCGCTCGACGGCATTTCCAATACCCAGACGATTCATCCTTCGGCTCTCGGCAATACGCTTGAGGACCGTGTGAATACGCTCGTCTCGGTAATGGATGGCTACTTCAACAAGGGTGCGCATCATCTGAATGTGAATGTTTTCGGCACCGAGAAGCTTATCGATTGCATGGAGCATCCCGAAAAGCCGGAATATGCGAACTTTACCATCCGTGTCTCCGGCTATGCGGTCAAATTCATCGACCTCACCCGCGAACAGCAGATGGATGTGATTCGGCGCACATGCCACAAGAGCCTCTAAAAGGACTTGTCCATTCATACGAAACGTTCGGGGCCGTTGACGGCCCCGGCGTTCGTTTTATCGTCTTTTTGCGCGGTTGTCCCTTCCGTTGTCTCTATTGCCACAACCCCGATACCTGGGCGGCGGCGAGCGGCGGCGAGACCGCCACTGCGCAGGATATCCTCTCGCGCGCCCTCCGCTACCGCGATTATTGGGGCGAGAAAGGCGGCATTACCGTTTCGGGGGGAGAGCCGATGCTGCAGGCGCGTTTCGTCGCGGAACTGTTTGAAAAGTGCCATGAAATCGGCGTAAATACGTGCATCGATACGTGCGCCGGCGTTTTTTCGCGCGAAAATAGCGATATTCTGCGCCTTATCGATTTGACCGACACCATACTCCTCGACATCAAACATGCCGATCCTGCCCGACATCTCGAGCTTACTGGCGCAAAGCTTGATCCGGTGCTCGACTGTGCGAAATACCTGCAAGAAAAGGGCAAGCGGGTTTGGCTGCGTCATGTGCTTGTGCCAGGTTGGACGGACAGCGAAGAAGATTTGAAACGCCTTGCCGACTTGATTCGCCCCATGTCCAACATCGAGCGGGTCGACATCCTTCCGTATCACACTATGGGCGTCGAGAAGTGGCACAATCTAGGGCTTGAATACCGCCTTGAAGGCATAGAGCCGCCATCCGACGAGTCAATCTCGCGGGCTCGCGAAATTTTCAAGTCTGATAAGCCTGCGGCGTAGCCGCCGCGCCTACCGGATTGCGAGCGTCAGTTCGGCAAGCGAGGTTGAGGTTTTGACGAGCGGCCAACGATTTTTCCAGTACGGAATGTCTTGCCAGTAGGAAACTAGTTCCTTGATACGCCCCAGCACAGGCCGTTGCCCATGAAGTTCGGCGGCACTTTGGTCTATATAATTCAAAAGCAGTTCACGGCTGTCGCTTAATTTGCCTAGAGAAACCACAAAAGGCCGCCCGACCATGATGTCCGGGATGTCGGTCTGGGGCGCATCGGCGTTATAGTCGCCATTGTAGACTACAGGCATTTTTGCCGCCGCACGTATCTCTTCAAACGTTTGAATGTCCGGTTTCCCTGTATACATTTGCCGTGCGGTTCTGGCGTGGACGGTAAGAAATCTCAGCGGATAGCGATTCAATATCGGCATAAGCCGGGCAAGTTCGTCCGGGCTGTCCACGCCAAGCCGCGCCTTGACCGAGAAGTTGCCCTCGCCCATTTCTTCGCATCCAGCCTTGACCATGGCTTCAAGTATGTCCGGCGTGCGCAAAAGTCCGCTGCCGCGACCTTTGTTGCGAACCATGGGGAATGGACACCCGCAATTGAGGTCGGCAGTCTTGTATCCCGCCGATTTGATCCTTTTTAGACAAAAGCGCAGGGCGGCGGGATCTTTGCCGATGAATTGCGGAGTGACGGCAAGCGCTTCTTCCGCCGCACCCAATCCCTGCAATTCCCGATCGCGAAGAGGATCCACACCGTTCATCGCGCTTATGAATGGCGTGACGGCCTCTGTAAACCCGGCATCGGCGATTTGTCTGGAGAATGTCCTGCGGAAACACCGGATTGTAACGCCGCGAAGTGGTGCAAGTATCTTCATTTTCTTTTTCCGCGCCTGACCAGCATCCCTAGTTTAGCATCCTTGACTTCGTAGTCCAGCCCTCTCGACTTCGTAGTCCAGCATTCTCGACTTCGTAGTCCAGCATTCTTTACTTCGTAGTCCAGCATTCTTTACTTCGTAGTCCAGCCCTCTTTACTTCGTAGTCCAGCAGTCTTTACTTCGTAGTCCGTTTTCTGTCCTTTTGACCTTTCTGAATCTTCAATTCTCAAGAATTATAGCAAAAAACCATTGAAAAAACAAGCAGATTTTTGATATAATATACAGGGTATGAAAATAACTATTGCAAGCGATCATGGCGGCGTGGAATTGAAGTCCATGCTCATTGCGACTTTATCGGCTGGATTTGGCCGGACTGTTCTCGATTTTGGCCCAGTCTCAAAAGACAGTTGCGACTATCCCGACTACGCCCTCAAGGTAGCCATGTCGATATCGGCGCATGAGGCCGATTTCGGCATTCTGATTTGCCGCAGCGGTATCGGTATGGCAATGGCGGCAAACCGCTTTCAGGGCGTGAGGGCGGCAGTTTGCCAGACGGTGGACGCGGCGGTCACTACGCGTCAGCACAATGGCGCGAACGTCCTTTGCCTCGGCGCGGATGTCGTCAGCCCCGCCTACGCCGCGGAAATCGTCGAAGCCTTCATTTCCACTCCGGTCGATACGAGCGAGCGCCATGCGCGCCGCCGGGCGAAGCTGGAACGCGCCGGGCGTTTGAGCGATGTGAGCGGACTTGCGGCGGAAGACCCGGAAATCTACGCCACGGTTTTGGCGCAGTCCCGTCAGGAGGACACGGAAATCAACCTTATCGCGTCGGAGAACTTTACTTCCCGCGCTTGCCGGGAGGCGGCGGGCAGCGTGCTCATGAACAAGTATGCTGAGGGCTATCCGGGCAAACGCTGGTATTCCGGCTGCATTCCGGTGGACAGTGCCGAGACGCTGGCGATTGAACGCGCCAAGAAGCTTTTCGGCGCCGAGCATGCGAATGTCCAGCCGCACTGCGGAAGCGCGGCGAATATGGCGGTGTATTTCGCGACGATCAAGCCTGGCGAGACCATCATGTCCATGGCGCTCGATCAAGGCGGACATCTTTCGCATGGTTCGCCGGTCAATTTCTCCGGCAAAATCTACAATATCGTTCCGTATACCGTGGACAAGGCGACCGAGCGGCTGGACTACGACGCGCTTGAAAAGCAGGCTTTGGAGGTGAAGCCGAAGATTCTGCTCGCCGGTGCGAGCGCGTATCCGCGCATGATCGACTTCAAGCGCATCCGCGAGATTTGCGACAAGGCCGGATGCATCATGATGGTGGATATGGCGCATATTGCCGGACTCGTCGCTGGCGGTGCTCACCCTTCGCCCGTGCCTTATGCCGATTTCGTCACCACGACGACCCACAAGACGCTTGGCGGACCGCGCGGCGGCATGGTGCTTTGCAAGGCTAAATACGCCAAGGCGCTGGATTCCGCAGTGTTTCCGGGAATGCAGGGCGGTCCTTTGGAGAATATAATCGCCGCCAAGGCGGTTTGCTTCAAGGAGTGGCTCGGCGAAGCGAAGCGCGGCTATGCGCAGCAGGTCGTCAAGAATTGCCAGGTCCTTTGCCGGACGGTTCAGGATCGCGGCTACCGGATTGTTTCCGGGGGGACTGACAACCACCTCTTCCTCGTAGACGTGAAATATACCAAAGGCGTCACCGGCAAGGATGCCGCCGCTGCACTCGATGCAGCCGGAATCGTCGTCAACAAGAATACGATTCCCTACGATACCGAGAGTCCGTTCAAGACATCCGGCATCCGCGTGGGCACGGCCTCGGTCACGACACGCGGCATGCGCGAGGCGGAGATGATCAAGATCGGCACTTGGATCGCCGACGTGCTCGATGATGTTTCCAATCTCAGTGTTCAGGCGAGGGTGAAGCGCGAGGCTGGCGAACTCGCGCTTGGCTTCCCGGCGCCGTAGCGAATCATGGCAAAGGTTGCGGTCGTAGGCATCGTGGGACGCACCAACGCCGGAAAATCGACGCTGGTCAATACGCTTGTTGGCGAGAAGGTTTCGATTGTCTCGCCCGTGGAGCAGACGACGCGCAATACGGTGCGCGGCATCGTCGACGACGCCCGCGGCCAGCTCGTGCTCCTGGATACTCCCGGGCTCCACAAGGCTGAAGGTCCGCTGGGCACGCTCTTGAACCGCATGGCGCGGCGCAGCGCCGCCGGCACGGATATCACTTGCGTGGTGTTCGACGCCGCCCAGGAACCGCAGCTTGAAGACTTGGGGTGGATGCAGCGCATCGCCAGGGAGAAACCCGAAAAAACGGTTTTCGTGCTCAACAAGGCGGACTCGGTTTCGTTTTGCGCGAGTGCGTTCAAAGCGGCGTGGGAGGGTGATTTCGAGCCGCGCTGGGTGGAGTCGGTAGCGACTTCGCCCGATGGCGTCAAGGCGGTTCTGGACGCGCTTTTCGAACTTGCCGAAGACGGCGAATATCTCTTCGATCGCGATATCGTGACCGACTATCCGCGCAAGTTGGCGATGGCCGATACGATCCGCGAAAAGTATCTCGGCCGGTTGCATCAAGAGGTGCCGCACGAGCTGGGGGTTGCCGTCAAGAAAATCGAAGAGTCCGGCGAGGCGTGGAATGTCAAGGCCGATGTCATCGTCGCCAGAGCGTCGCAAAAGCCGATTGTCATCGGGCGCGGGGCGGAGACGATCAAGGCGGTGAGGAAATGCGCAGAGCGCGAACTCTCGGATGTTTTCGGCGTCAAGGTGCGGCTGGAACTGTGGGTCAGGGTGGAACCCGACTGGATGGGCAACAAGCGGCTTTTGGGCGAGATGGGATATTTGGGGGCGGAGATATGAGGAAGCTTCCGGCAATAGTGGCGTTGGCGGTTTTTGCGCTCTCTGGCGCGGCGGTTGCAGCCATCGCGCCAGAGGATTCGCTGGAGATTGCGCGCGCTGCGTTGCGCGACGGACTGTATGGCGTCGCGCGCAAATACGCGATCGCTTCAGGCGATGCGCACGCCTGGGAGATTGTCGCCGAATCATACGCCCGCGAGGAGAACTGGGAAAAGGTGCTGGTGACCGCCAAAAGCGGCTATTACCTCGCTGCGGCACTTTACCGCACTGGGAGGATCGACGAAGCGAAGGCGGAGCTTGCGGATGCGGAAGACGATTTTTCGCTTGCGCTGAAAGCTCGCATTTTGCTCGACGAAGGCGACGCCGGCAGATCGGCGGAATTGCTCGGCAAGATCGAAAAACCCGACCGGGACTCCCAGATGATGCTGGCGGAGGCGTTCGTCGCCATGGGCAAGAAATCCGAGGCCGAGGCGATTTGGCGCAAGCTCCTGCCCGACGCTTACGCCGCTATGAATCTTGGCGACGAAGAGTCGCTCCGTGCGGCCTACAAGGCGGCGGAAAGCGAGGCGCTCCGGCAAATGATCGGGCTTAGGCTGGGACGCGCGATGCTTGACCGCCAAGACGGCAAGGAAAAGGGCGCGGAACTGATTCTGGCGATAGTCCACGACGCTCCCGATACGCCGGGCGCCAAGGACGCGATGTTCGACTTGTGCGAATTCAGGCTGACCGAAGGCGAAAACGCCAAGGCCCTCGCCGGATTTGCCGAGATGCTCGAGATCTGGCCGGAGACTGCAAAGGACTGGCGCATCCATTCCGGCAAAGGATGGGTCAATCTGCGCGAAGGGCGTCCGGCCGAAGCGCTTGCCGCGTTCAACAAGGCGGCAGCACTCGCCCCGGAAGACAGCGACAAGGCGCTCAGCCTCGTGAAGATCGGCGATTGCCTTTCGCAACTCGGACGCGGGGCGGAGGCGATGGCGGCATATCGCAAAGTGCTCAACGATTTCCCGGAAACTCCGGCGGCCAAGCGCATCGGAGAGACGGTCAAAGTGCGCGAACTCGAGGTCGAGGGATACGAGGCCTACCATGAATACCGTTTCGAGGATGCGATGAAGATTTTCGCCAAGGTGGCCAAGGCCGATCCTTCGCGGCGGCAGGCGATGGAATACGTCAGCATGCTTTGCCTGTATGGCCTCGGACGCGATGAAGAGGCCGAGGCCGAAGCCAAGCGTCTGGATACTCCAGACGCCCGTCTGTGGCTCGCGAAATTCTGCTACAATGGCGGACGCTGGGGCGAGGCCCGCAGGCTTTTCGACGCTCTTGATTTTCCAGAGGCGAAACTCTGGGCGGCGCGCAGTGCGCTGGCCGACAGCGATTTCGCGTCGGCAATCGATATCGTCGCCAAGATGCAGGAAAAAGGATGCGACCGCAAACTGACGGTGGAAGGGATGCTTGTCCAGGGACAGGCACTAGTTGAACTTGCGCGGTTTGACGAAGCAGTGCTCGTGCTCGAGCGCGTCGCGTTGATGCCGGAATCAGGCGTCGCACACCGTAGCAAGGCGATGATGCTGAAGGCGGACGCGCTGTATGCGATGGGGGCGGACAATCCCGCTCGCTACGAGCAGGCGCTCGAGACATATCGCGCACTGCGTCTTGCCGAAGGCGTGGACGATTCCGCGAAATTGCAGATTTCCTTCAAGATCGGGCGGATACTCGAAAAGCAAGGGCATATCGCCGAAGCCATGGAGCAGTATTATACGCAGGTGTGCCTTGCGTTCAGGCTGGGGCGCGAAAAGGGCGAGAGTTTCGACGATGCCGCCCAGGCGGCGTTTGCGCGGGCGGCATTCCGTCTGGCCGATGAATACGAGCAGATGGGACAAGACAAGCAGGCGCGGCAGATTTTGAGGATGGTCGTCAAAAGCGCGGTTCCCGCGTCGGCGGAGGCTTCGCGGCGCATCGAGCAAAACAGAAGAAAGGGCAGATTGCTATGACACTTTCGGGCGGACCTGTTTTCTGGATTCTTGTGGCCATGGCGGTTGCGGCTGTCGTGGTGTTTCTGGAGCGTCTCGTGGAATTGAGAAGGGCGCATGTCGACCCGGAGGATTTCGTCAAGGGCGTGATCAATGTCCTCGAACAAGGCAATCCCGACGAAGCATTGTCGTTGTGCGACGAACTGCCGGTGCCGGTTTCGGTCGTGGTGGCTGCGGCGATCCGTCACCGCTCGAGTTCCGCAAGAGTTTTGCGCGAGGCGTTGGAATCTGCCGCCCGCGGCGAGAAGTCGCGCCTTGTGCGTCGGCTCGCCGCGCTCAAGATCATTGGCGACATAGCGCCGGAAGTCGGTCTTTTGGGAGTTGTTTTCGGGTTTGTCAAAGCCGTCATGGCCGTCAATGCCGAGGCGATAGTCGTGCGCGCCGATCTGATCGACAGCACCATGGCCGCGCTCGTGTCCGCAGCGCTTGGGCTTATGGTCGCCATACCCGTCAAAGTCATGTGCGGAATGTTGCGCACGCGGCTTGAACGCCTCGAGGTGGAAATCGATGCGGCGGCTTCGCGCATTTCAGGCTACATTACCACAAAGGCGGTGCAGAAGTGAAAGCAGTGCCCTGGATCACCGTGCTGATGCTTGCGGTCATGATGTACATGGTCGCAGGGACGCTCACGCGCGGAGAGGGCGTCGTTTTTGCATTGCCCGAGGAAGGCACCGGAGAAAGCGAGACTTCACGCCTCGTAGCCGTGCTTTCTCCGCAAAAGCACGACACTCTGGTCTTTTTCGACGATGTCCGCTATGTTCTCGCCGACGATGCGCAGATGGCGCAACTCGGTGCGCAACTTGCGCAGGGCGCCAGTCTGACCGGCGAAAAGACGATGCTGGTGCTTGCCGATGCGCGGATTCCGCTCGGTGATGCGATGCGCTTTGCCAAGATCGTCAAGTCGAGCGGCATCGAGCGGATATTCTTCGCCAACAAACGGCAAGGGGAGGCGGATTGAAAATAACGACCGAGTTTGTCCGTCTCGCGGTTGTGGCGGTCGTTCCGGCGGCGTTGCTTGCGTCGTTTCCATACGAAGCGATAGGGTTCAAAGCCGCCAGAAGCGCAGGAAGTGCGCAAAAATCCGCATCCTGCGCTTTTGCGGAGATTTCGCCGGAGCGGGCGCAGGCGGCGGTGGAATCGGCCAGAACCTCGTGGACTGCGGAGGTGGTCGGGATGAAGCATGCGCGTCTGGAATTGCTGGATGTGGATATGCTGGGGCTCGTGCACGAAGAACTTGCGCCATTCGAGCCTGTGCGCCGGACTTTAGGCCCGGCCAAGTTCAATCCGTCGATTTTGCCGCCGTCGGTCGGCGCCCCGGAACTGGAACAATTGCCGGGAGTGCCGGATGATGCGGTGGCACCGCCGTTTTCACGCGATGAACTTTTGAAAATCCCCACGGGGCAACAATAAAGGAGAATGCCATGACCCAAAAACAGATATTGGATGCGTTCAAGGAGACCGGTGCCTTGCTCGAAGGGCACTTCGAACTCCGTTCCAAACTCCATTCCGACCGCTATTTCCAGTGTGCAAACGTCTTGAGGTATCCGCGAGTGGCGGAGAAGCTCTGCCGCGCAGTGACCCGCGAGGCGGTGAAAAGCGGCAAGCTCGGCAAGCGCATCGACGGCGTCGTTTCGCCAGCGGTGGGCGGCATTCTCGTGGGGCATGAAGTCGCGCGCGAGTTGAACGTGAAGTGCATTTTCGCCGAGAAAGTCCAGGGCGAGGGCGTTGACGCGACCGGCAAGCCAAATACCGTCCTCGCCATGCGCCGCTTCAAGATCAAGAAGGGCGAGCGTTATGTCGTGGCCGAAGATGTCATTACCAAAGGCGGACGCGTGCAAGAGACGATCGATCTGGTGAAAGCCGCAGGCGGCATCGTCGCCGCCGTGGTGGTTCTCGTCGATCGTTCGTCCGGGAAGGTGAAGTTCGGCCGCATCCCCGTCTTCTCGCTTATGCAGATGACGCCGCAGACCTGGGAGCCGTGCGATTGCCCGATGTGCAAGGCCGGCGGCAAACCCGTGCATCCCGGATCGTAAAAATGGAAAACGGCAGTTTCAATACCGTCGAAGAGTGCCTTGAGGCGCTCAAAGCCGGTGAGATCATTCTCGTGACCGACGACGCCGACCGCGAGAACGAGGGCGATTGCATTTGCGCGGCGCGGTTCGCCACCACGAAAAACGTGAACTTCATGGCGACATACGCCAAGGGGCTCATTTGCATGCCGATGTCGCGCGAGTGGTGCCGCAGGCTCGATTTGCCGCAGATGGTCGCTCAAAACACCGACAACCATCAGACCGCGTTCACGGTATCGATCGACGCCGTTTCCACGACGACGGGGATTTCCGCCGCCGAACGCTCGATTACGGCGCTCAAGTGCGTGGAGAGAGGCGTCAAGCCGGAGGATTTCCGCAGGCCCGGTCACATGTTTCCGCTGGAGGCGCGAGAAGGCGGCGTTTTGAAGCGCGCGGGGCATACCGAAGCGACGGTGGATCTTTGCCGCCTGGCGGGACTTGAAGAAGTGGGGCTGTGCTGCGAGATCATGAAAGACGACGGCACGATGGCCAGGCTCGACGATGTGCGCGAGTTCGCCTCGCGCCACGCTCTCAAGATGATGACGATCGCCGATCTCATCGCATACCGCCGCCGCAACGACAGGCTCGTCGAGGCGGTGGAAGAGGTAGATCTCCCCACGGCGCACGGCCATTTCAGGCTTCGCATGTACCGCTCCAGAATTACCGGGCTTGAGCATCTTGCGCTCGTCAAGGGCGATATTTCGGGCGACGAGCCGGTTCTGGTGCGCGTCCACAGCGAATGCTTCACCGGCGATGTCCTCGGGAGCGAGCGCTGCGATTGCGGGCCGCAGCTCCACAAGGCAATGGAGATGATCGAAGCGGCCGGACGCGGCGTGATCCTGTACATGCGTCAGGAAGGGCGCGGCATCGGACTTGCGAACAAGCTTCACGCCTATCGCAAGCAGGAGGAAGGTCTGGATACGGTAGAAGCGAATGTGGCGCTTGGTTTTGCGCCGGATTTGCGCGATTACGGCGAGGGTGCGCAGATTCTTGCCGATCTCGGGATTTCCAAGGTGCGGCTGCTTACGAACAATCCGTGCAAGGTCGCCGGACTCGGCGGCTACGGCATTTCCATCGTCGAGCGCGTCCCGATCGTCATCCCGCCCAATCCTTTCGATTTGCGGTATTTAAACACGAAAAAAGAAAAAATGGGGCATCTTATATGAAGATATTCGTGATCGGTGACGGCGGCTGGGGCACTGCCAATGCAATATTGCTTTCCGGATACGGACATGAGGTCGCGCTTTGGGGCGCATTCCCCGACTATACTGCACAGATGCGCGAAGCGGGCGAGAACTTCAAGTTTTTGAAAGGCGTCAAACTGCCGCCGGAACTGAAGCTCGTGAACGACCGATCCATGGCTGCGGCGGCAGATGTCGTCGTGCTTGCCAGCCCCAGCAAGTTTTTCGCCTCGGTCGCGGAAGGCTTCAAGGGGCTGATCCGGTCCGACCAGCTGGTCGTTTCGCTCACAAAGGGTCTCTGCGAGACGACGCACAAGCGCATGACCGAACTTGCCGAGGAAATTCTCGGCATCAAGGATGTAGTCGCGCTTGCCGGTCCTACCCATGCCGAGGAAGTGTCACGCGGCATCCCCACGGCGATTGTCGCCGCTTGCTGCGATCTTGAAAAAGCGAAAAAGGTTCAGGAAATCTGGAGCGGTCCCAAGTTCCGCGTCTATACGTCCGACGACCCAACGGGTGTGGAAATCGGCGGCTGCGTCAAGAATGTCATCGCCATTGCCGTAGGCTGTTCAGACGGCATGGGCTTTGGCGACAACACCCGTGCGGCGATCATCACCCGCAGTCTCGTGGAATTGAAGCGCTTTGTCTTGGCCTACGGCGGCAAGAGCGAAACCTTGGGCGGACTTGCGGGAATCGGCGATCTGATTGTTACCTGCACCTCGCGTCACAGCCGCAACCACTCGGTCGGCGAGCGGCTCGGGAAGGGCGAGAAGATTGGCGATATTCTTTCTTCAATGCAGATGGTCGCAGAAGGCGTATGGAACTCCAAGGTGGTGCACGAGACCGCCGCCAAGCTCGGAATCGAAATGCCGCTTTCCGAGATGGTGTATCAGGCGTGCTACGGCGATTTCGATGTCAAGGACGCGCTTGCGCGAATGATGACGCGTGAACTCAAGTCTGAATAACATCTTTATTTTCTGGTCGTTCTGTTTCGGGGCGGTCATCGCGAGTTTTCTGAACGTCGTCATCTGGCGCGTTCCGCGTTGCGAGAGCATCGTGCGCCCGCCGTCGCATTGCCCCAAGTGCTCCGCGCCGATTCGCTGGTATCAGAATATTCCGATCCTCTCCTATCTCGCCCTGCGCGGACGCTGTGCGTCCTGCAAGACGCGCATTTCGCCGCGCTATATCTTCGTCGAGGTCTTGGGCGGCGCTCTTTTCGCCGCCGCCTGGGCATATCTGGGCGGGCCTTGGGGAACGGTTTTGTGGCCGTGGTTCGCGCTTATGATCGTTGGGTCGATGATCGATTTCGACCACCATCTTTTGCCGGATTTCGTCACCGTTGGCGGCATCGTCTACGGCCTTTTGCTCAACGCGGTTTTCTCATTGCTCGCCCGCTCTCCGGCGCCGCTGTTTCTAGGGGTTTCCGGGCTTGCGATGGGGTTTGGGGTGATGTATCTCGCGCGAATCCTTGGCGGCAAGCTGTTCGGTCAAGAGGCGATGGGTATGGGAGATGTCATCTTGATGGGCGCGGTGGGCGCGATATCCGGACCCGTGGCGGTTCTTTTCGTGCTTATCGTCGGGTGCCTTGCCGGAATTTGCGGCGGAGTCGTGGCGATGGCGCTCGGCGGCAAACTCAAGCGCCGCTTCGAGATTCCGTTCGGTCCTTACATTTGTCTCGCGCATCTCGTCTTTCTCTTTGCCGGCGAGCCGATTATCGTCTGGTATCTTGGCGCGCTTTCGCGCCTTACGGGGGCGCTGGGATGAAGATTGCGATCGGGTTGTCGGGTGGCGTGGATTCTTCCGTGAGCGCGCTTTTGCTCAAGGAGCAAGGCCACGATGTGGTGGGCATCACCATGAAGCTCTGGAACGGCAAGTATCGCGGCGGCGAACGCGATGCCTGCTTCGGGAAGGGCGAAGAGGCGGATATCGAATCGGCCAGGTCGCTCGCCAGTCAGCTTGGTATCGAATACCGCGTGTTCGATTGCAGCGAAGAGTACGATCGCGATATCATCGCCTATTTCCGTCGCACCTACCTTGCCGGAGAGACGCCCAATCCTTGCGTTTTCTGCAACCGGCTGATGAAATTCGGGCTGTTGCCGGAGTTGGCGAAAAAGTCGGGCCTTGAATTCGACAAGTTTGCGACCGGGCACTACGCGAGGGTGAAGTTCAACGAGGCGTCAGGGCGTTATGAGCTGCTGCGCGCGGTAGACGAGGCCAAGGACCAGTCGTATTTTCTTTGTCGGCTGACGCAGGAACAGCTCGCGAGGCACATCTTCCCGATGGGAGATCTCACCAAACGCGAAGTGCGCGAAATCGCACAGCGCCACAACCTCTCCATGGCCGACAAACCGGATAGCCAGGACTTTTATTCTGGCGACATTGCCGAACTTTTGGGCGCGGAAGACAAACCGGGCGATATCGTGACCTTGGACGGACGCAAAATCGGCACCCACAACGGATTTTGGCATTACACCGTGGGCCAGCGCAAGGGACTTGGAATCGGTGGCGGCACTCCGTATTACGTAGTGGACCTGAATGCTTGCCGCAACGAAGTCATTGTGGGCTTCGAGAACGACGTCAAAAAGACGTCGCTCGTCGCCGGCAACGTCAATTGGGTTTCGATCGCTCCGCTAAAGGACGGCGAAGAGATCTCGTGCTCCGTGAAGGTGCGAAGCGGCGGCAAGCCGCGTGGGGGCGTCACGCTTCGTGTCGCGAGAGATGGCGAAGGGCACGAGCTGCTCCATGCTTCTTTCCCGGACGGAATTGCCGGTATCGCTCCTGGCCAAAGCGCGGTTTTCTACGATTCCGACCGCCTCCTTTGCGCCGGAATCATAAAATAGCAGTTTTTATCCCTAGACTGCCAAGTCCAGCCCTCTCCACTTCGTAGTCCAGCCTCCTCGACTTCGTAGTCCAGCCTCTTTTACTTGGTAGTCCAGCCTTCTGGACATGGCAGGGTGCGGTGCTTGCCTTTACCCTAATTTAGGGTATTGACTTTTGGGTGCGGAATATGGTATAATACACTCACTTTTTACGAATTGGGGAAGTAGCTCAGTTGGTAGAGCATCACGTTCGCAACGTGGGGGTCGTGAGTTCGAATCTCATCTTCTCCACCAATTCCACCGGAGGAAAAATGGAAGACTTTGGGTTTTACCTCGTGATTACAGACCCGGTGGCGGGCTATTCCAAGTGTTGCGAAGCTGCGGTCAAGGCCGGGCTCAAAATCGTGCAATTGCGCATGAAAAACGCGCCGCGGGAAGAGATTGTCGCGACCGCGCGGGAAATGCGCCGCATTACATTGGGCACGGCGACGAAATTCATCGTGAATGACGACCCCGCGATTGCCGCAGAGGTCGGTGCCGATGGCGTACACGTAGGGCAGGGCGATATGAAGGTCGCGGAGGTGCGTCGGCTTTTTCCGTCGCTAGGAATTGTGGGGCTTTCCACGCACAATCCCGGTCAGGCGCACGATGCAATCGCGCAGCAGCCCGACTATATCGGCACCGGACCTTGCTGGGCGACGCCCACGAAGGCGATTCCGGATCCGACGCTTGGTCTCGATACGGCGGCGGCGATGCACAAGCTCGTGCCGTTTCCCGCCGTGGCGATCGGCGGAATCGATTCGTCGAATCTGCCGCAGGTGGTGAAGGCCGGGATCAAAAACTGGGCGGTGGTGCGCGCGGTGTGCAAGAGCTCGGATCCATACGCGGCGATCCGCGGTCTGCTGGCGATTGCAGAGGAGGCGGCACAATGCTGACCAAGCGCATAATTCCTTGTCTCGACGTCCGTGGCGGACGGGTCACGAAGGGCGTGAAGTTCAAGAACAATGTGGATCTTGGCGATCCCGTGGAAATGGCTGTCAAGTATTCCGACGGCGGCGCCGACGAACTTGTCTTCTACGATATCACCGCGAGCGCGGAGCACCGGCCGATCGATATCGGCATGGTGGCGGCGGTGGCGAAATCGATCAGGATTCCGTTTGCGGTCGGCGGCGGCATTTCGTCGGTCGCGGACATGGAGCGCGTGATTTTGGCCGGTGCGGAGAAGATTTCGGTCAATTCGCTCGCGGTGCGCAATCCCGGCATTATCGCCGAAGGCGCGAAGGCTTTTGGGCGGCAATGCATGGTTTTGGGCATGGATCCGGTGCGGAGCGCGAATCCGGCCTGCAAGAGCGGGTATGAAGTGACGACGCGCGGTTTTCGCGAGTGGACGGGCATGGACGCGGTGGAATGGGCGCGGCGGGCGGCGGAGCTGGGGGCTGGCGAAATTGTCGTGAATTCGGTCGATGCCGACGGCACTCGCGCCGGGTTCGAGCACGAGATCACCGGCAAAATCGCCGCCGCGGTAGAGGTGCCGGTAGTCGCCTCGGGCGGCGCGGGAAGGCCGGAACATTTTGTCGGGGTGTTCAAGGAAACGGCTTGCGACGCGGCGATCGTCGCCGGCATGATCCACTCCGGCGAATGGACCCTGGCCCAAATCAAAGACGCGCTTTTCGCCGCCGGAATCCCCGTGCGCATGATGTGGTAAATTTCACCTCGTATTGATTTTCTACCCGATTTTTGGTATAATACGGATGAATAAAGCACTTGGGGAGAAGGGACGAGGGAATCGGCCTTCTGCCTCGCATCCTGTACCTTTGAACTATGAAAGGAGACATAATGAACAGTCAGTTGAAATTCGCGGCGGCGGTCATGGCGGCGGCTGTGGCGGCAAGCACGGCGTTGGCCGACAGGGTGAACCTGAAGTCGGGTTCGTTTTTGACCGGCAAGGCGGGGCTTATCCAGAACGGAAAACTCGCGTTCGAGGCCGATGATATCGGCGAAATCAAGATCGACGTGAAGAATATCGTGTCGATCGAGGCCGAGGGCCAGACGCATGTCGTCCAGTATGAGGACATGTCCACCGAGACCGTGCCTTTGACCGTGACGGATGGCGAATATACGGTCGGCGGCGAGAAGCTGAACATGGACGGCGTCAAGGCGATCGATCCCGAAGAAGAGACGTGGCACGGGTCGGTGAACCTTGCGTTCCAGGCCGACCGCGGCAACACTTACGCGCATTCGATCTCGTTCCTCGCCAACTTGCACCGCCGCTGGGAGAAAGATCGCTTCAACGCGGACTTCGGCTACCATTACAATGAAAACGGCAAGAACAAGGACGACAGCAAGACCACCAAGAACGCGCTGGATCTCGAGGCTCAGCACGATCACTTCTGGACTGCGAAGTTCTACTCCTACGAGAACGGCAAATACGACCGCGACCTGATTGCCGGAATCGACTATCGCGTCAGGCTGGGCGTCGGCGGCGGCTGGCAGTGGCTTGACGGCTACGAGTGCGAGAATCTGGGCAAGTGGTCGTTCAACCAGGAAGTCGGTGCCGCGTGGACGAAGGTTGGCTACAAGGAAGAGCCGGACGACACGGACACGAGCTACTGCTCGGTGCACTACGCCCACCACTTGAAATTCCTGCCCGTGTTCAACGATACGGTCGAAGCGTTCCACAATCTCCAGTACGATCCGGCGATCGACGA
The DNA here is from genome assembly GCA_002369235.1 of Verrucomicrobia bacterium UBA3783. Lineage (GTDB taxonomy): Bacteria > Verrucomicrobiota > Kiritimatiellia > RFP12 > UBA1067 > UBA1067. Next base: position 58,249 of record DFFF01000021.1, read on the forward strand.
TTGGGAAGTCTATACGATGGAGGCGGATATCGGCTTTACGGTCAAGATCTGGTACGACTTCGATCTGCTCTGCAAGGCGGAGTGGGACTACAATTCGCGTCCTTCGCGCGGACGCAAGTCCAGCGACACCCGGTATATCGTGGGTCTCGGCTACAAGTGGTAAGGGATGCGGGTCGCAATTGCCTATCCGCCGCTTGAAAGCGAAAAGGGCGTTGCGCTCCTGACGCAGAACCGCCAATTCCAGTGGTTCTCGCGTCCTACCTACATATTCCCGGTCGTTCCGGCGACGGCGGCGACGATGCTCAAGGCGAAGGGGCACGAGGTCCTCTTCCTCGACGGCATCGCCGCCGGGCTTCCGGCGCAGGAGTTCGACCGGCGACTGGCGGAATTCAAGCCTGACTACATCGTCATCGAGACGAAAACGCCCGTCGTGAAGCGCCATTGGCGCTGGATTGCCGAGCGGGCGCCGGAGGGCGCGAAGGTGATCATGGTGGGCGACCACGTGACCGCGCTCCCGGAAGAATCGATCGCCAAGCGCGGGGTTCATGCCGTTCTGTGCGGCGGCGATTGGGATTACATGCTCGTCGATTTCCTCGATGGAGACTGCCACGGCGGCATCTATCCGATGGTTCTGCGCCACGACCTGAAAGATGCGCCGTGGATCGATCGCGAGCTTGTGGACTGGAAATTGTACGCGTTCAAGAACGGCAATTTCCGCAAGACGCCCGGAACTTACATCATGTCGGGGCGCGACTGCTGGCATGCGCGCTGCAAATTCTGCAGCTGGACGACGCTATACCCCAAATACCGCACACGCGACGCGGTGGATGTCGTCGACGAGATCGAGATGCTGGTGCGCAAATACGGCGTCAAGGAGATAATGGACGATTCCGGCTCGTTCCCCGTGGGCGAGTGGCTGAATGTTTTCTGCGCCGAGATGGTCAGGCGCGGACTGAACCGGCGTGTGCGCATCGATTGCAACATGCGCTTCGGGAAACTTGGATTCGCCGACTACCGGATGATGCGCAAGGCGGGATTCCGGCTGGTGCTTTTCGGGGTGGAGAGCGCGAATCAGGAGACGCTCGACCGGCTGGACAAGGCGCTCAAAGTTGAAGATGTGGAGCGCGGATGCGAGTGGGCGCACAAGGCGGGGCTGGACGTGCATCTCACGTTCATGTTCGGCCATCCATGGGAAGGCAAGGCGGAAATCGACAACACGGTGCGTTTCGCACGGCGTCTTTTGGCGAACGGCTGGGCATCCACGCTCCAGTGCACGATGATGATTCCATATCCCGGCACGCCTCTTTTCAAGGAGTTGGAGGCGTCCGGCGGCCTTGCGACTGAAGACTGGGACGAGTATGACATGCGCCGGGCGGTCATCAAGACGCCCAAGGCGTCGGAGGAGGAAATAAAGGCGGCGATCCGCAGCGTCTATGCCGGATTCCTGCAGCCGCGCGCGCTTCTGCACAGACTTTGCTCGACGCGGACGCTTTTCGATTTTTCGTTCTACTATCGCGGGGGGCGATCGCTCCTTGGGCATCTAATGGACTTCAAATCATGAAAAACAAGATTGCGGTGTTCTGTATTTCGGTTTCGGTGGCGGCTGCGCTGGCGGCCGCGCCTGCCGCCAAGGTCGCGCCGGTGAAGCGCGATCTCGTCACGGTCAAGAACTACATCGTCAAGTCGGTCGGCCCCGAGGTCATCAAGGAAATCGGCGCGCGCGAGGGCGGCAAGGCGTTCCTCGACAAGTTCTTCAAAGATCAGGATTGGATGGAACAGTTCGCGGGATCTGGCATTGCCGGCGGCATCACGGCGTGGCGGGCGTCCGGAACGCCAAGCCTCGGCCAGAGTCTCAAGGCGCTCGATCTGCTTTACTGGAACGACAAGAAAGACTGGATGGACACCAAGACCGGGCGCAACATGACGACGGCGCTCGCGCTTTGCCACGCGCACGACTTCAGCGACGAAAAACTCGTTGAAATCGCCGAACTCTACCGCGAGTGGGATTTGAACGGGACGCTCCACACGAGCTCCAAGAGCCTTGACGTGCACGGCTGGCGCGAGGTGGTGAACTTCGGGCAGAACGCGGAGCTCAATGTCGATTCGCTCAAGTGGATACACGACTTCGCGACGGTGCCCGCGAGCAAATACTCGGCGCTGCCCTGGGAGTGCCACTACCGGCTCATCAACTGCTTCGGGGCGAGCGTGCACGGCTCTGATTACTATCGCCCCTGGCAGCATCGCTGGTCGATCGAAGAACTCCGCTACCGGGTGGGCGGCGTCTGCGGCGCGCTCTCGAAATTCGGTTCGCACGGCGCCCAGGCGCACGGCATCCGCTCCTATACCGCCGGCCAGCCGGGCCATTGCGCGTATATGCTTTGGGATTTCAAGGAAAACCGCTGGGGTCACGCATATTCCGTCACCGGCCACACGATGGCCCACTTCACCTTGAGCGATACCCACCGCTTCACGGCGTCGGAGGAGCAGGACCGCTACTATCGCAATCCGCGCCGCATGGACGCGGAGTTCCTGCGCTGGAAGGGCGATTACAAGAAGTCGATGCAGATGTGTCCGGGCAACTGGCAGGCGGCCGATGAATGGGTGAAGACGCTCGAGGGCAAAGGACGTCAGGAGTGGGACGAATTCGCATCAACCGTGCTCGCCACGTTTTCCGACGCCCCGTGCCTTGGCTGGAGTCTCTACATGAAGTATCTCGATTCCTTCAACTCCGACACTGCGAAGAAGCTCGAGGCGGCGAAGAAGGGTCTCTTGGCGATGAAGGAATTCGCCGGCGGCACGGTCGAACCGATGTACCTTGATGAAACTCTGCTCGATCCGTTGTGCGCGAAGTTCAAAAACGACAAGAATGCGATGTGGACGATTTTCGAGACCGCCCTTGCCGGATATGCCAACACCCCGACTTTCTTCCGCCAGACGATCAACTGGGGCAGCGTCCATTTCATGTCGAATCAGGCAGACACCCAGCGCTACCTCAAGACGGTCGCGGCGGCGGCGCTCAAATACAAGTGCAACCTCGACTACTCCGGTATGATCGTTTCCGCTTCCAAGGCGGGCGACATCGCGACGTTCAAACAGGTCTATGTGTTAATGGAGAAGCTCGCGCCCAAGGAAGGCGCCAAGGCCGGCGGCAAACCGTTCCCGAAACAGGACTACGGCGGCGAATTGCTTTCCGCAGACGGACTTTTGCAGACCTCTTCCACTTGCGGCTACGATTCGCCAACGCGCTATCGCAATGCGCTTGATGCCGAGGACTTCGCCGAGATGTCCGCATTTCATACCGATAAATCCAAGGAGCCGTGGGCCCAGGTCTTGCTGCCCGGCGAAAGCTCGATTATGGGCGTGACGGTAGTCGACCGCGCCAGCGGCTACAACCAGACGCGCCAGGTGCCGCTTGAAGTTCTTGTTTCCACCGACGGCGTAGCGTGGGAGAAAGTCGGCAGCGCAGATACCCCCAAGGGCGAATACCGCTTCACGGTCGGCGGCAAGACGGCGAAGTATATCCGGGTTGGGCGCGTGAAGGACGCGAAGGAAGAGGTGTTCCACCTCCACAAGATTCTCGTCTATGGCAAGAAACTCTACTAGTTTCAAGGCGGTTATTCTCGCGGGCGGCTCCGGGACGCGCTTCTGGCCGCTTTCGACGCCATCGCGCCCGAAACAATTTCTGGGCGTATTCGGCGGCGAATCGCTCTTGCGGGCGACGGCGAGGCGGATGTTGCCGCTTGTCGAGGCGGATGGCGTTTTCGTCGTGACTGCGCGGGAGCTGGTCGGCGCCACGCGGCGCGAACTCAAGGGGCTGGTTCCGTCGGGGAACGTGATTGGCGAGCCATGTCGGCGCGACACCGCCGCCGCGGTGGCGCTGGGCGTGGCGAAAGCCGGCGAGGGGACGATCGGGGTTTTTCCCGCCGACCATGTCGTCCTGCGCGAGGCGGCATTGCGCAGCGCCGTCAAGGCGGCGGCAAAACGCGCGGCGGGTTCGGCGAAGATCGTGACGCTGGGCATTGCGCCAAAGTCGCCATCGACGCAGTTCGGCTATGTGGACCCCAAGACCGGAAAATTTGCGGAAAAGCCAGACGGGCAAACGGCGCGTGAATATATCCGCAAGGGATTTTTGTGGAATGCGGGGATCTTCGTGGCGTCCTCGGAGACGTTCCGCGACGCGATATGTTCGTGCGCCGGCGGACTTAAGCCGATCTTCGCGCGCGGCGGCAGACTGGACGCGAAATACGCCGCCTTGCCGAAAATATCCTTCGATTTTGCCGTTATGGAGAAATATCCCCATATCGATGTCATCCCTTGCGATTGCGGCTGGAACGATGCCGGCGGATACGATGCGCTGGCCGCGCTCAAGCCCGGGCTCGTTGATGACAGCGGCAATCTCGTGGTTGCGCCGGACGGCATGGAGGTCAAACTCCTGGGCGTGAAAAATCTCGTTGTCGCCGCCACCAGAAACGGGATTCTCGTCGCCGACCGCTCGCGGCTCGGCGAGATGAAGAGGCTTTTCGCCAAATGAAATACAAGGTGGTTATCGCTTACGACGGCACCGACTATTCCGGCTGGCAATATCAGGACAATGCGATCGGCATCCAGCAGATTGTCGAAGAGGTTCTGGAGTTCCTCGAGGGCGGCAAAGTGCGGATTTTCGGTTCGTCTCGGACCGATGCCGGCGTCCATGCGGAGGGATTCGTGGGGCACTTCGAGCTGACGAAACCGATCCCGCCGAAGAATCTCGTCCGGGCTATGAACACGCGGCTGCCGGACGCGATAAGGATCGTCAAGGCGTCGCGGGCCAAGGCGGATTTCGACGCCAGGCTCAGCGCGAAGGGCAAGGAATACCGCTACCGTGTCTATCAGGCGGAGATGGTGCCGCCGGAGATGGCGCGGTATTGGACGCACTGCCACCGTCCGCTGGATCTCGAGGCGATGCGCGCGGCGGCAAAGCGGTTCGTGGGTCGGCACGATTTCGTGTCATTCGCCGCGAATCCCAACCGTAAGCTAGATACCACCGTGCGCAACATATTTTCATTCGAGGTGAAGAAAGCAGGGCCTCGCTACACCTTCATAGTGCGCGGCGACGGATTTCTCTACAAGCAGGTTCGCTCGATGGTGGGATTTTTGCTTTCGGTCGGCAAAGGCAACGAGCGGCCGGAGGCGGTGACCGAGCTTTTGGAGGCGAAGACGCCGCGCACTGCGCGGGTCGAAACCGCGCCCTCGCGCGGCCTTGCGCTATACAAGGTTTTCTACGGCAAGATGCCAAAGTGATTTCAAAGGAACGCAAGAAATGCTTTATTACGTTTCAGAACTGCTCCAACCCTATTTCGGTCCGGCCCGGCTTTTGTCGTCGCGCCTGCTGCTTCTGGCGGGCGGCACCTTCTTCGCCGCGCTGCTGATCGCCGTCTTCCTGCCGAAGCTTTGGTGCTTCCTGCCGCACGACCACGGCAAGGCCATCCTCGGCAAAGACGGTATGAAATCCAAGGGCAAACCGACCGGCGCGGGATTTCTCGTGACGCTCCTTGCCTTGCCGGTGCTGATCGTTTTCACGCCGATGGGTGTTTGGGATTTTTGCGTGCTGGCCTTCGTGTATCTCGCGATGGTTTTCGGTTTTCTCGACGACCGCAGCGCGGTGCCGTGGGGTGAACTCAAGAAGGGATTGCTTGATGCTGTATGCGCGATCGCAATCGCCTTCTTCCTCGCGATGGGCCACGGAACGCTCGTGTGGTTCCCGTTCGTGAAAGCGGTGTGGACGGTTCCGCTCTGGCTCTACGTGCCGGCGGCGGCAATGCTCCTTTGGTTCACGATGAACGCCACCAACTGCTCAGACGGCGTTGACGGCCTCGCCGGTTCGCTGACGCTCATCAGCCTCGTGATTATCGCGGTTCTGCTGTATGCGGTGATTGGCTATCGTCCGGTCGCGCACTACTTCCTCATTCCCTGCAACCCGGCGGCGGCCAATTGGGCGATTCTCGTCATGACCGTGGCCGGAGGGTTCGGCGGCTATTTGTGGTTCAACGCCGAGCCGTCGCAGATCCTGATGGGCGACGCCGGCAGCCGCTTCCTCGGCATCCTCGTGGGCGCTGCGGTGCTCGTGACCGGCAACCCGCTGCTCATCCTCGCGCTCTCGCCCATCGTGCTCATGAACGGCGGCGGCGGACTCGTCAAACTGGTGATTCTCCGTCTGGCGAAGAGAGCAGGTTTTGAAATCGGCGACGACGCGGCAATCCGGCGCGTCAGATTCCCGCTGCACGACCACTGCAAGAAAAACCTCGGCTGGTCGAACGCCCAGGTGCTGATGCGTTTCGTGCTGTTGCAGCTTACGCTCATGCCGATTCTGCTGATCATCGTCCTCAAGGTGCGCTAAGTGGTTTTCATCGCTTCAATACTGCTTCTGGCGCTCACGCGCGCCGAGATAATCGACAGGATGAAGGCGCCGCCGATCACGGTCGTGCAAGGGCTCGTGAGCGTCTACGGCGATTGCGGCAAGGAGCGCCGCCGCACTTTCCAGCAGCCTATCGCCATGTTCGCTGGCGATGTATGCCGCGATCTCTATCAGAAGAATTCGCTCAAGGAAAGCCGCTTTCCGGAACCGTGCATCGTCATCCATATCGGCGACAGTGAAGGCGGCGAAACGAATGTCGTGACGCACGTTTCCAGGCGCGACGGCGACAAGCCGCGCTTCAAGATCCTTTTGCCTTCACCTGCGCATTCCGATATGGACGCGCTGCGGCTCGCGGTCGTGCGCGGATTCTGTCTGGCCGTCTTGGACAAGGAGCTCGATGACGCCGGCGCCAATGCTTTTTGCCGCAGTCTCGATCCCGTCCTTCGCGCCGAAGACGACCTCGCCAAACTCGACGCATGGCGCGATGAAGGCGCAGTCGATGCGGAAACGAGCGATGAAGACATGCTCAAGGAAATGCGCAAGGTCCATGTCCCGGGCCGGATCCTCAAAAGCGAACTCCGGTCGTTCGCTTCCCGGCTTTATTTGCTGCCGGGCTTTCATCGCCATCGCTTCGCTGGCAAGTACGAGTGTGTCTCGTTCCGCGAGGCGATCGGGGTGCGCGAGGAAGATCCGCGAATACGGCTTGCCGCATACCGCAAAATCCCGGAACTCATAATCCATGGTGGCGGGCACGGCGAGGAGATGGACGCGGCCGTCGCCGCCTACTGCGAATTCCTCAACAAACTCGCGATCGGCACGGACGAAGCCAGGCTGCTCGAGGCTATGCTTGATGTGGCCGACAGGAAATTGAAAGAACTCGAAAAATGAAAAAGACGATTACCGACAACAAAGTAGATCCGGATATCCTTGCGTTCACGGTTGGACAGGATCCGGTTCTCGACATGCGGCTCGTGGAATGGGATTGCATGGGTACGGCGGCGCATGTCACGATGCTCTCGGAAATGAAACTCAAGAAGCCGGTCGTGACCAAGTCCGAGGCGGCGAAAGTGCGCAAGGAACTCGCGAAGATAGTGAGACTCTCCAGAGAGGGCAAGTTTGAAATCCGCGTGGACGATCAGGATGTGCACATGGCCGTGGAGCGTATGCTCACGGACGCGCTTGGGGATCTAGGCAAAAAGATCCACACCGGGAGAAGCCGCAACGATCAGGTGGCGGTAGACGTGCGCTTGCACATGAAGGACGAGATTTTGCGCGCGGAGGGCGAGCTGGTCGCGTTGGCGGCGGAGTTGCGCAAGTTCGGCCTCGCCGTCGGCGCGGTTCCGCTCGTTGGGCGCACGCATCTCCAGCCGGCGATGCCGTCGTCAGTAGAGATGTGGGCTACGGGCCATGCGGAAATGATCATGGATCAACTCCACAATCTTGAGGCGGCGTATAGTCTCGCCGACCTAAATCCGCTCGGGAGCGCGGCCGGTTATGGCGTGCCGCTGCCGCTCGACCGCAGCCGCACCACGGAACTTCTGGGCTTTGCGCGCACGATCCACAACTGTTTCGGGGCGTCTATGGCCAGAGGCGAATGCGAAGCGTCGCTTGTCTGTGCGCTCGCGCAAGTGATGGCCGTGCTTTCGCGGCTCGCGGAGGATATGATCCTTTTCTCCATGCCGGAGTTCGGCTATTTCAAATTGCCGCGTGAATATTGCACCGGCTCTTCGATCATGCCGCAGAAGTTCAATCCCGATGTGCTTGAACTCGTACGCTCCAAGGCGGCGCAAAGCGCTGGGCTGGCTACGGCGGCGCTTTCGATGATGCACGCCATGCCCGGCGGCTACAACCGCGATTTGCAGGACTGCAAACTCCTTTATATCGAGGCGATGGATATTGCGCGCACCACTCTGCGCATCCTCGCCAAGGTCGTCGCGGGCATGACTTGCGACGCCGACGCCTGCCGCCGCGCTTTTTCGCCCGGAGTGTTTGCGACGGATGTCGCGCTCAGGATGGTTGCGCAAGGAACGCCTTGGCGCGATGCCTACCATGAAGTGCGCGACCACCTTGAACGGCTGGTCGATGAAGATCCGGATCGCGCCGTCGCCGCCAAGAGCCATGAAGGCACGACGATGGGAATCGACCACGAAGTATACCGCAAACGCGAGGAGGCGGCGTTGGAATCGATCGCCAAACGCATGAACGCGCTGGCCGCAGCCAAGAAGGCGCTTCTGAAGTGAAAAATGTCTTCGAAGTAGAAAATCTGCGCGTAAAATACGGCGACTTCGAGGCCGTGAAGGGCGTGTCGTTCACGCTTGGAAAGGGCGAGATTCTGGGAATCGTCGGAGAATCGGGTTCGGGCAAGTCCACAATCGCCAAAACGCTGATCGGACTGGAAAAGCCCTCCGGCGGCAAAATCGTCAATTCCTGCGGCAGCGTCCAGATGATTTTTCAGGATGCCGTAGGGTCGCTCAATCCCCGGATGAAAATACGCACTGCCATCGCAGAGGCGCTCGGTAGAATGCGTCCTCCGCGACCGCCGCATGTCGCGATCTCCCCCTCGTCCCTGCTCCGGCAAGTCGGGCTCAGCGATGCGGTGCTGGATCAATATCCGCGCGAACTCTCCGGCGGACAATGTCAGCGCGTTTCCATCGCCCGCGCCCTCGCGGTTTCGCCGCAGGTTCTGATCGCCGATGAGCCGGTGTCGGCGCTGGATGTTTCAGTGCAGGCGCGCATCCTCAACCTCTTGCGCGATTTGCGCATGGAATTGGGGCTTTCAATCTTGCTGATTGCACACGACCTCGCCGTCGTCAAGAATGTCTGTGACCGCGTGTGCGTCATGTGCAAGGGCGAATTTGTCGATTGCGGCGAAACCGAAGAAGTTTTCTCCAACCCCAAAAGTGACTATACACGCCGACTCTTGGCGGCGATTCCAAGAATTTGAAAGGAACAAGTCAATGTCTGAATGCACCCACGATTGCTCAACATGTCAGAACGCATGCTCTTCCAAGGCCGATGCCGACTTCGCCGCGCCATTGAACCGCGAGTCCAAGATCAAGCGCGTGATTGCCGTCGCCTCCGGAAAGGGCGGCGTCGGGAAAAGTTTCGTCACTGAAATGCTCGCCGTCACCGCCATGCGCAAGGGACTTAAAGTAGGCATTCTCGATGCCGATATAACCGGACCGTCGATCCCCAAGGCCTTCGGAATCGCGGGCGGCACTTTCCAGACGGAAGCAGGCATCGAGCCTGCAATGTCCAATGGTGGCATCAAGATCATTAGTCTCAACATGCTTATCGAACACCCCGATGAACCCGTCGTCTGGCGCGGGAGTTTGATCGCGGGTTGTGTCAAGCAGTTTTGGACGGATGTCCATTGGGGCGAACTCGATCTTCTTGTCATCGACATGCCGCCCGGAACGGGCGATGTGCCGCTCACCGTATTCCAGTCGATACCAGTCGATGGCGTCGTGGTCGTGTCCAGTCCGCAGGAGCTCGTGGAGATGATAGTGGGCAAATCGGTCAGGATGTGCGAGATGATGAACAAGCCGGTTTTGGGGCTGGTGGAGAACATGAGCTACTTCGAGTGTCCGAAGTGCGGCGAAGTGCATGAACTCTTCGGACATTCCAAGCTCCACGCCTTGGCCGACCACTTCAAGATCGAGAGAACCGCGCGATTGCCGATCGACCCCAAGTTTGCCGAGCTGGTCGATTCCGGCGCCGTGGAGCATGTGGAACTCCCTGCCGCCGCCGCCGACTGCTTCGCCGGTTTGGTGTGATTCGGCAGGAAGTTTCCACTTTTCGTGTCGTTTCGTGGTCGTGCGCATCACCCTGATTAACACTAGGGATATTCCATAATCTCGACAGAATTGACTTTCTGCTGGATTTTTGATACAATACAAGTATGAATACGAAAATATTTGTTGCTGTTGCCCTCGTCGGGGGTTTGGTTGGCATGCTTGCGCAATCGCTTAATGCTGCGCCGGCAAAAGGCAAAGTCAAAACGGTCGGCGGCAAGCCGGTCGTTTTGTGGAAGAATGGCGAAGCGGGAGTTAACACATACCGCATTCCGGCGCTGTGCACCGCGCCCGACGGCAAGACGCTCGTGGCGGCGATCGATGCCAGGCACGATCACTTTCAGGATCTCAACCGCGAGCCGTGGCAGAAAATCAATATCATGATCCGCACAAGCAAGGACGGCGGCAAAACCTGGACGCCGCAAGTCGCGTCGCATGTCTGGAAATGGGAGCCGGGCGAAGAGACTTGGGCGGGCAGCGACCCTAGCTTCATCGTCGACCAGACTGCCAAGAAGATATTCCTTTTCTATAATGTGGCCGAATATGTCAAAGAGCCCAAAGTATACAAGCAGTTCATGCAGTGCTCGGAGGACAACGGCAAGACATGGAGCGAACCCAAGGAAATCACGAAGGATATCCTGCCTAAAGGTTGGGGGCTCAGAGGATTCAACTTCATTACTTCAGGCTCGGGCGTTCAACTTAAGGACGGCACGCTTTTGCACACGATCGTGTGGGTCGGCAAGTGCGTTGCGCTGTTCGGGTCGGAAGATCACGGCGAGACATGGAAGGCGATTGGTAATCCCACGGCGCAACCCGGCGACGAGTGCAAGGTCGTGGAACTCTCCGACGGCCGCTGGATGATCAATTCGCGCAAGAGCGCCGGAGCCCGCGACATATTCGTTTCGTCCGACCGCGGCCAGAGTTGGGATTGGCATTCGGATGCGAATCTGCTCGATCCGGCGTGCAATGCGCAACTCATGTCCTACCCGCTGGGCAAGTTGGCGGGGAAGAAGGTCGGCAAGGAGAAGTATCCCGAAAGCATTCTCCTTTTCTCCAACTGCAAATCTCGCGGGCGCAACAATCTCACGCTGCGCACGAGTTGGGATGACGGCGAGACATGGAGCGATGGATTCTGCATCGAGCCAGGTGCCACGCAATACAGCGACATGTGCCTTGTAAAAGGCGCTGGCAAGACCCCGGATGTCGGCATTATTTTCGAAGGGCCTAACGGCGAAATCCGTTTCTGCACAATCAAATCCCAGGAGATACTCAAGAAATGATCAGTTCTCTAATTGCGGCGTCGCTCATTTTGGCGACGCCTGTTGCCATTGAGTGGCATCCGCTTGAAAAGACGCCTGTCCGCGCGGCTCGCGCATTTGGCGGATTTTTGCCCGATGGACGGTTCGTATTCGCAGGCGGCACGGATTTTGCCGTCGTTCCCGGTCAGCCGCCGAAGAAAGTGTATGGCGACGATATTGCTATGCGCGGCGTGGATGGCGCATGGAGCGTCACCGGCAAGTTGCCGCATCGCGTGGGCGAGGGTGTGAGCGTCACGGTGCCGGGCGGCGTTTTTGCCGCCGGCGGCACGGACGGCGCGACCAAGTTCGCCGACGCCTATCTCATCACCGCCGATGGCATTGAGAACCTTCCTTCGCTCCCTGAGCCGGTTGCAATGGGCGCGGCGGCGGCAGACGGCAATACCGTGTATGTAGTAGGCGAGAAGAAGGTGTGGAAGCTCGACCTCGGTTCCGGCGCGCAGGGCGGAGAATGGGCTGAAGTCGGCGAAGTGCCCGGTCCTCGCCGCAGCCAGCTGGTCGCCGCGATCCAGAATGGCGACCAAAAGGAAAAGCGTCTGGTCGTCTATGGCGGTTTCGACGCCGAGACGCTTGCGCCGTTGAGCGACGGTCATGCGCTCGTGCTTTCCACGGGCGAGTGGAAAGTGCTCGCACCGCTTCCCGAAGGACTGACGACAATCGGCGCGGCGGTCCAGCCTAGCGGACATCAGCACATCATCTTGACCGGCGGCTTCGGCAAGGATGGCTGGATTGCGCGCACTACGGGCGGTTCGCAGGAGGTAGACCCTGCCAAGCTCGGATGGAACCGCGGAGTTTGGGCATACAACTGTGTGACCGACGCCTGGTGCGAATACGGTGCGATCGATGCGATGGATGTGCCTCGCTGCGGTGCGGCGTTTGCAATCAAGGGCGGCAAGACCCCGGAAAGCTATCGCGTAGTCTTGGCCGGCGGCGAACTTGCGCCTGGAGTGCGCACCGATCTCGTGAGTGTCGCGAATTTCCGCAAGACCGGGAAGTTCGGCGCCACCGCTTGGGCGGTCGTCGGCGTTTATGCGCTGCTCATGGTGGGCATGGCGTGCTTCTTCATCTTCAAGAAGAAAGATGAAAACGACTACTTCCGCGGCGGCAACAAGATTCCGTGGTATGTAGCGGGCATGTCGATTTTCGCGACGATGCTTTCTTCGATTACCTTCATAGCGATTCCTACCCAGGCTTATCTGCAGGACTGGCGCTACTTCGTAATGGCGTTCTTCATCATCGGCATGGCGCCGGTTGCAATTTATTACTATCTCCCGTTCTTCTGCCGCCTCGGAATCACCAGTGCGTATGAATATCTTGAGAAGCGCTTCAACCTCGGCGTGAGGCTTTTCGGGTCGGCGGCGTTCGTCGTGTTCATGGTGTGCCGAGTGGCGGTAGTGACGCTCCTGCCGGCGATTGCGCTCAATGCGGTGACGGGAGTTTCGATTGATGCCTGCATCTTGATCTGCGGCGTTCTTACGATGATCTACTGCTCGCTTGGCGGACTTGAGGCGGTGATCTGGAGCGACTTTGTGCAGGGCATCGTCTTGATGGGCGGCGCGGTGTCGGTTCTCGTGCTCCTCATCATGAAGACCGGAGATTCCGGGGCTCACTTCGCGACATTCTGGTCAATCGCCGATGAATACGAAAAGAATACGATGTGGGACTTCCGCTGGATTCTCACCCAGCCGGTGTTCTGGGTCGTCGCGGTGCAGGGGCTTATCTCCAACCTCTCGTCCTACACCTCCGACCAGTGCGTCATCCAGCGCTATATCGCGACCCCTGACGAAAATGCCACCAAGCGTTCGCTCTGGTTCAACGGCTGCATGAGCGTCTTCGCGCAGGTCGTCTTCTACGGAATCGGCATGGCGCTCTTCTCGTTCTATCACTCGAATCCTTCGGCTATGGATGTGACGATGCCAAAGGGCGATTCGGTGCTTCCGATCTTCATGGCGACGGAAATGCCGCCGTGGCTCGCTGGTCTCGTGATTGCGGCGGTGTTCGCGGCGACGATCTCCACGCTGTCGGCCAACTTGAGTTCGGCTTCGACTGCGGTTGTGACCGACTTCATCAAGCGCTTCAGACCCGGCATCCCCGGCAAGACGCAGATTCGCTGCGGACAGATCTGCACGTATATCGTCGGCATTCTCGGCATCATGGCGGCGCTTACTCTCGCCCGCATGGAGTCGTCGGCACTCTTCGACAACTTCAACAAGTATATTGCCATGCTTACGGCCGGCCTCACGGGGCTTTTCTTCATGGGCGTGTTTATGCCGCGCATCAAGGGCGTCGCGGCGGTATTGGGACTTGCGGCGAATTACTTCGTGTGCTTCAGCTGCGAGATTCTCCACTGCGACGTCTTCGGATTCAAGTTCCATCCGTTCCTCTTGGGCGGCATCGGGCTTGTGGTGTGCGTGCTCGTGGCTTCCATCGCCTCGTTCGTTCTCAACGAGAAGGGCAAGGATCTCACTGGGCTTACGCTCAAGACGCTGAAAAAAGACAAGTAACCGCCTGCATTTGACGCCGAAGATTCCATAAAACAACCCGGGAAAAAACATTATGGACACTACTGCAGCGACAGTTGAGGCAACAACCGATTGGCTGGTGCGGCTTTCCGCACTGGTCGATTCGGTCAATAGTTATGTGTGGGGATTGCCGCTCATTTTGATGGTGCTGTTCACGGGAATCCTCGTGACCTCGTTCTTGCGGTTTGAGCATCTCTTTCATCTCAAGCGCGCGTTTTATTACATGGTGCGCACCGAGAAGGGTGCGGAAGCGACGGGCGAGGTTTCGGCGTTCGGTGCGCTCTGCACCGCGCTTTCGGCCACGATCGGCACGGGCAGTATCGTCGGTGTCGCCACTGCCATCGGCATGGGCGGACCCGGTGCGCTCTTTTGGATGATGGTGGCCGCGTTCTTCGGGATGGGCACGAAATACGCGGAGGGACTGCTCGCCGTCAAGTATCGAACCGTCGATCGCGGCGGCAAGGTGCTGGGCGGGCCTTTCTACTATATCGAAAAGGGGCTTGGACCCAAATGGAAGCCGCTCGCCGTCATGTTTGCGATCTTCGGCACGCTTGCCGCGCTGCTCGGCATCGGCACGATCACCCAGATTCACGGCATCACCTCGGCGGTGCAGCGGTTCTTCGATCCTGCGTTCAGCGCCGCCGACGCATCCACCGGCGTCCATCTTTTCGGCACTACATATCCGCTGTGCGTTGTCGTCGCCGGTGCAATCGTGACGATTGCGACGGCGGCGGTGCTCATCGGCGGACTCCAGCGTATCGCCACGGTATCCACATTCGTCGTGCCGTTCATGGCCGTTATGTATATCGTGATGTGCCTCTTCATCATCTTGGGCAATTTTGCGAACATCTTGTGGGCGATTCAGACTATCGTGCGCTCGGCGTTCAACCCGATGGCCGCTACGGGCGGCGCGATCGGCTCCATCTTCATCGCCATGCAGATGGGCATCGCCCGCGGCATCTTCGCGACCGAGGCCGGGCTCGGCTCCGCCCCGATTGCCGCCGCCGCCGCGCGGACGAACGAGCCTGCCCGCCAAGGTCTCGTCTGCATGATGGGGACTTTCTTCACCATCATTATCTGCTTGATGACGGGCGTCACCATCGTGCTCGCCGAAACCTGGCGTCCCGAGCTGGGGCTCGCAGGCGCGAACATCACGATCGAGGCGTTCGCCAAGGGTCTTGCGTTCATGCCCAACGCCAACTATGTCGCCAAGCTCTTCATCATGATCTCGCTCGGGTTCTTCGCGTTTACGACCATCCTCGGCTGGGATTACTACGCCGAACGCTGCCTCGAATATCTCGTTGGCAAAAAGAAGGGCATCATCATGGCGTATCGCTTCCTCTATATAGTGGTTGTCGCCATCGGCCCGTATCTAACAGTCTCCGTCGTGTGGGGGCTTGCCGACGTCTTCAACGGTCTCATGGCCTTCCCGAATCTCGTCGCGCTCGTCCTGCTCTCGCCGGTCGTCTGGCGCACGACCAAGGAGTTTCTCGCGAAGTGCCGCGAGCGCGAGCGCTGGGTAGTCTACGAATAAAACCGAACAATCCAACCGAATGAAAGAAGGAGCAAAATGAAAACGATAATCGTAAATGCGCATGTGATTTCTCCAGGCGTCGATATGCCCGGAGCCACGGTAGTCGTCGAGAAGGGCAAGGTCGCCAAAGTCTCCAAGTCTGCGCCGCCAAAGCCTAAAGCCGGCGATACGCTTGTGGACGCGAAGGGCAACTACCTCATGCCCGGATTCATCGATGTCCACACCCACGGTGCGCTAGAGTGCGACTTCTGCGATCCCGACCCCAAGGCGATCTTCAAGCTCGCCGAGGGCAAGCTTCAGGAGGGGTGCACCTCGTTCCTGCCGACTACGCTCACCGTTTCGCACGAGGAGCTTATTGCCGCCGCGAAGAATGCGCGCGAATACGTCAAGGCCGGTTCGCCGTTCGCGAAGATCATCGGCATCCACCTCGAAGGCCCGTTCATCAATGTAAAGTGCTGCGGTGCGCAGAATCCCAAGTATGTGCGCAAGCCATCGATCAAGGAATTGAAGGAAATCAACAAGGTCTTCCCCGTGAAGCAAATCTCCTACGCGGTCGAAGCCGAAGGCGGGGCCAAGTTTGCCAAAGACTGCCTCAAGATCGGTGTCGTGCCATCCGTCGGCCACACTGGCGCGAAGCTGGCCGACCTCATGCCGGCGTATAAGAACGGTCTTCGCCACATGACGCACTTCTGCAACCAGATGACGCCGCTGCACCACCGCGAAATCGGCATGGTCGGCGCCGGATTCCTCATCGAGGATCTCAATACCGAAGTCATTTGCGACAAAATCCATCTCTGCCCGGACATGCTCCGGCTCATCTTCACGCGCCGCAACCTTGCGCACATCCAGATGATTACCGACTCTCTGCGCTGCTCGCACTGCAAGGACGGCTATGCGTTCCAGATGGGTGGTCTTGATGTGTTGCTCAAGGGCGGCGAAGCGCGCCTCGTGAACGGCGGCAACCTCGCCGGCTCGACGCTCTGGATGGGCATCGGCCTCAAGAATGTCCACGAAGTAACCGGCATTCCGCTCAAGGATCTCGTCAGAACCACGTCTTGGAACCAGGCGATCGAGCAGGGGCTTGGCGATACGCTCGGCAAGGTGGAGAAGGGCTACACCGCCGACCTCGTCATCCTCGACAGAAAAACCTGGAAAACTTGTGCGGTTTTCGTTGACGGCGAACAGAAAATTTGATATAATACCTACAATCAATGCGATTTAGGAGAGATGGCCGAGTGGCTGAAGGCAACGGTTTGCTAAATCGTCGTACGGGTTAATTTCCGTACCGAGGGTTCGAATCCCTCTCTCTCCGCCATATTTACATGGACAATCGTATCGCCATCGTCGGGATGAGTTGCCGGTTCGCCGGCTGTCCGTCGCTGGATGCCTTCTGGGATGTGATCATGAGCCGACGCTCGATGCTGACCATCCCCGGAACCGATGTGGAACTCCCGATTGGCCAGCAAAATGTCTTCAAGCGCCCGTATCCAACCAGGATCGGGCAGCTTGGCGACTTGTTTGCGTGCGTTCCTTCGATGCAGACTTTCCCGCGCCAGATCAATGCCGGTGAAAATCAGGATTTGTATTTCGCCACGCAACTCGCGTTTGATGCGCTTGCGGACGCCTCGATGCGTCCGCGCAGCAAGACGCTTCGCTCTGGCGCGGTGAGGCTTGGCTACGCGCCGCCGTTCAATGCATCGACGATGAACTGGCTGCAGCATACCGCATTTCTCGATCAGACGCTCGATATCATCAAACGGTTTTTCCCCCACGCTCCCGACGAGCAGATGCAGATTATCGCCAAGCGGCTTTCCGAAAGTCTGCCTGCGCCCAATGCGGCGAGCTTTCTCATGGGCTCCGGCTACCGGTTTGTTTCGTGGATTGCGCGCGAGACGTCGTTTGGCGGCGGCGCGACGATTCTCGACGCTGGAATGGTCACTGGCGCGGCGGCGATTCGCGGCGCAGTCAACGACCTCGTGACCGGGCATTGCGATGTCGCGCTCGCGGGCGCCATAACGCCGCCGTTGTCGCGCGCTTATCTCGAGGGCGTCTCCGGCGAAGTCGATTTTTCCGATGCCGCAGACTTCACTCCGTTCGCCGAAGAGCAGAAGGGCACGGTGCCCGGCGAGGGCGGCGCGTTCTTCGTCCTCAAGCGCCGCGAGGATGCGCTTAAAGACCACGACCGCATCTACGCCACGATAAGAGCGACGACCATCGGCCACAACCCGGAGAGCGATCCGGCGTTTCTGTTCAAGGCGGCGCTGGCCGAGGCGCAAATCCCGGCGAAGTCTATCGAACTTATCGAGGCCGACGGCTCAGGCGTCAAGCGTGCGGAAGATCGCGAGATCGCCGCGATTCAGAGCATTTGGGGCGAGCATCGTCCTGGCGGGCCGCTCGTCGGCGTAGGTTCGGTAAAAGGCAACATCGGCCATACGCTGCGCGCCTCGATGGCCGCGGGAATCGTGAAGACCGCGCTCGCCTTGCACCACAAGGTGCTTGCGCCGCAGGTCGTCGTTCCCCATCCTTCATCGAAACTTTCGAACATCAAGTCCAGCGCTTATCTCATAATGGAACCGCGCCCATGGATTGCGCGCGACAGCGCCAATCCGCGCCGCGCCGCCGTAATGGGCGCGAATTTCGATCCGGTTACCGCAGACGGAATCGACAGCCGCGGCGGCCGCAGCTCGGTTATGATTCTTGAAGAAGAACCGGAGGAGCGCCGATGAACGGCACCGAACTCGTCATCATTCGCGCTCCCGACGATGCGGCTCTGATTGCGCAGATTTCGCGTCTTGTCTCTTTCTTGGATCGTGTTCCCGATTGCCGCCTTGAGGATGTGGCTTATACTTGCACCTTTGGCGACGGTTCGTGTGCGCTTGCGGTGGTTGCGGAATCGGTAGCCGATCTCCGCGCCCGGCTGGCGTCGGCGAAAAGCCGTCTTCAGGGCGGCGCACGGCGCATCCGCGACAAAAGCGGAACTTATTGCAGCACCGACCGCCCCCTCGCCAATGGCGCCAAACTCGCATTCGTGTTCCCGGGCGTAGCGAGCTTCTACCCCGATATGATGCGCGATCTCGCGTATCTCTATCCCGAGTGCCGTTCGGCTTTCGACGAACTTGAGGAGGCTCTCAAGGACTATGCCGAATCTTTCGTTCCTTCGAGTTTCATCTTCCCGCCCGCGCCGCATTACCGCCATGACGCCGACATCTTCTCGTCTGGCGCTTACGCCCAAGCGCTGGTGTCGACTTATTCCGGCTGTATCGCGCTTACGCGGCTTCTGGAGTTTTTCGGAGTCCGGCCGGACGGCATTTGCGGTTTCGCCGGCGGTGATATCGCCTCGCTCGTGGGGTTTGGCGCGATGGGCCAAAAGGCCTCGCGCGCCGACCGGCTGCGTCTTGTCCGCGAGTTGTACCGTCTGGTCGACAAAGCCGTGAACCATGCTGGTCTCCCGAAGACGGAGATGCTTTCGGTCTTCGTGAAAAGCGAGGAGGATCTCGCGCAGGTCGAGGAAAGTCTGCCGCCGGGTGCGTTCAAGCTCGCAATGGAGATTTCATCGCGCCAGAAGATTTTCTCGGTTGCCGTAGATTTTGCCGCCGAGGCCGAACGGCTCCTGGCCGGACGAGGCGTCAAGTATGTTAAAATGGCGTTGGATCGTCCTTTCAATACATCCGACTGCGCATCGCTGCTGCCGGACTTGCGCCGCTTTGCCGACGGCTGGATGAAGAATATCGCCGTTTGCGACGTCTATTCGTGCGCGACGGCGGCGAAAGTGCCGCGCCAAGTGAAGGCGCAGCGCGAAGATTCCGTGACGCGCTGGACGATGCCCGTGAGGCTCTCGGACACGATTGCGGCGATGTATGGCGACGGATACCGCGTATTTTTGGAGGTCGGTCCCCGCGGCATGATTACCGCCGCGATCGGCGACGCCTTGAAGGGGCTCGACCACGCGGCGATGGCCGCCAATTCCATCCACCGTCGCGGACAGCTCCAGCTCCAGCATGCGCTTGCGCAGCTTGCCGCCTTGGGTGCGCATGTGGATCTCCGTGCGGATCTTGAGCGCCGCCGCGCACGCAAGCTGGATTTCGATTCGTCCTTTTCTCTCGAGATCCGGCAGGAGCGCGAGCTCAAGCTCTCGCGCCGCTTCCCGCGGCTCACCCTCGCCATGGGCGAAGATTTCCTGCCTTCGGTTTCGCCGCTGGCCGAACCCAAAAGCCACGCCGCGAAACTCGCTGCCCGCGCCGCCGCCATCGAAGCACGCTCGCGCCGCCGCCGCCAGTTCGATTCCGGCGCCATGAATCCGCTTATCTCCGACGCCGATACCCTGGACCATCAGCCCGGCGTCTCGATCTACGTCAAAAAACGCTTTAAACTCGCGGACTTTCCGTTTATCGCCGACACCGCGCTCGGCACCAGCCAGCTTTCGTATTCCGACCCTAATCTCCAAGGCCTCGTTATCTTGTCGATGCCGGTCGCCGCCGAGATCATGGCCGAACTCGCCACATTGCTTGCGCCCAATCGCGAGCTGGTCGCTGTAGAGGATCTCTTTTCGCGCAAGACCGTGGAATTTCGCGATGGAATTCTCGATCTTTATCTGAAGGCCGAGCGCGTGGCGTCCGGCGACCCCGAAACGGTGGCGATCAAGGTAGTTGTCGGCACCAGCCCGTTTGCCGAGAATATGGTCTGGGCGGCGATGGAGTCGACTTTCGTTTTTGCCAAAGCCCTGCCAGACCCGATTCCCGTTTCGCCGGAGCCGCTTTTGCGCCCGCGCTCGGTGCACTGGGCAGGGCGTGAAATCTACCCCGCAAGACTCAGTTGCGGTTCGCGCTTGAGGGCGATCAAATTCGTAGAATCCTGGGCTGAAACTGGGCTTGACTACGAGCTTGCAGTTCCCAAACTCGCCGGATGCGTAGCCCATACGCTATTCCCGCTTTGGCAGATAAATCCGCTGCTTCTGGAGACGGTCGCGAGCGGATTCAAACTCTGGCGTTCCCACGAGCGTTTCGCCGGCGCATGGTCGTTCCCGTTCAGAGTGCGGAGGATCGAATTCCACGCTTTGCCGCCGGGCGAGGATCAGCGGCTCAGGTGCTATCTGCGCCTTGCCGGAGTTACTCCGAAAAGCCAGATCTGCAATATTTCCGTGTCCGACGGCAACGGCACCGCGCTCATGACGATAAACGGCTGGGAGGAATATTCCCAGCGCATCCCGCCGGAATATCAGCAGCTTGTCATGCAGCCCGCAACCAGTTTCATCACCAAGCCGCTGCCTGCGGAAATCATGGGTACGCCTTCGGCCGATGTCGCCTCTGCATTTGTGACGGGAATCCCTTACGCGCTTTTCGAGCGCGACGAGGAGGTGTGGCTCAAGACCTTCTCCAATATCGTCCTTTCCCAGATTGAGCGCGGCACTTTCGCCGGCAAGACCGGCTCTGCCGCCCGCCGCACGGAGTGGCTCTTCGGACGCATCGCCGCCAAAGAGGCCGTCCGTCGCTTCCTCAAGACTTATTATCAGGCGCGCTGGAGTTATGCCGATGTGACGATCTGCGCCAACGACCTCGGCAAGCCATACGCAATCGGGGCGTGGCTCGATTATCTTTCGGCCAATCTCGATATCGCAATCGCGCACACTTCGCAATTTGTCGTTGCGATCGCCGGGGCGAATGTGAAGATAGGCGTCGATGTCGAAAGCATCCAGCGCAATCTCTCCGAGGAATTTACCGCCGGTGTCTTCAATCCCGAGGAACTTGAACTTGCGACTTCCGCCGTGAATCCGGCGCAGGCGATCATCAAATTCTGGTGCGCCAAGGAAGCCGTTTCCAAGGCGCTCGGCGTCGGGCTCAGGTACAGCCCGAAGGATTTGCGCGTTGCCGGATATGACTTTGAGCGCGGCAAGCTTTCGATGCGCCTTTATGGCGGCTGGGAAGATGCGTTTCACAGTCTAAAAGGAACGGACATCGAAGTTTCGGTTTCGATACTTCACGATCACGCCCTCGCGTTCTGCTTCGTCCCATCAATGCTCCTCGCCGAATAACCCGGCAGAGAAGAATTTTTCGATTTTTCGATTGCGAATGGTCGCCACGTCTCCTTACTCTTCTTATGGCAGTTCAAAAAGGTCCAACCTTTTGGTATAAAAGGTTGGACCTTTTAGGGCAGAAGGTTATACCTTTTAGGGCAAAAG
>DFFF01000005.1 GCA_002369235.1 Verrucomicrobia bacterium UBA3783
GTCAAAATCAAGCATATAGGATCCGGCGGGAACATTGTCCACCCAATGAGTCAACTTGTCAATCGTCAATCCGGCACCGCGTCCGAGCAAATCGCCCGCGACAAAAAGATATGCTGGGATGCCGAGTTCGCGCAACCGGACGAACGCGACGGAATACTGGTTTCGGTAGCCATCGTCAAAAGTCAAGGTAAGCGATTTAGGGTCTGCCAAATCCAGCGAAAACGGGAAACGCCTTGCGCATTCTTCGACAATGGCAAGAAAATCGCTTTCGCAACCAGACACCCCATTGGCGACACCGCCGCGAAACAGGCGATCGGGCAAGACATTATGGAAGGTCAGAATCCGTTTTGCATTGCGATTCAACCAGTAAAAGAATTCAATGAGGCCGCAATAATACGCCATTTTCGCAATTGTGTGCAGAATTTTCGCTTTCATAAGTTCCTCAGTGTGCAGACAAATTATATCAATTTCAGTGAATCCGCCATTTTTGTGTGTAATTTTACCATAATTCTTTTCCATAAATCAAGATGCAAAATGCAGTTTGACGCATTTTCGTGCTCGTGTTTGCAGAACAACTCGATTCGGTGCATCCTTTTACACCCAATGTAAAAAAGTCGGCTGCACTTGGCAGTAGACGATGCCGGACTTCGAAGACGAGCAGCCTGCACTTCGTAGTAGACAATGCCGGACTTCGAAGACGAGCAGCCTGGACTTGGCAGTAGACGATGCCTGCACTTCGAACCCTCAACCCAATTTCACTGTTGATTTTCGGCTTGTTTTATGATATAATACGCACATACAACAAGGAGCATAAAAAATGTTCAACAACAAGGTCTACCACAAGATCGACGCGCTGTCGGGCTCGGTCGCCGTTTTGCGCGCCGAAGGCGTGAAGTACAACGAGATTGCAGAGGTCGAATCACGCGCCGGAACTTCGCTCGCGCAGGTCATCAAGCTCGACGGACCGAATGTCACCTTGCAGATTTTCGCCGGCGCAAGAGGCGTGGACACTTCAGCCCGCGTGCGGTTCCTCGGCGAGACGATGAAAGTGCCGTTCTCGGAAAACCTCCTCGGCCGCGCATTCACCGGCGCCGGCGTGCCGCGCGACGGCGGACCGGAAATCGACGACGACCCCTCGCCGATCGGCCAGCCCTCGGTGAATCCCGCCAAGCGCATCATGCCCAACAAGATGGTGCGCACGAACATCCCGATGATCGACCTCTTCAACTCGCTCGTCAAATCCCAGAAGCTCCCGATCTTCGCGAAGGCCGGCGAACCGTACAACGAACTCCTCGCGCGAATCGCGCTGCAGGCGGACTCCGACGTGATCGTCATCGGCGGCATGGGCCTCAAATACGACGAGTACCTCAAACTCCGCAACACGCTCGACAAGTCCGGCGCCCTCGCGAAAACCGTGATGTTCGTCCACACCGCCGCCGACCCCACCGTGGAATGCAAACTCGTCCCCGACGTCGCGCTCGCCGTCGCCGAGAAATTCGCGCTCTCCGGCAAGGACGTGCTCGTACTGCTCACCGACATGACGAGCTTCGCCGACGCCATGAAGGAAATCGCAATCACCATGGAGCAGATTCCGTCCAACCGCGGCTATCCGGGCGACCTCTACTCCCAGCTCGCCGCCCGCTACGAAAAGGCGGTGGACTTCGACGGCGCAGGCTCCATCACCATCCTCGCGGTGACGACCATGCCCGGCGACGACGTCACCCACCCCGTGCCCGACAACACCGGCTACATAACCGAAGGCCAGTTCTATCTGCGCAACGGGCGCATCGAGCCGTTCGGCTCCCTGTCGCGCCTCAAACAGCAGGTGAACAAGAATACGCGCGAAGACCACCGCACCATCATGGACGCGATGATCAAGCTGTATTCGCAATACAAGGAGACCGTCGAAAAACAGTCCATGGGCTTCAAGATGTCGGCCTGGGACGAAAAACTGCTCAAATACGGCGCGGCGTTCGAGAAGAACATGATGGATCTCTCGGTGAACATTTCGCTGGAAGACGCGCTCGACCTCGGCTGGAAGATCCTCGCGGACAACTTCGACAAGGGCGAAGTGGGCATTCCCTCCAAACTCTCCGACAAGTTCTGGCCCAAGGCATGACTAAATCTTCGGCCAGATCCTGGCTCATAATCCTCGCCATCGCGGCGACGTTCTTCTCGCTCTACCGGCTCAACCCCGATCCCAAGAAGATAAGGACGCTCACCCAAGTGGAGTTCTACCGGCTCCTTGAGAGCGGCGAAATCGCAAGTCCCGTCACGCGCGTCGTCGACCACGAGTCCGGCGAAACGTTTTTGACGGGGGAGCTGGGAACCTCCTACGCCAAGGCTTCCTCCTTCGCCGAGGCTACGGAGGACGAGACGGAGGTCGAGACTGGGATCTACACCGTGCCGCTGGTGCCGCGCGAGAACGAGAGCTTGATGAACGATCTCTTCAAGCGCGGAATCGAGGTGAAGATCGAGGAGCGCCGCAGTGCCATTTCGCCGTGGCTCGTGCAACTCATCTTCTTTTTCGCGATACTCGGGCTTTTCTACTACTTTACGGGCAGGCGGCTTGGCGGCACGGGCGGACCGTTCGGATTCGGGAAATCGCGCGCGAAGCTCCTCGACGGCACGGATATGAAACGCCCGGTCACCTTCAAGGATGTGGCGGGCATCGACGAAGCGCGCGAAGAAGTGGAGGAGATAGTGGACTTCCTCAAGGAGCCTGCGAACTTCCGCAAGCTCGGCGGCAGAATCCCCAAGGGCGTGCTGCTCGTAGGGCCGCCAGGCACGGGCAAGACGCTGCTCGCCAAGGCCATCGCCGGAGAAGCGAAAGTGCCCTTCTTCGCCATGAGCGGCAGCGACTTCGAGGAAATGTTCGTCGGCGTGGGCGCGTCGCGCATGCGCGACGTCTTCGCCGAGGCCAAAAAGCGCGCGCCTTGCATCGTGTTCATCGACGAAATCGACTCCATCGGACAGAAGCGCACCGGCGCGGGAGCGATCGGCGGACAGCATGCGTACGAGCAGACGCTCAACACGATGCTCGTGGAAATGGACGGTTTCGACGCCAACGAAGGCGTGATCGTGATCGCGGCGACGAACCGGCCCGACACGCTTGACGCCGCCCTGCTCAGACCCGGACGCTTCGACCGTCAGGTGGTTGTGGAGCTCCCCACCTTGAAAGGACGCGAAGAAATCCTCGCCCTGCACGGCAGGAAAATCAAATTCGCGCAAGATGCGGACTTGAAGAAGATCGCGCGCGGAACGCCCGGATTCTCCGGCGCAGATCTCGCGAACCTCCTCAACGAGGCGGCGCTCCTCGCCACGCGCAAGAAGCTGGAGGGCGTAGACCACGCCTCACTCGAAGAAGCGCGGGACAAAGTTCTGTGGGGCCGCGAGCGCAAGAGCGCGGGATACTCGCAGAAAGAGCGCGAAATCACCGCATGGCACGAGTCGGGACACGCAATCCTGCAGATTCTCCTGCCGCATACCGACCCCTTGCACAAAGTGACGATCATTCCGCGCGGACGTGCGCTGGGGGCCACGATGTCGCTGCCGGAGCAGGATGTGCTCAATCGCACCAAGAGCCACTTCCTCGATGAAATCTGCGTTTGCTGCGGCGGCAGGATTGCGGAGGAGATGCTCACCGGGGAATACTCCACGGGCGCGGCGCAAGACATCCGCCAGGCGACGGAAATCGCGCGGCGCATGGTGTGCATTTACGGAATGAGCGGCAAGTTCGGCTTCCAGTCTTTCGTGGAGAAAAGCCAATTCTCCGGCGCGGAACTGCCGCCCGCCTTCAGCGAAGAGACGAGCCGCGCAATCGACGCGGAGGTTTCGCGAATCGTCTCGGACGCCTACGCGAAAGCGAAAAAACTCCTCGAGGAAAACCGCACGAAAGTCGAAACGCTCGCGACGAAACTGCTAGAGGCCGAAACGCTCGACGGCGATGCGATAAAGGAGATTCTGGCATGAACATCTCGCCCGGAGCGGTAATTCAGGTAGCGGTTCTCTATCTCGTCATCTACGCGATATTGAAACGCGCCAAAGGCTCGCGCTTCGGGCAGGCGTTGATGGGCGTGGGAATCGTGGCGGCGATCGCCTTCGCCCTCACGTTCTTCTTCAATTTCGACGTCCTCACCAAAATCATCCAGTCGCTCCTCTTCTACCTCGCGGTTTCGACCGTCGTCATCTTCCAGCCGGAAATCCGCCGCTCGCTCGCGGAACTGGGGGCGTTCGGCTACTTCGAGCGTCCGAAGTACAATCCCGACGGCAGCGCGAGTCCACAACTCGTCGTGCAGACGCTCATGGCGCTTTCCGAAATGAAGATGGGCGCCCTGCTCGCGTTCGAGCGCGGCATCAGCCTGAGGAGCTACGAAGAGGAAGGCGTCGTGCTCGACGCCGTGTTCTCGCAGCAGATCGTGCGCACCATCTTCACGCCGCCGATGCCGCTGCATGACGGCGGCATGACGATCCGGGCGGGCAGAATCGCCGCCGCGCACTGCATCTTCCCAGTGTCCAGCAACCCCAATCTCATCGCCAGCGGAATGCGCCACCGCGCCGCCGTGGGGCTCTCGGAGGAAACCGACGCGCTCGTCGTGGTCGTCTCCGAGGAGACCGGCTCGATTTCCGTGGCGCACAACGGCAAGCTGTTCCGCTACACCGGCGACCAGCGCGAGAGCAGCCTGAAGCGCTGGATCTCCCGCGCAATGCAGACCGAGGCCGACCGCCGCACGATTTCCATGCGCATTCTCGATTGGTGGCAGAAGCGCGGAAAGGAGGTCGCATGAAGACGTTCCTCGCCTTTTTCACGAACAATTGGTGGCTGAAACTCCTGGCGCTGGTGCTCGCCATCGTTCTATACCATTCGCTCAAGGAAGACAGCCGCAAAGACCCCAACCACAATGACCGCATCATCTTCCAGAGCAATTGACCAGGACGCCAGGCGCGCCGCGAACAGCCTCGCAGGATGGCTGCTCTTCCCGTTCGCCCTCTTTCCGCTCGCAGCGCTGCTTACATACGATCCGCGCGCGATCGAGGCTTTGCAGATGCCGCCGTTGAAAAGCTCCAACTGGATCGGTGCGCTGGGCGACTACTTTGCGTATTACGGCTATCTCGTCTTCGGGTTTGCGATCTGGATCATCCCCGCCGTGTGCATTCTCGCGGGCATCCTGCGCCTCGCAAACAAGCGCCTCGGAACAGGCAAACGGAAATTCTTCATCCTCCTCTTCATCTTTTCGGCATCCGGGCTTTTGCAGGTGATGCAGGGAAAGATTCCGCTTGCGGCGGAGATGCTTGAGAAAGTCAATACGCCGGACTTGGGCGGCGCAATCGGGTATCTGGCGATGACGCGCTTCCTCTCGCCGCTCGTCAGCGATTTCGGCGCAAGCATCATCATGCTCGTAATCATGATCGGGTCGGTGATTTCCACAATCGGGCTGGGCAATCTCGGGAGAATATGCAAGGATCTCTACTACTGGGCGATGCTTGGCGGCAAGGCCGGAGTCAAAGCGATGCCGCAGGGAGGAGTCTTGAACGCGCCGCCGGCGATGGGCGAGGCAAGCGCACTGGAAGATCCGCGCGAAGCGCAGCTCAGGGCGATCCGCGAAGCCAAAGCGGCGGCAAAACTTCAGCGCGAAGCGGAAAAAGAACGGATGCGCCTGGAGAAGGAAGAAGCGAGAGAAGCCGCACGCGAGGCGAAAAACCGGGCGATCGGGAAAGAGAGGAAAGAAGAGACCGCAGCTGCCGGCGCAGGCGTGCCGGACAAGGGGCCGTATCTTTTGCCGCCGGTGAATCTGCTTTCGCCGGTTCCCCATGTCAAAGCCGACCACAGCGACACCGAGGCCACCGCCAAGCGGCTCATCGACACCTTGAGCCTCTTCGGCATCGACGCCACGCTTGCGTACAAGGTTGAAGGCCCGGTCGTGACCAAGTACGCGATCACGCTCAAGCCCGGCACGCGCTACAATGTCGTGACGGCGTTGAGCGACAACCTCATGGGCGCGCTGCACGCCAAGTCGCTGCGCATCGAAGCGCCGATTCCCGGCGAGGACAACGTGGGCATCGAAGTGCCGAACTCCAGGCCTGTCGGCATCAGCTTCCGCGAGATTTTCGAGGGCGACACCTTCCGCAACGCACGCTATGAATTGCCGCTGCTGTTCGGCAAGGACGCCGCCGGACGCGATCTCGTGGCCGATCTCGCGACGATGCCGCACATGCTCGTCGCCGGCGCCACCGGACAGGGCAAGTCGGTCTGTCTCAACGCGATCATCAACGGACTTTTGATGACGCGCACGCCCGAGCAATTGAAGCTCATCATGGTAGACCCGAAGTCGGTGGAATTCAAGAGCTACGAGAACATCCCCCACCTTCTCGTCCCTGTGATAACCGACAACCGCAAAGTCGTGTACTCGCTCGCGTGGGCGGTCGTGGAGATGGAAAAGCGTCTCAAGCTTTTCGCCAGCGCGAAAGTGCGCAACATCAAGGATTTCAATTCGCGCAAGATCTACACCCAGCCGGACATGTTCGGCAGCAGCGACAAGCCCGACAGTTCCGGCATGCCGAAGTCGCTGCCGTATATCGTGATCATCATCGACGAAGTGGCCGATCTCATGCAGGCGGCGTCCAAAGAGGTCACTCCGCACATCTCGCGCCTTACTGCGAAGGCGCGCGCGGCCGGCATCCACCTCATCCTCGCCACGCAGCGACCGGACGCAAAAATCATCACGGGAACGATCAAGGCCAACATCCCCGGACGCGTCGCGTTCAAGACCGCCACCGCGATCGACTCGCGCACGATTCTCGACGATTCAGGGGCGGAAAACCTCATCGGACGCGGCGACATGCTCTTCAAGTCCAAAGACGGACTCTTGATCCGCGCCCAAGGCGCACTCATCAGCGATGCGGACATCGGGCGCATCACCGCGTTCATTGAAGAGCACTCCAATCCGCAATTCGATCAGACCTTCGCGACGAAACTCGGACGCGTCAAAGAAGCGGGGATCGAAGACCCCTTCGCGAGCAACAAGGACGATCCCGACAATCAGGAGCCGTCCGAGGGGACCGCGACTGCCGCCCATGCGGAAGCCAAGAACGACGATTTGGTCAGCAAGGCGATTGAAGTCATCATCAATACGAAACGGGCATCGGTATCCCATTTCCAGCGCCGGTTGGGAATCGGCTACAACAATTCTGCGAGATTGTGCGACAAGCTCGAGGAGATGGGGATCATAGGGCCGCAGGCGGCCGGAGCCGGTCCGCGGTCGATTCTCATGTCGCCGGAAGAATTGACGGCGATCATGAACAAAGGCGGCGCCGCCCCTGCGGCGGCGGAAAACGAAGCCGCGCCGGAGAGCAGCCAAGACGCCCGACCGGACGAAGGCGCCGGAAACGCGGCAGGAGAAAACGGAAGCGGATTTTACATTTCACAAGACGATTTGTTCGCAGACCCGTAAAGGAGAAAAACAAAGATGGAATTCGGAAAAACCTTGAGAGCGGCACGCGAAGCCAAGGGCTTGAGCGTCAGCGAACTTTCGGCGAAGACTCACATCATGAGTCAGATCATCGCCGAGATGGAAAACGAAAACTTCAAGCGCATTCCGGCCCCGATTTACGGACGCGGATTCGTGAAGCAGCTCTGCAAAACGCTGGGCATCACGGAAGTCCAAGCCATGCTCGACGAGTTCATGGCGATTTTCAACAATTTGCAGGACGAACCGGCGAAACCTGCAAAGCGCATGCCTGCACCTCCTCGTCCAGAGCCGCCTGCGCCATCTGCGCCGCCAGCGCCGCCGGCTCAACCGCCGCCTGCACAGCCTGTGCCGCCGCCTGCGCGAGTCCCAAGCCCGGCAAGGCCGGAAACTCCGCGCCGCGAATTCCGCAAGCCGCTTCCGATGCCGAAACTGCCGCATGCAGAAATCAACTGGCGGCTCGTCATCCTCGGCGCGGGCGTCGCATGCATTATTCTCGTGGCGGCACTGACCGTGCGTGCGCTCTATAAAACCACGAGTGCAGAAAACGCATCGCCTTCCGCGAATGCGGCCGAAAAAACGATCGCACCGCAAAGTGCGGAGAAGACTCCGCAGCCTCGCGTTCCCGCGAAGATCCCGGATCTCTATATCGAATAGCGATTTCACGTCAACCCAACCCAAAACAAAACAAAAACAAAATAAGGACAAACAAAATGGAAATCGTAATCTGCAAAACCAAGGAAGAGGCATCCAAGCTCGCAGCTCAGATGATCACCGACGCCGTCAAGAAGAACCCGAAACTCGTCCTCGGCCTTGCTACCGGCTCCACTCCGGTGTTGATGTACAATGAGATGGCAAAGGCGGTCAAAGCGAAAAAGGTGTCCTACAAGCAGGTCAAGAGCTGGAACCTCGATGAATACGTCGGGCTGCCCGGCACCCACGATCAGAGCTACCGCTACTTCATGAACAAGAATCTGTTCGAGAAGATCGACATCAAGATTTCCAACACCCACGTGTTGGACGGCATGGCCAAGGATCCCGAGGCGGAATGCAAGAAGTACGAAGAGCAGATCAAAAAGGCCGGCGGCATCGACATCCAGGTTCTCGGCATCGGCTCCGACGGCCATATCGCGTTCAACGAGCCCGGCACCAGCCTCGCGAGCCGCACGAGCGTCGTCTACCTGACGCCCTCCACGATCAAGGACAATGCGCGCCTGTTCTTCAAGGGCAAGGAAAAGGAGGTTCCTACCCGTGCGCTTTCGATGGGCGTGGGGACGATCTGCGAAGCGAAGAAGATCATCCTTCTCGCGTTCGGCGAAAACAAGCAGAATGCGGTGCAGCAGATGGTCGAAGGCGGCGTGAGCCAGTTCTGCACGGCTTCGGCCTTGCAGTTGCACAACGACGCCTGGATATTCTGCGACGAGGCTTCCGCCAAGAAGCTCAAACTCAAAAAGTACTACGCATGGCGCAGTGCGACAAAGATGGGAAAGTAAAATGGACGATTCGGCAAACTTCACGAGTTTCCGATGCGAAAAGTGCGGCACGGAAATCGAAGCCACGCTCGACATGATCGGCGAGGCGACGCTTTGCCCCGCTTGCGGCGCCAACATCGTCGTTCCGGACAACCGTGACGACGGCATTGTGCGCCACGGCGCCGATGACGATCGCGAGATCGACACTGGCGCCATGAAGAGCCGCACCATCCGAATCGAACTCGGCGACCTGTGAGCAGAAGATCCAGAAAACGCAATAGCGCCGCAAGGAAGACGCGGATCGTCAGATCTTGCGCCGTCCTGATGGCGCTTGCGGTCTATGCCACCGCGGGCGAATGGTTTGTGCACCATCCCCGCGCCTGGCTGGACCGTTACGAAAAGAATTATCCAGCGATTGCCGCCGCGCTTGAATTCGTCGGCAATCCAGTGGCCGACCTTACCGACTCCCTCGGCCTCACCGGCACTGACTGCGTGTACGAATACGACACTCCAGCTCCATCGGGTGAAGTGTTTTTCGCAGGCGCACCGCGGCGCAATACTTCGCCGTCGCCTGGCGACATACGGATTCTCGATCGCGGCGAATATATGGTGGGCTGGAGCGATAGTCTGGGACATCCAGCGTGGGTCGCCTACCATGTTGCAAAAGACGCAAAATACGAAGCCGGCAAAAGGCCCGACTTCTCGCGCGATGTAAATGTGGACGCATCGCCATTGCCAAGCGACTACAAAAACAGCGGCTACGACCGCGGCCACATGGCGCCAAACCACGCCATCGCCACGCGATACGGAAACGCAGCGCAGCGCCGCACATTCCTGATGACCAATGTATCCCCGCAGACGGCGGAACTCAATCGGGGACCGTGGCGCAATCTGGAGCACCGCATAGCCGACTACTGGACAAGCCGCTATGGCGAAATCTGGGTTGTCGTCGGCGGCATCTCCCCTTCTCCTCACGCTAAAAGCATCGCCGGGGGACGCATCGATGTGCCGGAAAGTTTCTATATGGTCATCGTCGCGCAAGAAGAATACGATGTGCGCGCGCTCGCGGTCGTGTTGCCGCAGGAGATCGAATACGACGCCTATCCGGCGCGATATCTCGTTTCTATCGACGATCTGGAGGAGCTCACTGGCCTTGACTTCCTCCCCGACCTCCCGGAATTTATTTCTTCCCCGCTTGAATCGCAACTGCCAACGCGCCTTTGGCCCGTTCGCCTTGCGGATATAATCCCGCAGATTGCGCTGAAATACTCCAAGGCGTTTTAATATGACTGCGCTAGTGCTCGCGGCATTCATGGCGGCGGAAAAAACTTTAATCCCGCTGACTACCAACGAATACTTCAATGCGCAATGCCATCTTGAGGCCGCCGGATTTTCCGTAAACTGCGTCGATGGCGCATGGGGGCTGAAATCCCGCCGCGCCAAGGAGTTGTATGAAAAATCGGGACACACGCTCCCTAAAACCAAATTCCCGCTGAAATACGAAACCGTGACGCAAGCTGACATAAACGAGCTTGTGGAAATTCCCGAAGACCCGGAAGAAAAAGCGGATCTCGAATACTTCGGCTACGAGTCGATAAAAGAAATGTTCGCCGAACGCGGCCATGTTTCGCGCAAATGCCTGGAAAAACTCAATCCTGACATCAAGGACTGGGGCAAGCTAAAGGCAGGAGACAAGATACGCATTCCCGCTTTTACGCCCATGTACGAGGAGTCCTCGCCAACGGAGAAAGCGGCAATTGTAAAGATCAGTCTTTCGCGGTGCGAGGTAATCTGTCTCGATAAAAACGGCAAGCCGCTCGCGTTTTTCCCATGCTCGATTGCGGCATCGAAAAGCAAATTGCCGCCGCACGGCGAGGTGAAGATCGTCGCGCATATCGAAAATCCGAATTACACTTATACGCCCGATCCGCCCGATCCGTCGATTATGACTTTGGAATCAGAACCTCAGGACGCAAAGTCTGGATCACACGTAAAACGCCATATCTTCGAGCCCGGTCCCAACAATCCAGTTGGGCTTGCATGGATTGGTTTGGATTTGCCAGGCTATGGCATCCACGGCACACCCTACCCCGAGCGCGTCGGAAATGCCGAAAGCCACGGCTGCTTCCGCCTCGCCAATTGGAACGCCCTTCGCCTTTATCGCCTTACAGACTTCAACACTAAAGTGCTGATCGTTCCCTGATTGTCGATTATCAACGGGCGCGGATCGACAGCGGCTAGCGAAAAGACGGGAATAAGCTCATCAAGCGCGATTGGTCGCGGAGAATCAAGCCATCCGGAAAGAAATGCGAGTCCGCCGATGACGACTTCCGGGCTTACGCCCTGCGCCCGATAATTTGAAATGCGCGTATCGCCGTGGCGCTTGGCAAGGCGACGCCCGTCCGGTCCTACCAGCAACGGCACATGACAATACTGCGGAGTAGGCAGATTGAGTGCGTGTTGAACAAGCATCTGCGCAGGTGTAGCAGGAAGGAGATCGTCGCCGCGCACAATCTCGGTCACGCCCATCAAGGCATCGTCCACCACGGCGGCGAGAGTATAGCCCGCGCCGAATTGATCGCGCGCAAGCGGAAAATCGCCAAGCTTTTCATCAACCGTCTGTTCGTACTTGCCGGCGAAAACATCGTCAACGATAATATGCGATCCTTTCGGCGTCTTAAAGCGCCAACAGGCTTTGGGCGTCCATTCAAGATGCTTGTCGCGACATGTACCAGGATAGAAAAGCTGCTCGCCAGCATGAGGTGCACTCTGCGCCGCCTCGACATCCCTGCGCGTGCAAGTGCATGCATACACCATGCCTTTCGCCTGCAATTGCCCAAGCGCAGCGCGGTAAATATCCTTGCGCTCGCTTTGGACAAACTCCTCATCCCAGTCGAACCCAAGCCACTTCAAATCTTCGATCGCCTGCGCTGCCGCACCCGGCTTGTCGCGCGGATGGTCGAGATCCTCCATGCGCATTATGACCTTGCCGTTCTGCTGGCGCGCCCTGAGCCATGCGATCATGAATGTACGCACATTCCCCAGGTGCAATGCGCCGGTAGGACTCGGCGCAAGGCGTCCTACATATTTTTGTAGAACTTCAGCCATTCTGCGATAAAAAGCTTGAGCAAGTCCTGATTCTTGAAGGCGGCGATCGTCGCAAGCTTCATATCCTGCGTCTCCAGCAACGCCTTCATATAATCGCGCTTCAGGTCCTTGAATGGCGCGAACCGCACTTTGGGCGCGCCGTTTTCGATGAAATACGCAACCGAATGCGCAAGACGATAGTTGAACCTAGAACCTTCACCGTAAAAATCAGCGTAATTCATTGCCAGCAATGTAGGCAGAAAAGACGCATACGCCTCCAATTCCTCGATGCTGGCTCCAGCAAAAAACGATGCGTCGCGTTCGTCTTCAAAATATTGCGCATAGCCCTCGTTGATCCACGGGCTCGCCATGATCATCGCTCCGGCATAGGCCAGATATTGGTGAAAAGACTCGTGGCGCAGCGTCTTCAAAAGTTCCGCTTCGCCATCCTGTGGCAGATATGCGACAAGTTCGCGCCGTTCTTGACTCCAATATGCGGCGGTCCAAGCCTTGTCCTCTCCCACTGCATCGAGATAGTCTTCACGATTTGCAAAGATCCTCGCTACACCCAGCGTATTCGTGCCATCAAGCGGGCTGGGCATCACTTCCTTGAATCGGCGACGCACGGCGACGATGTCATTCGTAAAATTCCGCACGAAAGCTTGCGAGTCTGGAAGCGCATCAAGAACTGCATATTCTCCAGCATCCGAAAAATGCCATTCCTTGTATTCCGCAACCGAATGCGCGGCATCGCGCTTCAAGAGTTCGCGCTCGTCAAGATTGTCAGCGGCAGTTTCGCCGCCGTTTTTCGTCTCCGCTACTTGAAACCACATCTTCTCGCGCCATTCATCGGCTGCATCGCCTTCCGCGAGTTCGAGTGTCGTCAGCTGCCAGCTTCCAGACTTTTCCGGCAAAAATGCGCAGACAATCGCCGCAGTATTCGTCCCTTCATAGAATCGGACATCCTTGAATCCGCGCGGTTTTTGCCGCGGGCGCGTGAATTCGGCGGCGATCTCCACCGGCGCGAGCGCGGCGATTGCCGCCGCCAATGATTCCTCATCCTTGGGAGAAAGCGGCTTTAGCCCCTGTTCGTACTCTGTGCGGGTTTGCACTTCTCCCGCAAGCGGCGGCAATTCGTTTTTGAGTTCGCTCCAAACCGCAATCCGGCCATCATCGTCATACCAACGCCCCAGGACGGTCTGCGAAACCCAAAGGTCAAGCGTGGAATATTTATCCACGAGCCGCATTTCGCCGTCGCGTTTGGCGAGGAACGCCTCAGCACGCGGCATGTCGAGCGGCGCGCCCGCCATTCCTGTCAAAAGCGCGGCGGCAAAAAACATGGCGGCAAATTAAAGCGCACCCGTCGCGAGCGAACCAAATGTAGTGATAGGAGTCGTGTCGCGATAGTTGTCAATGACAGTGCGCATATCGCGAATAAGCCCGTTCACCTCGTTGTAAAGCGTCTCGTCGGCGGCCAGTTTGCCTAGCGTCCCTTCGCCCTTCTCCAATCGCGTGGCGACAATATTGAGCGTATCGACAAGCTCCGACGCCTTGCCGGTTATTTCCGCAACATCCGCCTTTAGCCCATCGCCGAAGTCCAAACTCTCGCAAGCCTTTCTGAACGCCTGCAATCCCTGATCGAGCTGCTCGTAATATTTGTCGTCCTTGAGTTTGGCGGTGATTTCCTCGGCATTGGCGATTACCGTCTTGAGCCCTTTGAGATCGGCAGAGACTTCCTTGGCATTGGCGACGGTATCCTTCAAGTCATTGTAAACAGTTTCGTCGTTCACGAGTTTGCCCACGGTTCCTTCGCCGCGCTCGATCTTCGCCATCACCGTATTTACCTTCGCGGTCGCCTCTTTGAGGTTGCCGATAGTCGCTTCAATCTCTCCCGACGAAGCGATGCGGTTCAAGTTGGCTGTAATATCCTGCACATCTTTCATCCAGTCGGTCGGCGTCTGGCCGCGGAAAAGCGTAGAGGTCAGATCGAGTGCATTGCCGGCGCCCTCCTCGAGCACAAGCAGATTGCCGCCAAGAAGCGACATCGACTGGACTCTAATCGTGTAGCCTTCGCGAAGCGTCACATCCTTGTCGATATTCATCACGACGGTAACCTCGCGATCGCCAAGAATGATGCGGTCTACGGTGCCCACCTTGGTGCCGCGATACATCACATTGTCGTGATCCTTGAGTCCGCCGACCTGGTCGAACACCACCTTGGCGTCCACCTTTTCCTTTCCGTTGAAAAGATCGACGCCGGAGATTATGATGGTGAAATACACCAGAAGCGCCATGACGCCGAGCATGAAAATGCCGGTGATCAAATCGGAAAACATCCCACTCTTTCTTCTGCTCATTTCAGTTCCCCTTTCATTGCCGTGAGGAATTCCCGCACCGTCGGATTGTCCGACGACGCAAATTCGCTTGCCTTCAGTGCAGCAACCGCTTTGCCGTCCTTGAGAAGCATGATGCGGTCTGCAAGGTTGAGCGCACCTTGGATATCGTGAGTCACCACGATCGAGGTTACGCCTTGTTCGGAGTTGAGTTTCTTGATAAGCCGGTGAATCGAAAGCGCGGTCACCGGATCAAGACCGGATGTAGGCTCGTCATAGAGGACAATGTCTGCGCGGCGCACAATCGCGCGTGCGAGTCCGGCGCGCTTCTGCATGCCGCCGGAAAGTTCTCCAGGATATTTATCCGCCGAATCCTCAAGCCCCACCATTCTCAGCGCATCCATGACCGCGGCATCAATCTCCTTGTCCTTGAGCCGTGTCGTCTCCTTCAATGGCAACGCCACATTCTCATAGACTGTAAGCCATGCCAAAAGCGCACCCGACTGGAAAAGATAGCCGATTCTCGGATCGCCTTCGACCTCGACCGTGCCTTCATCAGGCTCCAAGAGTCCTACAATATGTTTCAAAGTCACGGACTTGCCCGTCCCGGAAGGACCGACAATCGCGAGGATTTCACCATTCTCCACCTCAAAAGACAGTCCATCGAGGACTACAGAGGAGTCGAACGATTTCTTGACGCCGCAAAACCTGATGACGCTCATCGGTAGCAAATCCTCGTTATCATGTAGCCGAACATCAAAATCAGCAGGAAGCTGACAATCACCGAGCGTTGCGTTGATTTGCCTACACCAGTCGCGCCAAGCTTCGTGCCGAGGCCTTCGGAGACGGAAACGATACCAATCACAAGCCCGAACACGAGCGCCTTGGCGAGCCCCACGAAAAGGTCCTTGTCCTCGGCAATGCTCATGGCACTGGACATGTATTGACCGAAGTCCACGCCAAGTTGCGTAGCACCGACGATTCCGCCGCCAATCGTACCGACCACGCAGCAGTAGAACGAAACCAGCGGCGCCATGACCGCCAGCGCGAGAATGCGCGGCGCAGCGAGATATTTTAGCGGAGAAATCGACATTATCTTCAAGGCGTCGATTTCATCGTTCACTTTCATTGTGCCAATCTCGGCGGCGATCGAACTGCCTACGCACGAAGCAAGGCAGAGCCCGCAGCTGAACGGTGCCATCTCGCGAATGAGGCTGATCATCACCGCCGCGCCAAGGTATATCTCCTGATTGAAACGCCGCAATTCAAGCCCTACTTGCAAAGCGAGGATCATGCCGATGAAAAGGCTCACGACCGTCACCACGGGAAGCGTGGAAATGCCGGTCTTGTAAAGCTGGTGCGCA
The DNA here is from genome assembly GCA_002369235.1 of Verrucomicrobia bacterium UBA3783. Taxonomy (GTDB): domain Bacteria; phylum Verrucomicrobiota; class Kiritimatiellia; order RFP12; family UBA1067; genus UBA1067. The sequence continues at coordinate 15,723 of DFFF01000005.1, forward strand.
AAGTCCTCACGGGAATCGCAACTGCGGAAAACCGAAGGAAACAGGAGTATGCTCCCTAGCCCTATCTTGCCCGCAACCCCTACTTCCTTGACGAATTTCATCGTTCTGCCGTCCTGAAGAACAACACTCAGATTAGATTAGAGGCGCTCGATCGTTTCCTTGAGAGCGTCGACACGCGCGACGCTGGCCGCGTCATCCTTTACAGTGTCCTTAAGTTCGGCAAGTTTGGCTAGTGCGCCCGGCTTATCGGTCTTTGCCATGCAGCGAACGATGCCAAGATTCGCGGTAAGCGCGAGGTAGCTTTGCGGATTCTCGGCGACAAAATCCGTATAGGCTTTCATCGCATCATCAGTGCGGCCCATGGCTTCAAGCGTCTGGGCGCGTCCTGCCTGCGGGATGTCCGCAAAGGCGGCATCGGCAGAACCGCAAAGCTCATCGTAGAGCGCAAGCGCCTCTTCATAGCGCTCGGCATCGTAATATTTCTTGGCGAGCTTGATCTTGAGCGCACATCCGGCCTGAGAGTCGCCATACTTGGATACGGCCTCTTCCATGTCTTCAACCGCATAAGTTTGCGTAAGCGCCGCCGATGCCGCCTCGCGACTCGATGCCCGGTAACTCTTGATTCCGTGGTAGCCGGCGAAAAGCACTGCCGCCGCCAAAACATAAGGTGCGCTCTTTTTCACTTCGTTCAGCATCTCTTCGTTAATCTCGCTCATTTTCGTTGCCTTTCTCGTTGTAGAGGTCAGACCATTCGTTCAAATTCTTTTCGTCTCCGCCATTTGCGCGCACGACTATGCGATTGTAGTCCAGCGCATCGGGAAATGCCCGATTGTAAACAAAGCGCGTCTTGCCCTTTTGCGGATGGGCACGCAGACGCCGCGCACTTTCCATTAGCAGCACACCCTCGAAATACACCGCCTTCGGGATATGAATTCGGTCAAGCAAAATCTTCATCGCCTTGCGCGGCTCAGCAACACCAGTCATTAACACCGCCGACCGCACCGAATTAGCGACTTCAAACCCTCTCTCGCTCATCATGTTCTCATAGTCGTCCAGAACGCCAAGAAACTTGAACGTCTCGCAATTATTGCCGCCGTTTCTCGAGATATGCGCGGCGAGCTCCGGGATGAGATCGCCCAACAGCCCGGTCTCCCACAAAAGCATGAACGCCTTAGCGCTCTTGCCGTACGGAAAAAGGCGGAACAATTCTTCGCACACCCGCGGCACCGCCGCCGTGAGAATCGCGCCATGATGCTTTTTGATCGCCGCCAAAGTCTTCTTTTCAATCTCAAACCCAAGACGCGAGGCGAATTTCACCGCTCTCAACATCCTCACCGGATCCTCCTGGAAGCGAATGTTCGGATCGCCAATAGAGCGGATGACCCGGCCCTTGATGTCCTTCATGCCGCCTACCCAGTCGATAACCGAAAAATCTTCTACATTGTAGAAAAGCCCGTTTACCGTGAAGTCGCGGCGAAAGGCATCGGTCTGCGGCGTTCCGAATGTATTGTCTTCCATCGGCCCTTCGGCGGCATGTTCGATGATCTCGCCCACGCTTTGCGACGCCTGACGGAATGTCGCCGTCTCGATGACCTTCTGTCCGAATCTGATGTGCGCCAGCCGGAACCGCCGCCCGATCAAAAAGCAATTCTTGAAAATGCGCTTAAGTTCGTTGGGCTTCGCGCTGGTGCCGACATCGAAATCCTTCGGCGTCCGCCCCAAAAGCAAATCGCGCACCCCACCGCCGACAAGATAGGCGACATGCCCCACGCGGTTCAAACGATACAACACCTTCAGCGCGTCGGGGTCTATATCCCGACGGCTTATGCAATGCTCCTTGCGGCTATATACTACTGGCGCGAGCTGCTTCTTCTTGCCAAACCAAAACATTGCGCGTATTATACCATAAATTACGCGAAAATGCAATTGCAAACCAATTACGTGTAGCGCAAAACCTCATCGACGGTGGTGTAGCCGTCGAGAATCGCGCGAATACCGTCCTCGCGCATTGTCCGCATGCCAAGTTCACGCGCTTTTTCGCGAATGATCAGCGTCGGTGCCTTGTTGTTCACGAGCTCGCGGAGCGGATTGGACATGCGCAAATATTCGAACACGCCCTTGCGCCCCTTGTAGCCGGTGCCGTTGCAGGTCTTGCAGCCCTTGCCGAAGTAGAACGGCCGCCCGCCAATCTGGTCGCGCGTCATTTCAATGCGCTCCATCGTTTCGTCATCCGGCTCGTATGGCTGCTTGCAGTCCTTGCAGCAGGTCCGGACAAGACGCTGGCCCAACACGCCTTCAAGCGTAGACGACAAGAGATACGGCGCGACATTCATATCCACGAGACGCATCACCGCACCGGCGGCATCGTTCGTGTGCAAGGTCGAAAATACGAAGTGTCCGGTCAAGGCGGCCTGGACGGCGATTTCCGCAGTCTCAAGATCGCGGATTTCGCCGATCATCATCACATCCGGGTCTTGGCGCAAGAAGGCGCGAAGCACTTTCGCAAATGTATTTCCCGCTTGGGCGTCGATCGGCACTTGGACGATTCCGTCCACATTGTATTCAACAGGCTCCTCGGCCGTAAGGAGCTTGGTGTCGATCTTGTTGATGCGGCGGAGAACCGAATAAAGCGTAGTTGTCTTTCCCGACCCTGTAGGCCCGGTCACGATGAAGATGCCGTTGGGTTTCTCGATATCCATCGTCACCTGTTCGTAGACATCCTCCGGGAGTCCTACATTCTCGAGATCGAGCGAGGTGGCCGACTGGTCGAGAATACGCATTACGACGGACTCGCCATGCGCGGTGGGCAAGCACGATACGCGCAAGTCCACGGGCTTGCCGGCCACGGTGAGCGCGATGCGCCCGTCCTGAGGAATGCGGCGCTCGGCGATGTTGAGATTCGCAAGAATCTTGATGCGCGAGATGATCGCCGGAGCCATCTTCACATCTGGCGCCTTCATCTCGTAGAGTGCGCCGTCCACGCGGTAGCGGATCTTGAAATCGTTCTCAAACGGCTCCACGTGAATATCGGCCGCACGGTCGACTACGCCCTGATAAAGGACGAGGTTCACGAATCTGATAATCGCCGAGCTGTTTGCCGCCGACTCCACCGACGCGATATCGTTGGCGTTTGCCGCCCCAAGCGCCGCCTCGTCGTCCGTCATCCCTTCGCCGAGCTGCTTGATCATGTCGGCCACGGAATCGTTGGCGTCGCCATAATACTGCGAAATGCGCGCCATCACATCCGCCTCGCGGGCGAAGACGAAACGGACCTCCTTGGAAAGCGTAAAGAGCATTTCGTCTGAAATGCGCGGATCGACGAGATCGAACGTCGCCAGCGTGACCGAAGTATCATCCGCCGCGACCGGGAAGACATTGTACATTCGCGCAGTGGACGCGGGAATCGCTTCGGTCACTTCAGTATCGATCGTCATGTTCCCAAGGTCGATGGCCTCGGTGTCCTGATACGCCGCCATCACGCCAAGGAGCGAATCCTCGTCGAGGATCTGCTGGTCGATGACCATCTGGCGCACGGTCTTGCCCTCGGTCTTGGCCACATCGCCAAGGTCCTTTGCGGACTCCTGGTCCATGTAGCCGTTCTGAACGAGAATCTGGAGTAGTGCGTCCATTTATTCTCCCATTTCCTCTTTTAGTTTCTGCACGACGCTGTCCGGGTCTTGGGACTTGGTGATGAGTTCCTCGTAGGCGATGAGTCCGTCCTTGTAGAGTTGGGTGAGGTGGGCATCCAAGGTCTGCATGCCGTATTTCGCGCCGGTCTGGAGGTCGGACTTGATCATATTCGTCTTGCCGTCGCGGATGCGGCTCTTGATGGCATCGGTGGAGGTCATGATCTCGAAGGCGGCGACACGTCCGTGGACTTCACCGTTCTCGTCGAGACGCGGCAGCAGGATCTGCGAAATTACGGCCTGAAGCCCCGCCGCGAGCTGGGTGCGCACCTGCGCCTGCTGGTTCGTGGGGAAGGCGTCGATAATACGGTCGACGGTCTCGGCCGCGCCGGTCGTGTGCAGCGTGCCGAACACGAGGTGGCCGGTTTCGGCGGCGGTGATCGCGGCGGCAATCGTCTCCAAGTCGCGCATTTCACCTACCAGAATCACGTCCGGGTCTTGACGCAGCGCACGCCGGATCGCCTCGGCGAACGACGGCACATCGTCGCCAACCTCGCGCTGGGTCACGAGCGATTTGTCGGAGACATGATAGAATTCGATAGGATCTTCGATCGTGATGATATGCACCGAACGCTCATGGTTGATGACATTGAGCATCGAAGCGAGCGTGGTCGACTTGCCCGACCCCGTAGGACCGGTGACGAGGATGAGTCCGCGCGGTTTGAAAAGCAGTTCCTTCACCACCGGCGGCAGTCCCAGTTGCTCCATGGAAAGCAGCGTGTTGGGAATCTGACGGAGCACCATGCCGTAGCGCTTGCGCTCCTTGAAGATGGACACACGGAAGCGCGTGCCGTCTGGATGCGCGAGCGCGAAGTCGGCGCCGCCGTTCTTCTCCACTTCCTCCATCTGTTCGGTAGTCGCGATTTCCTTGCAGAGCGCAAGCGAATCCTCCTCCGTGAGTTCATAGTCGGAAAGCGCCTCCAACGAGCCGTGGACGCGGAGTTTCGGGGGCATGTATGCGCGGATATGAAGGTCGCTGCCGCCTTCGTCAATCGTCGCCTGCAACAAATCCTGCATCGTGAAGTCCATAGCCATGGTTTTGATTGTTTTACGGGTTGAGTATTGAATTGAGAAATCTAGAGAATTGGCGTTTAATCCGCATCGCCCATGGTGACACGGAGGATTTCGGAGAGTGAAGTCATGCCGCTTGCAACCTTGAGCATGCCGTCCTCGCGGAGCGTGCGCATGCCCATCTCGCGGGCTCGCTGCCGCAGCAGCGTCGCCGGAGCATGGTCGAAAATGAGGCGCTGGATGGAATCGTCCACCTTGAAAATCTCGAAGATGCCCTTGCGCCCCTTGTATCCGGAGCCGCCGCACTTGTCGCAACCGGCGCCATGGTACATGGTGTCCGGAATCGTCTTGGAGATTGCACCCAGCATCTTGAGCTCGCGCTCGGTGGGCGAATATGGCTCGCGGCACTTCTCGCAGATTGCGCGCACCAGACGCTGGGCCATGGCCGCGCGCAACGCCGACGCCACCAAGAACGGCTTCACACCGATATCCAGCAGACGTGTAACCGCGCTGGGTGCGTCGTTCGTATGCAAGGTCGAGAACACCAAGTGGCCGGTGAGCGCGGCTTCCATCGCAATGTCCGCAGTTTCCGCATCGCGGATTTCGCCGATCATCACGATATTGGGAGCCTGGCGCAAAATCGAGCGGAGTGCCGCCGAGAAGTCCAGCCCCACATCCTTGTTCACCTGCACCTGATTGATGCCGCTCATCTGGTATTCTACAGGATCTTCAACCGTGATGAGCTTCTTGTCCGGCGTGTTGATCTGACCGAGACAGGCATAAAGCGTAGTCGTCTTGCCCGACCCCGTAGGCCCCGTCACAAGCACCACGCCATCCGGCAGCTTGATGAGCCGCTCGAAAGTCGTCTGGTCGTCGGAGAGAAATCCCAATTGCGGCAAACCGAGATTGAGGTTGGACTTGTCCAGAACACGCATGACGATCGATTCGCCATGGTTGGTCGGTACCGAGTTTACACGCAGATCAAGGTCGCGCCCGTTCACCGTAATCTGGATGCGGCCGTCCTGCGGGATGCGCTTCTCCGAGATCTTCATCTTGGACATGATCTTGATGCGCGAGATGATCGCACCCTGCAGACGCTTCGGCGGCGAATCCATCTTCCTCAAGGCGCCGTCGATGCGGTAGCGGACGCGGAACTCCTTTTCCATGGGCTCCAAATGGATATCCGAGGCCTTCATCTTGATGCCCTCGGTGATGAGCATGGTGGCAAGCTTCACAACCGGCGCATCATCGCCCTTCTCGTCGCCAGACCCGAAATCGTCGTCTCCGCGCGTCTGCACATCCGCAGGCTCGTCCTGTGCATATAGTTTGGCCATGGCGGCCTTGACCTCTGCGCGCGGCGATACGACCGCTTCCACGTCGCGCCCGTGCAGCACATACCGCAACGAGTCGATTGCGTCGTATCCCATCGGGTCGGATAGCGCGACGGTGATTGCGTATTCGTCGCTCATCACCGGCACTACGCCGTACTTCTTCGCGATCTCGGCGGGAATCTCCTTGGTGACATCCTGCGAGATTACATCTGGATTGATGTGGCAGTATTTGAGACCGAACTGATCGGCCACTGTGCCCAGAACGGAATCCTCGTCGATCACGCCGCTGGAAACGAGCACATCAAGGGTGGTCTCGTTCTCGGCCTTCATGGAAGAAGCCGCGGATTCTATCTGATCCGAGGACAAGAAGCCGCGCTCCTGAAGGAGTTGCAGCACGTATTCGTCATTACTAGTCATGTTATGCGCATATTATACTCTTTTCCCGCAAAAATTTCAAGTCCTAAAATCCACGATATGCTTTTTACATGCCAGAAATCGTGTCGCCACTCGCGCCAATTCCCTCCAGTTTCTAATTCCCCATGACATGCGAAGGAAAGCTAAGTCGGCGGCTTTGCATCCATATGCTTCTCTAGCCCATTACAGCTCTGAATACGGCAGAACCTTAATCCGCCGCCAAGTCATGTTTGTTGGCCGCACGGCCTTTTCGAGAAATCCAAAGTAGCTGAACGGATGACCCTTGTAGCGATGATGTCCAAGCCGCAACGACTCCGACAACATCCGCCATTCCTGCAAGCCGTCCGGCCATCCGCTCGGCGTTCGATTGCCACTTTCGTCTCTCCATGCCCGATCAAGGCGAACGCCGCAAGTGCCGCCATCACAGCCATAACCGCTACTTTTCTCATTTTCGCTAGCCCTTATTCCGTTTCCGATGCCGATGGCACTTACTTGCTCCATTCCCAATAATTGATTGCGATAACATTGTCGGGGCTGTCGTCCGTTGTTGAAACGCCTACCGACAGCCATTCGTCGCCTTCGAATCGCCAGAAGTACACATACGCATTGCAGCTCTTCCTGCTGCATACCGGTCGGCCGAATCGCTTGGTCATGATCAGGATCAATTTTGCCGCTTCTTTCGCAGACAAAGTCCTGGTTGGCTTCCAGT
>DFFF01000039.1 GCA_002369235.1 Verrucomicrobia bacterium UBA3783
AAGCTCCCGAAGATCTACTTCGTCAACTGGTTCCGCAAGACCCCCAAGGGCGAGTTCATGTGGCCGGGATTCGGCGACAACAGCCGCGTGCTGAAGTGGATCTGCGACCGTATCGAGGGCAAGGTCGGCTGCGTCAAGACGCCGATCGGCAACCTCCCGAAGGCCTCGGACATCAGCCTCGAGAACAACACGGGCAAGGACACCGTCAACCCGAAGTTTCTCAAGGAGATCGTCAAGGTCGACAAGGCCGGCTGGCTCAACGAGATCAAGACGATCGGCGAAAGCTACGACGAATACGACGCCAAGGCCTCCAAGGACAACGAGACGCGCTCCACCACCGCGCGCCGCGTCCCGAAGGCGCTCCGCGACGTGCTCGCCACGGTGACCGCCGAGCTCAAGAAGTGACAATGGCGGGGCTGGGGGAGCCGGTTCCGGTCCTCCAGCCCCGATTGTCTTCACGGAACCAAATGGAGATCCCGCCATGGCCTCGCTGGAAATAATCGCCGCAGATCCGCAGAAATATCCGTGCACGGTCAGGACGCTCGGGGAATGCAAGATCCCCTCGCCGGTCAAGCACGCGGAGTTCATCGAGGACGGGGAGCGCATCCTATCCACCGAGAACGAGCAGCAGGCGCTCAACATCCAGGGCCTGCTTGGCCATCTGCCCGGCTTCGAGAGGGCGGGCGCACACCGCAAGATCTTCCACGATCCCAGCTGGACGCGCGTGGGAATCGTCACCGCCGGCGGCCTTTGCCCCGGCCTCAACAACGTAATCAAGGGATTGGTGGAAATCCTCACCTACGATTACGGCGTCAAGAACATCTTCGGCATCCGCTACGGCTACGCCGGACTCAATCCCGAATTCGGCTACCAGCCGATCATGCTCAATCCGGACGTGGTCGATACGATCCACGAACTCGGCGGGACGATCCTCGGCTCCAGCCGCGGCCAGCAGCCCACCGAGATAATCGTCGATACGCTCGTGCGGATGAACATCAACGTGCTTTTCTGCGTTGGCGGCGACGGTTCGCTCCGGTGCGCCCGCGACGTGGCCGACGAGTGCATCAAGCGCAATCTCAACATTTCGGTCGTCGGCATCCCGAAGACCATCGACAACGACCTCCAGTTCGTGGGCCGTTCGTTCGGTTTCGAGACTGCGGTCGCGGAGGCGGCCGACGTGATCCGCAACGCGCATGTGGAAGCGAAGGGCACCGCAGGCGGCATCGGCCTCGTGAAGGTCATGGGGCGCGACTCCGGCTTCATCGCCGCCTATGCCGCGCTCGCCAATCCCGTCGTCAATTTCTGCCTCATCCCGGAATGCCCGTTCCGGCTTGACGGGCCCAACGGACTTTTCGCCGCCCTGGAGAAGCGATTCCGCCAAGGCAAGACCCACACGGTCATCGTTGTCGCCGAAGGCGCCGGGCAGGAGATGTTCAAGGATGTCCCGGACGTCCGCGACGCTTCCGGCAACATCCTCAAGAAGGACATCGGCGAATATCTCAAGCGTGCGATCGAGTGCCACATGAAGAGCCGCAAGATCAAGAGTTCGGTGAAGTATTTCGATCCTTCCTATATAATCCGCTCCTGCGCTGCGCGCGGCACGGATGCGATCCGCTGCTACATGCTCGCCCGCAATGCGGTGCATGCCGCCATGGCCGGGCGCACCAGCTGCGTCGTCGGCAATCTCGGCGAATCGTACGCGCTCGTCCCGATCAAGCTTGCGACGATCGAGCGCCAGACGGTGAATCTCAAGGGCGATCTCTGGCGCGGCGTCTTGGACGCCACCGGCCAGGAATACTACTTCAACCCCGATGCCGAATCGCTCGGCATAATGGCTCCGTAAGTGGCGTCCCGTCATATCCGCGGACCCCGGGAACTCGTCTCCGGCGGCGAATGGATCTACGGCAGGAATCCGGTCGAAGAAGTTCTTGCCGCCGGACGCCGGACTTGCTCCGAGGTCATTCTGCCTCCCCAGGATTTCTTCGACGACCAGCTCCAGCGGATTGCCGACGAATGCCATTCGCGTCGCATCATGATCAGGCGGATGGAGCGCAAGGAGTTGGACAAGCTGACGCATTTCGGCCACCATCAGGGCGTCGCCATCAAGACGACCGGCTATCCGTATGCAGGGTTCGGCGAGATTCTGTCGGACGTCCAAGACAACGGGAATGCCTTCGTCGTGGTGCTCGACCATCTTGAGGATCCGCAGAATGTGGGCGCGATTTTGCGGACTGCGTGTGCGGCCGGCGCGACCGGGGTGGTGATCGCCGAGGATCGCGCCTGCGGCATAACCCCGGCTGCGGTCAGGGCTTCCGCCGGCGGCAGCGAATATCTCAAGATTGCGCATGTGGTCAATATTCCCCGTGCGATCGAAGACCTCAAGGACGCAGGCGTCTGGTTTACGGGTCTCGATTGGGGCGACGATTCCAGACTTTACACGGAAATAGACTTCAAAGGCCCTTCCGGCATCGTCGTCGGCGCCGAGGGCGACGGCATCGGGCGCCTGGTGCGCGAGAAGTGCGATTTCATCGCGCGCCTTCCCATGCCCGGCGGCTTCGAATCGCTGAATGCCGCCACCGCCGCTTCGATTGTCATGTACGAGGCTCTCCGCCAGCGCGCCTGACAGTTGAATTTGCTTGTGATTGCGGCGGATTTTTGATATAATTA
>DFFF01000036.1 GCA_002369235.1 Verrucomicrobia bacterium UBA3783
GTGGAGCAGGAGAAGCTCGACGCGATTATAGAGGCGGGCATACTTGCGCCGACGGCGGTAAACAAGCAGCCGTTCAGGATTTGGGTTGCCAAGTCGCCTGAGGCGCTCAAGGCGATACATGACGTGACGCCGTTCACCTTCGGCGCGGGCGTGTTCCTCATTGTCGGCGCAAAGCGCGACGAGGCCTGGGTGCGTCCGGCGGACAAGGCGAACTTCGCGGACGTTGATGCGACCATCGTTGCGACGCACATGATGCTCGCTATCGAGGATCAGGGGCTTGCCACGACATGGGTAGGCCACTTCGACGCACCGAAACTCCAGACATTGATTCCCGAACTCGCGGGCTACGACCTTGTCGCCATCTTCCCGGTAGGCTACGCCGATCCCGCAGCCAAACCCTCGCCTCTGCACGCGAAGCGCAAAAGTGCCGCCGAACTCGTGGCGATTATCTAAGAATTAGCATGGACATGGAACAGCGGGCGCGCAAGGAAAGTTTGAACAAGGAGATGACATGAATAAACAGGCAAAGCGAAAGAGCGACCAGTTGCGTCCGATAGAATTCGAGCACAACTTCACGAAGCACGCGGCAGGGAGCGTCCTCGTCAAATGGGGCGACACGTGGGTTCTATGCACGGCCAGCATCGAGAACAAGGTGCCGCCGTTCCTGAAGGACACCGGCAAGGGCTGGGTGACGGCGGAATATTCGATGCTGCCGTCCTCCACGGGCGGCGGGCGCAAAGACCGCGACATCAAGAAGCTCAAGCAGGATGCACGCTCGACGGAAATCCAGCGTCTCATCGGGCGCTCGCTGCGCGCGGCGGTCGATATGTCAAAACTCGGAGAGCGGCAGATAACAATCGATTGCGACGTCCTTCAGGCCGACGGCGGGACGCGCTGCGCATCCATCACTGGCGGCATGGTCGCGCTTCAGGACGCCATCGCAAAGCTCGTCGCCGACGGCACGCTCGCGGAAAGTCCGATCATCCACCGCGTCGCCGCCGTCTCTGTCGGTGTGTGTGACGGCAAGCCGACGCTTGACCTTGACTACGCTCACGATTCGACGGCAGAGGTCGATTTGAATGTCGTGATGACGGATGACGGCCGCTACGTTGAACTCCAAGGCACGGCTGAACACAATCCATTCACCGAGGAATCTCTCGACGCGCTCCGCGCCCTCGCCCGCAAGGGATTGAAAAAGATATTCAAGATGATGGAATAGAGTAGCAAGCCATGAAAACCTATAAAACGCAGGGAACATGCTCACGGGCGATTGAATACGATGTGGAGAACGGTGTTCTGACCGCCTGCCGCTTCATTGGCGGATGCCCCGGCAACACGCAGGGCGTCGCAAAACTCGCCGTCGGCCGCAAGGTTGAGGACATCGTCGAGTTGCTCAAGGGCATTCAATGCCGCAACGGGACATCCTGCCCCGACCAGTTGGCGCAAGCACTTGAAACCGAAATCAAAAATAAGGAGATAATCGCATGAAGAAAAACCTAGGAGTAAAGAACTGGATGTTCCCGATGCCGGTCTTGATGATTGGCACATACGGCGAGGATGGCACACCGAACGTGATGAACGCCGCATGGGGTGGAATCACGCTGGAGGACGAGATTACAATCTGCATTGACACCTCGCACAAGACTTGGGCGAACATTGCCGCGCGAAAGGCGTTCACGGTCGCCTTCGGAACGGCAGACGCGGTCAAGGCCTGCGACTATCTCGGCATCGCCAGTAGCAACAAGACGCCGGACAAAGTAGCAAAGAGCGGATTTACGGTGACGAAGAGCGAGTTCGTCGATGCTCCCGTCGTCAACGAACTGCCGCTCGTCCTTGAATGCCGCTTAGTCTCCATGAACGAGGAGAACTGCGACGTGGTGGGCAAGATCGTCAACTGCGCCGTCGAAGAGTCCGCCATGACGGACGGCAAGCCGGATGCCGGGAAGATGAAGCCTATCTGCTTCGACACCTGCGCCCACGTTTACCGTCTCATGGGCGCGTCCGTCGCCCCCGCGTTCTCTTGCGGCAAGGAGCTGATGTGATGCTCTGCTTGAAAATTGCGAAAGGACGGGCGCAATGAATATGGAGTAGAGAGCGCAGCTGTATGACGAAATCCAGAAGCTGGAGGGCTTGCTGGCGTATGCCGTTGCGCATGGCGAGAAAGCCGAAGAGGAGCGCAGCCGCGCCGAGTTGATGAACAATGGTGGAGGCGATATAAAACCATGATCGGGCTGATACTTTCGATAACAGGCTTTGCCGCGTTATTCATGGCGATATGGATTCTCCACAAGCCGCTGGACATGCATTCCTGCCCGGTGAAGTGGGTACGGATAACACACAATGTCCTGGAATGGGTGCTGACCGCGTGGGCGGTTGTGATTGTCATTCAGATATTGCATCTTCGGCCATTCGGCGGACGGGACGGCTTTGTCTCGCTTGCCGAGGCCGTGCCGGATGTGATTCTCGAAATCCGCTACTACTCGACCTACAACTTCGTAGGCGAGCGTATCGACGGATACGAGCAGCCGTGCGCGCTGCTCTCAAAGAAGGCGGCTACGGCGCTCAAGGCGGCAAGCGACGAGGCAGTGCGACGCGGCTACCGGCTGAAAATATACGACGCCTATCGTCCGCAACGGGCGGTAGCGCACTTCATGCGCTGGGCGAAGGACGCAAACGATACTCGTATGAAATACTGCTTCTATCCGAACCTCGACAAGTCGGTGCTGTTCGAGCGCGGCTACATAGCCGAGAAGTCAGGACACAGTCGCGGCAGCACGGTTGATCTGACGCTCTTCGACATGAATACCGGAAAAGAAGTCGATATGGGCGGCACGTTCGACTGGTTCGGCGAGGAGTCTCATCCTGCCTACAAGGGCGTGACGGAGAAGCAGTATGCCAACAGGATGCTGCTGCGCGAGATTATGACTTCGCACGGCTTCAAGCCCCTCGCCGAGGAATGGTGGCATTTCACTCTTGCGGACGAGCCGTATCCCGAAACATATTTCGACTTTCCCGTTGGCGAGTCTGACGAAGTCCGGGTTGGGTTTGCCTTTCCCCATGACTGATATGCGTCGGAGACGGATTTCAAGCAGGCTGTAAATAATACAAAGGAGATTTCTGAAATGACAGACTTCAATTTCTGGTCGCCGACTTTCTTCGCATTCGGCAGGGGCAAGGAATCGCAGACGGGTGAGCTCGTCAGGCGGTTTGGCGGCACGAAGGCGCTTCTTCATTTTGGCGGGAAAAGCGCGGTTGCAAGCGGGCTGATCGGCCGCATTGAGACATCGCTGGAAAGTGCGGGAATCGGATTCGTCCAGCTTGGCGGGGTCAAGCCGAACCCGCGCAGTTCATTGGTCGACGAAGGGGTGCGCATCGCGATGGCAGAGGGCGTGGACTTCGTGCTGGCTGTAGGCGGTGGGAGTGTCATCGACTCTTCCAAGGCGATTGCGATAGGCGCGGCGAACGGCGGCGAATGGCGCCGGTTTTATGTCGGGCGGGAGGTAAAGGTGCGTCCGGCAATTCCAGCCGCGCTTCCTGTCGGGGTCGTTTTGACTATTGCGGCGGCTGGGAGCGAGGGTTCGCCAAACAGCGTAATCAATCTTGAGCCGGAGAATCTCAAGCGCGCGGCTGGCGGCGATATATTGCGTCCAAAGTTCGCTGTCATGAACCCCGAATTGACCATGACACTCCCGCCATTCCAGACGGCCTGCGGGCTGGCCGATATGTTCGCGCATCTCTGCGAGCGATACTTCTCGCCCACAAAGGATGTTGCGCTTACCGACAACCTCTGCGAGGCGGTGATGCGCACGGTTGTCGAGGAGGGCGCAAAAGTCATGGCGAACGGGCGGGACTATCAGGCGAGGGCGAACATAATGTGGGCGGGAACCATTGCGCACAACGATATTTGCGGAGCCGGGCGCGTTCAGGACTGGGCGAGCCATGGAATCGAACACGAGTTGTCGGCTCTCTATGATTGTGCGCACGGGGCGGGGCTTGCCGTCGTCATGCCTGCGTGGATGACCTATGTCCATAAGGCGGATGCCGCGCGCTTCGCACGGTTCGCCCGGAATGTTTTCGGCATCGGAGCGGGGGATGGCGATGAATCCGCCGCACTGGCGGGGATAGAGGCGTTCAGGCGCTGGCTCAAGTCGCTTGGGCTGCCGCTGACCTTCGCCGAACTTGGCGCGAAAGCAGAGGATATTCCGCTTCTGGTCAAAACGCTGAATTTGCGCGGCAATACCCTTGGAGGTTTCGTGCAGCTGACGGAAACGGATGTTGCCGCCATATACCGGCTCTGCGTGGATCCCAGATTCGCGCAAGAAAAAGGAAAAGGGGCTTGATTTACGGCGGCGAATATGATATAATACGCACAAAATTTTTCTAATACTAGGAGAAAAGAAACATGGCAAACATCAAGGGCGGCCGCGCGGCACGCAAGCGCGACCGGCAGAATGCGAAGGCGAACAAGCGCAATTCGACCGTGAAGGCGAAGCTCCACGACGAGCACAAGAAGCTCTTCAAGGCTGCCGATGCGGGCGACAAGGAAAGCGCGGAGAAGAAGCTCAAGGAGTTTGCTTCGGGTCTCGACAAGGCTGCGAAGAAGGGCATCATTTCCAAGAATACCGCCAACCGCAAGAAGAGCCGCGCCCAGCTCAAACTCAACAAGATGGCCAAGGCGGCCGGAAGCGAGGCCTGAAATGGCGAAGAAGACCTTGAGGGACGTGGCGATCGCCGGCAAGCGGGTCGTCATGCGCGTGGATTTCAACGTGCCCATGGCCAAGGACGGCTCGGGCAAGATCACGGATGACACCCGCATCGTCGCGGCACTTCCGTCGATCAAGTATGTCCTCGAACAGGGCGGCAGTCTGGTGCTTATGAGCCATCTCGGCCGTCCGAAGGGCGTCAAGCTCGGTGCGCCGGTCGCGGAAGGCAACGAGGCGTTCACCTTGAAGCCGGTCGCGGAAGAGCTCTCCCGCAAACTTGGCATTGAAGTCAAGTTCGTGCCGGATTGCATGGCGGCGGACGCGGTCGTTTCCGCGCTCAAGCCCGGCGAAGTCGCGCTTTTGGAGAATACCCGCTTCTACAAGGCCGAAGACGGCAAGGTGAAGAAGGACGACGAGAAGAAGGGAATCCACCTCACCGACGAGGAGTTCG
>DFFF01000041.1 GCA_002369235.1 Verrucomicrobia bacterium UBA3783
TGAACGCGCCCTTCTCGTGTCCGAACAGTTCGCTTTCGACGAGGCTCTCCGGGAGGGCGGCGCAATTCAGAGTCACGAACGGCTTGTCTTTGCGCGGGCTCATGGCCTGAATGGCCTTGGCGACGAGTTCCTTGCCGGTTCCCGACGCACCGCGGATGAGCACCGTCGCGCCGGACGACGCCACAACTTTTATCTGTTCGTATACCGCCTGCATCTGACGGCATTCGCCGAGCATCTCGCCGTGGCCCACATTAAGCCGTTCGCGCAGCCGCCGGTTTTCGTCCTTGAGCGCCATGCGCTCGGCCACATCCTGCCGGCACAGCGCCGCAGCGTCCGCAGTGATGTTCGCGATAATCTCCAGAAGCGCCACGTCTTTTTCCAGCGTGGTTTCGTTGCTACCCGACATCTCGCGATCCACAGACAAAGTCCCGATCACCTGTCCCAAATGCACGAGCGGCACGCAGACGAACGCGATATGCTCGTTGGCGGCGCGTGCTCCGGTGCGGTTCAAAAACCGCTTGTCCTTGCGGATATCGCGCACGACCTCCACTCTTCCCGTGCGCGCCACAGTCCCGGTTATGCCCTCGCCAATCCGATATACGCCAAGCGCGCGTTCTTCGGAGTTCAAGTCGCCGGTCGAGGCCTCGATCTTAAGCTCGTCGCCCTCCAGCAGCGTAATCGTTCCTCGCAGCATCCCCATGCGGTCATGCAAAATCTCCACGACCTTCCCGAGGAGCTTTCGCACATCGCGCTCGGAAACGAGCACGCGCGAAACTTCCTGCAGCACGGGGATTTCCGGCGAGAGCGAGGTTTTCACTTGGTCTTCTTGTCCAAGGACGCTTTGAGGCTTTCCACCGCCTCGAGCAAGCCCTTGACATATTCCACGAGCATGCGCTTTTCGTCGGCGATCTCCTCCGGAACCTCGATCGCCTCGATCTCCTTAACGAGCGCGGCGACCTTCGGCGCATACATGCGCACCATTTTTTTCGGACCATCCTTGCCGGACTTGAAGACCTTGTTCATCTCCATCGCGAGCGCGCGCACCTTTTTTTGCCATGGTGTGATGTATTCGTCGATCGCCGCCTGGTTTTCTTTGAGGTAGAATAGCGTCTTGGCGTAAGCCGCGCCGCCGCCATTCTGATAGCCAAGCTGCGATACGACCTTGCCGTCCGCATCGAGAATGTAGCATGTCGGAAAACCCTGCACCTTGTATTCGGTGCAGACGGCCTCGTTATGCGCCTTCCCCCAGTCGCTCAAAAGCGATTTATCCTGCGGCATGTCGATGTAGACGAGTTCGAATGCGTCCTTTACTGCCGGAATGAACGACGGATCGGACAAAACCTCCGCCTCGAGTTTCCGGCACCAGCCGCACCAGTCGGAGCCGGAACACACCATGAATACGCTTTTCTTTTCCGCCTTCGCCTTTTCGAGCGCGGCGGGCAGGTTGTCCGTAAAGCCTGCAGGCGTCGATACCGCGAGCAAAAGCGCGCCAAACAATATGCCAGTCATCATCTTACTCCTTACTCCGCTCCCAGGCAAAGTCCGTTGGCCTTGAGGTCTGCAGCATCAAGCGCATAGACGGGATCGATCTCGATCGCCATGTCGCGCGAGACAAGCACGCCGGCCTCCGCGAGCCACTTGGCCCACTTCTCCTGCATGTCCGCCTTGCAGGTCGCAGGCGAGTCGTTGCCCTCGGCGTTTTTCACTGGGCTGAACTCGTCCTTCTGCTCGAAGGCGAGGAATGCCGCCGTCTTGGCATTGGGGAGAATATCGAAGATGAACTTCTCGAACTTGTAGCCGTTGGGCTCGGCACTCTTCACGGTCTTGCCGGAATCGTCGACCACTGGTATTTTCTTGAACGCCAGATGCAGAGGCATCGGACGCGAAGCCTCGCGGTCGAGGAACGCACGATCAAACACGTGAATCGCGGGAGAGCCATACTTGAAGTAGAGTTCGCCGCTCTTCGTCTTGCGCGTGCACTGTTCCTCGGTCATCTCCGAGTATTCGACCATGCGGTACTTGTCGCCGAACTTCATCGGCATGCCCACCTTCTCGAACGGATCGCGCTTTGCGCAAAGCTTGAGCGAATATTCGCTCTTCATGTTCACATGGTAGCCGATGAACGCGGGATCGGCGATTTCCACGAGCGGGTTGTCCACCTGGAAGAAGAAGACGCTCTTGATGCCGCGCTTCTTCATGTCTGCAAGCGCACCAGATTTCTTAAGCGCGGCGAGGAGTCCGCCATGTCCGTCAGGACTCATGAACACATGGCCGGGCGCATCGAGAATGATCTTGCCTTCCTTCGTCATTCCCGGCCACATGCCTTGGGTGAAGAAGAAGACGTCCTTCTTGTCGAGCCCGAAGTAGTTGTTGTCCTCGAAGCACTTCACCGTCGCGGCGTTGTTGGCCTCGCTCGTCATCACATAGAACGGGATCGGCTTGCCGTAGCGGTTGGAGCGCGCAAGAATCTTGCGGGCGTGGAAGTAGAAGAGCGGCGCACCCGTCACCGGACCGATCGAATAGCAACCCTTGGGGCCGTCATAGCCAAGGCGCGATCCCTGACCGCCTGCGACCAGCAGCGCCGCCACGCGCCCGGCTTTGAGCTCCGCCTCGCCGGCGGCAATCGCCTCTTTGAGCGCCTTGCCCTTGAGGACCGACACCTTCGGCGCCGTGCCTTTGGAGTTGTCGACCGCCTCGACTCCCGCCTTGAGCGCCGTCTGGCATGCCTTCACATTCTTGGGCTCGATCGTCGCCACCTGCCCCAAAAGCGCCGCTTGCTCCTTCTTGCCGAGCTTCTTGAAAAATCTGAGCACATGCTCCTGGCCGCAGAGCTTGAGCTTCTTTTCCGCTTCTTGTATAGTCATTTTACCGTTTCCTGTTTGTTGTTGTGAGTTTTTGAAATCGTCATTTAGACACTGGCTCGAGAATCCAGCGCTTGTTGTACCAGAACCACTCTTCCGGATGCGCCATCACATGGTCGGAAAGAATCTTCATCGCCTCTTGCGTCAATTCCTGCGCCGTCTTGCCTTCGGGCCTAAGCGTGGCAAGATGGTTGTAGACGTGTTTGCCGCCCTTACGCGACATCGCCGCCACCACGACGGGCGAGCCGCACTTCACCGCGAACATGCATGCGGCGTGCGACACGTTCGCCTTGTGGCCGAGGAACTCGACTTCCGTGTCCGGCGTCGGTACGCGCAGATCCGGCAGTATCGCGAACGCCCTGCCACCCTGGAGATAGTCCTTGATGCGGTTCAACGTCCCGCGCTCCGACCGGCACAGAACCTCGATGTCGCCATACTGCCTGGTCATCCACGCATCAATCTTCGGATTGCGCTGGCGCGCCGCGATTGCAAAGAGCGGCAAGCCGTATTTCGCCATGGACCAGGCCGCCATGTACCAGTTGCCGGAATGCGGCACCATGATCACCACGCCCTTGCCCTCGTCCACATAGTGCTGCAGCTTATCCTTGTATTCCGCGCCGTCGACGACATGGCGATCCATCCATTTGCGCGAAAGTTTGGGAGCACGAACCATCTCGATTCCATTCGCAAGTACATTGAAAAGCGAAAACTCCGCAATCTCCAGTTTTCTCGCCTTGTCCGAGCCGGGAAACACCTGCTCGATTCTCGCGAACGTCCGCTCGCGTTTGAATTTGAAAATCCTCACCGCGATCTTGGCGGCAAGCCGCGCCATCCACATCGCAACAGGATATGGAATCGCATTCACAATCGCACACGCGCCGCGCAAAGCGCAATATTCAAGGTTGATCGCCGTCCGGCTCTTTTTCATTCTATGCGTATTATACCAAAAATCGCGCTAAAAGGCAATGCCAATTCCCTGTAAGGAATCAACCCCTTGGGCAAAAAAAAAAGGTTACTCGCCTTCCGGGGCGGCAATATTGACCTTAATGGTATCCAATGCGCCAGGCGGCAAGGACGCCGGCAATTCCTTTTGCTGACGGATCGGGTTCTTGACCTGTTCCTCCAGAGGACGCATATCAAGCGAATCCAGACCTTCGGCCTGGCGATTCGGGCGGTCGCCTGGCTCCTGTCGCTTGCCCTGCGTGTACTGCCGCCCCATCACCGCATTCTTCGGCAACCCCGCATCTTTGCGCATATTGCCGGGATCGACAAGCCCAACCGTGACAAAAACCAAAATCTCTTTTTGCACTTTCTGGCGCACTTTGCTGCTGAAGAGCCACTCGCCAAGATAGGGAATGGACTTCAATCCCGGAATGCCGTTGTCGACCTGCTGTTCTTCGGTGCGGCTGAGGCCGCCGATTACGGCGGTGGTCCCGCTGGCCATGTCGAATTCGGTAATCAGGCGCTGAACATCGATGACCGGATATTTGGCGCTGATGGTGCCGCTGGCGGTATCTTTCGAGTAATTTGCCGCCTGAACCCAGTCTTTTTGGCTGGAAATGGTGGGAACGATGGACACATTGATAATTCCGTTCGTGCCGATTCGCGGCAAGACTTCGAGCGAGATTCCCCAACTAAAGAACGCTTCGCGGGCGAACATGAACTTGTCCTCGCCG
>DFFF01000006.1:0-15616 GCA_002369235.1 Verrucomicrobia bacterium UBA3783
TCGGCTTCTGGGATGCCGACCTTGCAACGCCTCTCTATGAAATACCTCGCTTTGTCCAATGTTTCGAAACGGACGAAAAGGTGAAGGCCGTCATCGGCTCGCGATGGCCGCATCTTGGAGCCGACATACAGCGTTCTCCGGGACGGGGCTTCGCCAGCATCGCGTTCAAGATGGTGGTCCGTCGCATTCTGAAGGCACCAGTGTGGGATACGCAATGCGGCGCAAAGATTTTTTCGCGCGAGATCGCCGACGAAATATTCGCAGCCCCGTTCAGCACGCGCTGGATCTTCGATATCGAGATCCTGTCCCGTCTTGGCAACGACAGGTTGCTGACGCAAGTGCAGGAACTTCCCGTCTCGTCATGGCGCGACGTTCCTGGCTCGAAAATCGGAATCGGGTCATCGGCCACGATATTGCGCGAGCTTTGGATTCTGGCAAAGGCACTGAGGAAAGTGGAAGTCTCAAAATGAATCAGGCGATTTCGATTTTGGTAATGGTCGGCGGCGGGCTGGGTACGTTCCTGCTGGGCATGAAGCATCTTTCGGAAGGATTGCAGGCGGTAAGCGGTTCCGGACTGCCGCGCCGATGCGAGTAGCACCGCGAGGCGATTGCGCCGCGCACCGAAAACTGGCGGTTTTACAGCGGATTCGCGAATCTTTGCACATTTGCCATCTATCGGAAACGAGCGATTTTTGGTATAATACACCTATCAATTACAGCAAACAACTAGAGCGGAAAATAAGAATACAAACATAAAGAAAGAATTGGGCAAGAATGAAAACAAACATAGCAGTTCTCACCTTTGGCATCTTCCTCGTCCACTTCCCTGTGGTGCAGATGACGTATGACCTCTCGACAGAATACTTGTCGACGATGCCTGCAGTACTGCGCATCGTCGTGGATATTATCGCCACATTTATCGTCAGCGCGATGATAACAAAGCTTTTCTACAGTTGGCAAGCAACAAGAAAGTTCGTGGCATGAGAATATACGGATATACGACAGAGAGGATGAAGGGTCAGAGCTTATTGATACGGTAAAATTGATACAGTAGCCGAGTTTTTGGTATAATGTCCGCATGAGAAAGAACAGGGTTATCGAGCAGAACAGGTGCTATCACCTTGTCAGCCGGCTTGCGCACCATGCGTTCTTCCTCGACGACGAGGAGAAGGACCGCGCGGTTGCGCTGATGCGCCGCATACGCGTTCTCTGCCCTTTTGCCCCCTTAAAGGAATTGTGTAAGCGTTGAAAAGGATAATTCTAATATTCATCCTGTGCCTTGTGGCGCCGGCATTCGCCGCGAAACCAAGGGCCGTCGTTATATTCTACGCCGACGATCTCGGTTACGGCGACACATCGGTTTATGGACAGCCGAAGGTGCCGACGGCCAATCTGGAGGCTCTCGCACGCGAGGGCTGCCGGTTTATGGACGCCCACTCGGCGACGCCGATCTGCACGCCGTCGCGCTTCTCGCTTCTCACCGGCCGCTATGCCTTCCGGCGGCCGGGGACGCGCATCCTCGACGGCGACGCGAAGCTTATACTGCCCGTCGAGGGTTCAGGCGAGGAGAACGTGACGCTGCCTGTGCTCATGAAGCGCGCGGGCTACCGCACCGCCGCGATAGGCAAGTGGCACCTCGGCCTTGGCGACGGAGAAGGCGCGATCGACTGGAACGGCGAGATCAAGCCCTCGCCGCGTGAAACGGGCTTCGACCATTCGTTCGTCATGGCGGCCACGGCAGACCGCGTGCCTTGCGTGTTCATAGAGAACGGCACTGTCGCCGGCCTCGACAAGGACGATCCGATCGAGGTCAGCTACGATTCGGTCGAAAGAAAGTGGTCCGACGAGATCACCGCCCGCACCAACCCCGAGCTGCTCAAGGAGTGGGGCCGCCCTTCTGACCGCCAGCACGACAAGACGATAATCGACGGAATCTCGCGCATAGGCCACATGCGCGGCGGCGAGGCGTCGCGATGGAAAGACCAAGACCTCGCAGACCGCATCACAGCCGAGGCGGAGGCGTTCATCCGCGAGGCTGCAGGAGAGCCGATATTCCTCTACTTTGCGACGAACGACATACATGTGCCGCGCGACCCCAATATGCGGTTCAGGGGCAAAAGCGGACTCGGCATCCGCGGCGACGCGACGGTGCAGATGGACGATTCGCTTGGCCGAATTCGCAAGGCGCTGAAGGAGAACGGCTATGAAGACGCGCTTTTCATATTCACGAGCGACAATGGACCGAAAGTCTCGGACGGCTATGAGGACGGCGCTCGCGACGCATGGGCCGAGGAGAACCCCGCCGCGCCTTTCACCGGCGGCAAGTACACTGTGCGCGAGGGCGGCACGAGAATACCTATGATCGTCGCCTGGCCTGGCCATGTAAGGCCGGGCACGGTCAACCGCGCGCTCATATCCCAGACGGACTTCGCCCGCTCGCTGGCGAAGATAGTCGGGGCAGACGTGCCCGATGGCGCGTGCAGCGACAGCCAGGAACTCTCCTGTGTCATTCTCGGCGAGAGCGAAAAGGGCCGCGAAAGCCTTGTCGAACAGCCTGCCTGGGGGCCATGGGGCTACAGAAAGGGCGCATGGAAGCTCATCGACACCCCGGAGCCCCAGCTGTACTTCCTTGACGACGACCCCGCAGAGAGCCGCAACCTTGCCGCCGAACACCCCGCGAAGGCGGATGAACTCCGTAGCGAACTGCGAGGCTTGACCCGCGGCGCACGGCTATAGGCCGGCATCCTTGGCCTCCGGCCGGTTCCAGACGCACTTCGCGGGAAGAAGCCTGAAGAGCTCGTGACTGCTTGCGGCAGGTCTGCAGAAATGATACAATAACCATGATTGATTCTTTGTCAATCACTTCTTTCTTTAGATCCGATATAAGGGACTGGGCAATGAAGACATCGAGAAGGGATTTTCTGGCCGGTGCGGCTGCGATGGACTCGCCGAGGCCGGTATCGCGGTTGAACACGGCGGGCTTGAGATGGCCGCGAAGAAGGCGTTGCAGGAATCCGGCAAGTTCATCCCCTGGCAGGTCGTGACAATCTCGCTCGACGGGAAGATGATCGATTCGTGAGACAAGTCCTCGCTTGATGCGGTACTAACAAGAACGCGAAATGGCGAAAGGCTGTCGCATCGTTCTTCAGAGCGGCGTGACCGCCTTTTTCGTTTACGCTACTTCACCTTCACTCGCATGAAGAACGAGCTGCCCACATCAACTGGCGGCGAAACGGTGAATCGCGCTTTGCCATCAACTGGCGCATCAAAGGTGATGTCGATGTTGTCGGACGAGAACGCGCCTGTCGTAAGAGTTGTCGCGCCCTCAATACCGAGCACCTTCTTCAAATTTTCTTTGAGCGTTTCCACCGCAACCGAACCACCGCCGATGCTTACATCCTTCACGCTTACAGTAAACTCAAACTTGCCATCGGTCGATGCGGGTGTGAACGATTCTATCTTCACATCGTCAGAAGTAAGTTCCTTGTCGATGAGGGCATCTGCGGCAAACGCATAAGAGAGCCATGTTCTTGTGGATTCTTTTATCGTCTGTGCCGTTGTCGTGGCGTTGGTTATGGACAAAGCCCAATCCCGATAGGCGGCATACTGTACCGCGTTCGTCACATTCACGGCAAGACTCGCATCCGCTATTCCAACCAACGCTGCTGCCACATCGTCATCGGTTACAGCGAGGGGAATCGGATCCGGCGATTCGGCAGGCGTCCACGTCACCTCGTCCAGCCATGCGCAGTCCTCGCCCTGCGTTTGGCCGTTGCCATTCTTTTGATAGACCCACTTGAGCGTATGCGTCCCGCTTCCACTGACCGTAAACACCTCGTTCGTCCAGTCCTTCTCGCCGCCCAACCACGATTGTTCCTCGCCGTCAATCAGGAACGAAACATAGTCGTATTTGCGATTGCGGCTGATTTCACTTGAACTCTTCCACCAGAAACCTATTTCCCCGGCACCTTCCACGGTCATTTCAATGGAAGAAGTTCCGCTGTCGCCTATTACGCCGCTGCGCATCGCTGCGACTCCGTCATGCGCCGTCTCGCCCAGAACGCGCCGCCACGCCACATCACTGCCGCCGGTAGCGAACGTTCCCTCCGCATTCAGACACTCCGCCGCGCTGTACGGCTTGCGCGTGAAGGAGAAATCGGCTACCGGACTGTCGAAATAATTGTCCTTCACCGCAATCGCGCGAATCCTCACGGACATGCCGTTGGCTGAAAACGGCGCCGTGTAGCGCGTGCCGTCCGTCGTCGGGTCAGTTCCGTCGAGCGTGTAGTAGATAACCGTTCCGTTGTCGGCTGCGATATTGATCGTGGTACCTGCAGTCTCGATCGTCCCGCCGTTCGCCACGTCCGCGCTTGTTATTGCTGGTGCAACGAGCGTATTCGCCGTCCACACGGCTGTAAACTCAACGCTGGAATCTGTAACTACATACTCCGCCCCAGCATCGTATGTCTTTGTCCCATCGCTCCACCCAACAAAGCGGTGCTTTGGATTGATCAAACTATCTCCTGTTGGCAACACAATTGAGTCGCCTGCATAATACTGCGTGGGAACTGGAACATTTCCCTCTCCACCGCCAAGACTGTAGGAGAGAGACACAAGCGGAGCAAACGATACTTCATCCAACCAGACGCAGTCTTCGCCGACGTCGCTTTCGTCCACGTAGTCCTTGCAATACGTCCAGCGGACGGTATGCGATCCATCGCCAGCGATATGGACAACTACATTCGTCCAGTCCGTCTTCCCGCCGATGGCGATGCCATTCAATCGGTAGTTCCCATCCAAAGTCCCCTGAGGAACACCATCCACCGAGAGATAAGCATAGTCAAACACATCTCCGTTGTACTCCTCGCTCGATGCCTTCCACCAGAACGACAGACGCCCGGTGCCGTTTACGGTCAACTCAATCCAAGTTGATTCGTTGTTTCCAATGTTTCCGCTGCGCATTGAGGCTTGTCTGTCATGCGAAACGGAACAGTCATCATCCCATGGCTTGGTTTCGTCATTCACAAACTTCCCATGGAAGTTCAAGAAATCCTCTACGCCTACATAGCCGCCAAACTGCGATGACGGAACAAACTGCTCATACATGCTCGCATATTTCTTGGGATAACGAACAGAACTGGCGTTTGAGAGAATGTACGAACTTGAAACACCCTCTGGCACTTCACCTAAAAATGTGACATTCTCAAGTCCACTGCAACCCCAGAACGCCCATTGACCAATGCTCGTGACACTGTCGGGTATGGTCACGCTCGTAAGCCCGCTACAGCCAGAGAACGCAGAAGACCCGATGCTCGTAACACTGTTCGGCATCTCCACACTCGTAAGCCCGCTGCAACCCCGGAACGCATAAAACCCGATGCTCGTGACACTGTCGGGTATGGTCACGCTCGTAAGCCCACTACAGCCTTCGAACGCAGAATTCCCGATGGTTGTCACGCTTGTGGGTATTTCCACACTTGTAAGCCCGCTGCAATACCAGAACGCTTCAGCGCTGATATTGGTGACGTTTGACGAATAAGATACGTTTGTGATTGAAGAATAGCATCCGCCAAATACATTATTGAGTTGCGCGTCAAGTGCACTTTGTGGCACCGTCACATTCTTTACTCCGCTACAATCGTAGAAGGGAGAATAGCCAATGCTCGTGACACTGTCGGGTATGGTCACGCTCGTAAGCCCACTACAGCCTTCGAACGCAGCATTCCAGATGGTTGTCACGCTTGTGGGTATTTCCACACTTGTAAGCCCGCTGCAATGCCAGAACGCCCTTTCACCAATGCTCGTGACACTGTCGGGTATCGTCACGCTTGTAAGCCCGCTGCAACCCCAGAACGCTCCAGCGCTAATATTTGTGATGGTGGACGAATAGGATACGTTCGTGATTGACGAATAGCAGCTGCCAAATACATTCTTGAGTTGTGCATCAAGTACATATTGCGGCACCGTCACATCTTTTAACCCGCTGCAGCCATAGAACGCATTATCCCCAATGCTCGTCACGCCGCTCGGTATGGTCACGCTTGTAAGCCCGCTACAACCGGAGAACGCAGAATTCCCGATGGTTGTCACGCTTGTGGGTATTTCCACACTTGTAAGCCCGCTACAACCGGAGAATGCAGAAGAACCAATACTTGTCGCGCCGCTCGGTATCGTCACGCTCGTAAGCCCACTACAGCCAGAGAACGCCCCTTCACCAATGCTCGTGACACTGTCGGGTATGGTCACGCTTGTAAGCCCGCTACAACCGGAGAACACATAAGCACCAATGTTCGAGACTCCATCAAGTATCTCCACTCTCACAAGCGCAGAACATCCATTGAAGACATAATCTCCAATACTTGAGACGCTATCAGGAATCGCCACGCTCGTAAGGCCGCAGTAGGAAAACGCATTATCCCCAATGCTCGTAACGCTGTCAGGAATTGTTACGCTTGTTAGTCCGCTACAGCCAGAGAATGCATAAGAGCCGATATTCGTGACACTGTCTGGTATCGTCACACTCGCAAGCCAACCGCAACTGTTGAACGCTGAATCTCGTATGGCAATCGTACCAACAGGGATGACAACCTTTATTCCATTCGGCAGATTATACCCTGCTCTACGCCATCCTTCTTGCCATTCGGACACAACGACAGTAGTCAGATTGGTGCAACCGTAGAACGCACCAAAGTCAATGTTCGTGACGCTGTTCGGTATCGTAATGCTTTTAAGGGAGTTGCAGCCGTAGAACGACGCATTCCCAATACTCGTCACGCCGTCCGGTATCGTCACGCTCGTAAGCCCGCTGCAACCGAAGAACGCACGATCCCCGATGCGTCTCATGCTTTCCGGGAAAACGACTTCAGTGATCGAGTCATTGTCGCTGGCGAATGCGTCCTCGGCAATTTCGCGGACAGGGTATTCGCCAGATCTTGGAAGTTTCGCAGGTACGGTCAGTTTGCCGCTTTTCGGAGATGCACCGGTAATCACGGCAATCGTCTCTTCTCCATCCACCTTTGTGGTGTACGACCAAGTGACGCCGTTGATAGTTGCTTTCTCGCCCCATAGCAGCGTTGCATACAGTATGCACGCCAGAGTTGTCGACATTCGCTTTTCCATTTTTGCATCTCCTTTATTTGAAAATCGCTTTGCGCGACTTGCGTATCTGCCTCTTCGACCAGTTGCACACCTTGCGTGAAAGTTCTTTGCCATTCTGTGCGGCAGCCATCGCACACGACACAAAGTCGGATGCGCGGATCCTTGGTGCTGTTCCTCTGAATGATTTGACTATGCCATGAATGAGCCGATTCCGAGCATCCCACCATTGGCAAAGATCTCCGTACATCGCTTCCGCTGCAACATCAAATGGCGTAGGCTGTCCTGTTTTTCGTAGCCCTTTCCACGCATCCAACGCCTTGCCAAGCGTTTCACGCTTTTCGCTATTTCCCTTGGTGAAATTGAGAGCAGACCAAAGTCTGTCGGACATTATACTTTCCTCGACAGCAATTGACTGAAGGGGGCAATTGTTTGCCATCCCATCGTCAATCATTTTGAAAGCAAGCCGATAGGCTTCATACTTGCGAATGTTTTTCTGCGCCTTTACGTTTTCAATTGTCTCTTTACTTTCTCTGTGCGTCATCGTGCCTCCTTCTGCGGCATCGCAACCCGTCACGATTTGAGGGCATGAAAAACCTCTCGCCGTGTCTCGCAAGAGGTTGTAGGAATTACCCAATCTGAAACACGACGAGAGGCAAAACGCTTGCGCGTTTCCTCTGCATAGTGCCATCAGATTTCAGAACTTCCTACATTCCTTGCGATGACTGCTTTGCAGCGCAAATTGCTGTCGGCGGATTTCTCCCGCCTTATCGTTTCACTGTCTTAATGGCTTCTTCCTTTCATTTACAGTCTCACGATTTGAGATTGTTATGCTACGCTTTCTTGCGAATGAAGTCCTCAACCTCTGAATTCAAGGGTACGGCGAAACTCGACAGGGTTGATGACAAAACCGCCTCTCCGACCTTCTTGGCGAATTTGTCAATACGCCAAACTGAGAGTTTCCTCATGCGCGGACTCTCCTTGAACGAGAAGAAACTGCTTTGCGACCATAGGGGCCTCTAAGGAAAAAGTCTTTTTCCTCAGACCTTGTCTCAAAGTTGCTTTCCATCACGTTGGGGAGATTGGGAACTTTGCAAGAGTCGGCACAAAGCGCGTCCACGAACGCCCGCGCTGTCGCGGCATCCTCGATTCTAAAGTTCGCTGTTATGCTCGATGTTGCCATTTTCCACCTCGCTTTCCGCTTAAAGGCATAGTACCCACAATGGTAAACACTATTATACCATATTTTACTATTATTATACCATATCCTACCCCGGAAAGTCAACGGGGGCATTTGGCGAAATTGAAATCCGCAGATCCCGGTTTTCGGCTATTGACGCGGACGGCCATTTTATGGTAAAACACAAACAAATCAAAAACCAATGCAAAGTGAAGGTGGGTGTATGGAACAGGCATTGCTTCAAGTCAGAGTCGACCGGTCCTTGAAAGACCAGACCGCCGCAATCTATGATGCCATCGGCATGGATCTGCCGACGGCGATACGAATGTTCTTCAAGCGCACGGTCATGGTCGGCGGGCTTCCTTTCGACGGGAGGCTGGTCGCAAGCGAGAGCGCGGCGCACCGCGCATTTGCCTCCATGCGCCAAAAAGTCGAGTCGGCGGATGCCGACGAGCCGACGATGGACGAGATAAACGACTACATCTCGTCCGTCCGCCGCAGCAGAACACGGAGAACCGCCGCAGCGAGGCATGGCGCATGATAAAAGCCGTCATAGACACCAATGTTCCCGTATCCGCTTTCTGGACGAAGAACAGGCTCTCGCCGGCGGAATTCTGCGACCTGCCCGGCATTTGACTTTCGTTTCCATTCTTCACCCTAGTTCTCCTTTGTTGCCGTTTGCATATCGGAACAGAGCAGAACAAGAATTGCATTAAAATTTCCAGACGAGTTCAACTCGTGTGAAGATTGCGGAGTGGTCGCATCCATCCCTAAAGTAGTCGCCCTTGCCGAAATACTCGGTCAGGAAGGAGAGTCTTCCGCCTTTGAGGAGATCGTTGCCGAAGAGCCTGTCTGGATGTATTTCGTACTTTATCTGCGCGTAAAGTCCGCGGTATGATCCGTCGGCGGATTCCTCCCGCACTGCGGTGAACAACGGACCAAGCTGGCACTTCACATTCGAAAAATCGCCGACTGCGCATCCCGACTCCAGGTGCGGATAGATGAGATTGGTGTAGTTGTACTTCGCGTACATCGGCGCGATGGATCTGCTGAATCCCGGCTCGCGGTTGAACACGGCGTGCCATGCGGTATTTCCGCGCTCGCCCTTCCTGTCGCCCGAGAGTGCCCAGACTGCACCGGTGAGGTATGGTTTCGCGGACGCTTTGGGCTTCCAAGTGAGACCGGCATAGCTTTGTCCGGCGTAGTGGATTTTCGATCCGGCCTGTCCTGCGAGTTCGACCTCTCCGTATAGCGTTTCTGTAAAGCGCGGAAGGAGTCGGACGCCGAAGGTGTGGGAGCAGGAGCGGCGACCCTCCTGCCTGTATTTAGCGTGGTCGGCGCGGCGTTCGCCCTTTGCCACATAATAGGCGTCGTATCCGAAGTCCTCGTTCGCCCTGTCCTGCCAGCAGAGGCCGAGCCCATACTCGTCCTGTCCGTATCCCGTGAGGTCGTAGTCGTGCGGTTTCTTTCCGTTGTCATGCGATTTCCCGAGGGTGGGCATCCAATCGTCGGATGTCTGGCAGACTCCGAACAGATCAAGAGTGCGCTTCTCATCCGTGTGCCATGTGACGCGCAATCCGTCGAAGTACGCGCTGCGCGATCCATCGCCGCCGGTGCCGTCCGAAATTATGCGCTTCGCGCCGAAAGACATGTCTTGGCGTCCGACCTTGATGTCGAGAAGATTGAACGCTCCATCCCACGAGAAGTAAAGGTTGTCGATGAAGAGGACGTCTGGCCATCGCTGCTTGCGCGAGAGTGCATCAGGTGCGCGGTAGGCGCGAAATTCGTCCGCGATTCGCAGGTACAGGCCGAAGTCGCCGTTCGACACCTTGACCCATGGGCGGATTCGTATGCGCGCATAGTCGCTTGCCTTCGACTCTCCTCTGGAGGAAGTCGGAAGGTTGTCCGTCCCCTCGTAGCGCAGCCTTATGTCCACGCCCGCAGATACATTGACATTGGTCGCCGAAGTGGCGAACGATTGGAATACGCAGACGGCAATTGCGCACGCCAGCAATGCGCTCGTCTTTCTTGTCCTGCCTTCCATGATACCTCATAGTAATGCATGCTTATTTCGCATCGCATTAGTTCAGCGGGTATTTTATCAAAATTCGCTTCATAATGTCAATATGTGGAGATATTTTCGGCTCTTCCCCGCTCCCCGCCTTCCGTGGGTTCAGTGGTTAAAATCCCCATGCTGGGCTCGCATTGGAATGCCAACGCAAAAAGGTTCAACCTTTTTACCCAAAAGGTATAACCTTTTGCCCTAAAAGGTCCAACCTTTCGACCCAAAAGGTATAACCTTTTACCCTAAAAGGTATAACCTTTCTACCCAAAAGGTTCAACCTTTTATATCAAAAGGTACAACCTTCTTGAAATGCCTTACGAGAGAGGGGGGCGAAGGAGCGGCGGCGGCTCAAGGGTCGATAAGCCCTGCCTAGGCGGTGAGTTCCACGGAGACGGGACCGTCGTTTATAAGCGCGACTTTCATGTCGGCGCCGAACTTGCCGGTTCCGACGCGCTCCGTCCCCAGGAGTTCTTTAAGTCTGGCGACGAAATGATTGTAAAGCGGCTCGGCGATATTGCCCGGCGCGGCGGCGGAGAAGCCCGGTCGGCGGCCGTGCGAAGTATCGGCATAAAGCGTGAACTGGCTGACGACGATGACTTTGCCGCCCACATCTTCAAGCGAGCGGTTCATATGGAAATTCTCGTCCTCGAAAAGCCGGAGCACTGGGATGCGCGAGGCGAGGTAATCGGCCTTCTCCGCCGTGTCGGTGTGGGTTATGCCGAGCAGGATGAGATAGCCCTGTCCGATTGCGGCGACCTTTTCGCCGTCAATCGCGACCGAGGCTTCGGAGACTCTTTGCAGCCAGATTTTCATGGTGCGAAAGGATTTTCGTCGCCGGTGGCGGCGCGATAGACATCGGCGGCGACGGCGGCGAAGATTGCATCGAGGAAGGGGCGGATCACGAGCGTGGCGGCGCGCGGCGGCTGCACCAAGGCGGCGTCGGCTGGGAAGGTGGCGGCGGCGAATTTCGCGACATGACGCGCATCGTTGTCCTTGCGCACATCCTTGAGCCGATGCAAATCCATGGCAAGGCGCTCCTTGTCCTTTTCGCCTCCGGCGGCAAGGAAATCGAGGAGTTTCAAGCCGGAATTCGCCACAAATTCATTCTCCCCGATCCAGCCTTCGATCTCCCACCAAAGTTCCGGCTCTTCCATGGGAAGTTTGCGCTTGAGGACTGCACAGGCGTCGGCAAGTTCCACAAGCACCGCCCGGATTTGCGTTTCGAGGTCGGTAGGAAGTTCGCCCTTCGTCGCCAATTCGCCGATGGCGCGGCGGAACAGTCCTTTGACGGCGATACTCTCCTCGCGGCGGTAATGCTGGCTGTTCGGAGCCTGGTCGGAATTGTGCGCAGCGAGAATGCGCATCGCGGCGGCGACTTCGGGGTCGGGGTAGATGTAGCCGAAGGCCGACTCCCAGTTCTTCGCCGAGTCGAACGCCGCGGAATTCCAGCACCAGTCGGCCACGCCGAAAATCGCGATCTTGTTGGCCTCGCAATTCTCCATCGGGTTGGCGACAAAGCCGGAAACCTCGACGCCATTGTC
Source organism: Verrucomicrobia bacterium UBA3783 (assembly GCA_002369235.1). Taxonomy (GTDB): domain Bacteria; phylum Verrucomicrobiota; class Kiritimatiellia; order RFP12; family UBA1067; genus UBA1067. The sequence goes on from DFFF01000006.1 coordinate 11,882, forward strand.
GAGACCGTAGGTGCGGCCGAGCAGAAGCTTGGTGCGGCAATAGTCGTTGACGGGGAAGTTCCACCACACGAACGGCGGGCGGCGGTAGGCGGCGGCGACTTTCTCGGCATCGATCTTCGAGATGTCGTGGCACACGGTCTTGCCGGTCCAGACGATCTGGGTGTCGGCGGCAAGTTCCTCGCCCAATACCTTGCAGTAGTCGCTCTCGCCGAGGCCCCAGTAGACGTTAGGGCAGACGATGAGCGGCATGCAACCCTCGTTGCGGCGCATGAAGCCCAGCGAAACGAAATTGCAGATTTTCGCGTGGAACTGGGCGTCGGCATCGCCAAAGTCGTCGAAGAACACCGCAAACGACCTTATGCCAAGGTCGTACATGGATTGGAGTTTGGCGTAGAGGGCCTGAAAGTCCTCCATCTCCCCTTCTCCGCCCTTGCGGAAGGATCCGCCGAGATGAATCGCCCAGCAGAACCGCACATGATTGCGTTTTGCCGCCGCGAGGAGCGACTTGAATTCCTTTTGATTCTCCTCTGGATACGCTTCGCGCCAGCGCGTGTGGTGGTAAGGATCGTCCTTGGGTCCGTAAATATAGGTATTGAGCTTCAGCCGCCCCATGAAATCCAGAAGCGCGAGCCGACCCTTTTTGCCCCACGGTCTTCCGTAGTAGCCCTCGACGACGCCGCGCACGGCGATGGAGGGGGAGTCCTCGATCCTGAGATTCGGGAGCCTGTCGCCGATATTGCCGCCGAGCTGGTTCAAGGTTTCGCGGGCGTAGAAATGGCCGTCGGAGTCGGCGGCGGTTATCTCGACCACGCCATTGGTGAGGACGAGCGAATAGGATTGCGGCGCCATGGACGGATCGTCCTTTTTGACGACCACATAATCCTCGGTCCCGAAATCGCCGCCGAGTTCGACAATCGACTTGGGAGTTGGGTAGATGGCGATGGCGGCAAGAATGGGCATGATGTTCATGTTTGCGGTATTCCCAGTTGCGCGGCAAAGGCCGCAGTGAGTTTCTTGGCGTTTGTGAAATTGGATTCGCCCTGCGGGACGATTTCGCGCTTCGCTTCAAGCGCGATGCGGATCGTGCGATCGCCCGTGTAATACCAGGGGTGGCGCTTGTCGAGCACGACCGGATCGTAGTCGATGCGGACGGGCAGGATCGGAGCCTTGAGCGCCAGCGCCAGGCGCGCCGCGCCGCGGTGGAGTTTTCCGCCGCCGCGCGTTCCCTGCGGGAAGACCACGAGATTGACGCCCTTCGCAATCAGGGCCGCCGCACGCGAAAAAAGCTCTTCGGGATCTTCGTCGTTCACGAGAAACATCTTTTTGACGGCCGTGGAAAGAACGGGATTTTTGAGCGTTGCGGACTTGGCGATTGCGGTGGAATCGGGGAGATGGGCGAGGATGACGACAATATCTATAAGCGCGATATGGTTCATCACGATGATGCGCCCGTGCGCGGTGCGCAAGGCTTCGCGAGTAGCCGCGTCCATATCGACACGAAACAGGCCAAGCGCTCCGGCAAGCGCGACGAAGCACCGGTAGAATGCGCGAACAATGCGACGGAATCCGGTCTCAGTCCAGACCGGGAGAATCATCAGCGGCGCGAACGCGAGCGCGAACGCTCCGTAAAGAAAGAAGAAAAGCGCACCCAAACCATAGCGGAGGCGCCTCATTTGTTCTTGAGCGCGAGGCGGATGAGGGTTTCCGTGTCGTTCGTCTCCGGCCGGACTGCGAGCACCTGCGAAATCATCTTGTTCGCCGTCTCGTCGTTGAAGCCCAGCGCCCCGAGCGCGAGAATCGCATCCTGGATAAACGTCTTGTCCGCCCCCTTGGCTCCGCCCTGGCTTTCCGCAAGCGCCTCGATGGCGTCGATCTTGTCCTTGAGCTCGATGCAGATCTTCTCCGCCGTCTTCTTGCCTACGCCTTTGATGGCGGCAATCCGCTTGGCGTCGCCGGTGGAAATCGCCAGCGAGAGTTCGCCTGTCGAGCTGCCGGAGAGAATCGAAAGCGCAATCTTGTTGCCTACTCCGCTCACTCCGACAAGCTTCATGAACATCGCCTTCTCGCCCTTGGTGGCGAAACCGAAGAGCGTTTCACCGTCTTCGCGGACGCTGTGATACGCCAAAAGCCGCACTTCCTCGCCGGTCTTCGGAAGTTTGTCGAAGGTGGATATGGGGATGAACACCTCATATCCTATCCCTCCGGCCTCGATGACGGCCTGGGTGGGTTCTTTGGCGAGCAGCGTTCCGCGAATCGAAACGATCATTGGAAAAGCTTCCTCATCTTTTCGAGCTGCGCGGCCTTCTCGCGGTTTTCGTCGAGTTTGCGGCGCGCCTCGTCCACAATCGCCTTGGGGGCGTGGTCGGTAAACTGGGTGTTTGCGAGTTTCGCTTCGCCGCCCTTGATGAAACCGGCGAGCTTGGCGAGTTCGGCGTCGATGCGCTTGAGCTCCGCCGCCTTGTCGATCAGCCCCTCGAGCGAAAGATACACGGTGCCGAGCTTCACGAGCTTCGAGGGCATCGGAAGTTCCGCGCCTTCTGGCGCAAACTCCACGCTCTCGGCGCGCATCGACTTCTTGAGGCTTTCGGCCTCGCGCTTGATCGCCTCGTCGGCGGTGGCGAGCGTCACCTTCACGAAAGTCGACGGCGGCACTTTGTATTCGGAACGGAGCGCACGAAGCGCGGTGACCGCCTCGCGCTTCATGTTCACGAAGTCGTAGACGGCCTGCTCGGAAGCCGGAATTTCGCCGCCCTTGGGGAACGGCGCTTTCATGATCGATTCGCCTTCCGCGACAAAGCCGAGCGCATGCGCGACTTCCTCGGTGATGAACGGCATGTAGGGATGGAGCATCCTGAGCGCCTTGCAGAAGACTTCATTGAGAACCGCAAAGGCGCGGGACTTGTCGGGAGCGTCCTTGGTGTACTCCAGATAGCGGTCGCAAATCTCAGTCCAGATGAAATCGTAGACGGCGAGCGCGCCATCCTGGATGCGGTATTGCTCCAAGAGTTCATTGAGCCTGGCGGCGGCCTTGTCGCACGCGACGAGGATGTGGCGTTCGTCGGGCGTAAGCGAAGCGCGGTCGTACTCCATGGACTTCACGCCCTGCATCTCGATAAAGCGGGCGGCGTTCCATATCTTCGTGCAGAAGTTGCGCCCGATCTCGAACTTCTCCTTGTTCACCTTGGTGTCGCACTCGAGCGAAGTGATGAGCGCGATCGAGAACCTGAGCGCATCGGCAGAGTATGCGTCGATAAGCTCCAGCGGGTCGAGCGAATTGCCGAGCGATTTGGACATCTTGCGACCCTGCGCGTCGCGAACGATGCCGTGGATGACGATATTCTTGAACGGCGCCTTGCCGGTAAAGTGAAGTCCCGCCATGACCATGCGCGCGACCCAGAAGAAAATAATGTCCTGGGCGGTGACGAGATCGCAAGTCGGGTAGTAGTAATCGAGGTCTGCCGTCTTCTCCGGCCAGCCAAGCGTCGAAAACGGCCACAGCCACGAGCTGAACCATGTATCGAGCACATCCTCGTCCTGGGCGAGATCGGCGAGCGTGAGCGAGGCGTTGCCGGTTGCGGCTTTGGCCTTTTCGAGCGCCGCCTCGGCGGTCTCGGCCACAAACACCTGCTCAGACTCCCCGTCCGCGCCGCGCACGCCGGACTCCGCGCCCTTGAGATAATACGCCGGAATCCGGTGGCCCCACCAAAGCTGACGCGAGATGCACCAGTCCTGGAT
>DFFF01000006.1:15668-16385 GCA_002369235.1 Verrucomicrobia bacterium UBA3783
CCTGGATGTTCTCCATCCAGTTGAAATAGATATTCTCCCAGCGCTTGGGGACAAACTTGATCGTGCCGTCCTTGACCGCCTCGATCGCAGGCTTGGCCAGCGGCGCCATCTTGACGAACCACTGCTTGGAAAGCCGACTCTCGACCGTCTCGTGGCAACGGTAGCAATGGCCGACCTGATTGTCGATATCCTCGATATGGTCGAGATAGCCCTGCGCTTCGAGATCGGCGACAATCGCCTCGCGGCACTTGAAGCGGTCGAGCCCGGCATACTTCGCGCCGGCAAGCTCATTCATCGTGCCGTCTCCGTTCATGATGTTGATCTCGGCGAGGTTGTGGCGCTTGCCGACGAGGAAGTCGTTGGGGTCGTGCGCAGGCGTGATCTTGACGATGCCGGTGCCGAATTCGCGGTCGACATAATCATCGCTCACTACCGGGATTTCGCGTCCGGTCAAAGGCAGGATGACGGTTTTGCCGACGAGATGCGCGTAGCGCTCGTCCTTGGGGTTGACCGCTACCGCAGTATCGCCCGGCAGCGTCTCCGGGCGCGTGGTCGCGACCATCACGTAATCCTTGTAGGGCTCGCCGGACGCGCCCTTGCCGCTGCCGACCACGGGATAGCGGATATACCAGAAATGGCCGTGGTTGGGCTCGTGCTCGACTTCATCGTTCGCAAGCGCCGTGCCGCACCGGGGACACCAGTTGACGATGTAGTTGC
>DFFF01000006.1:16512-39185 GCA_002369235.1 Verrucomicrobia bacterium UBA3783
TCGAAAGTGAAGCGTTCGCGCTGCCAATCGGTGGAGTTGCCGAGCATGCGCTGCTGATGGACGATCGTGCCGCCATACTGGCGCTTCCAATCCCAGACGCGCTCGACAAACGCCTCGCGCCCGAGATCCTGGCGACGCTTGCCCTCCTTGCGGAGCGCCTTTTCCACCACATTCTGCGTGGCGATGCCGGCGTGGTCGGTGCCGGGAAGCCACAGGACATTCCGTCCCTGCATGCGACGCCACCGCACCAGAATATCCTGAATCGTCTGGTTGAGCGCATGACCCATGTGCAGGATGCCGGTCACGTTCGGCGGCGGAATCACCACCGAATACGGTTCTCCCCGTCCTGGCTCTTCATGGAAAAATCCGCCTTTTTCCCAAAATCCGTACCACTTTTGTTCGACCGCCTTGGCGTCGTAATGCTTGTCCATTTTGTTACCGCCTTGATATCAGAAAAACCATTTCGCCACTGCGAGAAGCCCCTGCTTCCACGGTACGCGATGCGACACGCCGCTTTTTCCGGCGAATTCGGAAAGATGCTCCACATACCACTCGTAGTTGCGCACAAGCGCATCCTTGTTGGAGTATTTTGGCGCAAATCCCAATTCGCGCTCGGCCTTCTCGATCGACACGAACGAATCGGTGGACGCCGTCGCATACACCCACGGATAGAGCGGCGAAAGATGCAGTTTCTCAAGAATCCTGAGGATGAAGACGAGGAGTCCCGCCGGCATGCCTATTATCCGCTTGCCGTGGCCGGCGCGGTCGAGCACCGCCTGATAATCCTCCTTCATCGTCGTAAATTCCTTCGCGCCGAAATTGAACGCGCCCTTGATCTTCTCCGCAGGGAGCGTAAGCGCCTTCCAGATACCGTCGTCAATGTCGTCCACATCCATGAGCTGATAGCGATTGTTGCCGCTGCCGATCATGGGGAAATTGTGTCCGGTGTAGGCCCAATCGTAGAAAAGCGCGAACACCCCGAGACGTTCAGGGCCGACAAAAGATTTGGGACGGATGATGCAAACGGGATAGCCTTCCTCGATTGCCTTGAAGCAATGCTTTTCCGCCTCGATCTTCGCATGGCCGTACGGCCCTACCCCGACCATCGGGTCGTCCTCGCAGATCGGATGCTTTTTGGGAACGCCGTAGACGGCGGTGGAGCTGATCTGGATCATGCGCGAAAGGTTGAACTTGCGCGCGGCGGCAAGCACGTTGCGGCAGCCGTCCACCTCGGTCGTGTAGATATCCTCCTCTGAATAGAGCGGCAGCGCGGCGGCACAATGCACCACGGCATCGCAGCCCTCGGTCACGCGCTCCACGGCCGCGACATCGCGGACATCGCCAAGCGTGAACTTCAGCCAGGGTTCGTCCTTCTCCGGGTAGTCGAAAGGCGCAATGTCAAGAACGCGTATCTCCTCCACGCCTTTCGCGCGGAGGAGACGGATGAGATTGATGCCCAGAAACCCGGACCCGCCGGTTACGAGAATCTTCATCTCACTCGGCCGACGGCATCATCGGCAGCGCCGGAGCTTCTTCGGCCATCGGGGCGGCATCGCCCTCTGCGGCCATTATCGACTTCGAATGCACGGTCGAGGTAAGGCGGGCAAGCACCAGTGTATTAAGCAGGAACACCGCGCCCAGGACGACCGTCGTCTTGATCAAAACGTTGCCGGCATCGGCGCCGAAAACCGCCTCGCCCATGCCTCCGCCGATCGCGCCGCCAAGCCCGCCTTCCTTGGGCTTCTGCAACATTACCGCCATCGCCAGCAAAAGGCAAGTCACCACTTCGACCACATAGAGAAAACCAATGAATACCGACATTTCGTTTTTTCCTTTCAGTTCCGTGTATTATATCATATTTTTTCGCGATTGTGCAACAGGTTTTTGCTTTCGGAAGCAATGCGAGCACGGCGAATCCGACGGCGGCATCGCAACATGGCCTATTGGACGGGATTGGAAACAGGCAGCTCGGCAGCCGGCTCCTGCGGCGGCGCGGGAGGCGGCGGAGGCGGCGTGTTCGTCGGCGCGGCAGGCGCGGCGGGCGGCTTCGCGACGGCAGCCGCGCCGTTGCGGGCGCTCTTGAACATTTCCTTGATGGCGTTGCGCATCATGCGCTTGGCGGCGCCCATCGAGGTTTTTATCGTGCATCCGGCAGCATGAAAGTGTCCGCCGCCGCCAAAGCGCTCGGCAAGCTCCGCCGCATTCCAGTTGTTGCGCGTACGGATCGAGCAGCGGATTTCCTTGGTGCGGTCGGGAATCTGGTAGAAATACACGGCCACCTCGTTGCGATGGCAAAGACGGGGAATCTCTACCGCGTCTTCGGCGTCCGCCTTGGTGCCGCGCACGGAGCGGAAATCGTCGCGCGTAAGCGTCACTTCCGCCACCCGCCCGGAGCGCCAGATATGCAGACTGCGCCAAGCGATCTTCTTGAGCTTCATCGCCTTGGTGCCGAACCGGTTGTAGATAATATCGTTGATCTCCGTCTTGCGCACATCATGCTTTAGAAGATCGGCGGCGACCAGCATGGTGGCGGAAGAGCATTTCTCGTAGGCGAAGCGCCCGGTGTCGGTGACAAGGCTGACCCACAGCGCCTCGGCGGTCGTATCGTCGATCTGCCAATCCATCCATTTCGCGAAGCGCCAGACGATTTCCCCGGCCGAAGAAGCGGCAGGGTCGCTGATATTCACCGTGCCGAAATCGGCATCGCCATCATGGTGATCCATGACGAGGATTGGAAGATTTTCGGCAACCGGACGAACCTCCGGCGGCAGACGTTCGATTGCGCGGCAATCGACCATGACCAAAAGATCGAACTTGCGCTTCATCCGCTTCAGTTTGCGGACAGGCAGGAGGTCTTCAACGCCGCGCATGAAAGAAAGTTTGCCCAGCGCGTTAAGATCCGCAGTCGCGACCGCCTCTTTGTCCGACGCACAGAGCATCCGCGCAACCGCGATGGCGGAGCCAAGCGTATCGCCGTCCGGACTCAAATGCCCTGAAACGAGAATGCGCTTTGATTTGGCGATAAGTTCGCGCGCCGCTTCGTAATTCTCGCGCTTCATTCAAGTCCCTGTTGACGCAGGAGCGCGGCGATCTTGGGCGCACGGCCGCGGAAGCGCTTGAACACCTTGAGCGCACTCTCGCTGCCGCCGAGCGCGAGAATCGTCTCGCGATAGCGCGCGCCTTCATCCTTCATCGCCGCATCATTCTCGAGCCCAGCCTCCTCGAACGCGCCAAAGCAATCGGCACTCATCACCTCGCTCCACTTGTAACCGTAGTATCCGGCGCTGTAGCCGCCGGAGAAAATATGGGTGAAGGCGTCGAGGAAACGATCCTCCGCAACCATCGGCATGCCAAAATGGGCGAACATCTCGCATTTGAGCCGGTTGGGGTCTTTTACCTTGGTGGAGTGGAGAAGCATATCGGTCTTGGCGAACGCAAGCTGCCGCCGACAGGCCGAAGCCGCACGGAAATTCTTCGCCGCCTTGACCTTGGCCTTGAGTGCCGACGGCACCTTTATGCCGGTGCGCGGATCGAGGCACCAATTCTCCATGAACTGGCTCGCGACTTCCACCGCGTCCCACTCGACCAGATTGATGCCCGCAGCATCCTCTTCGCCAACGCGGGTGAGCATTTGCTGGCAGGCGTGGCCGAACTCGTGAAAAAGCGTCTCGACATCACGGAACGGCATAAACGACTTTCCGTTCGCATCCGGAGCCTTGAGGTTGAGCACGACAAGCGCCAGCGGCAGCGTGCCCGTGCGGTCGTTGCGGTTGCGGAACTCGTTCATCCATGCGCCGCCGGACTTCACCCCGGGACGCGCATAGGCATCAAGGTAGAAATGCGCCACCGTCTTGCCGCCCTCGGAAACCTCGAAAAACCGCACATCCTCGTGCCACACGGACGGCTTCGCCTTGCCCTTGACTTCCTTGACGTCGATTCCAAAGAGGAACTTGCACAACTTGAAAAGCCCTTTGAGAACTACCGCGAATTCGAAGTGACGCTTGAGTTCTTCCTCCGAATAGCTGTACTTCTTCTCGCGAAGCTTCTCTGCCCAAAACGCGCGATCCCACGGTTGCATGTCCTTGAACATGGCTTCAAGCTCGACGTCTTCAGCCGCCGCCTTCTTCACAGTCGCCTTGTCGAGATCGTCGATCATCTTCATGACTGCCTTGATCGACGGCGCACACTTGGCGGCTATCGAGACCTCGGCAAAGTTTGCAAATCCCAAAAGTTTCGCACTCTGGTCGCGAAGCTTGAGCAGCGCGTCAATGCGCTTGCCGTTGCCGGGAGCGCGAACTGCGCGCTTGCGGTAGACACGCTCGCGTTCAGCGCGATCGGCGCAGAACTTCATGGTCTCCACATACTTCGCGTCGCTGATGTCTTCGGGCGTGGTATCGATCACCTCGTTGGAGAACTCCGTGGCCAGACGCGATAGTTCCGACTGGATTTTGTTGAATTTCCTCTTCGCCGCGCCTTCCAGCGCCACGCCGGAGAGTCTGGCGCCCTCGATCATCTTTTTGATGATGCGCTTTTCCGTGGGGTTGGCGCACTTGACCTTCAGAGCCTGGCGGTAAATCCCCTTGCTCTGCCCGATCTTGAGCGAAAGCGCGACTATCCGCTCCATGAACTTTTCGTGCACCTTGCGCCACGCATCGGAATTGCAGACACCGAGCATGTGCGCGATGCGCCCCCAGACGCTCCACAACTCGCGCGTGGCATCGTTGAGCGGATGCACAAGGGCGGAGAAAGTCTTGGCGTCGCCGCTTTCGATTTCCGCCACCTTCGCTTCAGTCTCCGGGATCAGGCGCTCGAGTTCGGCGGCGGCAAATTCGGGCGTAAAGATGTTCCAGTCTGGGAATTCGGTTTTCATACGTTTTTCCTGTCGCAAAGGGAGCTTACGAAAAGCGCTTTTATGGTGTGCATGCGGTTTTCCGCTTCATCAAAGACTTTGGAGTATTTGGACTCGAACACTTCATCGGTCACCTCCAGCGCTCCGCAATCCTTGGTGACCTCGGTATTGAAGTCGTGGAACGCGGGGAGGCAATGGAGGAACATGAGCTTTCCGTCCAGATTTCCGGTCGCACGCATAAGTTCCATGTTGATCTGGTAGGGACGGAGCATCTTGATGCGCTCGGCGGCCTTGTCTTCCTCGCCCATGGAAACCCATACGTCGGTGTAAAGCACATTGGCGCCGCGCACACCTTCCTTGGGATCGTTGAAAACACGGATGTCCACGCCGTTCTTTCTGGCCACTTCATCCGCTTCGGCGAGGATTTTCGCGTCCGGAATCAGTTCTTTGGGCGTGCAGCAGATGTAGCGTATGCCGCATTTTGCGCATCCCATCATGAGCGAATTTGCCACATTGTTGCGACCGTCGCCGACATACGCCAGCGTGCAACCCTTGAGCGAACCGAAGGTTTCCTTGATCGTGAGGAAATCCGCAAAAATCTGCGTTGGGTGATAGTCGTCGGTAAGACCGTTCCAGACCGGAACGCCGGAATATCTCGCGAGATCTTCGCAAGTCTGCTGGCTGAAGCCGCGGAACAGGATTCCGTCATAGATGCGGCCGAGGACGCGTGCGGTGTCCTTGACCGACTCCTTCTTGCCGAAGTGGATGTCCGGTCTGGTGAGATACTCGGCGCCGCCGCCTTCGTCGCGGGCGGCGATGATCGAGGAGTTGCGCGTCCGGGTCGACGATTTTTCGAAAATGAGCGCGATATTCTTGCGGGCGAGGAGATCGCCTCGCACTCCTGCGGCGCGGCGCGCCTTGAGCTGCGCGGCGAGATTGATCAAATCGAGCATTTCCTCGTCGGAGAAAGATGTAAGCCGCATCAGCGAGCGGCCCTTGAGCGAGTCCATCCAAGTAAGCATTTTCTTCCCTCTTCTTTTTATCAAGCCTTGAGGCCGGTCTTTTCCGGCATCCCCAAAGCGATGTTCATATTCTGTATCGCCGCGCCGCTCGCTCCTTTGCCGAGATTGTCGAAAAGCGCAACGAGCATCAGGCGGTCCTTGTTGCCGTAGACGCTTATCTCCATGTCGTCGCGCCCGGACAACGCGGCAGACGACAAAAAGCCGCCGTCCTGGGAATCGTCTACAAACCTGACAAGCCCCTTTTTGTAATAGTCGCGATAGCAATCCTTGATCGCTTCGATTCCGCCTTTCACGTCCTTCGCGAAGAGCGGAACGGAGACCTCCATGCCGCTGTAATGCGGCACGACGATAGGACTGAAACACGGCGCATTCTTGAGACCGCAGTATTTGACCATCTCCGGCAGGTGCTTATGGTGCTGACCAAGAGCATACTGCCGCCCGCCGCAGTGCAAAACATCTTCCTTGGAATCCTCATAATCCGCGATCATCTTTTTGCCGCCGCCGGAGAAGCCGGTGAGCGAATGCGTAGCGAGACGCAAGGACGGCTTTATCAGCCCACGCTCGACAAGCGGCGCGATCAGCGCAATGAACCCGGACGCATGGCAGCCGGGATTGGCGATCCGTCTAGACTTGGCGATCTTGGTCTTCAGCCCCCCGATTTCCGGAAATCCGTAAGTCCAGCCTTCCGCGCAGCGGTGAGCCGTCGAAGTATCGATGATTACCGTCTTCGGGGAGTCGCAAAGCGATACCGCTTCGATTGCCGCAACATCCGGCAGGCAGATAAACGCCACATCGGCCGAATTGATGGCCTCCTTGCGGGCGGATATGTCCTTGCGGTGCTCCTCGTCCAAGATCAAAAGCCTGATGTCATCGCGCTCCGCGAGGCGCGAAGCAACCTTGAGCCCCGTCGTGCCGGCGCTGCCGTCGATGAATACCAGCGGTTTTTTCTTCAACTTTTCAGCCTTTCCCGAGACGCTCGCCGCCATACTTGTTCCTGTGTATGGGACCCCACCACCATTCGTTGTCAAGATACCACTTGACCGTCTTGCGGATTCCGGATTCGAAGTTTTCCTCCGGCCGCCAGCCAAGCTTGTCCATCAACTTCGCCGGATCGATTGCATACCTGAGGTCGTGACCGGGGCGGTCTTTCACATAGGTGATCAGCGTCTCGTATTTAGTCGAGTCTTTCCTGGGCCTCAAATCGTCGAGTATCGCGCACACGGTCTTTACGACTTCAAGGTTGGTGCGCTCATTGTGTCCGCCAACATTGTAAGTCTCGCCGCTGACGCCCTTCTCGTTGACCAGGCAAAGCGCCTTGACATGGTCGTCAACATAAAGCCAATCGCGAACATTCGCGCCCTGGCCGTATACCGGCAGCGGCTTTAAGTCCAGACAATTGAGAATAATCAGCGGAATAAGTTTCTCGGGGAAGTGGTATGGCCCGTAGTTGTTCGAACAATTCGTGATCAACACCGGCAGTCCGTAAGTATCGTGCCAAGCCCTGACAAGATGGTCCGACGACGCCTTGGACGCCGAATAGGGGCTATGCGGAGAATATGGCGTGGATTCGGTGAAATACCCGTCTGCGCCCAAAGTCCCGTACACTTCATCGGTTGAGATGTGCTGGAAGCGGAAATCCGGATGCGTGCGCCAGTACTTGAGCGCCGCCTGCAAAAGCGTCGCCGTTCCCACGATGTTCGTGCGGATGAACTCTCCCGGCCCGTCGATCGAACGGTCGACATGCGATTCTGCGGCGAGATGGAATATGGTATCGGGCTGAAAATCCTCGAACGCTCTATCCATCGCCGCTTGATCGCAAATGTCTGCCTTGAGGAGCGTGTACTTGCCTTCCACCTCCTTGAGCGATTCGACATTCCCGGCGTAGGTAAGCTTGTCGATCACTAGAACATCGCGCCCCTCGCGGCAAAGGTGGCGCACCAGCGCACTGCCGATGAATCCGCAGCCGCCGGTCACAATGCAACGCCTACTCTTCATCGGTCATTTCCAGTTTGCCGGAAGTTCCGCTCTGAGGCTCGGCAGGCTTTTCCGCATTCGCGGCGTCATTCCCCTTGCCTGCGGCATCATCGGGCTTTTCCGTTCCCGTGTCCGTTTTCTTGTGACGCCTGCTGGACGAATAGCCGTAGCCATAACCATAGCCATAGCCGCCATAGCCGTAGCCGCCATAGCCATAGCCGCTCTTGTAACCGGAGCGATAGCCGCCATGGTGCCGCGACGGGCTGAACGCCGACTGGCTCGACACTTCCACGTCGTTGACGATTACGCCAATAATGTTCGCACCGGCTTCGGTCAGGCAGCGAGCGCAGTATTGAATGGGCTTGAAGTGGGTGCGGTCGGGACAGCACATGATGATTGCGCTATCCACAAGCGTCGCAAGCGTCACCACATCGCCGACAAGCCCGAACGGCGGCGAGTCGATGATGATTTTGTCGTAGTGCTCGCGAGCCCAGTCGAGGAAGACCGGAACGATCTTGGAGCCGAGAATCGTCGCCGGGTTGATGCCTTCAGGCGGCATCGAGCAGATTACGCTAAGGTTGGGGAGAGCCGTCTCGTTGACAAGCGAAGAGAAATCCGGGGGATTTTCCGCATCGGCATTCTGCAATGCATGCGAGAACGACTTTTCGTCAGTGATGTCCACGCCCCAAATGCGCGCCAAGCGCGGGCGGCGAAGGTCGAAGTCCACAAGAAGCGTCCTCTTGCCGGTCTGGGCGTGGGAAATGGCGATTGAAGTCGAAGTGATCGTTTTGCCTTCGCCAGGCTGTGTGGAAATCACGAGCATGCATTTGGTGAGCGACTCGTAGCGCGGCGACTCGAGGAGATTGCGAAGCCCCGCAACCGCCTCTGAGAACTGCGAATATTTATCCTCGATCATGAACTTGGCCACCTGCTCGCGCTTCTTGCGGCGAACGTGCGGCAGCACCGCGAGCACCTTGAGCGAAAGACGCCCTTCAATATCCGAGAGGTTGACGACCGTATCCTCAAGGTTGTCCATCACCAGCACGAAGAGCAGTCCGAGGCCGATCGAAACGGCGACGCCCGCGCCGAAAATCATGAGCGGATTGGGGAGCACCGGCTTGGAAGGCACGCTCGCGGAAGTCGCCAGACGCACGATTTCGTTGTTCGCCTCGGCATCCATGCGCGCCTTGTTCTCGTCCATGATGAGGCCCTCCAAGACATTGTTGGAGACCTTGAACTCCGCCTCAAGCTGGCCAAGTCCGGACTCCGCCAGCACGATTCGCTGCTCTAGCGAGGCGAGTTCATTGCGCAAATCCTCCTGCTTGTTGCGCATGTTGCCAAGCTGATTGCGCGTGACCTGCAAAGTAGAACGGCCGGTCAGAAGCGCACGCGACACGGCGTCCAGGAAACGCTGGCGCGACATTTCAAGGCGCTTCTTCGCCGCCAGAACCTCGGGGTGGTTTTCCGTATACGCCACCAGAAGCGACGCATAGGCGCCGGAGTCGTCCTGGAACTGGCGGTATTCATTGGCGATTTCCTCCGCGCGCGGAACGCCGGTGGAAAGGTTGCCGAAGCTCTCGGGATCTTTCTGGACTTCGATAAGGAGTTTCTCCCATTCGATGAGCTGCGTTTCGCTGGTCTCGAGCGCCAGAATGTCGCTGGTCGTCTTGCTCAAGCCTTGCTGCACGGTATCGCGCATCGAGCGCAGATTGTCCACCTTGTTGGCGGTGCGGAAATCGAGGAGCTGCTTGGCGATCTTGTCCACTTCGCGGCGGCGCTTTTCCACATTGCCGTGGATCTGGCTCACCGCCTTGTCGCAGCGGATCTTGTTTTCGTCGTCGGTGAACGCCTCGATCGCCTCGGCGTATGCGTTGGCCAGCGCCGCCGCCAATGCCGGAACTCCGGAGCGCACCGTGATATTGATGATGCGCGAATTGCGCTGGAGATCGAGTTTAGATCCGCCAAGAGTGGAAATGATCTGCTCGTCGGAGACCGTCGATGCCGGATGGTTCGCGCGGTACTGCTGGACGATGCGCGTCACGATTTTTTCCGACCTCCAGTCCGGAATGCGCGTATTGAAGATTTCGGCGTAGGAACTGCCGAAGTCCGGCATCGCCTGGTCGAGCGCATTCCTGCCCATCGATCCGGAACTGCGGCGCATATCCATGGTGAACGAGCTGCGCGCCTCGTAAACCGTGGGCGAAATCTTGTAGACCGCGAACGAAACGACAAGGCCGATCAAGAGGAACACGAATACGCTGAGCCACCGCTGCGAAATGACGCGCAGCATGCGGCCGATCGTAATCGTGCCGACGATGGAGCCGTCATCGCCGCCCGACGGAGCCGAGTACGAGCGCGGCTGGCCATAAGCGCCGCCGTAGGCCGGTGCGCCGCCGTAAGCGCCGCCACCGTAATATTTGGGTCCGGTGCCGCTGCCGTAGTATTGCGGACCCGAACCGCTGCCGTAATATGAAGGTTTGTCAGCCATTCTGCGTCTCCTCTCCGGCCTTGGTGTCGCGGCGATTCGCCGGGATTGCCGCCGCGGAGACCGCAAGCGCACCCAGAAGAACCGCCATGGCATCGCTTTTCAGCCAGGAACATTCAACAAACATCAACGCGGCCGCCACAACAAAGACGACCGGGAAAAGGATATGCGCCGCCCTGAACTCGAATTTCCCGAAGGACGACATGAGCCTGGAAACAAACCCCCAGACGAGAAAGCCAAGCGCCACAAAGCAAATCCCGGCGCCAAGCACTCCGCGCTCGGCCACGAGATGCAAATATCCGTTCAACGCACCAGCCTGCCCCGGCATTATCGAATTGTAGTCCGACGCCTCTGCGCGGAAGCGCACATCCACCGGATAAGACCCCAATCCGGTGCCGAGCCAGAGATTGTCCTTGAAGGCTGCAAAGGCAATCCGCGAAAGCGGCGGTCTTGCCGCAACATATTCAGGCGAAAGCAATTCCAGCTTCTGCGCCGCCTCGAGGCGATCGGCAACCCCGCTTCCGGCATCGGCCGAGGCTACGAACAGTCCGCCGAAGACGGTCATCGCAATGAAGAACACCCCGCACCTGAGAGAAGCCGCGCCCTCGAAGACATTGCGGTTGAGGAAGTAGCCTACTATTATCATCACCAATGCTGCAACGAGAAACGCAAGCGTCGCGACGAGAGTGGAAAACATCAACATGCCGCACATCGCCCCTGCAAGCCCCGCCGCCACGATAAACTCAGTGCGCGTCCAGCGCTTTTCCGCCGCCCCGAAAAGCCCGGCGATTCCGCACAGCAACGCGACCCCGAACGCCGGGCCAATGTAAAACGGACTTTGCAGACTGCACTGCGCAATCCGGGAAATCGTCATGTCGCCGCACAGGAATTCCACGGCAAACACAAGCCCGGCAAAACCCGCCAAAGCGCAAACCGTGCAAAGGAAGGCATACCTCGCCGCCTTGCCCAGCGCATTGCGGATCCCAGTCGCCACGACCGTCATCGCCACCGCCGCGCAAAACGGGAAAAATCCAGACCCGTCCACGCCGCCGGGAAGCCAATCCACCGTCGCGCTCTTGAACGACCAGCGGCGGATCTCCGCATCGTACCACATCCCCACGCCGCCATTGAATGCGCGAACCGCCGCCCACATGACGACAAAAACCATGAACCAGACGAAAGGATCGCGCACGATCGAGCACACCACCCGCGCACGCGCTTCATGCGGATATTCCATGCCGATCCGCGACGGCTCCATCACAATCCACGCCGCGACATACAGCGAAAGCCAAAGCCACGCCACCCCGATCGTCGCCTGGTCGAAGAACGGAAAAAGCAATAGCGGCGCAACCGTCAGAACCCCTAGGTGCGCCGCCAGAGCGTATTTTGAAACAAACTTCTGCACTTAGTAGGTCAAGCGGAAGCCAACCGTGCCGCGCCAACGATCATAGTCGTAATTCCCGCGGTAGTAGGGAGTGCCGGAGTACCAGCTCTTCTGGTATTCCACCGAGCCGAAGAGGCTCACGAAACGGTTGAGCGTATAGCTGAGCCCAAAGCGCGCCGTGCCGATATCCTGACGATAGTCGTTTTGCGCGTACGTATTGTATGGATGCGACTGATGGCGGTAGGAAAGGTCGAACGTAGCCGAAAGCTTGCCGCGAAGCATCGTGTGCGCAAGACCCCAGCTCACAGAGTCGGTAATCGCAGAGCTTCCGCGCGCCGTCTCCGAGGGCGAGTAGTACCGCGACGCGAGGGCCATCATCGACCAGGTATCGGACATCTTCCAGTTGCCGCTGATCTGGTAGGTGGGTGCGCTGTCGCTATGTTCGCTGTATTCGTATTCCGAATAGCCGACCATCACCCGATAAGAAATGCGCTCGGTGGCGCGCGTGCCGACACCGGCCATCACGCTCCAGCTGCGCGAATCGCGGTCAACGTGCTTGGCAGGAAGCGAATAGTACTTGGTGGAATCGTTTTCCTGATTGTAACCGCTGTAGCTGCCCGAAACGAGGAGATCCGTCCACTTGTTCACGACATATCCAGACTCCAAACCGACCGTCCAGCGCTTCCAGCCGTACATCGGCGCATATTTGCCGACCTTGTTGTCGTAATGGAGGTAGTAGTAGCTGGCGTTCACGCCGCCATGGATGCGCTCGTTGAATCTGCGCTCGAGCATGCCCGCGACCGTCGCCTGATTGCGGTCGCGACCGACGCCGCGCCCGCCGTCGTTAGAGGCGTCGTCATCCTGCGAAATCATTTGATAGCTCTCGGAAAGCATCAACGACCAGCCCTTGCCGCCTTGGGCGTTGGACCAGCTGTAATTCAAGCTCTCGCCGAACGACGAACTGTTTAGCTCGTGCGAATAGCCCGAAGAATACGCATGGTATTGATAATACAGCGAACCGGTCAAGTGCCAGTTCTCGGCATTGTAGGCGAGGTTCGCGCCAGGATTTATGCTCCAGGACTGGCCGTCATCGTTGTCGCGCAGCGAACCGACGTTGGAGTCGTGGGTGAAGGAGAAATTGACATACGGCATGAGCGTCATGCGCGTACCGATCTTAATCCCTCCCGGGCGATCCATCTCCTCGGCATGCGCCAGCGAAATCGCCGCTACCGACAGGATCAACAAACTCTTTTTCATCTTGTGCTTCCCAAATAAATTTGTTTTCAAATTATCGGCATTCGAAATTCTCAATACGGATACTTGATTACATGATCCGGCATCAACGGAATGCGCTCAAGACCCCGGTCAAGACCCTGGTCAAGAACCGGAATGGGGTTCGGAGCCGCAGCTTCTGTGAATTTCGTGGGGACGCCGCCCTCTCCAGTTCCAGCCGAAGCAAGATCTGCCAGCATGGCATCGAGTATCTGCGGTCCGGCGATGCGAATCACAACCGGAATGTCAGGCATATCCTCCGCGCCATTCTCGCTCGCGCCGAGGAGCGGACCGTAGTTGGCCGGCGTTTCCAGCGCCGCAGGCATCCACTCGTTGCGCGCCTGAGCCTGCGTGGCAGGATCGAAGCCTTCCGTCAAAGTCTCGGAAAGATTCGCAGGCGTGCCGTTCGACGCCCTCACGAACATCAACACGCCAAATGTATTGCGCACCGCCGCGTCATCGCTGCCTGCGTTGCGCGCCTGAATCTTGTCCGACACCGCCTTGGCAATCGCAGCGAACTGCTCGTCGGTATAGGTCGTGGAAGAATCCGCCGCGCGGTTGAACATCGTCTCCGCGAACTGCTCGTTCACCACCGTGAGCGATTCCGGCGGCACCGTCGCATAGACTTCCGCGATCATGTTCGCCATGTTGCCCGGCTTTGCGCTCTTCACCGCCGTGCGATTCACTGTGAGGAACTTCGCGCTCTTCTCCTCGCTGGAGCCCGGCATGGATTCAATCGCCGCGTTCACGTCGCCAAGGAATGTAATCTGATCTTCAGCGGAAAGCTCCGCCATGATCGCCGCCATCACCGCAGGATCCTCGATCGCCTCGCTGATGCGTCCGCGCGCCTCGGCGAGCGAAAGCGCATTGGCAGAACATGCCAGCATCGCCGCTACCGCCAAGCCAAAGAATTTAATCGTTTTCATTTCCACTCCTTCTTGGATTTCATCCAAACTCAATACCACGTCTCTGGCACAAAGATGACATCTCCCGCCTTCAACTCCAAATCCTTGTCAAACCGGCCGTCTTCGCCGATTTCCCGCAAATCCACGCGTATCCGCGATTGCTGACCGTCCTTGTCGCAGCGCGTCACGATAATCCGCGTCTTGTCCGCGAACGGCTTCAGCCCGCCCGCGAGCTGCAATACCTTCGTCACCGTCAAATCCATGGTCGGCGGCATGTTCACCGGACCTTGCGTCCCCACTTCGCCCATTACCGTAACCGTCCCCCACGGGCTCACGCCATGCTGATCGTACGGCCCGAAACTTACCACGACCTGCGGCTGCCTTATATACAGGGAATAGGCGGCGACAAGCTTCTTTTTCATCGCCTCGAGCGTCAACCCGTCGCACGCAACCGGCTCCTGGAGCAAGTATGGGATCGTGACGTCGCCATTCTGGTCGACCAAAAGTTTGAACTCCTTGGGCGGAGTCGTAGGCGTACCGATGGTGATGTTGAGCGTCATCCCCGGACCGATGCGCGGTCCGTCCCAATACTTCGCGACCGCCGCCGCGTCTACGCTCTCGGCGTCGTCAAACCAAGACATTACATCCTTGTACAGTGCGTTGCATCCGCACATACAAGCACACATAAGCGGCACTGACGCCGCCAAAGATATTTTTCGGCACAACATTCTCATTTTGTGATGCCTATTATACCATATATCGTGCCGATTTGTCAATACCCTTTTGTGCGCAGCCGAAAAACGGCAGTCTGCCAAAGCGAGAAAGTCCGACTACGAAGTAAAGGGAGCTGGACTACGAAGTAAAGGGAGCGGGACTACGAAGTAAACTGGGCTGGACTACGAAGTAAACGGAACTGGACTACGAAGTAAAGAGAGCTGGACTACGAAGTAAAGGGAGCTGGACTACGAAGTAAAGGGAGCTGGACTACCGGTAAGCACGGCTAGACTACATAGTTAAGGGGGAAGAGCTAAAAGGCGGCGATGCGGCGAAAGGTGTAAGCCGGATTCTGTTTTCGCCAGTCATTCATCTAAGCAATCAACCCGAGGCCTGAAGTTCCGTTTCCGGAACGCCGGACGAGCAGCCCGTCGGCCCCCTATTTGATCTTGCTCCGGGATGGGTTTGCCGTTGCAGACGCTTTTACGCGCCCCGGCGGGCTCTTGCCCCGCCCTATTTCACCTATCGCCGTTTCCGGCTGTCTAGTCTCTGTGGCACTTTCCGTCGACCCGGTTTGCCCGAATCCCCAGGGCCATTACAGCCCCAATCCCCGCTCTGTGGAGTCCGGACTTTCCTCAGCCGTTTCCGGCCGCGACCAGCCCCTTTCTCCGCATCGCCGCCAAAATCTTTATCTGTAGAGAATGCGCCCGCACATCGTGCAGGCCACCATTCCCGCATTGCGATCCACAAGCTGCGCGACATGAGGCGGCTGCACGAGGTGGCATCCGTCGCAAACGCCCTCAGGCGTGAGCGGAACCACAACCGGCCAGCGCTTGGTGCGCAGACGCTCGTAATATAGCTTGTACTTGGGATCGGTCACATTCCTGGCCTTCTCCGTGCGCTCTTCCTTCGCCGCCGCAAGTTCGCCCTCCAAGGCGGTGATGCGCTCGTCAATCTCCGCGCAAAACTTGTCCACCCCAACCTTCTCGCCGTCATACTTGGCCTGAGCGTCCGCCAGACGGCGCTCCGCCGCCGCGACATCGCCGTCAGGCGCGGTCGCCGCCGCAATCCGTTCGAGCGCACCCTCGATCTCCTTCTGCACGATATCGATCTGCATCGAATACTGCGCATACTCCTTGTTGGTCTTGAGACTGGTTTGCGCGATCTTCAGCTGGGAAATCTTCTCTTCCGCCGCCTTGGCCTCCTCCTCGTCGCTGCGGACGCGGCTGTTCACCGCCGCCAGCGCAGCCTTAGCCGATTCCAGATCGGCTATCGAACCATTCAAGCGCGCAGTCTCCAAAGCACGGCGGCGCGGCAAATCCTTGAGTTCCAGCTCAAGCTCGCGAATCCTTCCGTCGACATCCTGCAAATCAATCAACGGTTCGATATCAGTCATAGCCATATTCTTAATCTTTCAATTCGCTTGGGGCAGGAGACGGGACTCGAACCCGCAACCCACAGAATCACAATCTGTTGATCTAACCAATTGATCTACTCCCGCCATTTGGAGCCAGGTAAGGGACTCGAACCCCCGACCTGCTCATTACGAATGAGCCGCACTACCAACTGTGCTAACCTGGCCTCTGTGATTGAGATTGTATTATACCATATTTCCATATCGAAAGTCAATACCCTAAAATCCCTACCCACTCCGCAAGCGTCTGGAGCTTACCTGCACCTGTAAAGCGAATTGTCCTGCAGTATGACCGAATACACAAATCCCGGTTTCAGCACCGACGTATTGTGGTTCGCCATGATCTCCGCCTCCGCCGCCTTTCGCTTGTCCGCCCTTATCTCCAGCCGTTGCCGGCCCTACGCCCCCTTGATCTCATAGCGCCCCGGATAAGGCATCGTGATCTGGCCATCGAACAGCTCGACAAGTTCCCGCCCGATCGCCGTCTTCTCTTCCTCCGCCATCACCCGGTCCGCACGCACGTCCGGCGACGAAAACAGCGTTATCTGGTAAAGCGCCAGATTGGACCTGGAATATTTGAGCTCCACCTTGTTGCACTGCCTGAACGGTTTCGCGAGCTTGTTCGTAACCACCTGTTCCCCGTCTTTGTCAAAACACATCCTCTCGGTAAGCTTCCTCGGGATCTCGTACAGCGGACCCGGCTCATAGCCGAAGAATTTGCGGATGCCCCCTTTTGCCGCCGGCAGATCGCATCCCTTCAGCTGCTCCATCAGTTCCCGGACCGCCTGCTCGCGTTCGAGCTGATACTTCCGGGCCAATTCTTGGCACCGCTTGCAATACCTGAACCCCGGCCCCACGAAATTCTCGCAATTCTTCCACTCGCATTGCCGGGAAGAATCGGTACTGGAGTGGACCCTGTATATCCGCGCCTCCGACGCCCCCATGGCGAGCATCATCGCCGCCAACCCTATCGCCAACTTCTTCATCATGCGGTTATGATACCAAAAATCGCCAACTTCGGCAATAGGAAATATAAAATAAACCACATTCTGAATCCATCCCCCGAGCCCCGCCTGTCGCGCCGAAGCATTGCGAAGGCGGAAGCCACAAGCCCCAAGATTCTAGCCCTCTATAGACGCAATTGCGAGCACTACGAAGACGATAGTGAAATCAACAGGTTGATTTACAAAAATCAAGGTGTCAATTTACAGAAATCAACGTGTTGATTTACGGCAATCAACGTGTTGAAATCTGTAAATCAACATGTTGACTTCACTAGAGCACACGTAAGCCTCTAAATCCACTCCCTAGCGCCTCCACAAATCCGCCTAAAATGCAATACAAAAACAAAAGGCGCGTGGTTGCCGCGCCTTTTTGGTCTTAGCTTTGGCGCCACATATTCCAACTTCCGGTCGCGAATATCGACGAGAAACGTTCGCGACGGGCTATTGCGCTTTTGCCAGTAACAAAGGTTTTGTCCGCACGGCTGTTCCATGCCGTATTAAGTTGCGCGTAAATGCGATGCATATAGCGAAAAAACTCCTTCTCCGTAAGCGGCTTGAGTCCAATTTCTGGATTCAACCCCTTAGGGCGTTCGCGCTCATCGCCCAACTCCTTTGCCACTAGATAGCACAAAATCTCCAACTTCCGTTTGGCCATGTTAATCATAACCTGCAATATCGAATAATTCACCTTCCGTCTGAACAAGTCATCAACATGCTCTTTTATGCTTCTATCCTCTGGCCACAGATCCACAAATTCCTGCGTCTGCGGGAATCGAGTCCAGCGCGCCGCCGCCCGGTCGCTAGACTTCCACACTTTCTCCTCCTCAGTACGCCGACAGTTCCACGCCCAATTCAAATGATGGTACGCATGCTCCAACCTGAAGAAGAGAGCCGTTTCATCGAATGGATTGACTTTTTCCTGCTTCTGCATATAGGCAATATAATCTGATGTTTCGCCAATCCAGCGGCAATCCTCCGGCAGTTCGCCGAACTCAAGAAAATACAATCGCTCATATGTGCTCAGCAACTCACCTCGTGCTTCCGTCAAATTTGACAGTATTGGCTTCCAGCTCAATGCTTTCATTTCAACTGCTCCTCATATTTTCCTTGAACATGGATTTTGGCCAGAACTTTGCGAACCAGCCGGATGTTTTATTTGGACGCGGAAACTTCTCGTTTCTTGCGAATTGAGCATCCGCTTCGTGCATAGTTTTGAAACGCCCATTCCAGGCAAAATTGAGATGGTGGTAAGCGTGTTCGAGCGACACGGCAAAGCCCTCCTCGGTGAGAGGTTCGAATGCGTCAGTTAGCAATTGCCCCTCCTCGTCTTGTCGATCTTGCATGAACCAGATGCGGCTCAACAGAGAATTCAATTCTGTTGTCGCCTCACGCACATGGAACTCCAAAAGTTCATAGTTAAGTTCGTCTTTCATGTTTCTTACTTCCGTAACAATCTTGATGCTGCAGTTTTGTGCCAACCCTATTGCTCCCGCTTTACGACAACCTCAATTGCCCCAAGCGCGTAGCAAGCTATTTCGTATTCATTATACACGAAATGCCACCCATCCGCCGCGAGGTAGAAGTTCTCGATCGGTTTTACGGGCGACTGGATATTCTCTTCACCAATCTTCGCAATGACCGCCTTGCGAAGTTCCGACTCGAGAGCCGGAAATCCATCTTTGCCACACACGTCGACCAATGTAAGTTCTCTACCCGTCTCTCGGTCCAACGTTCCGACCGTCACCTTGGAACTTCCATGCGCACCTCCATTATAACAATACTCCTCGATTCTGTAGCTGAGATACCTATCATCCAGATAAACCATCTCCCGCTTGCACTGCTCTTCGCTGTCTGTAAGGGCATGGCCGATGAAGAAGTCCGGGGATTTCTTCGCGTCTGCGATAACCTCCCGCAAATACGCCACATACTCATCCCTTGCCTCCTCGCCTTGCTCGACAGCACAGCATCCAGCTAGCGCCATCGCGCCGCAAATAACCAACGATTTTACTATTTGCCGCCAACGATCGTTCCCTATCTTCATATTTATCCTTTCTTGCTATTTTAACTATTTACGCCGTTTTATAGCAACATCCGTGCCAATCGATCATATAACACACTGCCATGTTTGCTGTTCATAATATTGCCAATTGCTCATTTTATGATCGAAGGAGCCGCAAGTCCCAACCCCATGGTACGACAAGTCTTTCCATTGCTCGAATGGCAAACCAACCTCAATCGACACAACCCCATCGTCCAATTCGACAACCCGAATAGAATCACTACCGATTTCCTTAGAAATCGTACACTTGTTTTCGCGCAGCCACTTGATGTCGCTGGGTGACATCTTGGCGGTGATTTTCGTAAACCTTCCGCCCTGTTCCGATGAAACGACTTGGATAAATACATCTTTCAATACCAATACCGCCTGTAGCATCGTCGCAATATCGCCGAACCTCTGCTTTGTTTCGTTGTATTCGCTTATTGCATTCTCCTCTGTCATCGTTAGTTCCTTTCTTACCGTATGTTATTTAGCATCGCAAAAGTACATATTGGCCGCTTACACCGTTACAGTAATTTCCTGCCCGTTAAGGATGAACTTCAAGCCTGGGTTAGCCGCAGCACATTCCTTGATTCTGCGAACTACATGTTCCTCAACGACAGTGAACGCGGGGAGTACCGTTGCATCCGGTGTCCAACGTACGAGCAATCCGTTCTTCTCGTCCGTAGCGCATTCCCCAATGTCATACGACACCTTCTTCCCGCAATGAACCACAAGGTTTCCATATTGTCCGTCACGAACAGACCGCACCTGAAAACTTGCAGACAATGCAGAAACTTCCTGCGCTCCAGGCCTAAGAACCGCATGATCCATTTCAAAATCCGACGGATACATTCCCCCGCGATAATACGCAATGAAACAATCCTCCAGTTTTTCGATAAACGCACCGCGCCCATAATCACGCACGCTCATTTCGCCGGTTGCATAATCAACCGACACCTCGACCAGATTCCCATACCCCATCTTGAATTCATCAATTGAGTTGTCTATGATTGTCTGCAACATCAGATAGATGCAATCGCCATACTCCGTACCGTCGCCGAGTTTTCCATAGTATATGCTCGGATGCATACGTATATGATCTGGAATGGTATAAACTTCTTCACTGCTTTCTGCCATGTTGATTCTCCTTTGGCTTATCTGAACTTCCTATATGCCAACTTGAAACCCCGTGCAAACGCACCTGTCTTCACCATCTCACCGCTCACATTTTCCCCACATGTTCATTGCCCTATTCCACACCACCGCACGTAGCCGCGACAACTACTTGCTGGCGTGGATGGCGACTTTCTGTATTTCATGGTGCATGGCGAAAGCCCTGATGTTCCAGAGTAGGTACAAGCCACCCGCTTTAACCTTGGTTCATACCTTCGCTCACCTGTCCACGCTTGGCACGTTCCGCAGCAGACATTTGTTGTGCTAACAATCGTTGTCATCTTCTTCTCCTTTCTTTTAACCTTCCTATTTTAAGAATCTTTGGAAATTGCGATTTTCTGTCATCCAATTGTGAGTAGCGACATCCGTGCCAACAGAATTAAAGCGGCAAAAGCGCACCCTGCGCCTTCCGCCGCTTGATATTTCACCATCCGGTCAAATCATGAGCAATCGGCAAGTGCCACCAAATCGGTAGTGCGCGCGCCCCGCGCGCGCCGCAAACAACCTACAACGCAGCCAACTTCTGCCGTGCAAACCCAAATCCTTCCTTGTCCGATTCTTCCAGCAACTTCAGCGCCCTCTTGCGATTCTCGTCACCGCCTTGCTTCATGTACCAATCCGCAAGCCCGCATTTCAACGCTCGCGATGATCCTCTCGTCCGCGCCTATACAAAATCCCGCGACGACATATCTGTTGATATCATACTTGGAGAGAAATGCGGTCATGAGCGAATTACTTTGACTTGATAGTAATAAGAATCTGAACAGCCATTAAAATCATCATCTAAAGGTGCTTGCGTTATGCAGCCGACTTCAACCTTCGCCTTGTGAAATTCAAAACGTGTTTGATCAATCATTTCTGCAGGATCAACACCCTCAACTTTGAACAAGTAAAAGAGATCCGGAATAGAAATCGCTACAGGCTCTAATCGCTTCGAGCCGTTGCCGAGATTCTTAAGAATCAGCATCTTCCCCGTGTCTTCGTCGTATGAGATTAGTGTAAAATTCTCAATAACGCTTCCAACACCAATCTTACTACTTTTCTTTGCCATGATCATTTCCTTTGTTGATGATTGCCGCGATTTGCGGACGCCAACCTCATAGCAACATCCATGCCAATACGAAAGCAAGTTGGAAACTCATCGTCCCCCCCAGCCGTTCAGATTATGACCGCCAGCTCAGATATTGTGCAATTATGGAAACGCTCTCTATTTCAGCAAACCAACGCCATTCATATAGCCTTCAATTTCTGACGCATGCTTTATAATCACTTCACGAACAGGGATATAGAACCCCTTCTCGTCACCTTTTATTGCCGCAAAGTGATAACAGTCAAGGAATGGAGGGAAGCGACCATCGGCATCAGTAGTAGGCGGATAGTAGAAACATGCTTTTTCGTTTTTATCACATTTATCGCTTTCATAACCCAACATATCTCTTAACTCTCCAACATTTGCGCCGATGATCAGATGCGGATTCAATATACGTATCTGTTTTTTGAGATAACTGCGATTAGCATCATCATTCACAAACGGGAGATACCTGCCGGAGTAGTCGGTTTGCCAATTATCAGTTTCATTACTGAACTTAGAAAGATTGATGAACGCCCAGCTAATGCTCTCTAGTCCGTTAATTGCCTCTCCACGTG
Organism: Verrucomicrobia bacterium UBA3783; assembly: GCA_002369235.1. Classification (GTDB taxonomy): domain Bacteria; phylum Verrucomicrobiota; class Kiritimatiellia; order RFP12; family UBA1067; genus UBA1067. Next base: position 38,397 of record DFFF01000006.1, read on the forward strand.
ATTTCGCAAATATTTTACGAGCCATATCGCTTGCCCACGGGACATTTTTCCATTCAGGGTAACGCCTTTCCCCTTGATTTGAACTGAAATATCGCAAAATTCCGTATACGAGATAGAATTGCCTTCTATGAAACGGATATTGGTTAACCGTCCAACCGTTAAAGTTATCGTTCCTTATGCATGGGCATACTGTCGATATATAGTTTTTTTTTTTTTTCCTGCATCCAGCAAGCCTCTCGTCCAACAAAAAGTATTCGGACTTTCTGTTGCGTATAGAATGGATAGAAGCCATCCATATTGAACAACTTTGCATGGACACGTAGGCTTTGCGATTTGTCTATATGTCCACGCCACTTATCTTCCAACTCTTTGAGGGATTTAGCCATTTCTGATTCTTCGTCACACATCGTGCCTTCATCATACAGTTCTCTCTGTTCACGCACTCCCTCAACATTTTCATCGTGCGCGGTTGTCATATCAACCAACGATTCCAAAACGCCAAGTAGGTCGCGAAAAAACCCACAATACGCTCTGGATTGGCAACATTAATCGGCTTGTCATATTCGAGGTCGCTCAGTAACTGACACACATCAGAACGAACGCCATCACGTACAAGTTCAGGAATGTCTTTGTTTGATAATTGTATTGTCATAATTATTTACTCTTTCTCAAAAATTTAGAAACTATACTCCACGCAAGGGGCAATAGCCTAAACCACAGGATCGCCGCAGAAGGCGCGGCGGCCGCAATCGCGGCAAAACGCTCCTCGCCAAACGGAATCGAACTGCT
>DFFF01000030.1 GCA_002369235.1 Verrucomicrobia bacterium UBA3783
ACTTCGGCAAGGGCAAGCCGCTCACAGCGCGCCGCATCCAGCTCGTCAAGACCGCCATCGACACGCTCCGCGGCGGCTTGTTCATGCCAGGCAGCGTGGCCGCCAACAAGGCGACCGCGATGGGCTATCTCCCCTCCGAGCTGCCGAAGCTCGCCCGCGTCGCCAACATCTACCAGCAGGCGACGGGCTGCTCGGAAGAAGACGCCAATGCCGCCGCGCTCGACCCGAACTCCAACGCGCGCAAGCTCTTCGACTGCGGCGGACGCTTCACGCTCAACGCGGACAACTTCAAGAAGGGGCTTGCCATGATGGACAAGTTCGCGGGGTGGTTCGCGAACATGCATGACGATGTCGAGGCCGGAAAGCTCGACAATCCAACGAAGCTCAACGTCAAGACCGGCCTCTGCACCCGCAAGGCCGACGTTGCGACGCTTAAGTTTCTACTGGAGGAAATCGCAGTCAACGACAAGCTCCCGCTCGACGCCGAGAATCCCGAAGACATCTTCGGCATGGGGAAGAACCCGGCGATGCGTTTCGTGGGGCGCGAATATACGATGTCGTTTGCAAACTCGCTCGCGCAGATTCCGCCGGAGAAGAGGTCCGTCATCTACGCCGTGTTCGACGCCTTCGACAAGCTGCCCGTCAATGCCGGGCAGCGCGCCAAACGCGAAGAAATCGAGCAGGGCGCGCTTCTCGCAGCACGCGTGATCAAGAACTTCGATGCCGTGGTGGCGCTTCAGTCCGCAGGAAAACTCAGCCGCACCAGCCTGGTGCCGCTCCTCTACCCGGATTTCAATCTTCCGCCAACCGCCTCCAACAAGCAGATCGCCGCTACATATGACGCGAAGATCATGGAGAATGCGGACATCGCCATGCAGGTGCACATGCTCATGGTGAATACCGGCGTATCTGTAGAAGAGGCGGTCGATGCCGTCGTCAACGGCAAGCACATCGACAACCTGCCGGGAATCTCGGACTTCAATGGACATCTCGACGAACTGGACGGCACGCCGGCAGGCGGCCGCAATACGATGATCGGCGACATCCACCGGCCAACGAAGCCACAGTTCATCGAGAGCAAGACCGACGCCATCTCGGAAGAGAATGCGAAGTTCGTGTTCAATTTCCCTGGCGGCGAGAAGCTTGTCGCCAAGCCTGGCGCCAGCGAGTGGCAGGATGTGCGAGACTCAAGCAACGCCATCGCCGACAAGCTGGACGAGCTTTGCCGCGGCAAGGTCCACCCGAAGCAGCTTTCGAATGTCTATTTCGCGCTTTCCCAGAGCGGCATTGGCGGGAACATGAAAGGCGGTCTGCAAAAATACGGGCTCAATTCGGACGAGCACGCGGCCGTCACGTTCACGCTCTCGCGCAACGACGAGACTGGCGCCGTCACGATCAAGTATTCCGAGCCGGAGGGATTGCCGGTGAAGTTCAACTGGACCACGACCATCGACGTGGACGGCAATTCCACGACGACGCCCATGCGCGTGGACCACGGCCAGTACGAGGCAAAGGCGATGGAGCGCGCGGAACAGATATCCGCCAAGATGCCCGGCAAGGACAAGGCGGCGGGCGAAGCGCTCATCAAGGAGTTGCTCGCCCACTGCGGCGACGACTTCGACCTCAAGGATATCGTATCCAAGAATGTTTACCAGATGTGCGTGAACGGGCGTGGCGCGCTGCGTCAGGCAGACGAAATCAAGGCGAAGATCGATGCCATCCGCGCAAACCTCGCCGAAATCAGGGTGGCGGCGAACGGCAACGCGATCATCGAGAAGGCGGGCGTCAACTTCATGATCGGCATGCCAGGCAAGACGGTTCCGTCCGGACTCATTGGGCGGCTTGTCAAGGCCGCCGGCGGGATGGACGTCGGCTCGTTCGCTAAGCTGACTGCCGCCTCGACGCCCTCGCAGATCCTCAAGGCCGTGATCGACATGCGCCAGGAGGTCGAAAAGACCATGGCCGCCGAACACGTCGAGGATTCGCTGGATGGCGGCGACGAAATGACTGCAGTCCGCGACTTGCTCGCTTCGTTCGCCATGGCAAAGCTCCCGTCCGCGCAGTTGCGGGGCGCGAATGCCGCGCTCCATTCCGACAACTGCGCCAAGGCCCTGGCGCTGCTCGACGACATCCAGGGAGGCAAGCTTTCCGCAGGGAAACTTACCGCAGCGCAGAAGGGCGCGCTTGAATCGCAGTCCTACGAAATCGGAATCGCGGTCGGGCAATACAATCTCGCCGTCGAAACGGCCCTTGGGCAGGAGGAACGCGGTGTCAGGTCGTTCTCCGGAGAGTTCGACAAGAAGGCTGCCGGCAGCGCGGAAGTCTTCAAGGACGTGCTCAAGTGCGCCGACGCCGAAGTGGCCGCGAAAGCCGAGACGCAGCGTCAGACGCAGAACATCGTAAACAGCCTAAACACGGCGAAGACCCACGCAGTCAACGCCTACTCCAAGGCGGGGGCCGGCGGCGAGTCGAAGGTGGACACGCTCATCTATGCCGCGCTCAAGCGCTGCGCCGCAAACGAAGACGCAGTCAATGTCGTGGCGAAGAACATGGACACGCTGCTTGTCTCGTCCACTGCGAAGTTGCGCTCCCTCGAAGACGTGCGCAAGCGCGCAGAGGACGTCGCCGCCAACTTCGCCGAGCTGAAAGAGCTTTCCAAGGACAATCCGGCAATCTACGAGGCCGGCAAGCGCATGATGGCGGTCATGGGGAGCAAGGCTCTGCCGCAGGGCATGATCGCGAAGCTCGTCGTGGCGGCGTCAAATGCGAAGATCAACGCCATGCGCAAGCTCTCGGTCAGATCGTCCGCTCTCGACATCCACCGTGCCGTCACGGAGTTCAGGGACAACCTCGTGCAGGCGATGAATGCGACGGGCGCTGAGTCGGCGGCCGAGGGGCCAGTCGAAAAACAGGCGTGCCGCAATTTCATCGCCGCGGTGTTGATGAACCGCTGCGGCGCCAACGCCCTGCGCGCAATGCAGGGCGCCTTTGCCGGCGAGCTGCCCGCCAAGATGCTCGCGCTCTACAACGACGTATTGGACGGACACCAGAACGAAGGCCTGGAGCACGAGGTCGCCATCCAGTTCGAAAACCAGGGTGGTTCCCACATGACGCACATCATCGCGCTCAAGGACGCCATCAATCTCGCCGTGGACGGCGAACCCGGCAACGGCATCGATCCGTACAAAGGCTCGTTCAACGCCGACGAGTTCGGCGGCGGAAATATACTCGACGACCTCGTGGGCCTCGCCTCGCGATAGTGACATGGAGCGAAATAACATGGCATCCAAAGAGGACAACTTGAAGTTCATGTCCGAAGTCCGAAAGGTCTCCGGCGTTGATATGCTGACGCCCGACGAAACGGGGCTGGTTAGCATTCGCATTGACGACGCGTACAACGTGAACCTTCAGTTCGTCGAGGCGACTGGGAAGGCGCTCTGCTTCGTGGAGGTGGCGACTCTGCCGTCCGATGCGTCCAAGGCTGTGTACCGCGACCTTCTTGTTGGAGGGCTCTTCGGCAAGGATACGGCAGGCGGCTATTTTGCCGTGGAACCGGAATCGGAGTCCGTCGTGTACAACTACTTCTTCGACCTCGATGAGGCTGCGAAGGACGTCGAGGAATTCGTCCACAGTCTGGTCGGCCAGACGCGTTACGGAAACCGCGACATCTTCGTCGGCGGCGCAGGGCGGTTCCGGCCGGTCGCGACGCCGCCAGGAATGGCGCAGGCGGGACAAAACCGCCGCCACGAGTCTTCTCCGTCAATCCATTCGTCAACCTTTATGGGTTGGTAAAAAATCGAAAAATACCCTATTGACTTATGTGCGCGATTTATGATATAATACACGACCGTTCGCCCCGCAAGGGACGACACGCGGGAAAACCGCGCCGATCTTTGAAA
>DFFF01000037.1:0-24900 GCA_002369235.1 Verrucomicrobia bacterium UBA3783
GGCTTCCCGTCTTCGCGACATGCGCCGGGCTGATCCTGCTTGCGGAGAGAATCGACGATCCCGGGCGGAGCGATGACACAAGACCCGGGAAGTGGTTAGGCGTCCTACCCGTCACCGTGCGGCGCAACGCCTACGGACGCCAGCTCGGCAGCTTCAGGACGGTCGGTACGTTCGACGGGAAACCGAACGTTCCGATGACGTTCATCCGCGCACCGGCTATCACCGAAGTCGCGCCAGAAGTCGAAGTGCTTTCAACCTTTGACAGTGCGCCCACGGCGGTCCGTTGGCGCAACATCACCGCCTTCACCTGGCATCCGGAGCTCAACGCCACGGCTTAATCGCAAAAATGGTATAATGTCCACATGACACTCCAGCAACTCAAGTATGCGGACGCAGTTGCGGCGTGCGGCAGCATCAGCGAGGCCGCGCGCAGGGTCTTCGTCACGCAGCCTACGCTCACCGAGTCGATTCGCGCGCTCGAGGAGGAGCTTCGCACAGCCATTTTCACCCGGTCGGCGCGCGGCAACGTCGTCACGCTCTTCCCAGACCGCGGCGACCGCTACATCAGCAAGGGCCTCTTTCCCGTAGGAGAATGACAGACGAACAGACAGAGCGCTACTACCGGCAAATCTTGTTGAAGGAGATCGGCGCTGAGGGACAGCGGCGGTTGATGGCCGCGAGGGTCCTTGTCGTCGGCGCCGGCGGACTCGGCTCTCCTGCCGCGCTCTATCTCGCCGCCGCTGGCGTCGGACGGCTCGGAATCGTGGATTTCGACGAGGTGGACCGAACCAACCTCCAGCGGCAGATACTCCACTCAACCAAGGACATTGGACGGAAAAAGGTGGAAAGCGCGGCGGAGAGGATCGCCGCCATGAATCCCAACGTCGTAGTGGACGCCATCCATTCCGTCGTGCACTCCGGCAACGTCCAGGAGCTGATTCGGCCATGGGACTTCATCATCGACGGGACCGACAATGCCGCCGCCAAGTACCTCATCAACGACGCCTGCGTCATCGAAGGCAAACCGTACAGCCATGCAGGAGTACTGCAGTTCCAAGGCCAGACGACGACATACGTGCCTGGACGCTCGCCGTGCCTCAGGTGCATCTTTCCGTATTCGCATGAGCGCGGCGAGCCTTCGTGCGACACGGCCGGCGTCATTGGCGGCGTCTGCGGCGTGATTGGCACTCTGCAGGCCATGGAGGCGATCAAGTACATCGTCGGCGCCGGCAGACTTCTCACAGGAAGACTCCTGTTCTATGATGCATTGGAGGTCCGTTTCCACGAAGTTCGCCTTCCGCCTCCTGACGGCAGTTGTCCGGTGTGCGGCAAGTCCCCGTCCATAACACGGCCGATAGATCTCGAAACCTGCTCGCGAAGGCTTCAATTCCGCCAAACGCTCTAACATCTTTGCAGTCAGCGGTCCGACAATTCCAGCCAGCGGTTTTCGGCGCTTTCGAGTTCGGCTTCTGCGGCGGGCAGGCGCGAAGCGAGTTCCTGCGCCCTTGCGGGATCGCGCCGGAAAATCGTTCCATCGCCGAGCTCCTCGCGGATGGACTTTAGTTCGCTTTCCAGAGCGTCGATCTTTTCCGGCAGCATCGCCAGTTCGCGCTGTTCGTTATAGGTAAGGCGCGTGCTCCTTGGGCCGACAGGTCGCGCCGCCACGCGACCGCCGTTCTCGGCAGGTTGCGTCGCGCCGCCGCCGGTCTTGGCCGGACGCATTCTTTCGTAATCTGTGTATCCGCCGGGATATTGGGCCACGGCGCCGTCGCCTTCCAGCACGAAGGTGGAGGTGACGACATTGTCCATGAATTCGCGGTCGTGGCTTACGAGCAGAAGCGTGCCCCTGTAGGCCAGCAATTGTTCCTCGAGAAGTTCGAGCGTCTCGATATCGAGATCGTTCGTGGGCTCGTCCATGACGAGGAGGTTCGCGGGCTTGAGGAAGAGTTTGGCGAGCATGAGCCGTGCGCGTTCGCCGCCGGAAAGCGCCCTTACCGGAGTGCGCACGCGCTCCGGCGGAAAAAGAAAGTCGGCAAGATACGAATAGACGTGCTTTTTCATGCCGCCGACAACCACTTCATTGCGGTCGGCGGCGATATTCTCGCCAACGGTCGCATTGGGATCGATTTCGCTGCGCAACTGGTCGAGGAATGCCATTTGGACATTCGTGCCGATTTCCGCGCTGCCCGAATCCGGCGCGAGCGAACCGGTGAGCAGTTTGATGAGCGTAGTCTTGCCGACGCCGTTTTTGCCGATTATGCCGATTCTCTCTCCGCGCAGGATGGTTGCGGTGAAGTCATTGATTACCGGTTTTCCGCTTTCGTATGCAAACGAGAGGTTTTTCGCCTTGATGACGCTCATGCCGCCCGGGGCGGCGGTGTCGAGTTTCATCGTGGCCGCGCCCGGCTGGGTGCGTCGGCTGGCGAATTCCTTCCTCAATTCCATGAGCGCGGCGACGCGGCCCTCGTTGCGCGTCGTGCGCGCCTTCACGCCGCGCCGGATCCACGCTTCTTCCTGCGCGAGCTTCTTCGCCTTGCGCTCCCAGTAGACGGCTTCGTCGGCAATCAGTTCCGCCTTGCGCTTGACGAATGTCGGATAGTCGCATTCCCAGCCGGAGAGTTCGCCGCGATCGAGGTCGAAGATCTTCGTCGCCACCTTTTTGAGGAACCGGCGATCGTGCGTGACTACCAGCACCGCCATTTCGCGCGATCGCCGGATGCAGGCCTCGAGCCAGTCGATGGAGTCGATATCGAGATGGTTGGTGGGCTCGTCGAGCAGCAGGATGTCCGGCCGGCGCAATATCGCCGCTTCGATGATTTTGCGCCTGCGCATGCCGCCGGAAAGGGCGTTGAAGGCGTCGTCGCCTGGCCGGTCGGCCGGGACGTCTTGCGAGACGTATTCCAGTTTGAGTCCGGGCGCACGGACGATTTCGCCGGAATCAGGCTCGATGATCCCCGCCATCGTCTTCATCAATGTGGATTTGCCTTCTCCGTTGCGGCCGGTCAGGGCGGCGCGCAGCCCCTTGGAGACGGATAGCGACACATGATCCAGCACCGCTCCGGCGCCAAATGCCACCGTCACGTCTTTCAGCGACATCAAAAAATCAGACATGCAAGGTCTTTCTTCCGGTTTTTACTTGATTTTGCGCGTATTTTACCATATTTAGCCGCCTTTTGTCAATCTTTTCCGGCTGCCCACGCTTGGTAGTCCAGACTTCTCTACTTCGTAGTCTAGCGACCTGGACTTCGCAGTCCAGCCCTCTCTACTTCGCAGTCGAGCCTTCTCTACTTCGTAGTCCAGCCCTCTCTACTTCGCAGTCTAGGTTGTCAGCCCTCAGCCCTCAGCCCCGATTCCCTATTGCTTTTGCCAGCGATTTTTGGTATAATAACACACAATGTCAATATTATCGCATAAAGTATCGACAAAATTGCCGAAATTGCTGTTGCTCGCGCTCCTGGGCGGCTCTATGCAATTTTGCGGTTGCGCGATCATGATGAAGTCCGATCCCGGTGCGCTGGAAGGTCTGGAATTCGCCGGTCGCAAAGGACGGGCAAAAAACGGCGACCTCGCAATCTTTGTAAAAACAGTAAGCGTGTCGTTCATCGACTGGCATATTTCCTCCGGCTCGATCGAGTGGAATGCGGAAGCGGAAGACGTGGACGGCTGGCCGACGACGATTGCCGAAGGTACGCAAGACCGGTTCATGAATCTGATGGAGGAAGTGGCGGCGCATTACAATGCGGACATTACCCAGTACGACTACACCGACGCCGAGCAGTTCCGCGGGTCGGCGCCGACAGATTTCGTCAAGCCGTTCTGGATCATATCGTGGCTGTTTTCGGTTCAGGAAGTAAGCTGTTCCGCGATTTTGCGCACGCATGATGTGGAGAGTTGCCAATGAAACGGTTTTTGGCGTTTTGGTTTTGTCCGGCGTTGCTGCTTGCGGCAGGCTGTGTCGCGAAATGCGACATTACCTACCGGCAGCATGAAATCGAATACGGCGAGATGGCGCTCGCGTCGGTAACCTGCCGCAATACCGGTTATCTGCTGTTCTGGAAGTATCCGATCTGCTCGGGGATGCCGTGGCAGCAGGGGCTGTTGAAGGACTGGGAGCCGGAGCGCGACTGGTTTGACGACCACGTCACGCTCGACGAGAACATGGACATGATCCGGCTGGCGGCGAAAGAGGTGGGGTCGCAGCGGCTGGGGAAGGTGAAAACCGCGATGGACAACAGCGCAATCTGGTCGTTTTTCCTGGTGGATCGCCGCTCGCTCACCACCACGGCGGTGATTTTGAAGAACAAGACGGAACCATAACCGACAAAAGATGAAACAGAGAACAATGAGAACCGGCGCGCAAGCGCTTGTCGATTCGCTGGTGAAGGCGGGCACGGAGGTGCTCTTCGGCTATCCCGGCGGGGCGGTGCTGGACATATTCAACTGCCTGCCGGAGTCGCCCATGAAATTCATTCTCGGGCGGCACGAGCAGGGTTGTGCGCACATGGCCGACGGTTATGCGCGAGCCACGGGCAGGCCCGGCGTGTGCCTCGTGACTTCGGGGCCGGGAGCCACGAATGTGGTGACGGGTCTTGCGACCGCGAACATCGACGGCGTGCCCATGGTCGTCATCACGGGTCAGGTGGGGCTTTCGCTGATCGGTACCGACGCATTCCAGGAGGCCGATACTTCGGGAATTACGCGCGCGATCACCAAGCACAACTTTCTCGTGCATTCGGCCGACGAGATACCGGAGATCGTGGCGCAGGCGTTTTACATTGCGACGCACGGCAAGCCGGGCCCGGTGGTGATCGACATCCCCAAGAACTGCCAGCAGGCGTTGACGGCGGCGGAATACCCGGAGAGAGTGTCCCTGCGCGCATACCACCCCGAACACGCCCCCAACCCGAACGACCTGGCGAAGTTCGCGCGGCTGGTGAACGAGGCGAAGCGACCGGTGATCTACGCCGGCGGCGGCGTCATAACGTCGGGTGCGGCGGCAGACCTCGCGGCGCTGGCGCGCAAGGCGGAGATTCCCGTCGCGACCACGCTCATGGGGCTTGGGAGTTTCGACGAACACGACAATCTCTCGCTGCGCATGGCGGGCATGCACGGCACCGCGGCGGCGAACTGGGCCATTCACAAGGCCGACTGCATAATCGCGCTGGGCGTGAGGTTTTCGGACCGCGTGACCGGCAACATCAAGCTTTACGCGCCGGAGGCGAAGATCATCCATGTGGATTGCGATCCGTCGTCGATCAACAAGAACGTGAAGGTGGAGCTTGGGATTTGCGCGGACATCAAAGACGTGCTCACGACGGTCGGCAGCCGCATCAAGCGCAACACCCATCCGGAATGGCTGGCCGAGATCGCGAAGTGGAAGAAGTCGCGGCCGATGTCCTACAAGCCGATGCACGAAGGCGTGATCATGCCGCAGGCGGTCATCGAAGCGGTCGACAAGGCGACGCACGGCGAGGCGCTGGTCGTCACGGACGTGGGCCAGCATCAGATGTGGGCGGCGCAATATTTCCGCCACAACACGCCGCGCAATTTCCTTTCCTCCGGCGGCATGGGCACGATGGGCTTCGGCATTCCCGCGGCGATCGGCGCGGGACTCGCGCAACCGGGCAAAAAGGTCGTGTGCTTCGTCGGCGACGGCGGCGCCCAGATGACGTTCGAAGAGGTCGTGTGCGCGGTCGAGCACAAGGTTCCGGCGACCTTCATTATCATCAACAACAATTGCCTCGGAATGGTGAGGCAGTGGCAGCAGCTTTTCTACAAGCAGCGCTACGCCGGCTCGATCCTCTCGGTGCGCGGGCGCCTCGAAATGGAGCACCTCGAACAGGATCTCGACTACGACTACCTGCCGGACTTCATGCTGCTGGCGAAGGCGCACGGCGCCGAGGCCTACCGGGTGATCGATCCCGCCAAGCTCGATGATACCATCGCCAAGGCGATCGACAGCGGCAAGACGTCGGTCGTGGAGGTGATTGTGGAGCCGCGCGCGAACGTGTACCCGATGATTCCGGGCGGCAAACCGGTAACGGAGATGATATTCGAATGAAACAGGAAATCTACCGCTTCAATTGCTTCGTGGAAAACCGCCCCGGCGTGCTGGCGAGAATCGTCGGGCTCATCTCCGGGCGCGGCTACAACATCCAGGCTCTGAACGTGGGGCCTACGGAAGACGGCACGGTCTCCAAGATGAAGATCGACGTCCTCTGCTCGGACGAAAGCGTCGTGGAGCAGATCAAGCATCAGCTTTTGAATCAGGTGAACGTGATCGAGGTCACGTCACGGAAACGTTGAGGAGAACGAAAATGGGCTACAATTGCGTAGTGTGCATCAAGCAGGTTCCCGACACCGGCAAGGTGACGGGCGACGCGATGAAGGCGGACGGCACGATCAACCGTGCGGCGCTGCCTGCGATCTTCAATCCCGAGGACCGCAACGCGCTGGAGGCGGCGCTCAGGGTGCGCGACGCGCACGGCGGCACGGTCACGGTGGTGACGATGGGGCTTCCAGCGGCTTGCGCGATTTTGCGCGAGGCGTTGATGTGCGGCGCGGACAAGGCGTATCTCGTCACCGACCGCCGCGCGGCGGCGTCCGACACGCTCGCGACGAGCTACATCCTTTCGCAGGCGGTGAAGAAACTCAACCCGGACCTCGTCTTTTGCGGACGCCAGGCGATCGACGGCGATACGGCGCAGACCGGCCCGCAGATCGCCGAGAAGCTGGGCGCGACGCTCGTCACCTATCTTGAAGACCTCGAGATCAGGGACGGCTTCGCGTATGCGACGCGCAACATCGGCACCGGCACCGAGAAGGTGAAGGCGAAGCTCCCGGCGCTGTTCACGGTGATGGAGAAGTGCGGCGAACTCCGTCCGGAGCAGGTGCGGCTGGCGATGAAATACAAGAAAGCGCGCGCACCCATGGAGCTTGCCAAGGAAACGGCCGAGGCCGAATACGAGGCGCTCAAGGCCAAGGGGCTTGATATCGGGCAGTGGAATCTCGACGACATCGGGTGCGACCTGTCGCGCTGCGGCAAGGCCGGATCGCCCACGCTCGTCAACAAGATCGTGAATGTCGTCCTCGCCGGCGGCGAATTCCAGGAATTCCAGCCCACCGACGAAGATGTCGCGAAACTCGTCGGTTCGCTGATCGCCGATCATACGATAGGCTAACCCAAGGAGATTTGGAAATGGAAAGAGAAAAAGGTGAAGTCTGGATTTTCGCCGAGCAGGAAGACGGAGTCCTGAACGATGTGGCGCTCGAGCTGTTGGGCAAGGGGCGCGAACTCGCCGATACTCTGGGCGTGCCGCTCGCGGCGGTGCTGCTGGGGAGCGGAGTGGAAGGTCTTGCGGCGAAGCTCTTCGAGCATGGCGCGGACAAGGTAAGACTAGTCGACGATCCGGCATTGAAGAACTACCAGAACCGCAGCTACCGCGAGGTGATGATCGAGCTCATCGAGGAGGTGAAGCCGCAGATTTGCGTCTACGGCGCGACGAGCCTCGGACGCGACCTCGCGCCGTCGATCGCCTCGGCGCTCCGTTGCGGGCTCACGGCCGACTGCACGGAACTGGGAATAGGCTCCTACACCGATCCGGTCACGAAGGAAGAGTTCGCGAATCTGCTTTTGCAGTGCCGCCCGGCGTTCGGCGGCAATATCATCGCGACGATCGTCAACCCGCGCAACTGGCCGCAGATGGCGACGGTGCGCGAGGGCGTCATGAAGCTGCCCGATGCGACGCCCGGCAAGACCGGCGAACTCGTCCGCCACGAGGCGAAATGCCTCGCGACGCTGGAGCTGCCGGTGGAGGTTCTGGAGGTGGTTCGCGCGGCGAAGAGCGTCAATCTCAAGGGCGCGCGGATCATCGTCGCCGGCGGCGCCGGCGTGGGTTCGGCGGAGAACTTCAAGCTTCTCCATGAACTCGCCGATGTTCTGGGCGGCACCGTGGGCGGAACCCGCGCCGCGGTGGACCTTGGGTATTGCGAGCACGAGCGGCAGATCGGCCAGACCGGCGTCACCGTGCGCCCGGCGCTGTACATCGCCTGCGGCATCTCCGGCGCGATCCAGCACCTCGCCGGCATGCAGGAGTCGCAGAAGATCATCGCCATCAACACCGACAAGGAAGCGCCGATTTTCTCGGTTGCGCACTACGGCATCGTCGGCGACCTCAACGACGTCCTGCCCAAGATGATCAAGGCGATCAAAGCCAAAGCGGCGGTCTGAGCAACCACAAGGAGATTTTAAAATGGCAAACTTCTACAAAGACAATCCCGACATCGCCGAGTTCATCGACGCTCTCGACCTCACCGAGGTCGCAGGGCTTCTCGAAGAGGACTTCCGCTTCGCGAAGGAATACGACTTCGCGCCGGAGAACGCGGAGGATGCGATCGACAACTACAAGCGCGCGCTCGATATTTGCGGCAAGATCGCCGGCGAACGCATCGCCCCCACGGCCGAAGAGACCGACAAGACCGGCAACATCCTCAACGGCGACGGCACCGTGACCTACACCCCCGGCATCCGTCTCGCAATCGAGCTGTACGGCAAGAGCGGGCTCATGGGCGCGACGCTGCCGTATTATCTGGGCGGACTCAACATGCCATGCACGGTGCTTACGGCGCTCAATGACATCGTTTCGCGCGCCGACTGCTCGCTCATGAACATGTTCGGCCTCCAGGGCATCGCCGAGACGATCAACGCCTTTGCGTCGGAGGAGATCAAGAAGGAATACGTGCCGCGTCTGGCGACGGGCGAGCTCACCGGCGCGATGGTGCTTACCGAACCCGACGCCGGTAGCGATCTGCAGTCGGTGAAGACGATCGCCTACCAGAACGAACGGGGCGAGTGGTTTGTCTCCGGCGTGAAGCGTTTCATCACCAACGGTTGCGGCGACGTGCTGCTGGTTCTGGCGCGCACGGAACCCGGGACGACGAACGGCTCGGGTCTCAGCTGTCTGCTGGTGGAGAAGTGCCCGCAGGTGCAGGTGCGCCGTCTCGAGCACAAGCTCGGCATCAATGGCTCGCCCACATGCGAACTCGTGTTCAAGGATGCGCCGGCGAAGCTCATCGGCCAGCGCCGCCGCGGACTCATCACGTATGTCATGGCGCTCATGAACGGTGCCCGCGTGGGGATTTCCGCGCAGGGCACCGGCGTAGGCGAGGCGGCATACCGCGCCGCCCGCGAATACGCCGCTTCCCGCAAGCAGTTCGGCGTCACGATCGATACCTTCCCGGCTTTGCGCGAACTTATCGCGAACATGTCCGTGGATCTCCAGGCCTCGCGCATCCTCGCGTACTACTCTTCGAAGTCCGTGGATATGGAGGCGGGGCTTGCCAAGAAGTTCGAGACCCTCAAAGGTACCGATGGCGCCGCCCAGGTCCGCGCCCGCATGAAGAAGTATGCCGGCTTCAACAAGATGCTCACGCCGATGGCCAAGTATTTCGCGTCCGAGATGGCGATGAGAGTCTCCAACAACGCCGTGAGCGTTCTCGGCGGCTCTGGCTACATGAAGGACTATCCCGTGGAGCGTTACTTCCGCGACGCGAGAATCTGCTCGATCTACGAGGGCACTTCGCAGTTGCAGATCGTGGCGGCGATCGCCGGCGTCGAAGGCGGGCTCGTGCCCGATGTGGTGGCCGACGTCCTGGAGGGCGTGGAACTGACCGACTCGCTCAAGGCGAAGGTCGCGAAGATCGATGAGCTCGTCGCCGAACTCGGCGAGGCGATCAAGATTGTGAAGGAATTCCCCGACGCCAAGCTCTATCATTCGCTGCAGGCGCGCAGGCTTGTGGACGCGGGCATCGCGGCGATCGTGGCGGCGCTTTTCGTGCGCCTCGCCGCGAAGAACCCGAAGCGCGAACTCGCGCTGGACTACTGGATGAACGTCCAGTTCCCGGCGGTGCGCGCCGGACTCGAAATCGCCAAGGGCGGCTACACCGCAAGCGTCACGGATTTCGACGCCATCGCACCCATGCCGGTTGCCGAATAAGATGAGAATAATCGGAGAAAAGATATTCGCGCGAGATGCGGAAGGCGAACTCGTCTCCCGTATCGGGACGCTGTTTCTGCGCACTCCGGGCCTCGTCACCGTCCGCGGCGTCCATGCGATGCAGCGTCAGTTGTGGATCGACGAACTCAACCGCGACCGCGACGACACCAACCCGCTTTCGCGCGAAGAGGAGGACGACGAGCTCCAGCAGTCGGTAGACCTCGTCTTCACCGACGACCATGTGATCATCCGTCCCGATCCCGAACACATGGAACTCGCGTTCAGGGCGGACGAAGTTTTGCAGACTTTGGTCAGCAAGCGGGTGATCCGGTTCTTGAACACTAACTCTTCGAAGGTTCGCCGGGCGATTTCCGAGCGCGGGGAGAATTGGCGGATTTCGCGCCAGCCTATCTCGCAGCAGGACATGGCCGATTTGATCGAACACTCCAAGGTGCCGATCTGCGAAAATCCGATCTACTACTACAACCGCGCTACCGGAACGAGGTATGTGACCGCCTCCACCTATCTTGACGTGCAGAAGTTCGACAACATCCGCTTCCGCCGCCAAGTGAAGGAATTTGTGGAAGGGCTCTCCAAGCGCAATCGGATGGGCAATCCGGAAGTCGATCTTTTTCCGCTTTCCACACCGATCGAGATCAAGCAGGCGCTGAAGACCTTGCCGGTCACGGAGCTCACCGACGCCGAGCTCCGGGAGCGTTGCGACAAGATCAACCTCGATTGGCGCATGTCGCTGCCGGCGGAACTGCGCGACGAGTCGGTCGTCAACTACGATTGGCGCAATGCGATGTGCCAGGCGATCACCAAAGCGCCGAACGAAACTTCTGCGGAAGGCGAACTCGTCAGCGGCATCGGCAGCGAATTCTACCGCCAGATCGAGTGGCTTCCGGGCGCGATGATCGACGGCGGCGAAGTCGTGTTCGACTCCATCTACGACGAGGCCAACCGGACGCGCGATCCGAAGCTGCTTGCAATCTGCGACAACCGGGTGAAGTCGATAATCTTCAACTTGACACGCGTCTACGGCAATATCGAGTACATCAACGTCGGGCGCATTGCGCATTCGCTCACCCGCGGCGAGGAGAACAAGCGGCGCGGCAATGTCTACATCGTGCAGTGCAAGACGAGCGAAAGCGAAACTCCGCGCATCGCGATCTTGCGCCTTCAGAAGTGGGGCATCGCCGAGCACCTCGATGAAGGCAAGGACATGCTCAGGTCGATTCTCGAGGCCGATGAATACACCGACTACATTCTCGACCGGCGGCTCATGTGCCGCCAGCTGGGAATGCATTTGCCGGACATGATCGGCGGCGGATTCTTCACCGAGAAATACTACGGCAAGAATGCGCAGTACAACGGCGTGAGCATCCGCACGTGCTACTTCTCGCGCCCGTATATCCACGGAATCGCGTCGGACAAGATCCAGCTCTCGAAATACCGCAATCCGGTGTTTGCGCGGCGCTTTGCGGCGCTCATGGGCCGGGCGGCGGCGCTCGACATGGTTGTTGGACGCAGAGACTCCGATACGAAAGAACTCCTGTTCGACCGCAACTATGAAATAATCATCATGGGCGAGGACGGCATGCCAGTCGACTGGATGGTCACCGACCACGCCGGATCGTTCGTAAACTACGATCACGACCTTGACGAATATGTGGCGCAATACGCCAATGTCGCCAGGCGCCGCAGGGAATTCGTGTCCAACTATGCCGAATTCGTGGACTCCTATGTCAACGGCTTTGCCGACGAGCTTTTCGAGGCGCAGGTCAACTATCGTGCCAGGCGCAAGGCGTTCGACCATCTTTTTGTCGACCGTCCGTTCGATACCAACGGCTCCGGCGCATACCGCTGGGCGCGGACGCTCGAGCGGCTCGACCGCGCCGACCCCGACAAACTGGCGGAAATGCTCCGCAAGGCAATAGGTCCGGCGGAATAGGATTATGCTCCGCTACACGTTGAAGCGCGTCATGGAGATGATTCCGACGACATTCGGGATCGTCCTCGTGACATTTCTCCTTTTCAATGTGGTGGGCGGATCGCCGGCCGAGACGGTCCTCGGCAAGAATGCGACCAAAGAGGCGATTGCCGCCTTCAACCACAAGTGGGGCTACGACAAACCGCTCGTGTGGTCGCTTGACAGCCAATTCGTCAATTTTGTCGTTTCGGCGGTGAAGGGCGATTTCGGCTATTCGACGGAATTGAACGAGCCGGTGGCGTCGATCCTGAAGCGCGGCGTTTTGCCAAGTCTTTCGCTGACGGTGCCGATTCTCGCGGGCGGCAGTGCGATTGCGCTCATGTTGGCGACGGTCTCGGCGCAATTCCGCGGCGGCGCGGTCGACAAGGCGATTCTCGGCGTTTCCACGGTGCTCATGAGCGTCAATTATGTAGTTTGGGTCTTGGCGGGACAGTTTTTCTTCTCCTACAAACTCGGAGTGTTCCCGGTTTGGGGATATGAGGGCGCGGTTTATCTCGTGCTGCCGGTGGCGATCGGAATCCTCTCCTCGCTCGGCACGGATGTCAGATTCTTCCGCACTGCGATTTTGGATGAAATCTACAAGCCATATGTGCTGACCGCCCGGGCGAAGCGCCTCTCCAAGACGCGGATTCTCTTTTCACACGTCCTGCCCAATGCGCTCATCCCGATCGTCACCTACATTTCGCTTTCCATTCCGTGGCTGTTCACCGGCTCGCTTCTCCTGGAGAGCTTCTTCGGAATTCCGGGCTTGGGTTCGGTTTCGATTAACGCGATCCACTCGGCGGACATGGCGGTGGTGAGGACGCTCGTTTTGCTGGGGGCGCTGCTGTATCAGCTGGTGAATCTGGCGGCGGATGTCGCGTATGCCTGGATCGATCCGAGGGTAAGGCTGTGAAGATCGGTGCGCATATTTCCTCGTCCGGCGGCTACATGGCGATGGCGCGCACCGCGCTGTCGATCGGGGCGAACGTCTTCCAGTTCTTCACGCGCAATCCGCGCGGCGGGGCGGCGAAGGAACTGGACATGGCGGACGTGGCGGAGTTCAACCGCTTTGCCGCCGCAAATGGCATCGGTCCCATCCTCGCGCACGCTCCCTACACGCTGAACGCCGCCGCTGAAAAACCGCGCGTGAGGGAATTCGCCGCCGAGACGATGCTCGACGATCTCGAGCGGCTCGAACATACTCCCGGCGCGATGTACAACTTCCATCCCGGCTCGCATGTCGGCCAAGGCGCGGAGGCGGGAATCTGGCTTGTGTGCGCCCTGCTCGACAAGATGCTTTGCCGCCCTTGGAAGACGACGGTGCTTTTGGAGACGATGGCTGGGAAGGGCAGCGAGATCGGGCGGAACTTCGCGGAGCTCAAGGCGATAATCGACGCCACCGACCTCTCGCGCTCGCGCCCGGACCAGCTGGGCGTATGCCTCGATACCTGCCATGTCTGGGACGGCGGCTACGATATCGTGGGCGACCTCGACGGCGTTCTGGACGAGTTCGACCGAGTCATCGGGCTTAAGTATCTGAAGGCGATCCATATCAACGACTCCAAAAACCCCCTCGCCGCGCACAAAGACCGGCACGAGCAGATCGGCAAGGGCTTTATCGGGCTGGAGGCGTTCGGGCGGATCGTCAACAATCCCCGGCTCAAGGATTTGCCGTTTTATCTGGAAACGCCTTGCGACCTCGATGGCTACAAGGCGGAAATTGCGTTACTGAAAGGACTGGCGAAATGCTGACATTCAACGATCCTGCGAAACTCCAGCAATGGGCGCGTCTGCGCCGCATGAAAGGCGAAAAGATCGCGCTGGTGCCCACGATGGGCTATCTGCACGAGGGGCATCTCTCGCTCATCGCGGCGGCGAAAAAGAAAGGCGCCAAGCAGATTGTGGTTTCTGTGTTTGTAAACCCGGTCCAGTTCGGGCCCGGCGAAGACTACGAGAAGTATCCGCGCGACGAGAAGGCGGATTTCGCCAAGTGCCGCAAGGCCGGCGCGACCGCGATCTTCCTGCCGTCTCCGAGGATGATGTACATGGACGACCATTCCGTCTATGTGAACGAGGAGTCGCTCTCCACCGGGCTGTGCGGCGCACGCCGTCCCGGCCACTTCCGCGGCGTCTGCACGGTGCTCGCCAAGCTCTTCAACATCGTCAATCCCCACTTCGCCGTCTTCGGCCAGAAGGATTACCAGCAGGTGCAGGTCGTCAAGCGCATGGTGCGCGACTTGAACTTCGGGATCGAGATTGCCGTCGCGCCGATCGTGCGCGAGGAGTCGGGGCTGGCGATGTCCAGCCGCAATACCTATCTCTCGCCGGTCGAGCAGCAAAATGCGCTTGCGATCTACGGTGCGCTCAAAATGGTGCGCGCGAAAGTGCGCAAGGTAGGCAAGCTCCCGGCGGCGACAGTCCGCCGCCAGATTGCGCAGTTCCTCGCCAAAAACTCCCTCAAGCCGGACTATGTCGAGGCGGTCGACGCCGAAACCCTGCAGCCGGTCGAAGCGATCAAGAAGGGCGTGGTGGTGCTGATCGCCGCCTACAGCGGCAAGACGCGGCTTATCGACAATATCATAATCTGAAATCTCCCACGGGAAAACGACAATGATCGACATCAAGAAACTTCGCGAAGACTTTGAAGCGACTGCGGCGGCGCTTGCGCGGCGCGGCGTGGAGCGCGAGCGGCTCGCCAAGGCGCGCGACCTCGACGTGCGCCGCCGCGCACTCGTCTCCGAGACCGAAAACCTCAAGGCCCTCAGAAACGCCAAGAGCAAGGAAATCGGCAAGGTCGCCAAAGAAGGCGGCGATATCGCCGCCGTCAAGGAGGAGATGCGCAAGGTTGGCGACCGCATCGCCGAAATCGACAGGGAACTTGCGGAGACCGAGCACGAATTGCGCGAGACGCTCCTCATGATCCCCAACATCCCCGCCCCGGAAATCCCCACCGGCATGGATTCCTCCGCCAATACCGTCGTTCGGCTCCACGGCGAATGGAAAGACCCGGATTTCAAGATTCTCGACCACATGAGCGTCGGCGAGAAGTTGGGGATATTCGATTTTCCGCGCGGCGTGAAACTCACAGGCACCGGCTTCCCGATCGTTCTCGGCCAGGGCGCCAAGCTCCAGCGCGCGCTGATCCAGTATATGCTCGATGTCCATTGCCAGACCCAGGGCTACACCGAGATGCTGCCGCCGTTCGTCGTCAATTCCGACTCCATGACCGGCACCGGCCAGCTCCCGAAGTTCGCGGAAGACCTCTATCATTGCCAGATCGACGACTTCTGGCTCATCCCCACCGCGGAAGTCCCCGTCACCAACTTCTACCGCGACGACATTCTCAAAGCCGCCGACCTCCCCGTGAAGCTTACCGCCTACACGCCATGCTTCCGCCGCGAAGCCGGCAGCGCCGGCAAGATGACGCGCGGCATGCTCCGCGTCCACCAGTTTGACAAGGTGGAGATGGTCAACTTCGTCCATCCCGAAAAATCCTTCGAACAGCTTGAAATCCTCGTGGGCGAGGCCGAGGCGATATTGCAGGGGCTTGGGCTCCACTACCGCGTGCTGCAACTGTGCTCGGGCGACATGGGATTTTCGGCGGCGAAGTGCTACGATCTCGAGCTTTGGGCGCCGGGCGAACAGCAGTGGCTCGAGGTGAGTTCCTGCTCGTGCTTTACCGACTATCAGGCTCGCCGCCTCAACTGCCGCTTCAAGGATGTCGATGGCAAGACGAAACTCGTCCACACCTTGAACGGCTCCGGCGTGGCGCTGCCGCGCCTCATGGTCGCGCTCCTCGAACAGCACCAGAATGCCGACGGCTCGGTCACGATCCCCGAGGTTCTCCGCCCCTACATGAACGGGCAGGAGAAGCTTCTTCCCAAGGCCTGAAGAACAAGATGCCATGAAACCGGCGAGGGCTCTTGACGCGCTCAACGAACGGACGGCGTTCGAAAACCGTCTGCGGCCAAAGGACTTCGAGGGCTTTGTCGGCCAGACGAAGATCCGCGAGCGGCTGCTTTTGGCGGTGGATGCCGCCAAGGAGCGCGGCGAGGCTCTCGATCATGTGCTCTTTTCCGGTCCGCCAGGTCTCGGCAAGACGACGCTTTCCTACATCCTGGGCGAGGCGATGGGCGTGAATGTGAAGACTACGTCCGGGCCGGTGATCTCAAAGCCCGGCGACCTCGCCGGTCTGCTCACGTCCCTCGAACCCGGCGACATCGTCTTCATCGATGAAATCCACCGCATGGCCAAAACCGTGGAAGAGTATCTCTATTCGGCAATGGAGGATTATGCGATCGATATAATGATCGACCAAGGTCCCAATGCGCGGTCGGTCAGGCTGGAGCTGCCGCGCTTCACGCTTGTGGGTGCGACGACGAGGATCGGCCTCATCGCTTCGCCGCTGCGCGCCAGATTCGGGCTGGTGAACCGCCTTTCCTACTACGAGGCGGCGGAACTCGCCGAGATCATCCGCCGCAGTGCCGCCCGGCTGGGAGTGGATATCGACGACGATGGCGCGATGGAGATCGCGCGCCGTTCGCGCGGCACTCCGCGCGTCGCGAACAATCTGCTCCGGCGCGTGCGCGACTACGCACAGGTCAAGGCCGGCAATTTCATCAATGGCGAAACGGCGCGCAAGGCGCTTTCGCTCCTCGAGATCGATCCTCACGGTCTCGATGAAATGGACCGCAAGATACTCGAGACAATCTGCGTGAAATTCGGCGGCGGCCCCGTGGGGCTTTCCACCGTCGCGGTGTCCGTGGGCGAAGAACCGGACACCATTGAAGAAGCTTACGAACCCTTCCTTATCATGGAAGGATATCTTGAACGTACACCCAAAGGGCGCGTGGCCACCCCGCTCGCCTACAAAACCATAGGAGTCGAGAAATGAAGACCGATTGGAAGTTTCTTGAAAAGGCGATGCGCCAGTCGCGCAAGATTTCGTTGCGCGGGCAGTTTGCGGACGATCCCGCGCGCGCCAGGAAATTCAGCATGAAAGCCGCCGGATGGTTTCTCGACTATTCCAAGAACCTCGTGAACGTCCGCACGATGACCAACCTCTTCAAACTCGCGGAATCCGCCGGCGTGAAGACGGAGATTGCGCGCATGTTCGCCGGTGAAAAGATCAATGTCACCGAAAACCGCGCCGTGCTCCATACCGCGCTGCGCAACCGCGACCCCAAGGCGCAGATTTTCGTGGACGGCAAGGACGTCATGCCCGACGTCCGCGCGGTGCTCGCCGCCATGGGCGACTTCTCCGACCGCGTCCGCAACGGCGCGTGGCGCGGCGCCACCGGCAAGCGCATCAAGTATATCGTCAATATCGGCATCGGCGGATCGGACCTCGGCCCCGTCATGGCGAATATCGCCCTCACGCCCTACTCCAAGCGCTCGCTCAAGTGTTTCTTCGTCTCGAACGTGGACTCCACGCATATCGCCGAAACCTTGCGCTCGGTCAAGGCGGCGGAGACGCTCTTCATCGTCGCCTCCAAGACCTTCACCACCCAGGAAACCATGTCCAACGCGCACGCCGCCAAGGATTGGCTTGTGAAGAAACTCGGGGCGGACGCCGTGGCCAGGCACTTTGTCGCCGTGTCGACCGCGAAGGACGAGGTTGCCAAATTCGGCATCGATACCGCAAACATGTTCGGATTCTGGGATTGGGTTGGCGGACGCTACTCGCTGCCTTCGGCGATCGGGCTTTCGCTGATGCTTGCAATCGGCAAGCGGAACTTCGGCAGACTCCTCGACGGCTATTTCGCGATGGACGAGCATTTCCGCACCGCGCCGCTGGAGCGCAACATGCCCGTGATCCTCGCGCTGCTCGGCATCCTCTATTCCAACGGCTACGGGGCGGAGTCCTACTGCGTTCTTCCCTACGACCAGTATCTCTCGCGCTTCCCGGCGTATCTCCAGCAGATGGACATGGAGTCCAACGGCAAGTGCGTCGACAAGAGCGGCAATCCCGTGATCTTCCGCACCGGCCCGATCGAATGGGGCGAGCCCGGCACGAACGGCCAGCACTCCTTCTATCAGTTGATCCACCAAGGCACCCACATGATTCCGTGCGACTTCATCGGCTGCTGCCAGACGCACAATCCGGTGGGCGATCTGCACGACAAGCTGATGGCCAATCTCTTCGCCCAGACCGAAGCGCTGGCGTTCGGCAAGACGGCTGACGAATGCCGCGCCGAGGGCGTCCCGGAAAACCTCGTTCCCTTCAAGACCTTCCCCGGCAACAAGCCTACGAACACGCTCCTTTGCCGCAAGCTCACCCCGGAGACGCTCGGTGCGCTCATCGCGCTCTACGAACACAAGGTATTCGTGCAGGGCGTCATTTTCGACGTCTTCAGCTACGACCAGTGGGGCGTGCAGCTCGGCAAGGTGCTCGCGAAGGGCGTGTTGCAGGATCTCACGGCCGAGACCGTGGAGCTTAAGCACGATGCGTCCACGAACCAGTTGATCGCCCGCTACCGCAAGGCCGTCGGGCGCAAGGCTTGATTTGATGGCCGCAGTGCTCAAGCTCGGGTTCATCGGCGGCGGCGAAATGGGCGGCGCTTTGGCGCATGCGATGCGCAAGTTCCGTCCGCTCGTCTCCACCTCGCGCAACAACCGCAATCTCGAAATCGTCCGCAAGTGCGATATTGTTTTCCTGTGCGTTCGCCCCAGGGATATTGCCGCCGTGGCGGCGCAAGTGAAGGGCGAACTCAAGGAGGGACAGACGCTCGTATCGATCGCGGCGGGGCAGAGCGTGGCGAAATTGCGTCGGCTCTTCGGGCGCAAGGCGCGGATTGTCCGCGTGATGCCCAATCTCGGCGTCAAGGCGGGGCTTGGGATGTGCGCGGTCGCCAAGACCGCCGCGCCGTCGGCGGGGCGCGTATGCGAACTTCTTTCCCTTTGCGGGAAAGTGGCGGTCATACCGGAGAAGGACTTCGACGCTTTTACTGCCGTTGCGGGGTCGGGACCGGCGTATTTCGCCTATATGCTCGCAGCCATGGGCCGGGGCGGCGCGAAGTTGGGGCTCAAGCCTGCCGATTCCGCGCGTTTTGCGCTTCAGACGATGCTCGGCACCGCGAAATACCTGGAAGCCTCTCAAGCCTCGGTCGACAAATTCATCGATCAAGTCGCCACGCCCGGCGGCACAACCGCCGCCGGCCAGACTGCGCTCGACGAGTCCGGGCGTTTTGCGGAAATCGTCGAAGAATGCCTTGCGCGTTGCGCGGCCAGGAGCAAGGAGCTTGGGCGGTAGAATCGCCATCTTCGGCGGCAGTTTCAATCCCGTCCATTCCGGGCATGTGAGGGTGGCGGAGACTGCAATCGACCGCCTGAAGCTCGACAAAATAATCGTCGTGCCGGCCGCTTGCAGCCCTTTCAAGACTGGCGGCGAACGGTTTTTGAGTCCTTCCTGCCGTCTGGAGCTCGTTCGTCTGGCATTTGGCGGCAATCCCAAGGTGGTCATTGACGACCGGGAACTCGAAAAAGGCGGAGTTTCATTCGCGATTGACACCGTCCGCGAAATTGCCGCCGAAGAATCCCCCGAAAAGCTTTATTTTCTGGTGGGTGAAGATTCGGTGCCGGGGCTTCCCCGCTGGAAGGATTATGGCGAACTCGTGAAACTTTGCGAATTTGCGTCATTCCCGCGCACCGTGGAATCCTCGACCGAAATCAGGAATCTTGCCCGGTCGGGCGGCGATTTTGCGCGTTTTATGCCGGAAAAGGCGGCAAAACGCCTGAAAGAAATGAATTTCAGCCAAAAGAAGGGAACAGGGAACGGAAAAAAGGGAACTCCACTTGAATAAGACGAAACGCTCCTACACCAACGGTGAAGAAATCGCCCATGCGATTACCCATTTCGTCGGGTCGCACTTGAGTGCGGCGGCGACTGCGCTGATGATTTGGGAGGGATGCCGCAGCGGCAGTGCGGTGGGCTGGAAAGTGACGAGTGCCGCCATCATGGGTGCATCGCTTATCTTGATGTATGCAATTTCCGGCACTTACCACACCGTGCGCGGCGTGACGGTGAAGAAGGTCATGCATGTTTTAGACCACAGTGCCATTTATTTCCTGATTGCCGGGTGCTATACGCCATTTTGTCTCGTGACGCTCCGGCCCGACCATCCGGCCCTTGCCTGGAGCATTTTCGGCATTGAATGGGGCGCCGTGATCGTGGGTGTTTCCTTTAAACTGTTTACCACCGGCAAATATCGGGTGATCTCCACTCTCGCCTATGTCGCCATGGGGTGGATGGCGCTTGCGGCAATCGTGCCGCTGGTGCGCGAATTGCAGGGTCTGGGCACCATGTGGCTCGCGCTGGGCGGAGCGGCTTATACCGTCGGTTGCGTCTTCTATCTCTGGAAATCGCTCCCTTATGCCCACATGGTCTGGCACCTTTTCGTGCTTTTAGGCAGTATTTGCCACTTTTTCTGCGTACTTTGGTATGTAATGTAAGGGAACGGGGAGAGGTTTTTAGATTGCCGCCCTGCCAAGTCTAGGGAGCTGAACTACGAAGTCCAGCGAGTTGGACTACCAAGTGGAGAGCGCTGGACTTCCAAGTCGAGAAGCCTGGACTACGAAGTGCGACTTCGTTTTCTTGCAGCCGCAGTTTTTATCTCACGCTTTCGTCCGCTTTCGTCCGCAAAGTTTTTTTTTACCACACAGAGGCACAGAGGCACAGAGGAAAATCGCTCGCTTATTGCATCTTGGCGCGATTTTTGGTATAATACAACAAAAGAGAAACAAAGCGATTTAACCTTTGAGATGTAACCTTTTGGATAGTTCAAGTGTAGACAGACTGAAATATCTTTTCAGGAGCAGACAACTATGCCGATAGACATCAGCAAATACAACGAGACGTTCAAGGCGTTCGCGGAGTTCGCCAAGACGCAAATGGACGGCGGCAACGCAAAGGCGGTCGCCAGAACCGGAACGGGCGGCACCGCAGGACTCGCGGGACGCACGATTGTCGCTGCGACGACGGATCGCGCGTTCGCCTTTACGCGCAGCCAGGCCGACAAGACCGCCAACGATGTTTCTCGCGACCTTTTCAGACGGGCGGTAATCGACATGCTCGGCGGAGAGGCGAACATTCCGCAGAGCGTCCGGGATGCAATGCTGTTGAAGGACTACGGGGTAGGCAAGCCGCTAACGGCGCGCCGGATTCTCGCCGTGAAGGCTGCGATCGAGTCGCTTGTCGGAGACAAGTTTTCCGGCGGCGAAAGCGTCGCCAAGGCGAAAGCCGCAGGCTACATGGATTCCGAGCTGCCGAAGCTCGCCCGCATCGCGACGCTCTATCAGCAGGCGACCGGCTGCACAGACGCGGAGGCCGAGGCCGTCGCGCTCGATCCCAAGTCGAATGCCAGCCGCCTCTTCAAGATCGGCGGGCGTTTCGTCGCGAGCACGGAGAACTTCAAGGCCGGGCTCAAACTCATGGACGGCTTCGACGCATGGTTCCAGGCGACGCGCGACGCCTTCAAGTCGAAAAACGCCGCCAACAAACCGCTCTCGGCGCTCAACGGCTCGGCGCTCGCCTTCGCGCTCGAGCGGAACGGCGCCGGTCTTCAGAAGTTCATCTTCGACGAAATCGCGCGCAATCCCGCCATCAACCTCAAGGCGAAGAACCCCGAAGACGTGTTCGGCGTCAAGAACAACCCGGCTTCGCGTTTCGTTTTGAGCGGCCGCATTATGAGTATTGCGAGCACCCTCGCGCAGGTTCCGCCCGAAAAGCGCGCGCTCCTGTACAAGATCGACGCGCTCTTCCATCCGCTCTATGACAGACCCGTCAAGTATCCGCCCGAAATCAGCCAGAACACGATTTTCGTCTCGCGCATCCTCAAGAACTACGACGCGCTCGCCGCGCTCGACTCAAAAGGCAGGCTGACGCGCGAGGCCGCGTTCGACGTGCTCTACCCCGACATGCCGGCGAAAGGTGCGAAGGACGTCAAGGCGGTCAATGCGTTCGAGGAGGTTTTCACGCGGCGCGTCATGGCGGAGTTCAACAATTCCATGGCGTCTCTCGCCACCGCCGTTTCCATGCTGGGCGCGAGCGGCGCAACGCTAGACGAGGTCATTCAAGCGATAAAGGAGAACCGCGAACTCCCCCACGCGCAGTACCGGGCGGACGTGGCGCTGGAATTAGCCAACATCGGCGACCTCGGCAATGGTGGGCTCGTTTCCATGCGCGGCGACATCTACCGTCCGTCGCTCCCCACATCCAAGACCAGCGGGGAGAAGTTCCCCGGCCTGGAAGGGAAGTTCGTCTTCCGTATCGCCGGCGAAACGGTGGAAATCCACTGCCAGACCGAAAGAAGTGCGCAGCCGCTGATGGACAAGGTTTCGGACAAGCTCCGCGCCCTCTGCGGAGCCGCGCACCCGGAGCAGCTCGACGCGCTCGGCATCGCGCTAGGACAGGGGCCGCTTTCGCGCCTCAAGGGCGGCCTTGACCAGTACGGCGTCGTTTCGGACGAGCACATGGCCGTCAAATACGACATTTCGCGCGACGACGAGACGGGCGCAATAACAGTCAAGGTGTCCAATCCGGACAATCTGCCCGTCAAGTTCAGCTGGACGACGACCATCGACATCGACGGCAATACGTTCACTGCGCCCATGCGCGTCGATTACGGCCAGTTCGAAGCGAAGGCCTTGGCGCAGAATACCGTTTCCGCCATCGCACGCAAAGTGCCAGGGAAAGACGAGGCCGTCGCCAAAGCGCTCGTCAAGAGTGCGCTCGATGCGTGCGGCGACGACATCGACGCGAAGCAGATCGTGTCGGACAACATCGATTCGATCTGCGTGAGCGGCGCGGGGAAGTTGCGCACCGAGGAACAGATTAAAGCGAAAATCGGCGCGCTGTGCGCCAATCTTGCGGAAGCCAGCAAAGCGGCGGGCATCGACGCGACACTGGAAAAGGCCGGGATGAACTTCCTGCAAGGGCTGCAAGGCAAGTCCGTCCCGCACGGGCTGATCGGCAAGCTGATGAAAGCCTCCGCCAGGATGGACTGCGGCGCGTTCGCCAAACTCACGGCCTCCGCCACGCCTGCGCAGATACTCAAGGGGATTGTCGACATCCGCAACGCGGTGGACAAGTTGTTCATCGACGAGAGACTTGAAGAACTGTTCATCGATGGAGAAGATATCGGCAATGCGAAGAATCTGATCGTCACGGTCGCGCTCGCGAGGATTCCGACCTCGCAACTCTTCGGGATCAGCGAAGCGCTGACCTCTGCGAATGCGCAAAAAATGCTTTCAATGTTCGCCGATTTCGGCAACGACAGGCTTCCGGTCCCGAAAAACAGCCTCACCGTCGATCAGCGTGATGCGATTGCGAGTTCGGCCTTCAGTCTTGGAGGCGTACTGGCGCAATACAATTTCGCCGTCAAGGACATGCTTGGGCAGAAGGTTTCGGGCAGCATCGATCCGTTCCCGGAGCCGTTCGACAAGAAGGCCGCCGGGCTGAACGACGTGTTCAAGGCGTTTCTCGCAACCGTCAATGCCGATCTCGCCGCGCAGGCGGAAACCGCGCGCAGGGAAGGCAACATCTCTGCGGGAGTGGCCGCCGCCGAATCGAATGCCGTCAACGCCTATTCCAAGGCCGGGGAAGGCAACCGCGAGCAGGTCGATGATCGCATCTTCATAGCCATGAAGGCGTGTTCCTGGAATGCGGATGCCGTGCAGGTCGCGGCGAAGAACATCGATGCGCTTCTCGTGGGGCCCGACGGCAAACTGCGCCCGTTGGAGGATGTGCGCGAGCGCGCCGCCGCCATTGCCGCGAACTTCAAGGAACTTGAGATGATCGCCAAAAACAATCCGTCCGTGTACGAGGCGGGCAAGGCGATAATGGCGGGGATGGGCGGCAAAGCGTTTCCCGACGGACTGATCGGGAAGCTCGTCGCGGCGGCGAACGAGGCGCAGATCAACGCGATGCGCAGTATCTCGTCGAGATCGTCGGAACTCGATATCAACCGCGCCATGGCGCAGCTCCGTGACAATCTCGCGCTTGCGATGGAGGTGAGCGACGCGGAAACTGCCGCCGTCGATCCAGACGTGAAGCAGGCTTGCCGCAGCTTCATCGCCACGCTCATGATGCTGCGCTGCGGCGAACAGGCGTTCCACGCCATGCAGGGCGCGCTCGCCGGCGGCAACGATGAGGAGATTTCCGGCCTTGCGATTCCCGACGGCATTTTCCGGAACTAAGGAAGCGAGGGAGAGCCCAAAAGATGAGTTATGAAGACTTGATTACGCAGTTCGGAGCGCAATACGGCATCGAGGGGCTGGAGAGCCGGGGCGGCGCGGCGGCACTGGTCATCGACGGCATGAAGATTGAAATCATCAGCGACGAGGCGGCGGACTGCGCCGTCATCTACGCGGAGATCGGGCATCCGCCGCCGACGTCCGGCGGCAAGTTCGGCGAAACGATGCTCAAGGCGAACCATCTCTTTCTCGGAACGTCGGGCGGCACGCTCTGCCAGAATCCCGATACCGACGCCTACGTGTTGATGCGCCCCGTGCCGCTCGCCCGGCTCGAAAGCGCGGAGGCGTTCGGCGCGATACTCGAAGACGTCCTCTCGCAGGTGGAGAACTGGCGGCAGGTCCTCGCGGGAATGCGCGAAGCGGAGTCGGCTGAAGTCGCGCAGCAGGAAGAGGCGGCCATGCTCGCATCCGGCGGCTTCATGCAGGTGTAGGTTTTGATATGCGTTTAGCGAGGTGTAGCTTTTTGGATAGTCCCGTGTAAACTAGGCGGCGGCGCGATGGAGTCAAAAGCTCCCTACATACGCAACTGGAGAATCAAATATGGCACTGGATATCAACGGATACAACGCAACATTCAAGGCGTTCGCGGACTTTGCGGCGCAGGCGACGAAGGGATCGTCCATTGCGCAGATCGGCGGCGAGAAGAGCGCCGACGCCGGCCCGCTCGCGGGCCGGACG
>DFFF01000037.1:24980-26139 GCA_002369235.1 Verrucomicrobia bacterium UBA3783
ACTTCGTCGGCAACGTCGGCCGCCGTCAGGAATCGCGCGACGTGAACAACGCCGTGCGCGAACTCTTCAAGCAGGCGATCGCCGACCTGTTCCACGGCGAGTCGAACATCCCGATGAGCGTCCTCGATGCGATGAAGCTTGCCGACTTCGGCAAGGGCAAGCCGCTCACCGCGCGGCGCATCCTCGCCGTCAAGGCCGCGATCGACCAGGCCGCGGCCGCACCTGACAAGGGCGCGGACGCTGCGGGCGGGATCGACAAGCAAATCGAGTCCGCCGTCACGGCATGCATGAAGAAATTCGGCAAGAAACCGAATGCCAAGGCCGAGCCGCTTGTCCGGATCGCGCTCGAGGCCTGCAACGGCAATGCCGATGTTATGGACATCGTGACGAAGAACATCACCAAGAAAATCCTGTACACCGGAACCTCGGACTTGCGCACGGAGGCGGACGTCCGGCAGAAGGTTGGAGACATCGCTGCCAGCCTGGAGGAGCTGAAAGCGGCCTCGAACGACAATCCGGCGGTCGTGGCGGCGGGCAAGGCGTTTCTGATGGAGCATGGCGGCAATACCCTCCCCAGAGGATTGTTCACGAAGATGGCCGAGGCGGCCGCCAAGATTCCCCTCGACCAGATCCGCACCCTCTCCGCTTCCTCGCCGGCCAGGACCGTCCACAAGGCCGTCGCGGATCTCAACGGGGCTCTCGACGACGCGATGGTGTCCTCCGGCGTGGCGAACCATTTGGAAGCCCCCGAGGAGAGAACCAACGCCCGCCTCTTCCTGACAAGCGTGGCGATGTCCCGGTGCAACCAGGTCGCGCTGCTGGACCTCCACAACATCTTGAATTCCAATGCATCCAAGCAGCTGCTCGCCTTCTACCGCGAGTGCAGGACGGAGGACTTCCGGCAGCTCGACGGCCAGTCGGAGGACATCCGGAAGGGCGCCGAGTCCGTGGCCGACGAGTGCGAGCTCTGCCTGCGGGGGCTGGACGCCGCAGTCAATGCGAACATCGAGCGGATGAATCCCTCCCAGCCGAAGATGAAGCCCATCCCCTTCATCGACGATAATCTCAACATGAGGGCCGTCGGCGGCGATAAAATGGTTTCCGACATCGTTTCCGCGGCCGAGGCCTACAACGCCAAGAGGACGGACGACTACATCAA
>DFFF01000038.1:0-13882 GCA_002369235.1 Verrucomicrobia bacterium UBA3783
GGTTATACCTTTTGGGTAAAAAGGTCCAACCTTTTTGCGCTGGCGTTCCAATGCGGGCTTGGCAGGTCGCTTTTGCCCCAATGTCCGCGATGCGCTGATTGAGACGATCTGCAGCGATGCGCGTCAAACTCCTCGCGGCACGGCAAAAACAGTCGCTGGAAAGGAGAATGAAAACTGAGTGGTTCGAGCATTTGTATAGTTGAGTCTGGTGCGAGTGCGTCCATGCTTGGTTGAAATGCGAATGGACGAATTAGACGCTTGCGGTGCGCTATTGACAGGTTGCGAAAGAATAGTGTATAATATCGACTGGAGTGTTCAGAAATCGGATGCTGTCAAGAATCTGTCGACCTGCCGCCGTTCACCGCAAAAGGAGACATGCTGAAGGTGAAGCTGCCGTCTGGAGAACAGACTTTCGAATCAAAATCCTGGAGATATTATGAGATATTCTATTCTGCCAGCAATTGCAATCATTGCGGCATCGTGCCCGGCGAACCTTTTTGCCGTGCCGCAACTCAAAACCCAGGCTGAACTTGCGGCAAATGGCGAAGTGAAAATAAAGCCCCTTGCAAACGCCCACGGCGTGCCTCCTCCAACGCCGAAGTCGTATTCCTATCGCATCACTCGCAATGGCGTGTCGGAAAATGTCAAATTCTACATGCCGCGCGATTTGTGGTATCTTCGCGCTTTTGCCGCGGAATGGAAAGACAAGAAGGGCAATGTGATGAGACTTGCCAGAGTCAAGTCGCTCGTCCCGTCGTTTGAGCGCGAAGTTTGGTACAAAGATGAAATCGAAAAGAGTCTGGACGATCTCGAGAAGGAGTTCGAGGCTACGGCAGAACAGCTCGATGAGTGGAAGAGAATATGGGGCGGCGGCGGGAAAGGACGCTTCGCGACCGTTCGCGGCAAAACGTATTACATCGATTTCGAATTCACCGAAGACGTTCCGGATGGCGCGCTTGAGAAGTTGCTCAAGGCGGCCGTTTCGTCGCTCTCCGGCGCGACAAGGCTTTCAAACGCGCCAAGTCTGTCTATGAAATGGTGGACGCTGGAGAACTCGCAATATAAATTCATGACCGACCTGGACAAAGCCAAGGGCGGCAAGTTCATCAAAGATGCGATGAAACTGATGTCGGCAATGCGCAAGAGCTACGAGTTCTATGTACCGGCGACAAACAGCGTGGGACAGTGCACGGTCAGGATTTTCAAGACGCTCGACGGATATAAGGAATATCTTTCAACGACAGGCGAGGAGTTCGAATGGAGCTGCGGACTGTGGGATCCAAGCCGGGAAGAGCTCCTCATCGCCGCCGAAGACCGCGACATAGCCCAAAACACAATGCG
The DNA here is from genome assembly GCA_002369235.1 of Verrucomicrobia bacterium UBA3783. Classification (GTDB taxonomy): domain Bacteria; phylum Verrucomicrobiota; class Kiritimatiellia; order RFP12; family UBA1067; genus UBA1067. The sequence goes on from DFFF01000038.1 coordinate 1,342, forward strand.
CCACGAAGCCTTTCACCAGTATTTGCACTATGCAACCAAAAACGGTGACCACGCCGTCTGGTTCAATGAGGGACATGCATGTTTCTTTGAAAATGTCCAGTACAATCCTGCAAAGAACGTCGTAAAGGTGATCGACAAAGGCAACAGGGCGATGTGGACGGCTGAAAACCCTCAAGCCGTGGCGGAACTGCTCGGCCCCGTAACGGCGATGACCAGCGAAGAGTTTTATTCGGGCGATATACACCAGCACTATGTCGCAAGCTGGGCGCTCGTGTATTTTCTTGAAAAGGGGGCGTGGACGCACGATGACTTCGCCCCGTATCGAAAAGTCGTGCCAGCATATCTCAAGGCAATGGCCGAAGGGATGGACAGCCAAAGCGCCACCGCACTCGCCTTCAAGGAGATCCACGACTTGAAGCGCGACATCGCGGCGGATTTCATGAAGTTCTGGACGCGATATCGCAAGCAAGCAGTCAATGCGAGGTAGCGCGGTATCGCTCCCCCGCGAAACACTCGGCCGTCATTTCCTGCTCATGGCGTGAACTGCCGAAGCGAGAGGCGGCCCAAAGCATCTTGCCTTTTCGCCGGATATTTGGTATAATCTTGCCATCTCAAGCGGATTTGGATTTCGCTTGAGTGTGCGCAAATGTTTGCAATACGGGAATTGGCGAAACGGGCGGCTAGATTTTCCATTTCGAGCCTTATGGGGTTCGCGGTGGACAATGTAGTCTTTACGCTGGTTCTCTTTTTGGTTCGCGACATGGTGAGTGTGCGCCGCGCGGCGATTTGCATTGCGCTTGCCGTCGCGCGCCTGACGTCCGCCTTGGCAAATTATGCCTGCAACCGCTGGTGGGTTTTCAATGCTTCGACGACGCGGCGGCACTCGTTCTGGCGATATGCGTCCCTGGTCGCGGTAATCGCCGTGCTTTCCTATTCCGGCACTTCCGGTCTTGCTTATCTATTCGACCTCGAGGGATTGGAAATTACCGCCGTAAAGATCGCGGTCGAAGTCGTACTGTTCGCTTTTTCCTATTTTGCCCAGCGCATCTGGGTATTTCCTAAATGAAACGACCTGAAATTCTTGCTCCTGCCGGAGATTTTGTTTGTCTGCAGGCGGCGCTCGACGCCGGTGCGGATGCCGTGTATTTCGGCCTTGGAACTTTCAATATGCGCGCACGAAGCGGCGTCAATTTCAAAGCGGACGATCTCCCGGAGATTCGCCGCCGCTGCGATGAAAAGGGCGCCAAGGCGTATCTCGCGCTCAACTCGATCATGTTCGAGGGCGAAATCCAGGCCGTAGAGCGCACCATAGTCGCGGCGAAGCCTTATGTCGACGCGTTCATCGTCGCCGATTGGGGCGTGATCGACCTTTGCCGCAAGCATGGCTGCACGGTGCACGTCTCCACCCAAATGTCCATTTCCAATTCTTCTGCCGTGAAGTTTCTCGCTTCGCAGGGCGTTTCGCGCGTCGTGCTGGCGCGGGAATGCACGCTGAAGGAAGTGAAGGCGATAATCGACAAGACGGGAATGGAAATCGAGACGTTCGTTCATGGCGCCCAGTGTGTCGCGGAGTCGGGACGCTGTCTGATGAGCCACGAGGCGTTCGGCAAAAGCGCCTGCCGCGGCGAATGCCATCAGCCGTGCCGTCGCCGTTTTCTCGTCCAGGCGGTGGATCTCTACGAGGATGAGGAAGGAAATCCGGTCCACGAGTCGGATACGCGTTTCATCGTCGAGCCGCACACCGTCCTTTCCGCGCGCGATCTTTGTTCGCTTTCGTTCGTCGACAAGCTTATGGAGGCCGGTATCGCATCGTTCAAGATCGAGGGCCGCGCACGCAATGCCGAATACGTGAAGACTTGCGTCGGGTGCTACCGTCGCGCAGTCGATGCCGTGCTTGCGGGAACATGGACGCCGGAGCTTGTCGAAGAATTGACGCGCGAAGTGAAGAAGGTGTTTCATCGCGAATTCAGCCGCGGGATGTTCTACGGCCGTCCGGGCGAAGAGCAGTTCACCGACAGCGAAGATTCGCTCGCGACTACTGTGAAGCGCCACGCCGGCATTGTCATCGACTACTTTTTGAAGGCCGGCATCGCACAAGTGAAAATCCAGGATCATGCGCTCGCGCCCGGCGATGCGGTGCAGATTCACGGGCGGACGACCGGAGTCGTGGAGCTGGTGCTGGGCGAAATGCGCCGCGACGACCAAATCGTTGCCAAGGCCGAACGCGGAACTTGGGTCACATTCAAAGCGCCGCGCTGCCGCGTCGGCGACAAGGTGTTCTTCATCGAAGAGCGCGGAGGGGGCGAATAATGGAGAATACGCGCAGGCTTGCCGCGCTTGTCTACCGCAAATGGCTTTTGTCGGGCGGCGAAATCCAGTCGATGCTGCCGGACGGCGAGGGGCGGCAGTTCGTTCAAGACATTGTCTACACCGCCGTGCGCCGCCGCCGCGCAATCCGTTTCGCTCTGGACATGTTCGTGAAGCAATGGCCCAAGGGCGAGCTCGAGAGCCTGCTTGTCGTGGGCGCTGCGCAAATCCTCTATATGGAGAGCGTGCCGGATTTCGCCGCCGTGAGCGAGACGGTGGAGGCGGCAAAACGATGCGAAAATCCGTCGGTCGCGAAAGTCGTCAATGGCGTGCTGCGCAATCTGATCCGCCGCCGCGCCGAGGTGGAGAGCCGTCTTGCCGCCGCGCCTTTGGCGGTGCGCGAAAGTTTCCCCGATGCGCTCGTCAAGCGCTGGGAGCGCGATTTCGGGCCTGAAAACGCGGCGGCGATTTGCATCGCGTTCAATCGTCCCGCCGACAACTTCATCGCCGCAAAGGACGGCACGTTCCGCAAGCTCGAGCATGGCCGCAAGGTGCAGGACGAACCGGGATTCGCCGACGGCGCATTTATCGTTCAGGATCCGGCGACGCGCCACGCCGTGGAACTTCTGGACATTCAGCCCGGCGAGAGGATTCTCGACGCCTGCGCCGCTCCGGGCGGCAAATCGATCCAAATCGCCTGGCGCGGCGCGGAGCTCACCGCTTGCGAAGTCAATCCCAAGCGCCGCCGCCGCCTTGAAGAAAATCTTGCCCGCACCAAGCTGTCGGACAAGGTTCAAATCGCCGGAAGTCTCGACTCGCTTCCGGACGGATCGTTCGATAAAGTGCTTGTGGACGCACCGTGCTCGAATACCGGCGTCATGCGCCGGCGCGCCGACGCCCGCTGGAACTGGAGCGCGAAGAAGGTCGCGGAGCTCGTGGCGCTCCAGCGCGAAATTCTCGCGAAGGCCGCCGCGAAGTGCCGCCGCGGCGGCATTGTCGTGTATTCCACCTGCTCGATCGACAGGGAAGAGAACGAAGCGCAGGTAAAAGCGTTTATCGCCTCGCATCCCGGTGCGGCGCTCGCAACTGAAAGATCGTCGCTTCCGTTTGCGTCGGACGATGACGGCGCATACGCCGCCGCGCTCCGCGTTTGACGCGTTCGTATTGCCTTTTCGCGCGATTTTTGGTATAATACACTACACTATGAATATTGTAATTCTTTTGGGGGCGCCTGGTTCCGGCAAAGGAACGATTGCAGGCCGTTTGGCGGCGGAGCATCCTGAGCTTCGCCATGTTTCGTCCGGTGATTTGCTGCGCGGTGCGGTTGCGAAGGGCACCGAGGCCGGCAAGGCGGCGAAAGCCGCGATGGAAGCGGGGCAGCTCGTCGCCGACGAACTTATCGCCACCATGATCAAGGATGTGATCGCCGAAACTACCGGCGATGTCACGATGCTGCTCGACGGATTCCCGCGCAATGTCAGGCAGGCCGAAATCCTCGAGGCGATCGGTGCGCCGGTCAAGAGCGTCGTCCTCGTCGATGTCCCCGATGCCGTAATCGCCGACCGCATCGCCGGTCGCCGCACCTGCCCGCAATGCAAGGCCGGCTACCACATCCACGCGCTGCCGCCCAAAGTCGAGGGCGTCTGCGACAAGTGCGGAGCCAAGCTCGTCATCCGCAAGGACGACAATCCCGATACCGTCAAGGACCGCCTTCAGGTCTATCACGCCCAGACCGAACCGCTTATCGCCTACTACGAGGCCAAGGGTCTGTTGAGGAAGATCGACGGCGATCAGGGTCCCGAGAAGAATGCGGCGGCGTTCTTCGCGGTGATGTGAAATGAAAGTAGACATCAAGACCAAGGCCGAAATCGACCGCATGCGCGAAGCGTGCCGCATGAGCGCGGAAATCCGCGACATCTGCGCCAACGCCGTCATACCTGGCATGACCACGGGGGAGATCGACGACTTGGTGATCGAGTATTGCCGCAAACATGGCGTCCGGGCGAGTTTCTATCAGTATAGCGGCTTCCCCGGACATCTTTGCGTTTCCATCAACGATGAAGTAATCCACGGCATTCCTTCGCACAATCGCATCATCATGCCGGGCGACTTGGTGAAAACGGATGTAGGCATCTTCAAGAATGGCTTCAACGGCGACACCTCGCGCACTGTAATGGTGGGCGTGAACGACCCTGAAACCATCCGGCTTGTGGAGACGACGAAGGCGTGCCTCAGGGCCGGAATCGCGGCATGCGGCCCCGGCGTCCATCTTGGCGATGTCGGCTATGCGATCGAGCAGGTGGCGCTTGAGGCGGGATTCGGCGTCGTGCGCGACTGGATCGGCCATGGCGTCGGGCGCACGGTGCATGAAGATCCGCAAGTGCCCAACTACGGCAAGCCCGGCACGAAATTGGCGCTCAGACCCGGCATGACGATCGCGATCGAACCGATGATCACGATGACCAAGGCCGGGGAGAAGACCGATATTCTCGACGACGATTGGACGGTCGTCACCCGCGACCGCTCGCTCGCCGCACATTTCGAGCACACCGTGCTGATTACCGATGACGGTTGCGAAATCCTGACTTTACCGGCGGACTATCCCTGAAGTCCCTAAAGCCCGAAGGCGCTTAGGTCGAATGGCGGCTGATTGCTTGGGGGCGGATGGTTCGTCGGTTTTTCCTTTTTCCATGCCGGCAGATTTCGACAAAAAAGAATTGAGGCGCATCATGCGCGAAAGGCGGCGGCAAATTCCGTGCGCCGAGCGCGACCGCTATTCGGCGGCGGTTTGCGCCGAACTTTTGCGGCGGTTTGCGCCGGTGAAACTCGTTTGCTGCTACGACGCTTTCCCGGATGAAATAGACCTCGCGCCGTTTATCGACGCTTGCGGCGGCGAGGTCGTCTTCCCCGAAAAGCGCGGCAAGGAATATTTCGTCGATCGCGCCGGAGAAGTGGATTTGTGGATCTGCCCCGGACTTGCGTTCACCAAAGACGGCAAGCGCATCGGTTTCGGCGGCGGCTGGTACGACCGGTTCCTGGCTGGCGCGAAGGGATGGAAAGTCGGCGTCGCCTACCCGTGGCAGCTAGTCGAAACGCTTCCGCAGGAGCCTACCGACATCCGGCTCGACGAGGTGGTTTATGTCTAAAGCCAAAGGCGCGATTTGCATCGTAGCTTCCGCCTTCGGGTTCGCGCTAATGGCGCTTTTCGTGGGCATGTGCGACCGCTATGGCGCAAGTGTCTCCAGTTTTCAGAAATCCTTTTTCCGCAATCTCCCGGCCGTTTTCATCGCGGCGGCGATTTGCCGGAAACCGCAGTCGATGCCGCCGCTTGCCTTGACCAGACGCCAATGGACGATGCTTGTTTTGCGCAGTGCGGTCGGTGCGGCGGGTATTTTTTGCAATTTCTATGCGCTTTCGCATATCGCCATCGGCGAAGGCATGACGCTCAATAAAATGGCGCCAATCTGGACGGTCATCATGTCTTGGCTTTTCCTCAAGGAGAAAATCGATTTCCGGCGCGGTCTTTTTCTTTTGCTTGCATTCGTCGGCGCGGTGCTTATCATCAAACCCGGCTTCCAGGGCGGCGGTTCTTTCGCATACGCCATGGCGGCGCTTGGCGGACTCTGCGCCGGCACGGCTTATGTGTTTGTCCATGCGTTGGGACGCGAAAACGTGCCCAGTGCATTCATCGTCTTTTTCTTTTCGCTTTTTTCGTGCCTTGCCGCCGTGCCGTTCATGATTGCCGACTGGACGCCCATGACCCCGGTCCAATTGATGATTATGGCGGGTGCGGGAATCGGCGGCGCAATCGGGCAGTTCGGCGTCACGATGGCATATCGCTACGCCGAGCCGCGCGATATCGCGGTTTACGACTATTCCAATGTGATTTTTGCCGCAATTCTCGGATTCTTTTTCCTTTCCCAGCAGATTGACTTTATTTCCATCGCCGGAATGGCGATAATCGGCTTCGCCGCCCACGGCTCGCGCCGCAATCGAAAAATCGATTAATCGATTCTTCAATAGCAAAGCTTCTGCGGCGCATATTGCCTCTGTGTGGTTAAAATTCGGTGTTCGCGGATGCTTGCGCGGAGAGAGAATTTTTCGATTTTCCGTTAGAAAAAGAAGAAGGGAAGAATCGAAAAATCTTTCTTTACCCCGGATGGGATATATGATATAATACGCGGCAGTGATGATAATTTCTTTTATTCCGGTCGCTGCCTTGATCGTGGCATTGACCGTGTTCAAGCTCGCGGCGTGGCGAGCGGCGCTCATCGCGCTCGCGGTGGGTGCGGCGGAAGCTCTCTGGTGGCGCGGGTTGCCGGCCGGCGAACTTGCCGCCTGCGTCGCCAAAGGCGCACAGACAGGGCTTTATCCCATCGGACTGGTGATTGTCGCCGCGCTCTTCACATACGCGATTACGGTCGAATCCAAGGCCATCGACGAAATCAAGCGGGCGCTGGCGTCGCTTTCGTCCGAAAAGTGCTATCTGGCGCTGCTTATCGCCTGGGGATTCGGCAACTTCATGGAAGGCATGGCCGGATTCGGCACGGCGGTCGCGATTCCGTGCGCGATACTCGTCGGCATCGGCTTCGATCCGATGAAAGCGGTATTGTGCTGTCTCGTCGCGAACACTACGCCGACGGCGTTTGGGTCGGTTGGCGTACCGACGATGGTACTCGCGAGTGAAACGGGTTTGGAGGTCTCGCGGCTTACCGCCACGATTGCATATCTTGAACTTGTTCCGACGGCGCTTTCGCCTTTTATCATCCTTGCCATCGTGGAAGGGCGGCAGGGACTGAAGGCGCATTGGCGGCTTGCGCTGCTTGCCGACGTGGCGTTTCTCGTGCCGTGGCTGGCGATTGCGGCCACATTTTCGTGCGAACTCCCCAACATAATCGGCGGCATCGTCACGATGGTCGCGATTGGCGCGATCGGCAATTGCAAGGAGATTGACGTTCGCGCCCAAGCTTGGGCTTGGATGCCGTTTGCTTTCGTCGTGGCGCTCTTGTCGGTCGCCGCGCTCATGCCTGCGCATGTCAAACCTTCGCCGGGGCTTGTGATTCTGATTGCCGCCTTTTTGGGCGGACTTTGCCAGAAAATCCGGCCCGCACGCCTTTTCGGACTGCTTTTCGAGACTTTGCGGCGTTATGCGCTCGCGCTGTTCACGATTTGCGCGGTGCTTGCGCTCGCGAAGATAATGGGTGCGGCGGGCATGACGGACTTGCTCGCCAAGGCGCTGGTCGCGGCTACAGGACGGTATTATGCCGCCGTATCGCCAGTGATTGGTGCGCTCGCCGGGTTTGTCACCGGCTCCGGCACGAGCTCGAACGTCCTCTTCGGTTCGTTGCAGACATCAGTCGCCGCGAGCGAAGCGCACCGGTTCCTGTTCGCGGCGGCAAATGTGATGGGCGCGGGAATCGGCAAGATGATTTGTCCGCAGTCAATAGTCCTGGGCTGTGCGGCGGCGGGACTTGCGGGACTGGAAAATGCCGTGATGTCCAAGGCGGCGAAGTTTTTTGCCGCCGTTCTGTTCGCCGCCGCCCTCGCAACCTTCGCCGCCGCTTTCTAGTCCAGCCCCCTCCACTTCCTAGTCCAGCCTTTTTTCCTTAGTAGTCCAGGCTTCTCGACTTCGTAGTCCAGGCTTCTCGACTTCGTAGTCCAGCTTCTTTTACTTGGCAGTCTAGGGTCTTTTACTTGGCGGTCCATGGTCTTTTACTTGGCAGTCCAGCCATCTGGACTGCGGACGAACACCGATTCCTTTCTCACTTTCCCGTTTTTTCACACACAAAACGCAGGACAGGGTCGTAATCAGCCAGTTTGCTAACCGCCAACCGCTAAAACCTTGCTTGTATTTTGGCTGGAAATATGGTATACTATGCGTCAAAGGTAAAGAAAAGGAGCGCTACCCATGACAAAGAGACGGTCGGTTGTTTGCTATGGTACGACGATACTGCTGGTGATGGTGGCGATATTACCGATGCACGGGGCACCCAAGGGCAAGATCGTGACCGATGCCGAGAGCAAGTCTTCGGCATCGGTGCTCAAGGTAAAGCCGGGCAATTATACGCCTGGCGGCAAACTCACGCGCCGCGAATTCGTTGAAAAGACGTTCGGGGTTAAGTTCGGCGAGGAGATCGCCAAATACGCCAAACCCGGCGATGGTTTCGATCCGGATATGGGTGTATTGCCGAAAAGGCTGTCGGCGCCGGTTTGCGGCCGCAAAGACGCGCTACTCTTTGCGTCGAACGGCAAGCTCGAGAGCATCCAACTGGTTGCGGATGGTCCGGCCAAGCGGGGGTCAGGCATCAAAGCCTCCAAGGCGCGGATGACCAAGTTTAGCCAAGGGGTCGGCAAATGGCTGGGAATCAAAACGTTCGAAACGCACGACGAGGTAACCCGCGAAAGTCCGGAAGGCAAAGCGTGGCACTTGGCGCGGGTTTTCGAAGACGACAGCCTCGATGTGGCGGCCGAGGCCGATTGCATCGAACAAGGCAAGGCGGCAATGGGGTATGGTTGCACGCTGATGATTACGGCCAAGGTGGCGAGCGCACCGTCCAAGGCACCGGCCAAGGCGCAACCGAGCGAAGATCGGGAGGCGGCGGAGGCCAAAGCGGTCGAAGCGCAAATGAAGAAGATTATCATCCCCAATGTCTCGTTCAAGCCGCCTTGCACGATAATCGATGCGATGGAATTCTTCCGGGCGGCGTCCAAGGATTACGACGACCCCAAGTTGCCGCCGGAGCAGCGCGGGTGCAATTTTGCGATCAAAACCGCAGATGACGGCAAGGTGCCGGTGGTGCCCATGTTCGCCGCCTCCAATATCAGCCTTTGGGATGCGCTCAAGCAGGTGTGCGCCAGTTGCGACTACAAGTTTGCCATTTACGGCAAGATAGTTTGCATAATGCCCAAGGCGATGAAGTTCGACTAATTGCGCGAAAGTTGCCGGCCTTATGGCAAAAGGAGCAACCATGAAACCATTTGCACGAATATTATTCGTCTCATTCTTCGTGGCGGTGCTTTGCGTGTGCGTGAGCGATTGCTGATTTTGCGTTTTTCACGCCGTGCGTTTGCCCTAACCACGCCGTGCGTCCACCATTTTCACGCCGTCAATTCGTGCTTTCTCCCCTTGCCAAAATGCGTTTCATTATGGTATAATATACAAGTTATGCGGAAAAATCTGCTGATTTTCGCGATAGCGCTCGTTTCCACGGGCGCTTGGGCGTCGTGGTATTGGCCTTTTGGCTCTGAAGAGGAGACCGAAGAGGTCAAGCGGCTGTCCGAACTCATGGAGCCGGCATCGGTGGCAATCGACGAGGCGGCGGATCTCGTGGCGGACGGGAAAAGCGATGAGGCCGTGGAGCAATACCGCAAGGCGCTCGAACTTTTGGACGAGATCGAAGCCGAGAATCCGGATCGTGCGGCCACGCCGGAATTCGCGTCGCTGCGCAACAAGCGTGCGTATGTGAGCGCGGCAATCGATTCCATTTTGCTGCAGCAGGCGAGGGCGAACGCCAAGGCGGTGGCGATTACCGACACTTCCGAACTGGAGAAGAAATTCGCCGAGCGGCGCGGCAAGCGCATCGAGGCCGACGGCGGCGACAAGCCAAAGCTTGAAGAGGTGCATGTAGACCACTGGGGCAAGACGAAGGAAGGCAGGCGCAAGCAGCTGGAAGTCGCGATGGAGGCCTTGCACGAGAAAGATTGGGAGACGGCAAAGGGGATTTGCGGAGATTTGCTCGAAAAGGACGAAAAAGACCTCGCGGCGCTGAACATCAAGGCGGCGGCGGAGAAGGGCGAAGGCAAGGCGAAAGAGGCCGAAAAGACGCTTGCGGCGGCGATCAAGGCCGCGCCGCGCGACTATAACGCCTATTACAACATGGCCGAACTCATCGCCGACGAGGGCGGCAATCTCGCAAGCGCCAGACGTTACTATGACATGGGGCGCAAACTTGGCGGAGCGCGCGACAAAACGCTGGAGGCGAAGTTGGGACTATGATGATCGCGGCGATTTTGGCGGCGACGGCGCTGCAACTCGTTCAGGAATGCCGCACGGCAATCCCTGCCGACGTGACGCTCAAGGGCAGGATCGTCCAGCGCAACCGGCGCGGCATCCCGATCGTGGAAAAGAACTACACGCTCGTGCGCAAGGGCGGCGAAACAACGCTGGATTTCAATATCGACGAATTGGGCGTGGACGTCACATGGAGCGACATTACGCTTGATTATCTGTGGTGGGATGACGTCAGCTTCGATGAAACCAACGAAGGCGAGAGCGTCAACGGGCAGAAGTGCAAGATTGTCGTGCTCAAGAAGGGCGATCGCACGGTCCGGGCGTGGATCGAGGAGAAGCACGGCGCATTGATGCAGGCCGAAGAGATGGTGGGCGGCAAACCGCATCGCAGACTTTGGGGCACAAGGATAAAGAAATTCGGCGATCGCTGGATGGCGAACGTCATGGAGACGGAAACAATCGGATCGGGACACCGCACTAAAATAATCGTGGAGGAAGTGGAATGAAAATCTTGAAAGCCATAAAGAAGTTGATTAAAGCCATAATCTGGACATTGGTTTTGATTGTTCTCATCCCGGTAGTCGCGATTCTGGCGATTCCGCTGTGGCTTGGACCGGTGGTCAAGCCCATCGTCAACAAGACGGTTCCGGACTTTACCGGCACGGCGTTCAACCTGGGCAAGTTCCACATAAACCCGTATACATGCTACTTCGAGCTGGGGGAAATGTATCTCGACAACCCTGAGGGCTTCAGCGAGAAAAAGGCGGTTACGCTGGGGAATTTCGTTCTGGACATCGAGACGGCGACAATCAACAAAGATGTGATCGTGATCGAGAATGTCGAACTTTCCGACATGTTCGTTTCCTACATCAAAAACGGCGAGGGCAAATACAACTTCGAGGTCATTGCGGACAATGCATCGGCCAAGGAGGAGAAACTTGAAGCCGAGGAGACTGCCGCCGAGGCAAAGGGCGAAAAGCCGTCGTTTTCGATTGATTGGCAGAAGTTGCGCGAGCGGCTTGAAGGTGTGAAGATTCCAGAGTGCAAGGCTGGTGCGCCGGGCGAAGCGGCCGCAGAGGCGGAGCCCGCTCAAGTCGCCGACGCGGAGGAGGTAAAGCCCGTAAAGTTCATCATCAAGCGTCTCGTAGTGAGGAACATCAGCGGCAAATACGGCATGATGCCGTTTAGGGTGCCGTCGATTGAAATGCACAACCTTGGCGAAGATTCCGGCGGCTATATCGCCAGTGAAATGGGTCAGGCGATTTTGAACGAAGCCGTGGCGTCGATTCTCGCGTCGGCGAAGGATCTGGTCGGCGGCGTGATCAAGCTTGGCGAGGGCGGCCTTGAGGCGGTTACCAACTTGAGCGTGACGGCGGCGACGGAAGCGATCGGGACGATTGGCGGCGCGGCGGTCGATTTGACGAAGGGCGTAGGCGCAGGCGCGAAAGATGCCGGTCAGGCGATAATCGGCACTACGGCCGATATCACGAAAGAAGTTGGCGGCGGCGTGGTCGGCGTCACGAAAGAAGTCGGTGGAGGTGTCGTTGGCGCCACGAAAGAAATGAGCGGCAGCGTCGTCGATGCCACGAAAGAAGTTGGCGGCAGCGTGGTGGACATCTCGAAGGATGTCGGCGTTGGCGCAAAGGACGCCTTGAAGGACGCCGGGGAGAACGTTTTGGGAATGGCGGAAGACATCGGGCTGGGCACCAAGGAGAGTTTGAAGGACGCAGGCAGGGAACTCAAGCAGACCGGAAAGGCGCTTAAAGAACTTTTCAAAACGAAAAAACAGAAATAGCGGAACAACATTCAGGAATTCCAACCAAAACCATAAACATCAATGGAAAAGAAGACAATGACCAAAAAGAAAGACCGCCGTGTTGAAATGTCGGTGGAGGGGCTCAAGGAAGATTTCGCGTGGCATTTGCGCTACACTTTAGCCAAGGCCGAAGGCATGGCCACGGAGCGTGACCATTACACCGCCTTTGCGAACGCGGTGCGCGACCGCATCGTCGAGCGCTGGATCAACACGCAGTCCGAGTATCACAAGCAGAACACGAAGCGCGTCTACTACATGTCGCTCGAGTTCCTCATCGGTCGCCTTCTTGGCAATAATGTGATCAACCTCAAGGCGGACAACATCGCCCGTGAAGCGCTCAAGGATTATGGCATCGACTGGAACAGCCTGCGCGATTACGAGACCGACGCCGGTCTCGGCAACGGCGG
>DFFF01000038.1:13921-30388 GCA_002369235.1 Verrucomicrobia bacterium UBA3783
GCAACGGCGGTCTCGGCCGTCTCGCGGCGTGCTATCTGGACTCCATGTCTACGCTCGACCTCGCGGGCATGGGCTATGGCATCCGCTACGACTACGGCATTTTCCGCCAGAAGATCGTGGACGGGCAGCAGGTCGAAGAGCCGGATCTCTGGCTCAAGGACGGCTATCCCTGGGAAATGGTGCGCCCGGAGTATTCGCAGACGGTGGGCTTCGGCGGACATGTGGAGTACACGACCGTAAAGGGTCGCCAGATATGGCATTGGGTTCCATCCGAGCAGGTCCAGGGCGTGCCGTACGATCTGCCGATTGTCGGCTATCGCCACGCGGTAAACTCGCTCCGCCTGTGGAGTGCGCGCGCCGTCGAGGAGTTCGACCTCGCCGACTTCAACAAGGGTTCGTATGTCGAGGCCGTGGAGGCGAAGGTGCTCTCGGAGAACCTCACGAAGGTGCTCTATCCCAACGACAACACCATGGCCGGCAAGGAATTGCGGCTCAGGCAGCAGTATTTCTTCGTGTGCTGCTCGGTGCGCGATATTCTGCGCCGCTACCGCGAACTCAACGATTCCTGGGACAACCTGCCCGAGAAGGTGTACATCCACCTCAACGAGACCCATCCCGCGCTCGTCATCCCCGAACTCATGCGCATTCTCATCGATGAAGAGGGGCTCGACTGGGACAAGGCATGGGAGCTTACGCGCAAGAGCTGCGGCTACACGAACCACACGATTCTGCCCGAGGCGCTCGAAAAGTGGCCGGTGCCCATGATGGAGCGCCTCCTGCCGCGCCATCTGCAGATCATCTACGAGATCAACGGACGCTTCCTGCAGCAGATCAGTTCGCTCTATCCCGGCGACGTCAAGCGCCTGCAGCGCATGAGCCTCATCGATGAAACCGGCGAGCGCTATGTGCGCATGGCCAACATGTGCATCATCGCCTCCACCTCCACGAACGGCGTGGCGGAGCTCCACTCGCAGATCCTGAAGGATTCGCTCTTCAAGGACTTCTACGAACTCTATCCCGAACGCTTCACGAATGTCACGAACGGCATTACGCCGCGCCGCTGGCTCTTGAAGGCCAATCCCGCATTGAGCCAGCTCATCACCGACAAGATCGGCGACAACTGGATCGTGAATCTCGATGAACTCAAGAACTTCGAGAAGTTCAAAAACGACAAGGCGGTGCTCAACGAACTCGCGAAGATCAAGAAGGCCAACAAGGGGGCGCTTGCGAAGTATGTGAAGGATTCGCTTGGCGTCAGCCTCGATACGGACGCGATCTTCGACGTCCAGGTGAAGAGGTTGCACGAATACAAGCGCCAGCTTATGCTCGCGCTGTATATCATAATGTTCTACAACCGCCTCTTGAACGACTCCAAGTACGATCCCGTGCCGAGGAACTTCATCTTCGCGGCCAAGGCGGCGCCTGGCTATTATATGGCCAAGCTCATCATCCGCCTCATCCACGGCATCGCGGGAGTGGTGAACTCCAACCCGAAGACCCGCGGCAAACTCTCGGTCGTATTCCTCCCAGACTACCGCGTCTCGCTGGCGGAAAAGATCATGCCGGCCTCCGAAGTCTCCGAGCAGATTTCGCTCGCGGGCATGGAAGCGTCCGGCACCGGCAACATGAAATTCATGATGAACGGCGCCTTGACGCTCGGCACCTACGACGGCGCGAATGTGGAAATCAATCAGGAAGTTGGCGACGAGAACATGTTCCTCTTCGGTCTGCGCACCGAGGACGTGGCGCGTATGCGTGCGACTTACGTCTCGCGCGATTACTACAAGAAGGATCCGGAGATCCGCATGGCGCTCGACATGATCAAGGCTAACGTCTTCTCGCTCCTCGAGCCCGGTCTCTTCGATCCGATCTTGCGCAATCTCCTCGATTACAACGACTACTACATGCTGCTCGCGGATCTTCGCAGCTACTCCGACGCCCAGACGCGGATCGACAAGACCTATCGCGACGCGAAGAAGTGGAACCAGATGTCGCTCGTCAATATCGCCCGTTCCGGACGCTTCTCGTCCGATCGCGCGATTATGGAGTACGCCAAGAACATCTGGAACATCGAGCCGGTCAAGTTCGACTGATGGAGTGGTATGTAAAATCGCCCGACGGGGCCGTATTCGGCCCCGCCGACATTGAAAAGCTCAAGGCGTGGGCGGACGAAAGCCGCATCTCGCCGGAGCATGTGGTGTCGGAGGACAAGCAGACATGGACGCCGGTTTCGCGTCTTGCGGAATTGGAGATGGTCTATCTCGTGGAAGTCGCGCCGGGCGACATCTTCGGTCCGTTCACGCGCAAGGTGGTGGATTCGCTCATCGAGGGCGGACAGCTTCCCGCAGACGCGCGGGTCTATGTGGCGGCGGAGGAACTTGCCGCCGCGTTGGATGAGGTCAAGAATCTCCGCGAGGGGCTGGAGGCGGCGCAAAGCGCACTTGCGGCGGCGGAGGCGCGCTCGGCGGAACTCGATTCGCGGCTGGCGGCGGCGGTGCGCGAAGGCGAACAGCTCGCGGCGAAACTCGCCGAAAAGGAAAGCTGCATCGTCATCGACCCCGAGGTCCTCGATCCCGCAGAGGAGGAGCCTCAGACCAAGGTCACGCGCGGAGCGCCGCCAAAAGTCTCGCCGCTCGATGGTCAGGCGATACTCGAGGCGCGGCTCAGGAATGAACTCATCCGTGCGCGCCAGAAGGGCGTGGATTTCTCCTTCCTCAAGCGCCGTTAAAGGATAATACCTATGACCGAAGCCGAATACGAAGAGACTATCGCGAAGTACAAAGAACATATCGCGCAACTCGAGAACGACATCAGGCGCTATCCCTCCGATGCCGCCGCAGTGGCAAACATGCAGGCTGCGGTGTATGCGGTCGTCAGCGACGAAATCGCGGATCTCTCCGAGACTATCGAGTCTGAAAAGGCGGCGTTCGACAAAATCAAGCGTCGCTACGAAGCCCGGCTTGAAAAACAGCTCGAGCGCAAGCGCGAACTCATGAAGAGAGCCGGTGGCGGCATGGAGGACATGACGCGCAAGGCGCTCGCAGATCGTCCCGAAGATCCGCGCACGAATCTGCTCCGCAAGGAGTTTGACGAATATCGCGACAAGATGGAGCGCATCGTGCGGCAGAACGGCGACGAGATCGGCCGGCTCAAGGAGGCGTTGGCGTTCGAGCGCAACGAGAATACGCGGAGACGATCGGACGGAGTGCTCGACAATACGCAGCTTCAGCGTCAGGTGACCGATCTTCAAAGCCGGCTTGCCGCACGCGAACAGGAACTCGTCGCGGCGAAGCAGCGCATCGACGAACTTCAGCAGAACCAGTCGTTCCATCAGCAGCAAATCATGGCCAAGCTCGCGAAGCTTGAGACGACATCCATCGGCACGGTTCAGACTTTGTCCACCAACCAATCCCGCGAGGCGAGGATGGTGAAAATTCCCAGTTGGATGAAACTCGGGAAGTAAGCGAGGGCCGGAAGCGATGCCGCTGGTGCTTGCGATTGTTTTGTCGGTGCTGTCGGTGTGGGATTATCCCTCGCGGTGGCGGCAGCACGAGCAATTGCGAGTCCAGTTTACGGCGGCGTTGCGCGAAGGCGATACCGCTACGATGACCGAGACTTGCCGCAAGGGCATTGCGCTTTTGCCGGACGACCCCACCTGGCATTTCAATCTCGCCTGTTCGCTCGCCTACTACAAGAACCAGACTCCGGCGTTGGATGAACTTGAGAAGGCGATCGATTTGGGATTCCGCAACGCGGATGAAATCGCCGCCGACCGCGACCTCGCAAGGCTCAAGACCAATCCTCGCTTCAAGGAACTGGTCGATTACGCCCGCGACATGGCGCGGCGTCCGCTGATGCTGGGACCGATGGCCAATTGCCCGGCGACCGGGCTTTTCGGCAAGCCGATCGCGATGGGAGAGCAGAATTTCGCCTGGGATTTTTCGGTCGGGTGCTTCAGCGCCAAGCTTCAGCTTGCGCAAGACGGACCTGCCGCCGGCAACACGGGCGATTTGTATTTCAACCGCGACGGCGGCCACTCGCGGCTCAATACCGACAATTTCCCGGGCATCACCGTCGTCAGGCTCGATCAAGACGGCCGCGAGCGCGGCATGGACATGAACGCGCCGAACATGCTTTTCCCCTATCCCGTCTTCGGCAACTGTTCCCGGGCGTTCACGCAGGGGCCGTATTGGCGCTCGTTGCCGCGCTCGATGATGACGATCGACGCATGGCGGATGCAGCTTTGGCTAAAACTTTATCTCTCGAACCAGATCTGGGTCTTCCCGGCGGCTGACGACAGCCCGAATGGCGGCAAGGCAGGCGACGTGTTCCAGTCTGTCTGCCCCTACTTTCTCGTGACTGAGGGCGCCAGTTGGTCGGATCAATATTATCTGCGCGCCGCCCTCGAATGCTCGCGCTCGTTCAAGCCCGAGGTGAAAAAGGAACTCGTGCGCCGAGGCGCTCTCGCCCCGACGATCAACAAAATCATCCGCTCGAGCCTCAAGTCGGTCACGAATGAAGTGGACTATCTTTCGGCAAAGGCTCATCCAACCTGTCTTCCTCCCGGCGGCTTGGACATGGCGAAACTGAAATCGCAGGCCAAGGAACTCGGACTCGGCGAAATTCCCCCGATCGCGGTGCTCAATGTCGCCACGCCGCCGCTCGATGTTCCTACCGTAGTCCCTGAATGCACCTACTTTTCCGCGCTGGCCTGCGCATTCGTGCTGCGCGCCGATATCGAGGAGCGCGAATTTGTCGTAAAGGCCAGCGGCGCCAGGGAATTCGCATTCGCTTGCGTACATGGTGAATGCGAAATCAAGAAGACTGCGCACGACACTGCATTGGTGAAAGTGAAGAAGTCGTCGCTTTCGCCGACGAATCGTGTGGATGTGGCGGTCTTCGGAAAGAATCCCGGCACAGGCTGGGGCGCACCATCGTTCGTGTCGTTTTCGGCGGTCGATCCCGACGCGCCATATTCCGATCCTTTCCTTACTCCGCAACGCGCGGATTGAGACAGAATTTCAAAAAGGAGAAACGAAATGAAGAAGATGAAGATACTGGCGTTCGCAATCGCGGCGGCGGCAATTCCGGCGTTCGGATGGGAGAAAATCGGCGTCGTTCAAGTGACCGATACTACCGGTCTCATGCGTGCGGTGACGCAAGTCGGCGAAATGACCGGCAACCAGGCGCTCGGCGTCATGGCGGCGGCAAAACTTTCCTCGCTTCCTTGCGATTCGTTCTTCGGCGCAATGCGTCCGGGAACTTCCATGGTGTTTCCATTGTTCGCGGAAGAAGGCGAGGATGACCTGGAAATCGCCGTCATCTATCCCGTCAGTCTTTCCAAGAGCCAATTCCTCGCCATGCACCAGGATGCGGTCGAGACGAACGGCTGCTGGAAAGTGAAGGGTGCTCCGCTGGGTTTGGAATCCAGCAGATGCGAGACGACATTTGTGCGCTGGACGCAAGACGGGAAATGGGCTGTCGCCAGCGATTCGATTGAGCAAGTCGAAAAGAGCATGGACGAGGTGGAGAACGCCAAACGCCCGATGAACGGTGCACTGGCGAGGGTAGTCATTTTCCCGCGTGGATTTGAGATGCTGCGCAAGGAGATGGACAAGAAACTCGCAGATTGCGGCGACGAAGATGAGCGCAAGCAGTGTGAAATCGCCAAAATCGCGGCGGACGGCGTGTCCATGGCCGGGCTTTCGCTAAAGGTGACGGAAGCGGGGATCGAACTTGGAGGCAAGATTTCGGTCGTCGAAGGCTCGGAGCTTTCCAGGCTTGGCGAAGGAATCGATTGTTTCGCGCCGGCGTCGATTCCGTCCGGCGACGCTTTCTACTCGTCCAAGACCGCGTATGGACGGGTGCAGCCTGAAGAAACACAGCGCGTCTGGAAAGAAATTTGCGAGATCGCGGAAACGCGCAAATTCCCGCTTGCCAAGTTTGCGAGCCTTGCCGCCAAGGAAGACGGTGCGAAGGTGGTCATGGATGTGAAGGCGATCACCGCATGGGTCAAGGAGAACGAGGATGCCGCGAACGAAATCGAGTGGGACGATTTCATCGAGAAGACCATTGCCGTGAAAGCTGGAAAGATTCCCGTCTCCAAGCAAAGCTACGGGATTGGCATGGAATTCAAAGACCACAAGATGCGCCATTCCGCAGCGACGCGTCTGGCCAAGATTTTGCCGGAGACCAACGGCAAGAGCCTCGTGGCGGCGTATTCGCTCTCGCTCACCGGCATGATCCAGGGCTTTGTGAATTCCGCCATGGCCGCGCTTGAACCGGAAGAAGCGATGGCGATGGCGCCTATTGTCGCGCTTTTGCCAGAAGAAACCGAAGGCGGCATTGCCAGCGCCCTCTGGAAGGACGGCTCCAACTATGTCTTCCTGTCGCGGATCTCCGCAGGCGAAATCAAAGCGATTGGAACCGGTACCTCTGCGCTCATGGCTTATTTCATGTTCAGCAATGCCGGCGACGACGAGCCGCCGCCGGATTTTGAAATGGACCTCGACGACGATGACGACGATGACGACGATGCGGACGAGGAAGCGGACGAGGACGACACCAGCGCGAGTTTGACCGAAGAGTGACGCAAGTTCTGCTAAAGCCCGGTCGCGAACGCAGCGTGCGAGAAGGTCATCCTTGGATCTTCTCCGGTGCGATTGCCTCATGCCCTACTTCCGCCGTGGAGGAGGTGGAAGTCATATCCTCCAAGGGCGAAAAGCTTGGGCGCGGAGTCTATTCCCCGGCATCGATGATCCGCGTGAGGATGATGCGCGGGGAGGCGGCCTCGCTTGTCCGCGCCGCGGTTGCGCGCAGGCAGATTGAGCCAGATGCCGCCGTAAGGCTCGTCAACGCCGAAAACGACGGCATCCCCGGACTTATAGCCGATTTCTACGCCGGTTTCGCCGTTTGCCAGTTTACTTCCGCTCTGGCCGAGTTTTATCGCGACCAGATCCTTGATGCGCTGATGGAGACGCCGGGACTCCAAGGGATCTCCGAGCGGCTGGACTTGGATTCCCGCCGCAAGGAAGGAATGGCCGTCAATCCAGCGTGGCGCAACCTTCGCGGCGCAGAGCCGCCGGAGAGAATCGCGATAACCGAAAACGGCCTCAAGTTTCTTGTGGATGTGCGAAATGGACACAAGACCGGGTTTTACCTCGATCAGCGCGAGGCGCGGAAGGCGGTGGGGGAACTGTCCGCCGGGAGAAGGGTGCTCAACTGCTTTTGCTACACCGGGGGATTTGGGATTTACGCGGCGGCGAATGGCGCGAAAGAGGTGACGCAAGTCGATCTTTCCGCCGATGCGCTGGAGCTTGCGGGGCAAAATGCCGCCTTGAACGGGGTGAAGTGCGCATTCGAGCGCGCCGATGTCTTCAAGTATTTGCGCACGTGCCGGGATGCAGGCAGGACTTTCGATCTGATTGTCCTCGATCCGCCCAAGTTCGCGGAGACGAAGAGCCAGCTCATGAAAGCCGCGCGAGGCTACAAGGACATAAATCTCCTTGCGATGAAGCTGCTTGCGCCGGGCGGCATTCTCGCCACTTTCTCCTGCTCCGGCGCAATGACGCGCGATTTCTTCCTGCGCATCCTGCAGGAGGCTGCCGCCGATTCCGGCCGACGCTTCCAGATCGCCGCCGAAACCAGGCAGGCTTCCGACCACCCCGTCGGTCTCGCATTCCCCGAAGGACTCTACTTGAAAGGATTCATACTCCGTGAACATTAATATCTTCGACTTGAACACCCGCTACGGCGCCCCCGGTCGCATAGTCTTCCACGAAGGTCTTGGCGGCTATCCTGAGGTTGTCATCTCCAATAAATTCGGCGTTGCCGAAATCTCGCTCCTCGGTGCGAATGTCCTTTCATACCGCCCCACCGGCCACTCGCCGGTGCTCTTCCGTCCGGCGTTCCGCGACTATCGCCGCGGCGACAGCGTGCATGGCGGCTGTCCGCTTTGCTGGCCGTGGTTTGGCAAGTCCGGCGAGCCGGGCTCCAAGCCGCATGGCTTCGCGAGGCTTTGCGTCTTCGAGGTGCGCGGCAGTTCCTACTCCGAAGAAATGACTGAAATCACCCTTGGACTCAAGTCTTCGCCCGAAACGAAATCGCTTTGGAATTTCGACTTCGATCTCGAATACCGGATTTCGGTATCGATGAAACTCAACTTGACGCTGGTCACGGAAAATACAGGCGACAAAGAGTTTGTCCTCACTGAAGGGTTTCATCCATATTTTCTCGTCAAAGACCGCAATGGCTGCGAGGTGCGCGGTGTTGAAGGGCTGTCGTATGTCGATGCTCGCGACATGAGCGGGGGCGTCTTTGCCGGCGACTTCAAAACGGATCGGGAAAGCGACCACGTAATCACCCTCAAGGACGAGCCCAAGCACGAGTTCGTGCTTATGGACAACGGCATCGGCCGCGCCATCGCGATCGCGTCAGCCGGACACAAAAAGCTCGTCGTCTGGAATCCCGGGCCTGGCGTCAAGCTCGCCGATCAGGCGGATGGCGATTGGCGCAAGTTCTTGTGCGTCGAGCCCGCGACCTTGTGGCGCGACGCCGGCTGGACGCTTAAGGGCGGCGAAAAGCATACCTTCATGGCGGCAATCCAATCCTCTCTCCCGCAATGAAAGACAAGATCGCGCCATTTCCCTGCAGCGCACGGAACGTGTTTCGCAAACAGGTGTGCGGACTCAAGCGCAGACTGGAGGCGATTGGCTGCAAGGCGGTATGCATTGGCCTTTCCGGAGGACTCGACTCTACGCTCGCGCTGCTCGTGGCGAAAGCCGCGTTTGAGGAAATGGGACTTGATGACGGCGGCATTCATCTTTTCACGATGCCGGGCTTCGGCACCACGAAGCGCACGAAAGGAAATGCGGAGAAACTTGCCGACGGCTTGGGGATCGAGTGCGAGACGATTTCGATCGTCAAGTCGTGCCGGCAGCACTTCAAGGACATCGGACACGACGGCAGAACGCCCGACATAACCTTCGAGAATGCGCAGGCGCGGATGCGCACCATGATTCTTTTCGACAAGGCGAATATGCTGGGCGCAATCAATCTGGGAACCGGGGACATGAGCGAGGCGGCGCTTGGCTGGTGCACCTACGGCGGCGACCAATTTGCGCATTTCAACGTGAATATCGGCGTTCCCAAGACGATTGTGCGCAAGGTGTGCGCGTGGTGGGCAAAGGAGCATCCGGGGCCTGCGGCCGACGCGATAAACGATATAATCGCAACTCCGATAAGCCCGGAACTTGTTCCCGGACAGGTCACGGAAAAAACGGTCGGTCCTTACGAACTGCACGATTTCTTCATTTGGAATTTCGTGATGAACAAGATGGGCAAGAAGGAATTGGCGACAGCGGCGGCAAAATATTTCAATGGGCGGTTTGACGGAGCGCAGATTGCGACCACGCTTGACATATTCTTGCGTCGACTGTTCACGCAGGCGTTCAAGCGCAATGCGGCGCCGGACGGCGTCAGGGTTTTTGCGTTTGATCTCTCGCGCGATGGATTCTACATTCCTTCCGACCTCGGTCTCCCCGCCAAATACCGTTAGCCAAACATCGATGCCTTTCCGCAGAATTCTCGCAGCGCTTTCCGCATCTGCTCTTCCACTATCCGGAATGGCGCACTTGGTCGACAGAATCGATTGGACATATGTAGTGATTTCAAAACCCTACATCAGAATCACCTCTGCAACAATGGAAGGCGGAGGTGAACTTTCCGGGCACATATCAATTCCTGCCACCTTTGCCGAAGGCTATAAAACGGTCGCTTTTGAGAATAATGTGTTCAGAGACTGCACGAAGATAATTTCGGTCAAAATTCCTGAAGGGATAAAAGAGATCGGCGAAGGTGCTTTTGCTGGATGTACACAGCTTAACAAAATTGAAATCCCGGCGAGCGTGACCAATATAGGATATTCTGCATTTTCGCAATGCGAGAATCTTGCGACGGTCATCTTCAACGGCAATGCGGCGCCTGGATTTGACGGCAGTATGTTCGGTGGTGCGACACCCCAGAATTGCACTATTTACGTTCCTGACGGTGCGACCGGCTGGGGCGTGGATATACCGGGCGAGTGGAACGGCGTGAAAATTGTCTACATGTCGCAAGCTGGCGGCGATGAAGGAGAGGCCATATTGAAAATCCAGGGCGAAAGACTGGTCGCGGTCGAGCTCAATGGAGCGAAAGAGGTGGAAATTCCAGATTATGTGACCTCGATCGCCGCTGGTGCGTTTGTCGATTGCGAAACGGTCGAGCGCGTCATCATCCCCGACAGCGTCACGAATATTCCGTTTTCGGTCTTCGCCGATTGCGGCAGATTATGGGCCAATTGGTACAAGGCTCTTGCCGCAGGCGGCGGAAATAGCGGATCTGGCGCGGCTGCGGCGCCAGGTTCGCCGGATGGATTTGTGAATATCATCGCCGAAGTCGCTTCGCCCGCTCCGCTCGCGATTCCATCGTCTTGGGCAGATCGCTACAGCGGCTTTGCCGAAAAATTCGGGGACGATTTTACCGCCGCGCTATTAAAGCCGTCCGGCAAGCGCGACGCCGCCGGCAAGGCGATGCAAGTATGGCAGGATTTTGTGGCCGGAACCGACCCTACCGACGAGACCGACGTCTTTCGCGCCGGCATAATCTTCAAGGATGACGGCAGCCCCGAGATTTTCGTCTTGCCGGAACTTTCCGCCGATGAGCGCGAGAAGCGGATATACCGCAAGTTCGGCAAGGTGCGCTTGAACGACCAAGACTGGGTTCAAATCCAGGACGGCGAAGAGCCGGATTACAATTTCTTCAGAATTACGGTGGAAATGAAATGACCTTGGCAGCGGATTTCCCGTTGAAAATTCCACGCACCCGCACCCGTTGACATTCGCATGGATATTTGGTAAAATACACGCAAAAGCAAACATAAATAACCCTCAAAAAAGGACTGAATGGTACAGACAACTCGTGTGAACTATAAGATTCGCGTGCCGCAGGTGCGCGTCATCGATCAAAACGGAACGATGATCGGCGTGATGTCGACGCGCGACGCCCAGCGGATGGCGGAAGATCGAGGGCTCGATCTTGTCGAGATTACGCCGAACGCCATGCCGCCGGTGTGCAAGATCATGGATTACGGCAAGTTCAAATATGAGGAGTCCATCCGCGAGAAGCAGGCGCGGAAGGCCCAGAAGGTCCAGAAGGTCAAAGAAATCAAGTTCCATCCCGGAACCGACACCAACGACTTCGAGATGAAGCTTCGTCAGATTCGTTCGTTCCTCAAGGATGGCTGCAAGGTAAAGCTTTCATTGCAGTATCGCGGACGCGAGAATGCGCATCGCGAGCTTGGCGAAGACGTCATCAACCGGGTGCTCGAATGCCTTAAAGACGAGTGTTTCGTAGAGCAGGCGCCAAAGACGCTTGGACGCGTTTTGGGTGCGCTTATCGGTCCGCCGCGCAAGAACGGCCCGAAGCCCAAGCCGCAGAACCCCGGCGCAATCAAGATTCAAGTTTCGTAAACTGGAGTAAAGCCATGGAAGAATCCCGTCCGGATTTCAGCACCAAATCCTATCTTCTGCCGCACATAAATCCCGAAGGCGTCAAATTCGGCATGATTGCGCTTTTCGTGGCGGCGGTCGTTTCAATTCTCGCTCACACGGTATGTGCGCTGACCTATCTGGTCATTCCCGCGTTTCTGCTCGCCTACGGAGTGTTTCTCTTTTTCCGCGACCCCGATCGCTATCCGCCGGACGACGAAAAGGCGATTCTTTCGCCTGCCGACGGGCGCGTGTGCCTCATCGAGGAGTGCGAATTCCCCGATGGGCTGGCCGACGGCAAGAAGCATTGGCGCGTTTCGGTATTCATGTCGATCATGAATGTGCATGTGAACCGCATGCCCACTGCTGGCGAAGTCGTGAAGAAGGAATATATCGCCGCCGGAAAGTTCTTCAACGCGAGTCTGGACAAGGCGAGCAAGGAAAACGAGCGCTGCAACTATCTTGTCAAGGCCGGTGATGCGGAGTATGCGATAACCCAGATCGCCGGTCTCGTCGCGCGCCGCATCGTGCCGCAGGTCGCAGACGGCCAGAAGATGGCGCGTGCGCAGCGTTTCGGGCTCATAAGGTTCGGGTCGCGTCTTGACGTCTATCTCCCCGAAGGAGTCGCGCCGGAAGTGAAAATCGGCCAGACGATGGTCGCTGGCGAGTCGGTGATCGGGCATCTTTCATGACTGCGGAAGTTCCAGTCCGGGCGATAATCCCGAATCTCGTCACTTCGCTTGCGGTGTGCGCGGGGATAACCGCGATTTCGTTTTCGAGCGAGGGACGTTTTCGCGAAGCGCTCTTTGCGCTCTTCGTCGCGTGCATCTGCGACGGGCTCGACGGCCGGATCGCCCGCTTCCTGCGAGCCTCTTCGAAGATGGGCGCGGAGCTTGATTCGCTTGCGGATTTCGTGAACTTTGGCGTGGCGCCTGCCCTGTTCATGTATTATTGGATGACCGGGGGGCCTGCGCACATGATGGCGGACGGCGCGGCGGTTTCGCCGGTGATGATCCGTCTGACGCTGGGGGCGGCGCTTTTCTACGCGATGTGCGATTGTTTCCGTCTCGCGCGGTTCAATACGATGCTCGAGACGCCCGCCGAACCGTATTGGAAGCATTTCTTCACTGGCGTTCCCGCGCCCGGCGGCTGCTGGATGGTGCTCACGCCTGCGATTCTGTCGCTCGCGCTCGACGCCAAGGGGATAAGCCCGGTGCTTGCCAATGCGTTGCAGAATCCGTATCTCGGCGTTTTCATGCTCCTTTTCGTAGGCTCGCTCATGGCCTCGCGCCTGCCCACTATCAGCCTCAAGAAACTCCGCATCTCGCGTGCATATCTTTTGCCGGTCATGGTTGCGCTGGTGTTTGTCATTGCGCTGCTGTTCACCAACTTCTGGCTGACGATCGGGGTTATCGGCGTTTTGTATATCCTCACCGTGCCGGTTTCATGCTGGGCGTTTTGCAGGATGAGAGCGAAGTGCGTCGCCGCGCCATGCGCTTCGTGATTACCGCGGGGCCGACGCGCGAGCATATCGACGCGGTGCGGTTTCTCTCCAATCCCTCTACGGGAAAGATGGGCTTTGCCATCGCGGAGGCGGCGGCAAAACGCGGTCACGAGGTTGTGCTGATTGCAGGCCCGGTCGTCCTCAAAACCCCCGCCGGCGTCCGCAGGGTGGATGTTGTCAGCGCCCGGGAAATGCTTAAAGCGGTTTGTGCCGAGTGCCGCCCGGGGACGGTGCTTGCGGGCGTCGCGGCGGTCGCGGATTTCCGCCCGAAGATTTCCGCCAAAAGAAAACTCCACAAAGGCGAAATGCCGGGCGCGATCGAGCTTGTGCACAACCCGGATATTCTCGCGTCGGTCAAAACCAAGGGCGTCGTCAAGGTTGGATTTGCCGCCGAGACCGACGATGTGCTCGCCAGCGCCGCCGACAAGTGCCGCCGCAAGAATCTGCGGATGATCGTCGCCAATGATGTTTCCCGCCGCGGAATCGGTTTCGGGGCCGACGACAATGAAGTCGCGTTTCTTTTCCCCGACGGCGCCGTCGAGCGGCTCCCCAAGATGACGAAACGCGCCGTCGCCAGGCGCATTGTGGAAAGGATCGAATCATGGTTCTGAAAAACGGAGTCGTTTTCAAAGGCGAAGAGTTCGTCGAATGCCCGGTGGCCGTCAAAGACGGTGTCATCGCCGGCTTCGACGCCGCCGCGTGCGAAGACGCAGGCGGAGAGGAAATCGACGCCAACGGCTGCCTTGTCCTGCCGGGGCTCGTCAATTGCCACGGCCACACGGCAATGACGCTCGTCCGCGGGCTGGGTGCTGGTCTTCCGCTCCAGCGCTGGCTGGAAGAGGCGATTTTCCCGGTCGAAGCGAAAATGACGCCGGAAGACATCGCCGCCGGAATGACTTGGGGCGCGATGGAAATGCTCGCCGGGGGCACGACCACCGTGGCCGACATGTATGACTTCCCCAATGCCGGCGCGGCGGCATTGTCAAACGCGGGAATGCGCGGCAATCTCTGCCGGGTGGGGCTCGCCTTCAGCGAAGACCAGGAACTGCCCCCGAACCGCTTGAAGGAATGCATCGATTTCGTAGTCGCCCACAGCGACGGCAATATCCTTGGCGATTTCTGCCTCCATTCAGAGTATCTTACGAACGAAAAGTTCTGCCGCGAACTCGTGAAGGCGAATTCCGTCTTCCGCCGCCCGGTGCATGTCCATGTTTCCGAAACCGAAAAGGAGCACCGCGATTCCATCCAGCGCCACGGCAAGACCCCCATGCGCTACCTCTGCGATCTTGGCGTGTTCGACCATGGCGGCTATGCGGCGCATTGCGTGTATGCAACCGACGACGACTTGCGGCTCATGCGCGAGAAGGGCGTCACTTTGGTGCACAACCCCACGAGCAACATGAAGCTCGGCTCCGGTTTTGCGCCGGTCGCCAAGGCGCTTGCGACGGGCGTCAATGTCGCGCTCGGCACCGACGGCTGCGCGTCCAACGACAATCTCGACATGTTCGAGGAAATGCACCTCGCCTCTCTCGTCGCCAAGGGAATCGCCAGAGATCCCGCCGCGCTCCCAGCGCTGGACGTCATCAAAATGGCTACGGCAAACGGCGCCAAGGCGCTGGGGCGCGGGAATATCGGCAGAATCGAAACCGGGATGCTCGCCGATTTCGCAATCGTGGATTTGAGCAGGCCGCATCTGCGACCGGTTTTGGATTTCGCCGGGCTGGTCGTCAATTCCATGCACGCTTCCGATGTAATCATGACGATAGTCGGCGGCGAAATCCTCTACAACCGCGGAGTGTTCCCGTCGATCGACCCGTGGAAGGCGAAGGAGGATTTCGACTCCAGCGTCCGCCGCCTGCACTCCAGGTAAGGCAATGTTCGCAGTCCGCTCTTTCCTGCTCGATATAAGCCGCGATCGGGTGCCGACTTTCCGCACCTTGAAGGAAATCGTAGATCTCCTCGCCAGATGCGACTACAACCAGTTTCAGCTCTACATGGAGCACACGTTCGAGTATCCCGGCCATGAGGACGTCTGGGGCGAAGCCGACGCGCTTTCCGCCGCCGAGATCATGAAGCTCGATGCCTATTGCCGCATGAACGGAATCGAGCTCGTGCCTTGCCAGAATACTTTCGGCCACATGGAACGCTGGCTCGTGAAAGACGCCTACAACCATTTGGCGCGATTCCCCAAGGGCGGCGCGATTACGCCTTGGGGCGCGATCAAGAAATTCCCCACGACGCTCGACCCGCGCAACGAAGGTTCGCTCAAACTCGTCGAGGAAATCCTCGGCTCGCTTTTGCCGTGCTTTACTTCTGAACTCGCCAACATCTGCTGCGACGAAACGTTCGAGATTTCAGACCCAGAGGAATATCTCGGGTTTCTTCTGAAAATCTGCGATATTGCGCGCCGTCACGGCAAGCGTCCGATGTTCTGGGGGGATATCGTCCTCAAGCATCCGGAGTTGATCGAACGTCTCCCCAAGGATCTTGTCGCTCTCGACTGGGGCTACGAGGCGAATCATCCGTTCGAGCGGGAAGCGGCGCGGTTCAAGGCGTCGGGCTTGGATTTCTACGTCTGCCCCGGGACGTCCTCGTGGCGGTCGCTGGGCGGGCGCATCGAGAACATGCGCGAGAATCTCGAGTCGGCGGAAAGAGCCGGGCGGCGGTTCGGCGCCAAGGGATACATGGTTGCCGACTGGGGCGACGAAGGGCATTGGCAGCCGCTGGCCTGCTCGCTGCCCGGCATCGTCCTCGGCGGCGCTTTTGCCGCCAGCGGGTCGAAAAGCGCCAAGATGGATCTGGAGCTGGAGCTCGACCGCATAATGGATGCGCCGCTGGGCGGGCTTCTGCTCCGGCTGGGGACTTTGTACATGCGCGGCGGCGCGTTGCGCGCCAATTGCTCGGAGCTTTTCAACATCCTCTTGAACGGCCATTCCTATTCGCGCCACCCCGGTCTCACCGACGGCGTGCTGGACGAAATAAGCGGCATCGCAAGCGGCGTCAGGATAGCCGCCGGGCGCTATGCCGACGACAATGTCTGGGCGAAGGAAATCGTCTACATGGCCAACCTCATCGACGCCGCGTGCCATCGCCGCGACGAAGGGCGCTTGCGGGCGCTCCGGGCCGAGCACGGGCTTGTCTGGCGGCTGAGGTCGCGCGAAGGCGGCCGGGCCGACTCCCTCGCCAAACTGCCGCGCTTTTGAATACACGATTGAAAGCCGCGCCAAAATATGGTATAATTCTCAAATCCAAACCCAAAAACCGCGCAAATGACGCACGGAAGGATGTGCAAATGGAAGACAACGGCAGACAGTTCAAAGACAAAACGCTCCTCATAACCGGAGGCACGGGGAGCTTCGGCCACGCGGTGCTGAACCGGCTCGTCGACGAGTTCGGCGAAATCAGGATTTTCTCGCGCGACGAGAAGAAGCAGGACGA
>DFFF01000038.1:30432-78222 GCA_002369235.1 Verrucomicrobia bacterium UBA3783
GAAGCAGGACGACATGCGCCACGAACTGCAGAAGGCGAACGTCAAGTTCTACATTGGCGACGTGCGCGACCGCGCGAGCGTCGACGGCGTCATGCGCGGCGTCGATTACGTCTTTGCGGCGGCGGCGCTCAAGCAGGTGCCAAGCTGCGAATTCTTCCCGATGCAGGCCGTATTGACCAATGTCATCGGCACGAACAATGTGATCGAAAGCGCCGTCGCCAACGGCGTGGCGAAAGTCGTCGTGCTCTCTACCGACAAGGCGGCGTATCCGATCAACGCCATGGGCATGAGCAAGGCGCTCATGGAAAAGGTCGCCGTCGCGAAGGGCAGGGCGCTGGGAGCCGACGCGAAAACGACGATCTGCTGCACGCGCTACGGCAATGTGATGGCGAGCCGCGGCAGCGTCATCCCGCTCTTCATCGACCAGCTCAAATCCGGCAAGCCACTCACCGTCACCGATCCCAGAATGACGCGGTTCATGATGACGCTGGAGGACGCGGTGGATCTCGTGCTCTTTGCGTGGGCGCACGGCAGGAACGGCGACCTCTTCGTGCAAAAGGCGCCGGCGGCGACGATCGGCACTCTGGCCGAAGCCGTGATCGCGCTCGCCAGGGAAGGCACAAAGCTTCGCGAACAGGCGCAAAAGGCGGAGATCAAAGTCATCGGCACCCGCCACGGCGAAAAACTCTACGAGACGCTCGTCGGCCGCGAGGACATGGTCAAGGCAATCGACATGGGCGACTACTTCCGCATCCCCGCGGACGCCCGCGACCTCAACTACGACAAGTATTTCGTCGAAGGCGAGGAAATCCCGCAGAGCCTCGAGACCTACCACTCTGAAAACACCGAGCGGCTCGATGTCGAGGGAATGAAAAAACTGCTCCTCAAACTTCCGCTGGTGCGCAGCGAATTCGGACTATGAACAAACTCAAAGTAATGACGGTGGTGGGGACGCGGCCGGAGATCATCCGGCTCTCGCAAGTCCTCAAGGCGCTCGACCGCAGCCCGGCGGTGGAATCGGTGCTCGTGCACACGGGCCAGAATTACGACTACGAGCTCAACGAGGTTTTCTTCGAGGACCTGGGGCTTAAGAAGCCGGACTTCTTCCTCAATGCCGCCGGAGGCAACGCGACCGTCACCGCAGGCAGGATCCTGGAGGCGATCGACCCCGTGCTCGAGGAAGTCCGCCCCGACGCGTTTCTCGTGCTTGGCGACACCAACAGCTGCCTGTGCGCGATCGCCGCCAAAAAACGCCACATCCCGATTTTCCACATGGAAGCCGGCAACCGCTGTTTCGATCAGCGGGTCCCGGAAGAGTCCAACCGCAAAATCGTCGATCACATCAGCGACATCAATCTTTGCTATTCGTCGATCGCGCGCGAATATCTCCTGCGCGAGGGGCTTGCGCCCGATACCGTGATCAAGACCGGCTCGCCGATGGCTGAAGTCCTTGCCGCGCAGATGGACAAGGTGGACGCGGCGGCGCTGGGCGTGCTCGCGGATATGAAACTTGAAAAGGGCGCTTATTTCGTCGTGAGCGCCCACCGCGAGGAGAATATCGCCGACGAAGCCCATTTCTTCGAGCTTGTCGGGACGCTCAACGCCATCGCCGCCGAATATGCGCTCCCGGTGATCGTCTCCACGCACCCTCGAACCCGCAAGATGATCGAATCGAAGGGCGTGAAGTTCCACGACCTCGTGCGGCTCATGAAGCCGATGGGGCTGACGCAATATCTCGCGCTGCAGCTTAATGCGCGCGCCGTGCTGTCGGACTCCGGCACGATCAGCGAGGAGTCGAGCATCCTCGGCTTCAAGGCGCTCAATCTCCGCGAGGCGCACGAACGCCCGGAGGCGATGGAGGAGGCCGCCGTGATGATGACCGGGCTCGCGAAAGAGCGCATCATGCAGGCTTTGGCCCAGCTCGAGGTAGCGCGCCCCTGCCGCAAGGTGGCGGACTACTCCATGCCCGACGTGAGCGAGAAGGTGGTGCGCATCATCATCTCCTATACCGACTACATCCGCCGCCGCGTGTGGGGAGAGAAATGAAGATTCTGGTCACGGGGGCGCGGGGGTTCGTAGGCCGCAATCTCTCTCTCGCCTTGGGCGAGATGGAAGGCGTCCAAACGCTCAAATACGACCTTGGCGACGAAGCGAAGCTTGACGCTTTTGCGCGGGAGTGCGATTTTGTGATGCATCTCGCGGGCGTCAACCGTCCCAAGGATCCCTCCGAGTTCCGCACCGGCAACACGCTTTTCACCGAGGATATCCTCGAGCGTCTTGCCGCGCGGCCGGATCCGCCGCCGGTGCTGCTGTCCTCTTCCATCCAGGCCGCGCTCGACAACGACTACGGGCGCAGCAAGGCGGCGGCGGAGGACGCGGTTCGCGCATACGGCGCGAAGACCGGCGCGAGCGTCTTCATCTACCGTCTCGCCAATGTCTTCGGCAAATGGGCGCGCCCGAACTACAACAGCGCAGTCGCCACATGGGTCCACAATATCGCTCGCGATCTCCCCATCCAGGTGCGCGACGAAAATGCCGCGGTCGACCTCGTGTATATCGACGACGTGGTCAAGAGCTTCATTTCGCATCTGACCGCCGCTCCGGCGGGACGCGGCGACAGCGCCGCGCCGCCGCCGTTTCTCTCCGTCGCGCCCGTCTACCATAAAACTTTGGGCGAGATCGTGTCCGCGATCCGCTCGTTCCGCGACGAGACTAAAACCCTCCTCGTGCCCGACCAGCAGGACGGCTTCACGAAAAAACTCTACGCCACCTACTTAAGCGCGCTCCCCGAGGATGCGTTCGCCTATCCGCTCCAAGTCCACGCCGATGCGCGCGGCAGCTTCACCGAGGTTCTCCGCTCCGCCGATCGCGGACAGGTAAGCGTGAACGTGTCGCGTCCGGGCATCGTGAAAGGGCAGCATTGGCACCACACGAAGCACGAAAAGTTTCTGGTGGTGAGCGGCACCGGCGAAATCAACTTCCGGCTGGCCGACTCCCCGGACGGCAAAATCGTTACCTATAAGGTCAGCGGCGAAAAGCCCGAGGTCGTGCGCATTCCGCCCGGCTGGACGCACAATATCGTCAACCTCGGCGATACCGATATGGTCACTTTGATGTGGGCGAACGAGGTTTTCGACCCCGCCAATCCCGACACCTTCCGGCTCGAAGTATGAAGATAACGGTTTTAAGTCTCATCTTCAGCCCCGACAATGTCTCGACCGCCCAGATCTGGGCGTCGCTGGCCGAAGACTTCAAGGCCGCAGGCCACGAGGTTTGCGTGATTACGACCACCCCCCACTTCCACCGCGATGCCGGCATGGAGCGCAAGCAGCCGCTGCGCAATTGGCTCTGGCGGCTTGTGCGCAGGAGCGAATACGCCGGCATTCCCGTCTATCACGTGCTCATGCCCGACAAGAGCGTCTGGCCGCCGTTGCGGATGCTTTCGTGGATATGGTTTCATTTCGCCGCCACGCTCCTCGGGTGGTTTCTGCGCTTCAAGCCGGATGTCGTCGTCGCGCCTTCGCCGCCGCTCACGATCGGGCTCAACGCCTGGGCGATCGCCGCCGTCCGCCGCGCCAGGTATGTATACAACGTCCAGGAAATCTACCCGGATATCGCGATCAACCTCGGGATGATGAAGAGCCGCCGGGCAATAAAGTTCTTCCGCGCCATAGAGCGCCTCACTTACGCGAAGGCCGCCGCCGTGACTTCGATCACGCCTGCGATGTGCGCGAAAATCGCCTCGCGCACCGATCCCGGCAAAGTGCGGCTCATCCCGAATTTCGTCGATCTCTCCGACGTCCGCGAAGTCGCGCGCGACAATGGATTCGCGCGCGAACACGGCCTTGGTGGCAGATTCGTCCTTGCCTACGCCGGCAACATGGGAGTGCCGCAAAAACTTGGCGTCATGGTGGAACTCGCGCGCCGCATCCCGGAATTGACCGTGCTGTTCGTCGGCGGCGGCGGCGACGCCGACCGCCTGAAGCGCGAAGCCGACGGGCTCGCGAACGTCGTTTTCGTCGATTACCAGCCCATTTCGCGCATGGGCGAAATCTACGCCGCAAGCGATATTTTCTACGTGGGGCAGGATCCCCAGGCGGCAGCCGACGGCATACCGAGCAAGATTTACCGCATTCTCGGACACAACAAGCCGATACTCGCCATGACTTCGCCCGGCTCCGACCTCGCGGACTTTGTGCGCTCGTCCGGCGGCGGCGTTTTGATCGGGGAGGATATGGACGCTGCGGCGGCAGTCATGCGCGAACTTATGGCGGACCGCCCCCGGCTCGCCGCGCTCGCCGCGACCGGACGCGATTATGTTTTAAAGTCGTTCTCCCGCTCCACCGTCGCCGCCTCCTACCTGCAACTCTTCACCGCCGTCCGGTAGGAGAGCCGTCGCCGTTTTACATTCAATGTATCTCCATCTTTACATATCATGTAATAAAATACCCTGGACTTCGTAGTCCAGGGTGCTTTACTGCCAAGTCCGGCGCTCTGGACTGCGAAGTCCAGCCTCTTTTACTTGGCAGTGCGGGAATTTTCACTACGGATGCACGGAAAGCAGGGGAGTAGCGGAGCATCAAATGGAAAAATGCTCGCATACAAAAACTGGCGAGTGGACGGCGCCCGGATGGGAGCGCGATGAAAACGGGGTGCTGCGCCGCGAGAAGCGGCCGCACATGGGGCGGCGGCTCCCCGATTTCGACTATTCCGGGCGCATGATCTATGAAATCACGCTCGTTTTGAAGGAGCGGAGCCCGGTGCTGGGGACGCTTGCAAGGCGCGATGACCGCTGGACGGTAGAGCCGTCGCGCATGGGATGCGCCGTCCTTGACTGCTGGCGCAAAATCCCGGTTTTCTGGCCGCAGGTCTCGCTCATCGAGGCGCAATTGATGCCAGACCATTTTCACGGCATCTTGTTTGTACAGGAACGCCTGCCGCTCGTTCATCCCGATCGCCCGGAAGGCCGCGGCAACCGGCGCAAAAACCTTGGCGATATAATCCGCGGCTTCAAGGCGGGATGCTCAATGGCCTGGCGGGAACTTGGCAACGGCGGCAACTCTGCCGCCGGGCAGGACGCTCCCGCCCCGGCGCAGATTTGCGCCGGTTCCTGCGGCAGTCCCGCCCCGGCGCAGATTTGCGCCGGTTCCTGCGGCAGTTCCGCCCCGGCGCAGATTTGCGCCGGTTCCAGCGGTTCCGTCCCCCGGTGGGATGAGGGCTTTGTTGATACCATTCTTTTTGGCAAGGGGCAATTGGAGAAGATGGTTGCTTATCTTCGCGACAATCCGCGGCGCTTGGGGATGAAGCGCGAGCACCCGGAACTTTTCAAGGTCGCGCATAATCTGGAAGTCGCCTTTGCAAGCCCCGCGTTCGCGCCGTGGAGCGGGCCGGCAAGCGGCCGTTTTGCGGCGATTGGCAACCGTTTTCTGCTCGCCTGCTCGCGCCTGGTGCAGGTGCAGTGCTCGCGCTCGCTCTTCAAATACCGCCGCGAATACCCGGCGGGGGCGCGCGGCGGAAAACCGCGCATCTGCCGCGATCAAGACGCCCGTCCGGTCGTGGAGCTTTCCACCCCCGGATTCGCGACCAAATTGCGCGAGGCGCTCGCGGCGGCGCGGCACGGCGCGGTTCTGGTTTCGCCCTGCATTTCGCATGGCGAGCGCGAAATCGCCAGACAGGCGTTCGAGGCCGGCTTTCGCGTCATCGCGCTCTGCAACAAGGGGTTTTCGCCGCTCTGCAAACCCGGCGGCAAGCTGTTTGAGACTTGCGCCGGCGGCAATCTCCTCATGCTTGCGCCTGCCGCCTGGCCATATCAGCCCGCCGAAAAACCGATGACCCGCGACGATGCCCTTGCGCTCAACCGCATCGCCCAGCTCATCGCCGGCGATTGCGCAATTGAGATAGATTACAAAGGTGCCGTCATGCGCGGTATCGATGAATACGTCGCCGCAGCCACGTCATTTTAACCACACAGAGGCAAATTGAGGGCTGAGGGCTGAGAGCTGAGGAAGATTTGGCGAAGCCAAACCCGAAGGGTGCGCCTGCGGCGAATCTGCCCTCCGAAGCAAAGCTTCTGCGGCGCATTTTGCCTCTGTGTGGTAAAAAAAAAAAAAACTTTGCGGACTTCGCGCGAGATAAAAACGGGGAGCGGGGAACGGGAAGGAGGGCGGCGCACTTGCATTTCACCCCGATTTTTGGTATAATACTACTAATAAAATAATATAGCATGGATATGGTCTAACATGAGCCTTGAAGAAATAAACATCGAGGATGAACTTTCGCGCGATTACATCGATTATTCGATGTCGGTGATTGTGGGACGAGCGCTGCCGGACGTGCGCGACGGCTTGAAACCGGTGCATCGCCGGTGCCTGTATGCGATGTACAAGCTCGGCAATACGTGGAACTCCAAGCATTTGAAGTCGGCGCGCATTGTCGGCGATGTGATCGGTAAATACCATCCGCACGGCGATACGGCGGTATACGACACGATTGTCAGAATGGCGCAGGATTTTTCGCTCCGGATTCCCTTGGTGGACGGGCACGGCAACTTCGGGTCGGTAGACGGCGATCCGCCGGCGGCGATGCGTTACACGGAAGTGAGGATGCACCGCATTGCGGAGGAGCTTTTGTCGGATCTAGAAAAGGATACGGTGGACATGATGCCCAACTACGACGAGACGACGGAAGAGCCGTCGGTCTTGCCGGGCAAGCTGCCGAATCTGCTTTTGAACGGCTGTTCGGGCATTGCGGTGGGCATGGCGACGAATATTCCGCCGCACAATCTGGGCGAGCTTTGCGACGGTATCGACTACTATATCCAGCACCGCGACGACTGCACGGTGGACGACTTGATGCAGTTTGTGAAGGGGCCGGACTTCCCTACCGGGGCGCAGATTTGCGGCCATAACGGCATCAACGCGATGTACAAGACCGGGCGCGGACAGCTTACGGTGCGCGGCAAGGCCGAGGTCGTGACGAACGAGAAGACGGGGCGGCAGCAGATTGTCATCACCGAGATCCCCTACGCCGTGAACAAGGCGGAGATGATCAAGCACGCCGCCGAACTCGTGAAGGCGAAAATCATCACCGGGATAAGCGACATCCGCGACGAATCGAAGGCGGACGTGCGGATCGTCGTGGACGTGAAACGCGATGCGGAGGGTGAAATCGTCCTCAACAGCCTCTACAAGCATACGCAACTCCAGACGACATTCGGCGCGAACATGCTCGCCTTGGACGGCGGCAGGCCGAAGGTGATGAATCTCAAGGAGTTCTTCAAGTGCTATGCCGACCACCGCTTCCAGGTGATCACGCGCCGCACGCGCTTCGAGCTCGACAAGGCGGAGGCGCGCAGGCACATCCTCGACGGACTCTTGCTGGCGATCGACAATCTCGACGAGGTGGTGTCGATCATCCGCGCTTCGCAGAACCGCGACGAAGCCAAAAAGCGTCTGCAGGAGAGATTCGGCTTTTCCGATCCGCAAGTGAACGCGATTCTGGAAATGCGCCTTTACCAGCTTACCGGGTTGGAGCGCGGCAAGCTTGCCGACGAACTTGCGAAACTGCTGGCGACGATTGCGGATCTCCAGGCGATACTTGCCGATCCCGAACGCATTTACGCGATCATCCGCGAGGATCTGGCGGACTTGAAGCTCAGATACTGCGCGAAGGAAGACGCGAAGCGCAGGACGGAGATCGTGGCCGACGAGAACGAGGTGACGGTGAAAGACCTCATACCGGACGCGCCTTGCGTGATTACGCTCTCCAACCGCGGGTATGTCAAGCGCGTGGCGCTTTCCGAATACCGCGAACAGCGGCGCGGCGGCAGCGGCGTGAAGGGCGCGCAGATCAAGGAAGAGG
Source organism: Verrucomicrobia bacterium UBA3783 (assembly GCA_002369235.1). Taxonomy (GTDB): domain Bacteria; phylum Verrucomicrobiota; class Kiritimatiellia; order RFP12; family UBA1067; genus UBA1067. The sequence continues at coordinate 38,293 of DFFF01000038.1, forward strand.
ACTTCATCCGCCTCGTGTTCGTTTCGCGCACGCATGACGCCTTGCTGTTTTTCACGAACACCGGCAGGCTTTTCATCAAGGATGCGTACCAGATTCCCGAGGCGCAGAAGACGAGCTTCGGGCGGCCATTGGTCAATCTCCTGCAATTGCAGGAAGGCGAGAAGGTTTTGAATCTCCTCACGCTTCGCGATCTGGAGCAGGATGTGGACGTGATGTTCGCGACCAAAAACGGCATCGTGAAAAGGACGCATCTTTCCGAATACAAGAACGTGAACCGCGCCGGCAAGCGGGCGATCAACATCGAGGAGGGCGACGAGCTCAAGGACGTGAGGCTGGTGCGCGAGAGCGACGATGTGGTGATCGTCACCGAAAACGGCATGAGCACGCGCTTCAGCGCGGGAGAGGCGAGACGGACGGGGAGAATCTCGACGGGCGTGATCGGCATCAGGCTGAGAGACGGCGACCGGGTGGTGTCGATGGATGTCGTGGAAGCGGGCAAGACGCTGTTCATCGCCACGTCCAACGGCTTCGCCAAGCGCACGCCGTTCGATGAATTCCGCAAGCTGCACCGCGGCGGACATGGAGTCATCGCGATCAGGAATCTGGAGCGCAACGGCAAAATCGTGGCGGCGCACGCCGTCGCGGAAGACGAGTCGTTCATTTCGATCACGTCCGACGCCCAGATGGTGAGAAGCCCGGTGAACCAGATTCCGGTGCATTCGCGCGTCGGGACCGGCAACCGCATCGTGCGGCTCAAGGAGGGCGCGAGTCTGGTGTCGGTCTCGATTTGCGAAGGCGAAGAGAAGGCGGACGCCGAGGCGGCGGAGGGCGCGGGCGAAGACGCGGCGCCGGAAACTCCGCAGGAGCAGACTTGATGATCCGCGCGGTCGTATTCGACTTTGGCGGAGTGATGACGGCCGCAACGATGCCGATGCGGGTCAAGGCCGTGGCGGACGCCATGGGACTGGACTGGGGGATATTCGTGGAGGGATTCCGCAAATACCGGCTCGATTACGACCGCGGCGACAAGACGCTCAAGGAGATGTACGACGCGATTTTCGGCGATGCGGGTTTGGCGGTGGCGGAGCGCGAGCGGATAGAGGCGGCGGATACCGCAAGCTGGCTCTACCGCAACGAGAAGACGCTCGAATGGATGAAGGCGCTCAAGGCTCGCGGATTCAAGATCGGGATTCTCACGAACATGGCGCCGGCGTTCGCACCATTGTTCCGCAGTCATTTCGCGGATTTCATCGCGCTTGCCGATGCGCTGGTCATTTCCGGGGAAGAGCATTTGACGAAGCCGGATCCGGCGATCTACGAACTTCTTCGCGCACGCATCGGACTGCCGGCGGAGGAGCTGTGTTTCATTGACGATCTTGAAGTCAACTGCGAGGCGGCGCGCCAATGCGGGTGGAGAGCGATACGATTTTTAGGCAATGCCCAGGTTGTCGCTGAATTCGAAAAGGCACTCCTGGAATGATGATTTCCTCGTTGTTGGCGGGGCTGGCGTTTTTTTTTTTTTTTGCCGCCGCGCACACCGCAATTATCGATACCAACTTGCACGTTTCCGGGCTTCGCCGCTGCCGTAAAGCGTTGCAATTTAGTCTTGCAATTTGCAGGCGAAATATGATATAATATATGCAATATTACGCCGCAGAGGGTAGCGCGAGTGCGCGAGAGTAGGCGGCAGAGACCAATAAAAGGCGAAAAATGGATCAGATAAGGATCAAGGCGGCGCCACGTACCGAGCAAGGTACCGGGGCTGTGCGCCGTTTGCGCCGCACGGGGATGATTCCCGGCAGCGTGATGAAGATGAAGAAGGGCGGCACGGAGCTCGTTAAGCTTCCGTTGCACGACTTCATGTTGGCGATGCGCGGTCACACGAGCAAGCAGCTCCTCGTGACGCTGGACATGGACGGGCGTGAAGTGCCTGCGCTGATGCGCGAGGTGCAGAACGATGTTCTCGCGGGAACTCCCATTCATGTGGACTTCAGCGAGGTGGCGCTTTCGGAGAAGGTGCGCGTGACGGTTCCCGTGAGACTCGTCGGCGAGCCTGTCGGCGTGAAGCTCGGCGGCGGCGTCCTCGAGCAGGTGCTTCGTTCGATCGATGTCGAGTGCCTCCCTGCGGACATTGCCGAGAAGTTCGAGATCGACGTTTCGGGTCTCGGGCTCGACCAGACGCTGTTCGTGCGCGATCTGCAGCTTGGCGACAATCAGACGGTGGTTACGCGCGGCGAACTCGCGCTCGCGGTCGTGAAGGCTCCGGATGACGTTCCGGCGGCCAGCGCGGGCGGTGAAGCCGGCAAGGCGCCCGAAGTGATCAAGAAGGGCAAGGAAGACGAAGCCAAGGCAGGAGACAAGAAGTAATGAAACAGTATGATGCTCTTTACATCTTCACCGGGGTTTCCCGCGATGAAGCGCTGCAGGCGAACCTTGACAAGGCGCTTGCGGAGGTGACTCGTCTTGGCGGCGAGCTCGTCGGGCAGAATACGCTCGGCAAGCGCGCGTTTGCGCGTCCGATGAAGAAGCGCGACACTGGCGTCTATGTCAAGGTTCGTTTCTCGATCGAACCTTCGGCGCTCAAGGAGCTGGTGAACCGCTATCGCCTCGTCGAGGAAGTCTTCCGCGTGCAGATTCTTGCGGTGGACGACCGTCGCGAGGCGAAGATCGCGGCCGAGCGCCAGGCTCGTGCCGAGCGTCAGGCCAAAAAGGACGAGGCCAGGGAGGCGCAGGCCGTCGAGGCTTGAACCCAAAGCCGGAATCAACCTGGGGAGGTAGGACATGGCATCTTTCAATAAAGTAATCCTGATGGGAAATCTCACGCGCGATCCCGACGTGCGTCCGACCGGCGCCACCGGCATGAAGGTGGCCAGGCTCGGGCTCGCGGTCAACGAGCGCAGGAGAGACCGCAACGGCATGGTGCAGGAGTTCCCGGTGTTCGTCGATGTCGACGCATGGGACAAACTCGCCGAGCTGTGCGGCCAGTATCTCTCGAAGGGGCGTACGATCCTTGTCGAGGGTCGGCTGCAAATGGATACTTGGGAGAAAGACGGCATGAAGCACCAGAAGCTGAAGGTCCGTGCGTCCACCATCAAGTTCCTGCCGGCGGGAGACCGTCTCGGCGGAAGTCCGCGCGAACGCGAGGATGTGATGGGCGGGCTGCCGGTCGTGGATAGCGATCCGGGGGACGTTCCGTTCTGAAACTGAAAACAACTTCAAGGGAAAACGAAAATGGCGTTCAAGAAATCCAACAGTTCGGCCGGCGAGGAATTCGCCGCCCGCAAGCGTCCTCCGCTGGGCCCCAAGGACCAGATTGATGTCAACGACATCGAGACGCTCAAGTACTACATCACCGACTACGGCAAGATTCTGCCGGCTCGCATCACCGGAGTGACCTCGGCGCAGCAGCGCCAGATCCGCCAGGGAGTCAAGCGCGCCCGCAACATGGGCCTCATGGCCTGAGGAAAGGAGCATGGCAATGCAAGTTGAAGTTATGCTCATGGACAACGTGAAGAAGCTCGGCAAGTCCGGCGAGATCGTCAAGGTCGCCGCCGGCTACGCCCGCAACTTCCTGCTTCCCCAGGGACTCGCCGCAGAGGTGACCGAAGCGGCCAAGCGCAGGCTCAAGAAACTTGAGGCCGAGCGCGCCGCCAAGGCCGCAGAACTCAAGAAGGCCGCTCTCGAAGTCGCCCGCAAGCTCGAAAAGCTCGAGCTCACGGTTTCGGCTCCGACGGTCGACGGCAAGAAGCTCTACGGATCGGTTTCGGTTTCCGATCTTCTTACGGCGATCGAGGCGAACCGCGGCGTGAAGGTCGAACGCGGCATGCTGGACATCGAGGATTCGCTCCGCGAAGTGGGCGAATACGAAGCGACGATCGATCTCGGCCACGGCGTCACGGTCAAGTTCAAGATCAACATCCTGGACGAAGGCGCGCAGGAGGCCGATGCCTAAAAAAGCGATTGACCCGCGTCCTTCATGGGATGACTATTTCATGGAGATCGCTCGCGTGGTGGCGAAGCGCAGCAACTGCTCGCGCCGCCACGTGGGGGCGGTCGTGATGCGGGACAATCATATTCTCTCCACGGGGTACAACGGTACCCCGCATGGAGTGAAAAACTGTTTCGCGGGAGGATGCCCGAGGTGCGCAGGCCAAGTAAAGAGCGGCTCGCATCTTGAGGAATGTCTTTGCGTCCACGCCGAGCAGAATGCCATCTGTCAGGCGGCGCTTTACGGCACGAGCCTGCAGGGGGCTTCCATATATGTGACACTTTCCCCTTGTCTCACCTGCGCGAAGCTGATAATCAACTCCGGCATCGGAGAGGTGGTGTACGACGGGGAATACGAATTTCTCGCTACGGTCGAGGAAATGTTCGAATCGAGCGGGGTGAAATACCGCAAATACGCTTTCAAGGAAGGGAAATGAAAATGCGCAAGAAAATCATCGCCGGAAACTGGAAAATGAATGTGTTGCCCAGCGAAACGGCGGAATTGGTCAAGGCGGTCGCGGAAGCGACTAAAGATTTCACGAATGTGGAAGTGGTGTGCTGCACGCCGGCGATTGACATCGCCGCGGCTGTCGATGCCGCGAAGGGTACGAATGTCGGCATTGGCGCGGAGAATGCGCATTGGGAAGCGAAGGGCGCTTTCACTGGCGAGATCAGCTGCCCGATGCTGGTCGACGCCGGAGTCAAGTATGTGATCATCGGCCACAGCGAGCGCCGCCAGTATTTCGGCGAGACGGACGAGACTGTGAACAAGCGCGCCCGCGCGGTGATGGCGGCTGGAATGACGGCTATCGTCTGCGTTGGCGAGACGCTTGAAGAGCGCGAGGCCGGCAAGCTCGTCGAGGTGATCGAGCGTCAGATGAAGGTTGGTCTCAAGGATGTGGCGGCGGCGGATTGCGACAGACTGGTGATCGCATACGAACCCGTATGGGCGATCGGCACGGGCAAGACCGCGACCCCCGACCAGGCGCAGGAAGTCCATGCGCTCATCCGCTCCACGCTTGCCGGACTCGTGGGCGCGGAAACTGCGGACAAAGTGCGCATTCAGTATGGCGGTTCCATGAAGCCCGGCAATGCCGCCGAGCTTTTGGCCAAGCCGGATATCGACGGCGGATTGATCGGCGGGGCGGCGCTCAAGGCGGCGGACTTCGCCGGCATCGTCGCCGCTGGAAATTGATGGGAAGCTGCATATCAAAGGTAACTCTGGCCGGCGCGGCTTTGGTCGCGCTGGCTGGTTGTTTCAACGAGCCCGAGCCCGCGTACAAAACGAGGCCGGAAGGCGCAGAAGTGCGCCTGAACGACCTTGGGCTCGAGAAACTTGAAACAAAACTCGATACCGAGGTCGTGGTTTACATAAATCTCGACCGCAACAACTTGACGGTTTTGCCGCCGGAGGTGCTTTCCTGCAGGAAACTGAAGTGGCTCAGGCTCAATTCCAACCGTCTGTCCGGTTTGCCGGATATGGCGGAATTGCGGGATTTGCGCAGAATCTACCTCAAGAACAACCGCTTCATGGAAGTGCCGCCAGCGCTCGAAAAACTCGATAAACTCACCGATATCGATTTGAGCGGAAATCCAATCCGCGAGATTCCGGATTGGCTGGCAAAGAAGCGCGGGCTTAAAAATCTTTCGTTTACACGCACGCTGGTGCGGAAGTTGCCGGACGACTTGAGCGCGTGGCGCGACCTTGATTCGCTGCAGCTTGGCGATCTCGAGCTGTCCGCCGGGGAAATGGCGAGAATCCGCAGAGCGCTTCCAAAGGTCGCAATCGTTTTCTGACGGACGATGGGACCGGATAGAGACAGGAATCTCGAAGAACTCGGAAGCGCGCGTCCGGGGAAACTGCTGTTCAAATATTCGTGGCCGGCATTGGTCGCAATGACGCTCAATGCCCTCTATGTGGTCGTAGACCGCATATTCATCGGACAGGGATGCGGAGTCGACGCCATCGCCGGCATGACGCTCTCAATGCCGCTGATGATGCTTTTCGGAGCATTTGGCGTTTTCGTAGGGGCGGGACACAGTTCGGTCTTGTCCATCAAGCTCGGCGAAGGCGACAGGACTGCATGCGAGAAGATTCTCGGACAGCTTATCGCGTTCAAACTCGCATTCTTTTTTGTCATTCCGCCATTGGTTTTCATTTTCCTCGATGAAGTGTTGGGGCTGTGCGGCGCGGACAAACTGACGCCCGAGGCGCTCGCGAGCGCCAAGACTTATTTGCGGCTAGTTCTCTTTTCGCATCTGTTCTCCCATCTTGCCTTCGGGCTCTCTGCATTGCAGCGTGCGGAAGGCGCGGCGAAGAAGTCGATGATGGCGATGGTGGTTGGATTCGGCGCAAACCTCATCCTCGATCCCATTTTGATTTTCGGCTTCGGTATGGGCATTGCGGGCGCGGCGTGGGCCACGAATATCGCGATGGTCTTGTCGTGCGGCTGGGCGATGCAATACTATCTGCGCGGGACGACGGCGGTAAGGCTATCTTTCCGTAGAATCGGATTCTACCGCGAATATGCAGTCAAGGCGGCGGGAATAGGATTCGGGCCGTTCCTTCAGCAACTGCTTTCGGCGATGATTGCGGTTTCGATGCAGCTGGCGTTTTCCAAATGGATTGCCGACAAGGCGCAGTGCACGGCGCAGATCGCGTCGCTAGGCGTGTTCCAGTCGGTCTTGATTCTTACCGTGCTTCCGATTCTCGGTACGCAGCAAGGGCTTCAGCCGATTATCGGCTTCAATTGGGGCGCACGGCAATTCCGCAGGGTGCGCGGCACGATGGATCTTGGTTTTTGGGTGACGGGAGTACTGTGCTGTCTAGCATGTTTCGTTCAAGTCGTGCCGCCTTTCCCGCAACTGCTTTCGCGCATGTTCGTTTCGGATCCGGAGATGGTGTCGCTCGCGGCGAAGGATCTCCAGCTTGCCAATTGCATGCTGTGGTGCATCTGGCTCAATATCGTGGCGACGACTTACTTCCAGTCGATCGGCAGGCCGAAGACGGCGATAATGCTTTCGGTTTTGCGGCAGGGTGTGATAATGATCCCGTGCATTCTTTTCCTGCCGCATTTCATCGACGACAAGACATTCGCGATCTGGCTATGCATGCCGGTCTCGGATGTGGCGGCGTTTTTGGCGACGATTCCGCCGGTTTTGGCGCATCGCAGATTTTTGGGGAAGGTAAGAGACTACAGGAGAAAGACGACAATATGAGCAATGCGGCAGACAAGGTGCGCACGGCTGAAATTGTGCGCAATACGCGCGAGACGCAGATAAAGTTGAGTTTGAATCTGGACGGATCCGGCGAGGGAAATGTTTCGACGGGCATAGGATTTTTCGACCACATGCTCGAACTTTTGAAGAAGCACGCGAATATCGATCTTGACGTGCAGGCCAATGGCGATATCGAGGTTGACTATCACCACACTGTCGAAGACGTGGGACTGGTTCTCGGCAAGGCGGTGAACGGCGCATTGGGAGATCGCAGAGGATTGGTGCGCTACGGTTTTGCGTCGGTTCCGATGGACGAGACGCTTTGCGAGACGTCGCTCGATCTTGGCGGAAGGCCTTTTCTCGTCATGGTTTCGCCGATGAAGCACATGATGGTGCGGGACTTCGAGGTCAAGCTCATCGAGGAGTTCTTCCGCGCATTCAGCGTTGAGGCGAGGGCGAATGTGCACATGCGGCAGATTTACGGCGATGAAACGCATCATGTCTGCGAGGGCTTTTTCAAATCGTTTGCCCGTGCGTTGCGCACAGCGATAAAGATCGATCCTTCCGAAAAGGGAGTTCCGTCGTCGAAAGGAGTGATATGATTGTTCTTCCGGCGATTGATTTGAAGGGCGGCAAGTGCGTGCGTCTGCGCCAAGGACGGGCGGCGGATATGACGGTATACAGCGAGGATCCGGCGTTGCAGGCTCGCGATTGGCGCGACCAGGGCGGACAGGAACTGCATGTTGTCGATTTGGACGGTGCGTTCGACGGGCTTCCGCGCCATCTTGAGGAGATCAAGGCGATCATCAAGGCATTTGGCGGGCCGGTTGAAGTCGGCGGCGGATTGCGCACGCCCGAGGCGCTCACGGCGGTTCTCGATGCCGGCGCGGCGCGGGCGATAATCGGCTCGGCGGCGCTTGAGGATCCGGATTTTCTTTCGCGTGCGGTGGAACTCTGGGGCGACAGGATTGCGGTGGGGATCGATGCGCGCGGCGGCATGGTGCAGACTCGCGGATGGGTCACGACTACTGCGGTAAGGGCGATGGATCTCGCCGCCGCCGTCGCGAAAATGGGAGTCAAGACGATTATCTACACCGACACCGCAACCGACGGCATGCTCGGCGGACCGAATCTCGCGCAGCTTGCGGTAATCTGCGATGCGGCGCCTTCTTGCCAGATTACCGCTTCGGGCGGAGTTTCTTCGCCTTACGACATCGAGAATCTGAAAGCGCTCGAGCGTCCGAACTTGAGGGCGGCGATTTGCGGCAAGGCTTTGTATGACGGGAAAACCACATTGAGGGAAATGAATGTCGCCGCATTGTGAAAAACTGGAGAGCGGGCTCACTGTCGTGCTTGTGCCTTGCGAATCGGAGTCGGTGGCTGTAGGCATGTTTGTCGCTTCTGGCTCGCGCCACGAAGACAACCGCCGCGCCGGCATCTCGCACTTTATCGAACACATGCTCTTCAAAGGGACTGAAAAGCGCAGCGCGCTCGAGATCACCCGCGAAATCGAAGGACGCGGCGGGTCGTTCAATGCGTTCACGAGCGAAGAGAGCACTTGCTTCTATGCGCACATGCCCGACGATTATCTTGAAGAGGCGCTAGACATCCTGATCGACATGTTCAAGAACGCCAAAATCGGCGAGAATGAATTTGCGATGGAAAAAAGCGTCATCCTCGAAGAAATCAAAATGTATGGCGACGATCCGGATTCGGTCGTAATGGAGAATCTGCAGAAGTGTCTCTTCCCCGGGCATCCGCTCGGGCGTTCCGTCGCAGGCGACATGAACACGGTTTCCGCGCTTACGCGAGAAGACATGAAGGGGTGGATAAAGTCGCATTATCTCCCGGCGAAGACGACGCTTGTGGTCGCCGGGCATTTCGACGAGGCGAAGGTTCTCGAGAGAGCGAGGGGGTTGTGAAGAGCGTAATCCCGGAAATCACGGTCAGGAAAGACGTCAAACAGGCGCAACTCGCAATCGGGTTCAGGACGTTTGGCGTAGAAGACAAGCGCATCTTCGTCTTCACGGTTCTGGATGCGATTATGGGGCGCGGAATGTCCAGCCGGCTTTTCGTGGAGGTGCGCGAGAAGCGCGGGCTCAGCTATGACATCAGCTCGCGGTTCCAGGCGTTCCACGGCCATGGCATGTGGGCGATTTCCGCCGGCGTCGACGTAGCCAAGAAGGATGTGGCGCTAAAAGTGATTTTGAAGGAAATCGACCGCATCCGCACCCGCAAGGTTTCCGCCGCCGAATTGAAGCGGGTGAAAGAATTTCTCACCGGGAATTTCAAGCTCGCGCACGAGCGGGTCATCAGCAAGCTTTTCTACCACGGCTCCACTCTGCTGTCGTTCGGGCGGCTGATTCCCACCGAGGAGCAGATCGCCGCCGTAAAGGCGGTGACGGCCGATGATATACTTTCCGTAGCCCAGGAAGTCTTGAAAGACGATGTCAGAGCAATCAGTTGGGTATTGCCAAATGAAGAAAAATAAGATAATCGCAACCGCGCCGATGACAGTGGCGCAGAAGATTATCGCCGCCCATCTTGTCGAGGGCGACAGCGCAAAGGATTCGGAGCTCGGGATCAGGATCGACCAGACGCTCACGCAGGATGCGACCGGAACCATGGCGTATCTGCAGTTCGAGTCGATGGGCAAAAAGCATGTGATGAACGACCTTGCCGTAAGTTATGTAGACCATAACACGGTGCAGATCGGCTTTGAAAACGCCGACGATCACGACTTCCTCGCCTCGATTGCAAAGAAATACGGAATCATCTATTCAAAAGCCGGAAACGGAATTTGCCACCAATTGCACCTTGAGCGCTTCGGCAAGCCGGGGACGACGCTTTTGGGATCGGATTCGCATACGCCCACCGGAGGAGGAATCGGGCAGATTGCAATCGGGGCGGGCGGCATCGATATCGCCGTTGCCATGGCAGGCGGTGCGTTTCATATTCCTGCGCCGAAAATCTGCGGCATCCGGCTGAAAGGGTGTCTGCGTCAGGGCGTAAGCGCGAAAGACGTGATCTTGAAGGTGCTTGAAAAATTCGGCACGAAGGGCAATGTCGGCTGGATTTTCGAATACTTCGGTCCGGGTGTCGCCACGCTTGACGTACCTTCGCGCGCGACGATTGCCAATATGGGAGCTGAACTCGGCGTCACGACGAGCGTGTTTCCGTCTGATGAGACGACACGCCAGTTCCTCGCTGCGCAGGGCCGGGCGAAGGACTGGACGGAAATCGTCGCCGACAAAGGCGCGAAGTACGACAACATATTCGAGGTGGATCTTTCTGAACTGGAGCCGCTTGCGGCCGCTCCGCACAGCCCCGGCAATATCGTGACCGTGAAGAGTCTTGCGGGGATGAAGGTCAATCAGATAATGATCGGCTCCTGCACCAACAGCTCTTACCGCGACATCCGTACCGTGGCCCGAATCCTGAATGGCAAGCATGTGGCGGACGATGTAGAGGTCGGCATCGCCTGCGGATCGCGTCAGGTGATCAAGATGCTTGTCGAAGACGGCTCGCTCGCGATTCTCCATGCCGCCGGGTGCCGCATGCTCGAGAACGCCTGCGGATTCTGCATTGGCGCACACATGTCGCCTTCCACGAATGCCGTGAGCCTCAGGACGAACAACCGCAATTTTGAAGGGCGCAGCGGCACCAAGAGCGCGAAGGTGTATCTCGTGTCTCCTGAAACCGCCGCCGCGAGCGCCTTGAATGGCGTCGTCACGGTTTGCGAAAAGGCGGAGAAGGTGCCTGCGCCCGCCAAGTTCCCGATCGTCGATGACATGTTCCTTTACCGCGAAACGGCGGGAAAGGGCGTGCCGAAGACGAAGATCGTCCGCGGCCCCAATATCGCGAAGGTTCCTGCGGGCGTGGCGATGAAGGATAGCTTCAAGGCGAAAGTCGCCATAAAGGTTGGCGACAAGATTACGACCGACCATATCATGCCGGCCGGAGCCAGACTTAAATTCCGCTCCAATGTGCCGGAATACTCGAAGTATGTCTTCGAGCCGTGCGACCGGAATTTCCATGACAATTGCCTCGCGAATGTCAAGTGCGGTTTTGCGAACGTGATTGTCGCCGGGGAGAGCTACGGGCAGGGATCCAGCCGTGAACATGCCGCGCTTTGTCCGATGTATCTTGGCGTCAAGGCGGTTGTCGCCAAGTCGATCGAGCGCATCCATCGCGCCAATCTCATCAATTTCGGGATCGTGCCTTTCGTTTTCGCAAATCCGGCCGACTACGACAAGCTTGAGCCGGGATTCGAATTCACTTTCGAGGGCATGCGCAAAGCGATCGAGGGCGATGGCGAAATCGAAGTCGACGGCATTAAACTCAAGACTTCGCTTTCCGGTCGTGAAAAAGAAATAATCTTGAAGGGAGGGTTGCTCGCATGGCTGAGCTGATAGTTGCATTGGATGTCCAGACTCGTGAAGAGGCCGTTGCCGCCGTCAAGCGCATTGGCGACAGCGTGGGGTTCTACAAAATAGGACTTGAACTTTACACCGCCGAAGGACCGGATGTCGTCAAGGCTGTCCGCGACCTGGGCAAGAAGGTCTTTCTGGATCTCAAGTTCCATGATATTCCGCGCACGGTGGAACGCGCAGTCCGTTCGGGCGGCAAACTTGGCGTCGACCTCATGACCATCCACTCGGTTGGCGGCAAGGCGATGATTGCGGCGGCGAAAGCGGCTGCGCTTGAATTCGGCGAAGCGGCCCCCAAGATTCTCGCCGTCACCGTCTTGACTTCTCTCGACCAGACGGATCTTGAAGATGTCGGGATTACCGGGCGGACGCCTGCCGGGCAGGTGGAAGCCATGGCGCGTTTTGCTACTGCCAATGGCGCCGACGGACTTGTCTGTTCGCCGCGCGAGGTTGGAAATCTGAGCGCGATTCTTCCGAAGGGCACGTTGTTCATTACGCCTGGCGTGAGGCCTGCCGGTGCGGATGTGGGCGACCAAAAGCGCATCGCAACGCCTGCCGACGCGGTTCGCGACGGATCTACGCATCTCGTCGTCGGCCGTCCGATCATGGCCGCGGCCGATCCTGCCGCCGCCGCCCGCGCAATCCTCGCGGAAATCGCCGGATGCCGCTGAATTCGCTATTCGCAACGGCGTTGATTCTCGCCGCGTCCCAACCGCTCTCGGATGCCGAGGAGTGGAATCGCGGCGTTGATTTCTACAACGCCGGAGACGTGACGAATGCGCTTTCGGTGTTGCGTCCGCTGATGGTTTCACCGGATTTCGGCGCACGCGCGGCGGAAGTGGTCGCCAAACTGGAGTCCGATGCCGGCAATTTCGAAGAGGCGCTTTCCGCGTCCCAGATCGCGTTAAGAGCCAACCCCAAGGGCGAAATCGAAAACCGCAACTTCTCCTGCGCGGTCGCCAATATCGAAACCTGCCGCGACAACCGCCATATCACCGAAGTTCTCGAGGCGGCGCAGGGCAAAGATCCGGTTGCCATGTTGCGCAAGGCCACTGCCGAGTGCCGGGATCTTTTGTCCGAAGCGGGGAATTATCGCACCAATTCCGCCGAACGGGCGATCGAAAAATCCATCGGGCTTTCAAAACGGACGAAAGCGCTTGCGGATGTATGGATTCCGATTCGCGAAGTCGTGGTCGAAAATGCGACGAACGATCAGGAGATTGCATACATCATATCGCGCCTCGACGCAGCACGCGCCGCCACTGCCGATGCTGCCATGCAACTGGAAGATTTGAACGGCGAGGCATACGCCAGCCTCGCCAAGAGCGAGGGAGAGTTTACCGGATTTATGAAGCAATTCCTCAGGTTCTGCATCCGCCCGCAAGATGCAATCGAGGAAGATCTGGTTGCGCAGTCCAACGCCTTGATGCAAGTGGAGGCGGTAAACGGACGCCCCTGGCAAGCCGAGGCTTGCGAGTTTACCGATGCTTTCCGCGCAACCTTTCCCGAATGGGCGCGCACATACGAGCAGCAAGCCCAGAACGACACGAACCGCGAGCCGTTTACTGCGGAGACGCAGGAGAAGATAAGTGCGCTTGCCGCCGAGCTTGACAAACTGCAGAACGAGCTTGTCGATAAACCTGACCAAGTTCGTCAGCAAGAGGCGCTGGACAAAATTGCCGAGATTATCGCCCTGATGCCCAAAGACAAGGGAACAGGCAGCGGAGAATCCGCTTCAGCCAATGCGGCGGCGGACGAGCCGGAAAATGGGAACGAGGAACAGGAAGCCGGGAATGAAAGTGCGGACGCTGCGCAGCAGCCTCAAAAAGAGGACGACCAGGAGCAGGCGCAAGACGATTCACAGGACGAGAAGGAAGAGTCGATCGAGGCATTGTTGAAGAAGGCGGAAGAGCGAAACGAAGAATACGAGGCGGAAAAGAAGGCCCGCATCAGGAAAGCTGCTTTGCCGCCGAACGAAAGGGACTGGTAAATGAAGATAATCGTTGCCTGCGGCGGCACCGGGGGGCATTCTTTTCCGGGAATCGCGGTTGCCAAGGAATTGGCAAGCCGCGGCCATGAAGTCGCAATCTGGGCCTCTGGCCGCGATATCGAATCTAGCGTGCTGAAGAGCTGGGAAGGGCCGGTCTTTTCCACGCGCGCACGCCAGTTGCGGCTTAAATACATCTTCTCGATCTTGTCCTCGATATTCCGCTGCATGCGTGCCATGAAACGCGCGAAGCCGGATGTGCTGCTTGCGATGGGATCTTACTCCTCGCTGCCGCCGGTTCTTGCCGCACATCATTACCATGTTCCGGTCGTGCTCCACGAGGCGAATACCATTCCCGGCAAGGCGGTTGAATTCCTGTCCCGCTACGCCAAGGTGGTGGCGACCTCTTTCGAAATTACGAAGAACCATCTTCACCGCACCAAGGTTGAACTTACCGGTCTGCCGATTCGCGGCGAAATCGCCAAGGGAAGCAGATTCGACTTCATTCCGTCCGGCAGCTGGACGATATTCGTGACAGGCGGCTCTCAAGGCGCACACCGCGTGAACGAACTTGCGAGCGAAGCGCTCTGCATCGTCAAACAGGAACTGGACAAGCGGCAAAGCCCTGGGCGCAAGCTCTATGTGATTCATCAAACCGGATCTGCCGACGAGCCATGGGTGATGGCGAAATACGCCGAGGCCGGATTGCCGGCGCGCGTTCACGCCTTTGAACGCGAAATGGCGAATGCTTTCGCGTCGGCCGATCTGGTTGTCGCCCGCGCCGGCGCTTCCACCTGTTTCGAGCTTGCCGCTTGCGCGAAGCCGACGCTTTTCATTCCGCTGCCGAGCGCGATGCGCAATCATCAGCATTTCAATGCGGATGCTTTTGCGGCCAAGGGCGCCGCCGCCGAGGCCAAACAGTCCATGCTCACCGCTAAAAATCTCGCGCGGTTCATTATCAATGCCTACGACAATCCCGGCAAACTCGCCGATATGAGCGACCGCATCCGCGCGCTCGCGCCGGTTGATGCCGCCGCGAAAGTCGCCGATCTCGTCGAGAAAAGTGCTGAATGAGGATATAATCGCACGCGCGGGGATTGTCGGCGCAATCCGCGCGTTCTTCGATTCTCGAGGATTTATAGAGGTCGATACCCCCGTTCGCATTGCCGCGCCCGCGCCTGAGCCTAATATCGATTGCCCGCCATGCGGCGGCAAGTTCCTGCGCGCCTCGCCGGAACTCCAGATGAAAAAACTCCTCGCACAGGGCATGGAGAAAATCTACCAGATCGGGCCGTGTTTCCGCGATGGCGAGAATGGCTCCAGGCACAATGACGAATTCACCATGATCGAGTGGTATCGCAAGGGCTGCGATGATGCAGACATAATGCGCGATGCCGCAGAACTTCTCAATCACCTCGGCGTAAAGTCCGAACCGGAAGTCTTGTCTGTGCGCGACGCATACCGGAAGTTTGCCGGTTGGGATCCATTCGAAGTCTTTGACCACGATCGATTCGATTTCGACATGTCGGAGAAGATCGAGCCTAATCTCGACGGTTGGACGTTTCTCAGCGGCTATCCTCCCGAATGCGCATCGCTTGCGAAAATAGAAGCTGGCATCGCGCAGAGGTGGGAGCTTTATTTCGGATCGCTTGAAATCGCCAATTGCTTTACCGAACTTTGCGATGAATCCGAACAGCGCATGCGCTTTGCCGCCGCGCGTGAGCAGCGCCGACGCCTTGGCGAAGCCGATTATCCTCTCGATGAGGAGTTTCTCGCTTCGCTCCCGCTGATCGGTTCCGCCGCCGGTGTGGCGCTGGGAATCGACCGTTTGGTCATGGCGCTTCTCGGCAAATCCACTATCGCCCAAGCCCGGATTCTTTAGCCCCGTCGGCCTCCGCCGCTTGTGAGACCTTTGGCGGGTTTGATATAAACCACACAGAGGCACATAGTTGGTAGGGCTTATCGCCCCGCGACCGCCCTACCTTGGCAACATTCTTCCCTGTTCCCTTAGATTTTTACTTTACCCCCTAGACAGAAAAAAAAAAAAATGCTATAATGCGTACATGAATGCGCGAAATGGCGAAGAGAATGATATAGCATGTAGATAGGGTGGATGGCAGAAGGATATGGTTGGCTGTTGTCTGCGCCGTCTTGGCAGGCAGGTTCCCATGAAACTGAAGCCTTGCCCCTTGTGCCACTATAGAGTGATATTGGAATGAAACGCATAATAGTAAACGCCGATGACTTTGGTTTGAATGACCATACGGTCGAGTGGACGATCAAAGGCTTTGCGTGTGGGGCGTTGACCAGCGCCACGCTTATGGCCGGAATGCCTGCAACTGACAAGGCGGTTGAATATGCCAAGGCGCATCCGCAGTTTTCTTTCGGGGTGCATTTCTATCTTGTGGATGAAACTCCGATGTGCCAGCCAGAATCGATACCAAGCATGATAGATCCAAGGACTGGCAAGCTATGGCAGACGCGTCTGTTTATCTTGCGAAATTTTGCTGGACTTATCAAAGTGGAAGATATTAAGCGCGAGATGCGGGCGCAGTTTATGGCAATAAAGAACGCTGGAGTCGTAATTTCTCATATTGACGGGCATGGACACAACCACCGTCTGCCGCAGAGTATCAAGGCTCTTGCCGAGCTGAAGGATGAATTAGGAATCGATAAAGTCAGACGCTGTCAAGATTTGACATGTGCGGGAACTCGACTCGGTCTCCTTTCTCGGCTCATAAATAGACCAATGCAGAGCCAACTTGACGCAGTTGGATTTAAGACGACAGACCATTTTTTGATGAACGCGGGACACACGTCAGATTCCGAGTGGTTCTCAAAAGCCTTACGGATGTTGCCAGACGGCGTGACGGAGATTGGTGTACATCCTGGTTCCGATGAAGAATGGCGGAGAGTAGATACTGAGGATTGTTTCAAGAACTGCAAAGACCTGTGTGAGAATATTAATATAAAGATTGAGACATTTAATGGCATATAAGACGAATATGAAGACTAATCTAATACAATTCTTTGAAAAGACTGCATCGGCGAATCATGATACGGTTGCGATCAGTGACGGTGAGACCTCGGTCTCTTTTGATGTGCTTAAGGTGCTAGAGACGAAATATGCCGATTGGCTGGCTGCGACCTATCAAACGACGCGGCGGCCTGTTGCTGTTTTTCTTCCAAAGTGTGCCCACACAATTGCGGCTGACCTAGCAATTATCCATTCAGGCAACGCCTACATGAACATGGATGTCAAGACGCCGCAGGAGCGTCTGACGAATGTTTTGAAACAGGCGCAGCCGCTCTGCATTATCACGAACGAGAAGTACCGTGGCATCATTGCGCCGATTGCGGACGACGTGCCGATTGTCTTGGTTGAGGATTTGGACAGACTGGAGGCTCGTGAAGGTGCTGAAGAACGTCTAAATGCAATCATCGAGCAAGGCATAGACACGGATCCGCTTTGTCTGATAAATACATCTGGTTCTACTGGAACGCCGAAGTGCGTGGTGCTGAATCATCGCAGTTTCTTCGACTTCATGGAGTGCGCATTCGAGACATGGCAAATGAAAGATGGTATGGTGGTTGGTTCTCTCTCGCCAGTCATCTTTGACATCTACAGTTTCGAACTCTGCTTGTTGTGCGCTAAATGTGCGACGCTTGTCCTTATTCCCGACAGCTGGGCTATGTTCCCGGTCAAGATACTCGAACTTCTTCAGAAGGAAAAAGTGTCGTGGATATTCTGGGTTCCGACGATCATGGTCAATATGGCGAACATGGGGCTGCTGGAAAAGATGCCTTTGACGGAATTGAAGACGGTGTGGTTTGCAGGAGAAGTATTCCCGACAAAGCAGTTCAATGTCTGGAAGAAGAATCTTCCATGGGCGAGGTTCGTCAATCTCTACGGGCCAATCGAAATCACGCTTGATTGCACTTGGTTTGAGGTGACGCGCGAGTTCCGCGACGATGAGCCGCTGCCAATCGGATTCCCCTGTCGAAATACGGACATTCTGATATTGAATGTCGACAACAAGCCCGTCGTCGGAGACGAAGAAGGGGAACTTTGCGTTCGCGGTACTTCACTTGCCATGGGGTATTACAACAATCCCGAAAAAACTGCGGCAGCATTTACGCAGAATCCATTGAATACGGCTTATCCAGAAATCATCTATCGGACCGGCGATATCGTTTCTCGCAACGAGCGCGACGAAATAATGTTCAAGGGACGAAAGGATACGCTAATAAAGCACTCTGGTTATAGGATTGAACTGGGTGAAATCGAGCATGTCATTATCAATACGCTCAAACTCGTCCCGAATGGATGTGTTGTGTACAACAAGGCGGAGAAGGTGATCGTGTTCTTCTACGAAAGTGAACGCGAGATATCCGCAGGCGAGTTCAGAAAGGCAATTGGTCAAGTCCTGCCAAAGTATATGATTCCGTCTGACTTCCGCCATCTTACGGAGCTCCCCCGGGGTGGAACTGGCAAAATTGACCGAGCACTCTTGAACAGACAGGTGAACGGGTGAGAAGGTGGGCGAAACGCAGATGAAACCGCTTCAGACATGGGCTACAGTTCAGGGACTGGTGGCGCAAGCCCGGAACGAGGGGCTTGTGGTAACGAACTTCTTCCCCGACGAGGCACGGATGTCGGCATGGTGCAGGGACGGTGCGTTCTATGAGGTGCGTTGCGGTGATACGCAGTTCTTCGTGCGGCGGCAACCGACGTTTTCAAACGTGTATTTCATGAGCCGGTCAGTTGATGCGCTGGGCAAGGATTGGAAATTGTTTGTATCGGAAAATAGTAACGGCAGATGGATTATCGATCTGATCGGGCCGAACAGGGTACGACAACCGTTGGAGGGTGCGATGGCTTCCGTGGGGTTCTCGTGTCTTACCACGTTGCAGCGCATGGGGCGCAAGGCGCCAGAAGATGTTGAAGAACCTTCGCCTGATGTGGAATGTGCGACGCAGAATGATGCGGGGAAAATAAAAGAACTGTTGGATGTATACTTTATTGCCGAGGAAGAGCAGATTCCGTCCATCGAAGAAATCGGGGAATGGATTGATGCCCAGACTTTGTTTGTCGTGAGGGGCGGCGCAGAGACTCCGATAGACGGGTTCGTAATATTTGATCTTTTCCCCTCTGCGCTTTATCTGCGCTACTGGTTTGTGCATCCGTCTGCGCGTGGTAAAGGTGTTGGCGGGCGGCTCATGAAAGCAATGTTTTCCGCCGGGCGCAATACAAAGCGACAGTATTTTTGGGTCAAGACGGACAACGAGAATGCACTAAAAAGATATCGGCATTACGGATTTCAGTTTGAGCCTATGAAAGATGTCGTTATGGCCTATACATCAACTTGATTTTCACGAGATGAAAGGAAAGCAATGAAAGATAAAATACTGGACATCCTGAAGGAAATCCGCCCGGAGTTCGAATTCGACGGCGTGGAGGATTTCTTTGCCGAAGGGATGCTTGATTCCTTTGATCTGATGACGCTCGTCTCGACGCTTGACGAACGCTTCGCCATCAAGATCGACGGGACGGACATCCTGCCCGAGAATTTCATGAACGTCGATGCGATTGCGGCGCTCGTGGAAAGGTCCCCCAAGAGATGAAGTTCCATTTTACAGACAAGGCCATTACGGGCATGATGGTTGTCGTGCCTGAACAGGAGCGGTTGTTTGCGGACGACATGCGCCTGTTCAATGCTCCCGAAAACCGTTCGCGCAAACTCGCCATGGTGATGGGATATTGGGCGCATCGTGTCGTGGAGGAGGGCGTCTGTGCCTCCGATCTGGCCGAATACGGATTCCGCAAGTTGTTCGCGGACGGGAAGCTGAAGCCTGAAGAGATCGACGCGCTCGTCTATGTGACAATCTCCCCGGACCATTTCATGCCGCCCACGTCCTGCATCCTGCATGGCAAACTCGGGCTTCGCCGCGACTGTTTCTGCCTCGATGTTTCGCAAGGCTGTTGCGGATTTGTCGTCGGGCTTCTCCAGGCATTTCAGTTGCTGGAGCAGAAGGGCGTCCGGAAAGTCGTTGTCGTCAATGCGGACGTCATCAGCCGCAAGGTTTCGCCGAAGGACCGCAACAGTTACCCGCTCATTGGCGACGCCGCGACAATCGCCATTGTCGAGAACCGCGAAGGGGCCGGCGACGTATTTGCCGATGTCCGCTTTGACGGAACGCGGGCGATGGCGCTCAAGATTCCGGCGGGCGGGTTCCGTCAGCCCAGTTCGCCTGAGACGGCAATTATGACGGCTGACCATGAAGGCAACGAGCGCGCGCCGGACAACCTTGTAATGGATGGCACGGCTGTTTTCAACTTTGTGATGGCCGATGTGCCGCCGATGCTTGCCGATCTCGCCCATGACGCGGGAACAGATTTTGCAGGCATAGACAAATACTACTTCCACCAGCCCAACAAGTTCATGTTGCAGAAACTGGCGGAGAAACTTGACGTGCCCTACGATAAGATGCCAAACAATGTCGTCGAGAACTATGGCAACTCCAGCGGGGCGACAATACCTTCTGCTATGGCGCTCAACGATGCCGAGATGCTTTGCCGCGAGACGAAGCGAGTCTGCTTCTCGGGCTTTGGCGTTGGACTCACTTACGGCGGCATCGTGATGAATTGCGGCGGCTTCGATTTTTGTGATACAATATACTACCCAAACAAAGGAGAATAACAATGGATAAGAATGCATTCCTTGACGAACTCGCTAACATCCTGGACGAGTCGAGTGTGGAGGACAGCGCGAATCTTCGAGACTATCCCTCTTGGGATTCGCTGGCGGTTCTTTCGATAGTTGCTCTCGCCGACTCAAAGTTCGGTTTCACCCTGACGTTTCCAGATGTAAAGGGGCTTACCACTGTCGCCGATCTCTGGGCGTTTTTCGAGAAGAGCAGGACTAAGTAACTGTATGACAGAAGAAACCTACACCCTTGTTACGGGGGCTTCGTCAGGTATTGGACGGGCGGTAGCTGTAGAATTGTCAAAGACCGACAATTTGATCCTGCATGGACGCAACAGGCAGAAGCTTGAAGAAACATTGCGACTTTGCAACAAAGGGAAACATGTCATTTGGTCATACGACCTTGCCAATGTTGACATGCTGCAAGCGGACTTTGAGAATTTTGTAGTTGCTGGTGGATATCAGATAGACAAGTTTGTCCATTGTGCCGGCATGGTTCTGCTGACGGCTATCAAGACGATAGATCTTGCATCGTATCGTCGTATAATGGATACGAATGCGACATCTGCCATTCTTTTGACGGGCTCTCTCATGAAGCGCAAGGTTGCTGGTGCAACCATGAAGAGTATAGTCCTAATCTCCAGCATAGCGGCTACACAGGCAACACGCGGCAAATCACTCTATGGCGCTAGCAAAGGCATTTTGAATTCTTTTGCGCGTGCCTCGGCTGTAGAATTAGCTCCGAAGGTTAGGATAAATACGGTATGCCCGGCTGCTGTTCACACAGAAATGGCGGATGATATTTTCAATGATCCAGACGCTGTGGCTGCTATGAATCGCAGGCATCCAATGGGAACAGGGAAGCCGCAAGATGTGGCGGGGGTCGTCGCGTTTCTCCTTTCAGACGCTGCAAGGTGGATAACTGGCAGCCAAGTTATGGTTGATGGTGGTGCTTCCTGCGATTTAACATTCAAGTGAGTAGGATAATGTCCTCAAACATTATATATCGGGGATTGTGCGACATTAAGGCCAAACGTCTATCTGGTATTTCGATTCCAGATGAATATAAGGTGTCTGATAATGCTGCTGAAATTATTGTCAACAATCCCCGCAACGAGAATCGAGATGTGCCAGTTCAGAAACTCGGTGTAGTGGGCGGTAAGATCGGAGGTGCGGCGTACTCATTCCCGACTGAAATCCGTATAGGCGAAAAGCTTGTTAAGGCTTGTTCGGGCGGCGAATTATTTGTGGCAGAATGGGCAAGGCGTAGCGGTCTAGGGTTTGACTTATGTGATTTTGATAAGGACGGTCGCGATGGTGACCATGTTATCTTTGAAGGTGCGGGATTATCACAGATCGCAGTCAAAGTTCATCGGTTCATGGGGTATAAAGTCTTTGAATATCCGCGCTATATTATGCTTCTGAAAAGCAGATCGTTGTTGGAGATGAAACTTCGTGGCGTATTGAAAGTCATTGGAATAAAATTGGTGGATGTCGCAATAAATGTGTACGCTTTGCTTATCCGTGCTGTTTCTTTACTAAGCGGGGTAGGAACATCAATTATTGAGGTCGAACCAGATGACGGCGAGCAATTGATGGTTTTGGGTATGTTAGCAACGCAGCATCAGCATAGGTTTTCAGAAGTTCACGACTTCCGCTGGTTTAAGTGGGTGCTGAATAATTCCTTTTCTAAAGACGGCCCAGCCAAAGCGTATCTTATGTTCAAACAAGAACAACCGATTGGCTTTTTTGTGGTCAAGAAGCGATTTCATGAGCAAGCATCACACAGAGGATTCAAAAATGTTTGGTTGGGTTCGATAATTGAATGGGGTTGTCTACCTGGATGTGAAAAGAAACTTTTGTGGACGATTGTTGCATGGACGATGAGATCGCGTAAGAAACTTGACGCGGTTGAATTTCCAGTTTATGAGCCATTCGTGCAAAGATTCTTAAGGCGGTTGGGATGGCAGCATGTTGGCGATGCCAATTTTTGCTATAACATCAGACCTGATTCCGGTTTTGTAGCACCAGAGGGGATGGATGATCCTGCGAATTGGCACCTGCGCCCTGCTATGGGCGATGTCGGGTTGAACTAAAATTCGCGGAATCGAAAAATCTTCCCTGTTTCCTGTTTTCATCTCACGCGAAGTCCACGAAGTGCGCAAAGTTTTCTGGTAGGGCGTTTCTGTTTTCCGTTCCCTGTTCCCTTCTTCGCAATCGAAAAATCGATTAATCGAAGAATCGAAGATTTCTAATTTACCCCCTAGACAAAAAAAAAAAATGCTATAATCTGTCTAAAAAGGACGGATTATGGCAGATAAAGTAGAAAAACCCCTAGTTTCGGTCGTTGTCACATGCTACAATCAGCGCAAGTGGCTCGCTGAAGCGGTGCAGAGTGTGCGCAAATCGACATATTCGCCAATTTGCGCAGCACCCGGACGTTGATTTGGTCGGCAGTTGGTTTAAGATGATCGATGCCGATGGATCGTTTCTGCCGGAGCGGATGAACATTCCGGGCGGCGCGGAGGGCGTTGAACTGAATCCGCCCGCCGGATACATTGGCGATTTGCTGATGGCAATCAATTTTCTCCAGCACACATATATCTACCGCAAGTCGCTCTGGCTTGGCGGCAATCGCTATTCTGCCATCCTCAACCGCTTGACGGGAGAGGATTACGATTTTCTCGTAAAATTACACGCAAAAGGCCACAGGCTTTATTATGTGGATGAACCGTCGTGCTATTACCGTCAGCATGGAATCAGCCGCAATAATCACAATTTCCGCCGCTATTTGTCGAAATTTCTGATTATATTAATGTCTTTTCGGTGGTATATCCGGCATCCTCGCTTTATTTTGGCGAACTTGTGGTGGTGCAGATTCCGCTCGCTGGTGGCTGATATCCCGGCGATTTTGGGCTAAAAGCCGAGGGTTGTTGCCTTCGTAGTCTAGAGGTCTCGCCTTCGTAGTCTAGAAGGCTGGACTTCGTAGTGGAGGGAACTCGACTTCGTAGTCTAGGGAGCTGGACTAGGCATTGAAGGGGGCTTTTTTACATAGAGTGTAAAAGCTGTAAAAGCGGCGGTAGCGGCGGGCGGCGGCATTGCATTTTCATGCGATTTTTGATATAATATACAAAAAATCATGAATACGAGGATTGTATACTTCGACAACAACGCGACGACGGCGGTGGCGCCGGAAGTTCGCGAGGCGATGATGCCGTATTTCGGTCCGCTTTACGGCAATCCCAGCTCGATGCACGCATTCGGCGGACAGGTGGCGCATCATCTCAATGCGGCGCGCGAGGAAGTGGCGGCGTTTCTGAATGCAGAGCCCGACGAAATAATTTTCACTTCCTGCGCCACGGAGTCGGACAACACGGCATTGCGCGGTGCGGCGGCGTTTCTGGGGCGCAACACGAAAATCATCACCACAAAGGTCGAGCACCCGGCAGTCCTGCAGCCATGCAGGTTTTTGAAGGCGCAGGGATACGAGGTCGTGGAATTGGGCGTGGATTCCAAGGGCCGGTTGGATTTGGCGGAACTTGAAAGCGAGTTGCGCGGCGGCGGCGGTGCGATAGTGTCGGTGATGTGGGCCAATAACGAAACCGGGGTCGTGTTCCCGATCGAGAAGGTAGCGCAGATCTGCAAGGAGCACGGAGCGGTGCTGCATACCGACGCGGTGCAAGTGGCGGGGAAGATTCCGGTGGATGTCAAGAAGGTTCCGGTGGATATGCTGGCGATGAGCGGACACAAGTTCCATGCGCCCAAGGGAATCGGGATCCTTTATGTGCGGCGCGGGACGAAGTTCAAGCCGTTCATGCTCGGCGGACACCAGGAGCGCGGCAGACGCGCCGGGACCGAGAACGTGCCGTACATCATCGGGCTGGCGAAGGCTTGCGAACTTGCGCGCAAAGGGATGGCGGAAGAAGCGCCGCGGCTCGCGGCGATGCGCGACCGGCTCGAGGCGGGCTTGCTCGCCGCGTGCCCGGATACGATCGTCAACGGCGACAGGGAAAACCGGCTCCCGGGAACGCTCAACCTTTCTTTCAAATATATCGAAGGCGAGGCGATCGCCTACCACCTTTCAGACCTCGGAATCTGCGTGTCCACGGGCTCGGCATGCGCGTCGGGATCGCTCGACCCCAGCCATGTCATCCGTGCGATGGGGGTTCCGTTTGTCGCGGTGCACGGCAGCGTGAGGTTTTCGCTCTCGCGCTACAACACGATGGATGAGGTTGATTACGTACTCGAAAACGTGCCGCCGGTCATCAAGCGGCTCAGGGAACTTTCTCCGTTCGGGCCCGGACAGGATGTGACGACGTATGAGTGAGCGGATAATCGTCGCGGTGATGCTGTGTGCGGCGCTGCTGGGATGCCGGCGCGAAGACGTGCGGGTATTCGAGGAGCGTTGCGATGGCTTGACCGATGCCCGGATGGCGGAGGTGCGCTGGGCGCTGGGCAAATACGAGGGCGTGAAGGTCGATACCGTCAAGCTCGAAAACGGCGGCGTTCTGCGCCTTGAATACGATTCGATGAAAATTGCCAAGGAAAATATCCGTCGAGAAGTCGAAGCATGCTTGAAGTGAGGAGTATATCGTTCGGCTTTACAAAGACGCCGCTTTTGCGGGACGTCAGTTTTGTGGTGTCGCCGGGCGAGGTGGTTTCGATAACCGGGCGCAACGGCTGCGGGAAGACTACGCTCATGCGACTCATGGCCACATTGCTCGTGCCGCAGTCCGGTCAGGTGCTTTTCGACGGCAAAGACGCATTTTCGGATCCTTTGAAGTATCGTCAGCAGCTTGGCTATCTGCCCGAGAATATTGCGCTTTACGAGGATATGGCGGTAAGGGAATATCTGCTCTACCGCGCCCGGATCAAGGGCGAAGCCCCCAAGCGCATCCGCCGGAGAATCGACGACGCGGTGCAGCTGGTGAGGATTTCGGATATCCTGCGCCGGCCGATCCGCGATCTTTCGCAGGGGCAGAAGAAGCGCGTGGCGCTGGCCGATGCGCTTTTGCTCAGGCCGCGGGTTTTGCTGCTGGACGATCTGATGGCGGCATTTGACGGCGAGATGCGCGAGGCGATGGGGGAGATTCTCAAGACCGCGGCGGCATTTTCGTCGGTCGTCGTGACCGGGCATGAGCTCGACGAAATGGAGAAGTGGTCGTCGCGGATACTCGTGCTTGAAGGAGGGCGGCTGTGAGAGTGGTGCGCATGACATTCTGGCGCACCTTGGGCATGGCGCGCAATTATTACGCCACGGCGTTGTCGATCGGGGCGTTTCTGGCCGGGGCGGCAATGCTTTTCTGCTTCAATGTGGAGTCGGCCGAGGGCGGCATTTTGTCGATAGGCCAGATCTGGGCGGTCTCGCTGGCGCCGCTTCTGCCGATTCTTTCGGCGGCGCTCGCGATGGATGTATGGAGCGACGAGCGCCTTTCCGGCCGGATCGACATGCTGCTTTCCGCGCCGGTGGACGAGGTTGATCTGGTGCTTGGCAAATTCCTTGGCGTGTTTGCGATAGTGGTATTTGCGATCGCCGTGAGTTTCATGTCGGTTTTCGCGGCCGGGTGCTGGTATTCGCTTGAGATCGGATTTCCGGTTTTGGCGATTTTCGCCTTGCTTTTGCAGAGCGCGTTGTGGTGTGCGGTGGGCGTAATGGCGTCGGCGCGGTTCCGCCATGCGGCGGCGGCGGCGCTGGCGGCGGTTTCGGTGACGTCGATCGTGCCGCGCGTATTGTGGCTCGCTGCGGAAAAGTATTTCCCTGACGAACGCATGGCGCATGCGTTGATGCCGTTTGACGCGCATGTGTTCGATATCGCCTCGGGGGATATTCCGGTTTTCACCGTGCTTGGGTATGCGGTGCTTTCGTGGGCGGCGATTTTCGTCGCCTGCAAGACGGTGGAAATGCTCAGGTATTCCGGCTACAGTGCGCGGTTTTTGCGCCGGGCGTTGCGGTTTTCGTCCTTCCTGGCGCTTTGCGCGGGGATGCTCGCGGTGGCGCTTGCGGTACGGCTCGATGCGCGGCTCGTGCTGCCGGTTGCTTCCGGGAGAGCCTTTTCCGACCGCACGAAGTCGATTGTTTCCGCATCCGGCGGCGAGATCGAAGCATGTCTTTTCATGTCGCGGCGAGACCGCCGTTTCGTGCCGACGCAACAACTTTTGCGCAACCTCAAGCGCGAGGCGGAGGATCTTGGCGGCGCGAGAATTTCGCTGCGGTTTGTCGATCCGCGCTGGGATATCGGTGCGGCCGAGCGGCTGGTGCGGCTTGGCGGCGCCGAAGACAGCGTCGTGCTGCGTTCCGGGCGCCGGGTCGTGTCGGTCCCGGTCGCAAGCGCGATAACCGAGCGCGAAATCGCGAGCGCAATGCTCAGACTTTCCTCGAACATCCGCAGCCGCACCGTGTATTGGACGGTCGGCCACGGCGAAGCGTCGTTTGCCGATTACACCGCGTGGGGCATGAGCGATATTGCGCGCGAGTTGCAGCGCGATGGCTACCGCAACGAGGAATTGCGCCTTGAATCCGGCGACGATCCGATCCCTGCGGATTGTGCGCTCATTCTCGTAGCCGGCGCGAAAACGGAATTTTCGCGTCAGGAACTTTCCGCGATCGACCGCTATTTGAACGGCGGCGGCAGATTGCTCGCTTTGATCGAAAGCGACGGGCCTGCCGGGGTGGGTGCGATCTTGCCGCGCTGGGGGCTAAAGCCTGCGGCGGTCGCGGGGCGAGGCGTAGGCGCGACGGGGCCGTCGCTGCCTGCCGGCGCGCGTACGCTTTCGGGGTCCGATGTGCTCATCAGCGAATTTGGCGACCATGAGATCTCCGCGCCGCTCAGAGGAACGCAGATTCTTTTGGACAGCCCCGTAGCGATCGTGCCTTCGGCGGCGGCGGAATCCGGCGCCGGCGCGGACAAGACGGTGTATTCGGCGCTCGCCTCGGCTGCGGGAATGGCGTTCGCGGCGATTGGCGAGCGCGGCGCCGGGGCGGGGAGCGACCTCATGCTGCGCCCGACGAGAGTCGTCGCAATCGGAGATCTGCTCTTTGTCATGAACGGACAGCTTTCCGCGCGGCAAAACGCCAACCGCGATTTCTTCCTCAATGTCGTATCCTATCTCGCCGGAGCCGATGCGGCGGTGCAGAGCGGCGCGGACGATGGAGTTTTGCAGATTCCATTGGACCGCAGCGAGCGCATCGAAGCCATGGCGTTCCTCGCCGGCATCGCTCCTTTCGCGGTGTTTCTGGCTATGATCCTCAATGCGGTCAGAAGGAGGCATAGGCGATGAAGGCGTCGGGGGCGATAGCGAAAATCTCGGTTTTCATCCTGGCGCTTGCGGCGGCGCATGCAGTGTTGTCGTTGCGGCAGGATGCGCAGAGCCGGATTGTCAGGAAAACGAGCCTTTCGCCGGCGGCGGACGGCGCCGATGCAATCAACATCGTCCGCGACGGCGCGCAGACGATCGCGCTCACCAACGGCGGCGCGTGGAGAATCGAAAGACCGATACGCGCCGATGCCGACGCCGTGCGCATTGCAAAGCTCACCGATGCTCTGGCGTTCGGGAAGATCGACGATACGTTGTCGGACACCGAGCTTGCCAAGCTAGGGATCGATCGCGACGGATTCGATCTCGACGTGCCCAGATTGACGGTGGAGACGTTCAAGAACGGCAAGGCCGAGAAAATATTTTTCGGGAGAGCCACCCCTGCCGGAAAAGGCGTGTATGCGGCAGTAGAAGGCGAGCCGTTCGTTTATGTGGTAGACCGCGAGATTTTCGAGGCGGCTGATGTGCAGCTTGATGGATTGCGGCGCAAGAAAATCCTCAATATCTCCGCAGACGAAATCTCCGGCATGGATATCCGTCTGGGGACTGGGCGTTTCGTGCGTCTTGAAGCAGGCCAGATCCAGAACGATCTTCTCGACAAGGTGCTTGCGGCGGAGGCAAAAGAGTTCGTATGGCCGTTGGGCGAAACTGAGGAAGCCCCGGTTGCCAGCGTGGCGCTTTTGGCGGGCTACGGACTCGATCCGGACAATGCGGCGAATGTGATTTTGCGCGGCATCGACGGGGCCGACCGCACTATCGGAATAGGATCGGACGCCGGCGAGGGACTGGTCTACGCGCTGACGCCCGGAGCGGCGGCAGTCGTGAAGATCGACTCCGCGATCCGCGACGCGCTCTTCGCCGCCGGCGCGGCGAAGGAGGAGTCCAGACTCTTTGCCGAGACTGGCGACATTCAGGCGGTTTCGCTCGCCTGGGGCGGAACGAAGATTCTGCTAAAGAAGAACTCCGACGGAACATGGATGCTTGAATCGCCGGTTTCCGGTCCCGCCGACAGCGAATTCGCCGGGAAAATCTGTGCGAACATCGCCAACCTCAAAGAGAATGATGTCGACGAGAATGGAGTGGACGTTTCCGTTTCCACGAACATTGCGCCGGTGCGGGTCGCATATGGCGCGGTGCTCGGGACGCGCACGCTCGATGCCTTGCGCAGTCTGGAGATGATTGCGATCAAGCGCTCGGATGTCAAGCGTCTCTCCAGCGGCGGCAACGCGGTCGTGTTCAACGCCGAGCGCAAAGTCTGGATGGCGGACGGCGCGTCCGGCGCGATAGGGTCGTCGCGTCCTGCCGACGGCGGAAGAGTGTCGGAAAAGAATATTGAAAACATCCTTGGCATGCTGGAGAGCCTCAAGGCGGTAAAAGTTGCGGATCTCGCGTCGGATGACGCCGAACTCTCGCGCTATGGGCTGGACGAGCCCGAGTATCGGCTTTCGGTGGATGTGGCGACGTCCGGCGTGCCGCGGAGAAATATCTTGATTGGCGCCGACGCCCCTGGCGGCAAGTATGCGACCGTGGGCGCGAACGATGCGGTCTTCGTGATTTCGCGCGAGACTGCGGACGTTCTCATGGGCGCATTGATCGAATGTGAAAGGAAAGACGATGGCAAATAGGAATCCAGCGATCAGGACGGCGTTTTTCGCGGCGGCGTTTTTCGCGGCGGCAACGGCGGCGGCGGATACTTGGTATCCGGCGGAGGATTGGCAAGACACGCCCGATCCTATCGCCTCTCCGCATGCGAAAAAAGGCGGCACGGTGCGCTTTTCGGGCGGACAGGGCCCCAAGAGCTACAATGGCTACATCGACGGCAACACCTACACGATGATGACATTCTCGCTCATGTTCGAGACGCTCCTCGGCACCGATACCGAAACGCTCGATTTCGTGCCGGGATTGGCGCGGCGCTGGTGCGTCTCCGACGACGGCGAGACTTTTACGTTCGTGATCGACGACAATGCCCGCTGGTCGGACGGCGTCAAACTCGACGCCTATGACGTGAAGTGGACTTTCGACGCAATCATGGACGATAAGAACGACACCGGCGCCTGGAAGGTAATTCTCGCAATGTTCGAGAGCCCGGAGGTCATCGACGAAAAGACGGTGCGCTTCACCAAAAAGCCCGGCGCGGAGGCCGATTGGCGCGATTTGCAGCATTGCGGATTCTTCTACATTCTGCCGCGCCACTACTTCGAGGGCAAGGATTTCAACAAGGTCGATCTTCTCGGCTGTCCGGTCTCCGGGCCCTACCGCCTCTCGCGCATAGAAGAGCAGGTCGAAAGCGAGTGGTCGCGCAACCGCGATTGGTGGCGCAAGGATATGCCCAGCTGCAAATACGTGTGCAACTTCGACCGCATCGTGCTCCGCTACTATGTGGACAACGAGAATGCCTTCGAGGCGCTCAAGAAGCGCGCGATCGATGTTTATCCAGTGTATACGGCGCGAATCATGTCTGCGGAAACCCACGGCGAGAAGTTCGACCGCAACTGGATTTTGAAGCGCCGCGTGGCCAACCACGCGCCAATCGGGTTCCAGGGTTTCGCCATGAACATGCGCAAAAAGCCGTTCGATGATGTGCGCGTACGCAAGGCGATGGCGCACCTGATCGACCGCGAGACCATGAACCGCACGATGATGTTCGGGGAATATTTCCTGCTCAAGTCCACTTACACCGATCTCTACGACGCGGTGCATCCGTGCGAAAATCCCTACTTCGAATACAATGTTGAAAAGGCCAAGGAACTCCTCAAGGAAGCCGGATACGAAAATGGATTCAAGTTCACTTTCCTTTCCAGATCCGGAACCGAGGACAAATTCCTTGCGCTCTTCAACCATGCGCTCAGGCAGTGCAATATCGAGATGGAAATAACGCGCAAGGACTTCGCCGGCTGGATGCGCGACATGGATGCGTTCAACTTCGAGATGACATGGGCGAGCTGGGGCGCGTCGATCTTCCGCACCCCCGAGACCCAGTGGCTTTCTTCCGAGGCCGATCGCAAGGGCTCGAACAACCTCGTCGGTTTCAAGAGCGCGGCCGTGGACGAGCTCATCCGGCGCGAAAAAGGAATGAAGACGATGGCGGAAAGGGCGGATGCCTACCGCGCTATCGACCGCCTTGTTTGCGAGCAGGTGCCGTATGCGTTTTTGTGGAATACGGCGGACAAGCGCATCCTCTATTGGAACAAGTTCGGCATGCCGTCCACCGTGATGTCGCGCTACGGCGACGAGGATAGCGTCCTGTCGTATTGGTGGTACGACGACGACAAGGCCGAAGAACTCAAGGATGCGATGGCGAATCATACATGTCTGCCCGATGTTCCGCTCAAGGTGGAATTCGACGAAATGCTCGGCAAGGAAGAATGAGCGAAGATTACGAGCTTCTCGACGCCGGCGGCGGTCGCAAACTCGAGCGGTTCGGGCGCTTCACTATCGCCCGTCCTTGTGCGCAGGCGCTTTGGCGCAAGGAGCTTCCGGAGCCGGAATGGGCGGGAGCGGACGCCAGTTTCGACCGCGTGGACGGGAACAACTGGCATGGACGCGGCAATCTTCCCAAGGAGTGGAGCATCGAAACGGCCGGTATCAAATTCCGGTTGAGCGGCACGGATTTCGGGCATCTCGGGATTTTCCCGGAGCAGCGCGACCAATGGCGGTGGATCATGTCGCGCAAGGCCGGGAGCGTGCTCAATCTTTTTGCGTATTCCGGAGGTTCGACGATCGCGGCGGCGAAGTCCGGCGCGGAGGTGTGCCATCTCGACGCGAGCCGCGGCATGGTGGAATGGGCGCGCGAGAATGCGAAACTCAACAATCTTGCGGAGCATCCTATACGCTGGATCGTCGACGATGCGCACAAGTTCATGCGGCGAGAAGTGCGGCGCGGGCGGCGCTACGACGCCATAATCCTCGATCCGCCGAGCTTCGGGCGCGGCGCGGGCGGCGAAATGTACAAGATCGAGCGCGACCTCGGCGAGACTTTGGACCTTGTGAAAGCGCTGTTGAGCGATACTCCCGCATATGTCCTCTTTTCGTCGCATACATCAGGACTTAGCGTCATGGTCGCGGAAAAACTGCTCTCGCAGCTCTGGCCAGAGGCGCGCATCGAGTCCGGCGAAATGGCGCTTGGCGGCAAGGTGCCGAGCGGCGTCTACGCACGGGCGATCTTTGGAGAAAGCAAACAATGAAGAGAATTCTGACCGGCATCCAGCCCTCCGGCAAACTGCATTGGGGCAACTACTTCGGCGCGATCCGGAACATGGTCGACCTGCAGGAGAAGGGCGAGGAGATGTTCATGTTCATCGCGAACTTCCACGCGATGACGACGGTGCGCGACGGCGCGACGCTGCGCCAGGCGACGGAAGATGTCGTCCTCGACTATCTCGCTTGCGGCATCGACCCCGCCAAGACCGTTTTGTATCGCCAGTCGGATCTGCCGGAGGTTCAGGAGCTCGCCTGGTATCTGTCGTGTCTCGCGCCCATGGGGCTGCTGGAACGCTGCCACAGCTACAAGGACAAGATGGCGCACGGGTTCGACGCGACCCACGGGCTGTTCGCCTATCCGGTTCTCATGGCGGCGGATATTCTCATAATGAACGCCGATCTCGTGCCCGTCGGCAAAGATCAGAAGCAGCATCTCGAAGTTACGCGCGATCTGGCGCAGAAGTTCAACAACGCCTACGGCGAGACGTTCAAGCTGCCTGACGCCTACATCCCCGAACGTGTCGCCACGATCCCCGGCACGGACGGGCAGAAGATGTCCAAGAGCTACCGCAATACGATCGAGCTTTTCGAAGATGCGAAGTCGATCAAGAAAAAAGTAATGGGGATCGTGACCGATTCCACGCCCATGGAAGCGCCCAAGGAGCCCGAGGGCAATTCGATATACGAGCTCTACAAGCTTTTTGCGACGCCGGAAGAGGTCGCGCAGATGGCGGCGAACTACCGCGCCGGCGGCTACGGCTACGGTCATGCGAAGAAAGAACTGCTCGCGGCGTACCACCGGCTCTTCGATCCTTTCCGCGCCAAGCGCGAGGAACTCGCGAAAGATGTCGATTACGTCCGTGATGTGCTGTCAGACGGTTGCCGCAGGGCGCGTGCCGCCGCTGCGCCGATGATGGAGAAAGTCCGCAAGGAGGTTGGTCTATGAAACTCGATCCGACGAAACTGAAAGATTGGCAAATCGCCGAAGCCGCCGAGGAGAACGGGCTTCGCTCCGCTTCGGAACTGGCGGCGGAGCTTGGGCTAGAAAAGGGCGAGTGGAGCGCATATGGCGAGGTGCTTGCAAAGATTGACGCCGCCAAGGTGTTGAAGCGCCTGGGCGAGGGGCGCAAAGGAAAGTATATCGACGTCACCGCGATCACGCCCACGGCGCTTGGCGAAGGCAAGACCACGACGACGCTCGGTCTGGTGCAAGGACTTGGGCGGCTCGGGAAGAAAGTAATCGGATGCGTGCGCCAGCCGTCCGGCGGGCCTACCTTCAACATTAAAGGCTCTGCGGCGGGCGGCGGTCTTGCGCAGGTCGTGCCGCTTACTTCGCTTTCGCTCGGCCTTACCGGCGACATGGATGCCGTCACCAACGCCAACAACATCGCCATGGTTGCGCTCAACTCGCGCATGCAGCACGAGCGCAACCACGACGACGCCTGGCTCGCCGAGCGCGGCCTCAAGCGCCTTGACATCGATCCCGGACGCATCCAGTTCCGCTGGGCGATGGACTTCTGCGCCCAGGGTCTGCGGAATATCGAGATCGGTCGCGGCGGCAAACTTGACGGCTTTACCTGCGAGAGCGGATTCTACATCTCGGTTGCTTCCGAGGTCATGGCAATCCTCGCCATGGCGGCGGATCTCAAGGATTTGCGCGAACGGCTCGGACGCATCATCGTCGCCTACTCCAAATCCGGCGCACCGGTGACGACGCGCGACCTTGAGGTCGACGGCGCGATGTGCGCAATCCTCGTGAACGCGATCAAGCCCACGATGATGCAGTCGCTCGAAGGCCAGCCGATGTTCGTCCATGCCGGGCCTTTCGCCAATATCGCGATCGGGCAGAACTCGGTCGTCGCCGACCGCTTGGCCTGCGCACTTGGCGATTATGTCGTCACCGAGAGCGGCTTCGCGTCCGACATGGGCTACGAGAAATTCTGGAACATCAAGTGCCGCTGTTCCGGGCTGAAGCCGAGCGCGGTGGTGCTCGTGGCGACCGTCCGCGCATTGAAGGCGCATGGCGGCGCTCCCAAGGTCAAGGCCGGAATGAAGCTCGACAGCGTCTATACGACCGAGAATCTCGAACTCCTTGAGAAGGGCTGCGACAATCTGCTCGCGCATATCGACATCATCCGTCGTTCGGGCATCCAGCCGGTCGTGTGCCTCAACTCGTTCTATACCGACACGCCCGCCGAGCATGCGCTTGTTGAAAAGACGGTCAAGGCGGCAGGCGCGAGATTCGCGGTCTCCGACCATTGGCTCAAGGGCGGCGAGGGCGCCGAGGATCTTGCGCGCGAAGTCATCGCGGCTTGCGAAGAGAAGAACGATTTCGCGTTCCTTTGCGATCTTTCCGAACCATTGCGCACAAGGCTTGAAAAGCAGGTCAAGGAAGTCTACGGCGGCGATGGCGTGGATTACTCGGAAGAAGCGGCGGCGAAGCTTGAGGCGTTCGAGCGCGATCCGGAGATTTCGCGTCTGCCGGTGTGCTGCGCGAAAACCCAATATTCGCTTTCTGACAAT
This sequence comes from Verrucomicrobia bacterium UBA3783, assembly GCA_002369235.1. Classification (GTDB taxonomy): domain Bacteria; phylum Verrucomicrobiota; class Kiritimatiellia; order RFP12; family UBA1067; genus UBA1067. Next base: position 72,663 of record DFFF01000038.1, read on the forward strand.
CCTGATTTGCAAGGCCGCCCCAAGGGTTGGCGGCTCAAGGTGCGCGATGTCCTCGTCTACCGCGGAGCTGGGCTTGTCGTGCCGGTCGCGGGAGAGATCAAGCTCATGCCCGGCACTTCCGCGTCTCCCGCCTACCGCCGCATTGACGTGGATGTGGAGACCGGGAAGGTGAAAGGACTCTTCTGATGACGCGCAAGATAGTTCTCATCGCCGCGCTGGTCTGCGGAATCGCCGCCGCGCTCCTCTCCAAGATCTACATTGGCGCCAAGGAGCGCGCAATCGCGAACGAACTCTCGCGCATCAAGGATCGCTACGGCGAAATCGAAGTCCTCTGCTTCAAGGCCGATACTCCCGCCGGGACGGAACTCAGGCGCAAGGATCTGGGGCTCAAGACGGTTCCGGCTTTGGGACTTCGCGGGCAGGCGATCACCGAGGACGATCTTCAGAGCGTCCTCGGACGCAAGACTACGATCGGACATGCCCGCGGCGATGTCCTCTTTTGGACCGATATTGACGGCGGCGATCTGCGCGACAAGGGTCTTTCCGGCGATATCAAGCGTCAGATGCGCGCGATTTCCATCGACTGCCAAGGCTCCGCCGCCGTGTCCGGCATGGTGCGCGCCAACGACCATGTCGATGTGATCGGTACCTTCGTGTTCCCCGGTGCCGACGGCACGGTGCGGAACGGCACTGTCGTGACTTGCACCATTCTCCAGAACGTGCTCGTGCTCGCCAAGGGGCAGACGACCTCGAAGTCCGACGCCTTGTCGTCCTTCGGCGACCAGACGGTGACGCTCGAAGTCACGCCGCGCGAGGCCGAGATGCTCGCTTTCGCGCAGCAGATGAAAGGCCGCCTCGTCCTTACGCTCCGCAACCGCAACGACAGCAGTTTCGAACGCGAACTCCCGCAGGTCGATTACGAACGGATCAAAAGGGAGATAGAGTCCCTCAATCTCGTGCGGCAGCAGAAACTCGGACACTGAAGGGAGACGATGCCATGACGCTCACCATGCTCATTGACGGCTCGCGGCAGACGCAGGAACTTCAAGACGGCCTTTATGTAATCGGCCGCGGCGAGGGCTGCAGAATCCGGCTCGATTCGCCAGAGGTGAGCGAGCGCCATGCGATATTGTCGCTGCGCGGCGGCGTGGCGACCATCGAGGATCTCCATAGTTCCAATGGAACTGTCGTCAACGGCGAAGCGATCGAGAGGCAAGTCGCGCTCACGCCTTCCATGGTGGTGCAGATCGGCCCGGTGATGATGCGCGTCGATTCCAGTTCTCCGGCGGTAGCGAGCGACGATCTTGTCGCGCCGAAAGACGAATGCGATGCCGCCGCCGACGGCAGGACGGTCGCCCCGCAGCCGTCGATGGGGCGCGACGGCTCCATTGCGCCGCAAGACGAGGGAAACGCCGCCGATACTGCGGTTTACACGGAAATCAAGCGCCAGATCCAGCGTGAACTTTTGCGTCGCCTTGACATCAAGCAGATGACGCTGTCGGGCATCGACCAGTCCGGCATGGAAGAAACCGCGCGCGAGAAGATTTCCGAGATCGTCGGCGAAACGATCGAGAACGGCCGCCTGCCCGATGAAATCGACCCCGATATCCTGGAGCGGGACGTCTTCAACGAAGCGATGCGTCTCGGGCCGCTCGAGGATTTGCTGGAGGACGATTCCGTTTCTGAAATCATGGTGAACGGGCCGGAGAAGATTTATGTCGAGCGTCATGGCCGCCTTGAGCTCTCGCCCCATCAATTTACCGACGACGCATCGGTAATGGCGATTATCGAGCGCATCGTTTCGCCGCTTGGTCGGCGCATCGACGAAAGCCAGCCTTATGTCGATGCGCGTCTGGCCGACGGCTCGCGCGTCAATGCGATAATTCCGCCGTTGTCGCTTTCCGGCCCCACGATCACGATTCGCAAGTTTTCCAAGGAAGCGTTGGGGGTGGAGGATTTCATCCGTTTCGGCACGTGGAATCAGGCGGCGGCGGATTTCATGCGTCTTTGCGTCCATGAGCGCAAGAACATAATCGTCGCCGGCGGCACTGGATCCGGCAAGACCACGCTCCTCAATCTCCTTTCCGGTTTCATTCCGGAGCGCGAGCGCATCGTCACGATCGAGGATGCCGCCGAACTCAAATTGCAGCAGCCGCATGTGGTGCGTCTGGAATCGCGCCCTGCGAATATCGAAGGCCGCGGCGCGGTGACGATCCGCGACCTCGTGCGCAACGCCCTGCGCATGCGGCCGGACCGGATAATCGTGGGCGAATGCCGCGGCGGCGAAGCCTTGGATATGCTCCAGGCGATGAACACCGGTCACGACGGCTCGCTCACGACCGTCCACGCCAATTCCCCGCGCGATGTCGTCTCGCGTCTCGAGACCATGGTGCTGATGTGCGGGATGGAATTGCCAAGCAAGGCGATCCGCGACCAAATCGCCTCGGCGGTGGATATCATCATCCATGAAGCGCGGCTCTCCGACGGCTCCCGCAAGGTGATGGCGATCAGCGAGGTGACCGGAATGGAAGGTGCGCAAATCGTCATGCAGGACATTTTCGTTTTCGAGCAGACCGGCATCGACGCCAAAGGCCGCATCGTCGGCCGCTTCAAGCCCACCGGGCTCGTGCCGTCGTTCTTCGACAGTCTTGCCGCCCGCGGCATTCACGCCGACCCCAGGATGTTCCAGACATGATGCCCGTTCTCATAGCCGTCCTTGCGGGACTGTTCATCGCCGGAGTCGCGTATTACCTCGTTTCCGGCGTCAATTTCAATTCCGCCTGGCAGAAGGGCGCCTCGCCGCTCGCCCGCTACCTCAACAATCGCCGCCGCGCCAAATTCAACGAACAGCTCCCCGATGCGCTCGCTACGATGAACAACGCCTTGCGCGCCGGACTTTCGATCGGCCAGTCGTTCGACTCCGTCGTCGAGAATGGCGTTTCGCCGCTTGCCGACGAGTTTCGCATCCTCGTGCAGTCGATCAAAATCGGCATGACGCTCGAGGATGCGCTGTCGGCGATGATGGACCGGGTGGGCAGCGAGGATCTTACGCTCGTCTGCTCCGCGATATTGATCGCCCGCAAGACCGGCGGCAATATCACCGAGATCTTTGACAAAATCGCCGCCACGATCCGCGGCCGCATGAAGATCGAGCGCAAGGTCCGCACCCTGACCGCGCAAGGCCGCCTTCAGGGGCTTGTCGTTTCGCTCATGCCCGTCTTTCTCGCCGTCGTCATGACCGCGATCAAGCCGGAGATGATGCTGGGATTCTTCTTTTCGCCGATTGGAGCGATATCGGTCGTCGCCACCATTGTGCTCATAACGCTGGGTTGGATGATGATCAGGCGCATAATCAAAATCGACATCTGAACGAAAGGGAATATCCATGTCCGACAAGGTATACATTTCCGCGAATTCCTATCTCTCCGACACTTGGCGTCTGGCGGCGGCGATCCGCAAGAGCGGTTGGCGGCCAGACGTGCTGATCGCGCTGTGGCGCGGCGGCACTCCCGTCGGCGTCGCAGTGCACGAATTCTTCAAGACAACCGGCTGGGACATGGAACACTTCCCGCTGAAGTGCGGCTCATACACGGCGATCGGCAAAAATGACGGCGAGGTAAAGTTCTCCTTTGCCGACGATGCGTTCGGCTCGCTCAAGGCCGGAAGCAAGGTTCTCGTCGTCGACGACGTATTCGACTCCGGCAAGACCGCAGTCGCGATTCGTGAAAAGCTCCGCAATCTCCCGTGCGGCGAGGTCGAGATGCGTTTCGCCGCCGTATACTGGAAGCCGGAGAAGAACAAGACCGACATGACGCCCGATTATTGCGTCAACAAGGTCGGCAACGATTGGCTTGTCTTTCCGCATGAAATCGAAGGGCTGACTGCGGCGGAAGTGGCGGAGAAAGACCCGGAACTCGCGAAAATCCTTGAGGGTATCGGCTGAAGATGAGAGTGCTTTTCATAAGCGACATCCACGGAGTGCCTTCAACGCTCGAGGCCGCGCTTTCGGCCGGAGATGCGCTGGGGTTCGACAAGATTGCGCTTCTTGGCGACTTGCTTTATCATGGGCCGCGCAACGGCGTGCCCAACTTCTACGACCCCGTGAAAGTCGCCGCCTTGCTCAACGCCCGCAAGGACAGGATCGTCGCCGTGCGCGGCAATTGCGATGCGGAGGTCGACCAGATGATGCTCGATTTCCCGATCACCGCCGATTATCAGGTGCTTGAGGCCGGAGAAGAGACGTTTTTCCTTACGCACGGCCATCTCTTCAACGAGTTCCGCCTGCCGCCGCTGGGCATGGGCACAGTTTTGGCGTATGGCCACACTCATGTTCCGGAACTAAAGACCCTCGATTGCGGGCTCAAGATTTTCAACCCCGGTTCCGTCTCGCTACCCAAGGGCGGCAGTTCGCGTTCCTTCGGGTATTTCGACGGCAAAAACCTTTATCACTACACGATATGACGAAAATCCGACCATATACCAGGAGTATGGCATGGGATATCTTGCGGCGGCATTCTCGATAGTTGTCTGGGGCGTGACCTGCGTCAATACGCGGTCGCTCCTTGCAGACTTTTCATCGTTTGAAATCATGGTAGTGCGCTTTGCGCTCGCATGGATGGCGTTGTGGCTTATGAGCGACCGGACGGAGCGCTGGCTCACCTTCACGCGCCTCGGCAAGCTGCGTCCGCGGCACATTCTTTATATCGGCATGGGGCTGTGCGGCGTTGTCATGTATCAATTTCTCGAGAACTGCGCCATCTTCTACACCGGGGCGGCGAATGTCGCGATTTTGATGTCGATAAGTCCCGTAGTGAACGCGCTTCTGGCGCGTCTTGCCGGACGCGAAGGGCGCTTCAATCTGTGGATGTGGCTAGGTTCGGTTGTGGCGATTGCCGGCGCGGTTGTCGTTTCGCTCGCCAATGGCGCCGAACTCGAATTTCACATCAAGGGCGACCTGATGGTTCTGGGAACGGTTTTCAGCTGGGGCGTATACTCCATCTTGATTGACATGGCCAATTCCGCCGGACTTGAAGTCCTTACCGTCACTCGCAAGTCGTTTTTCTGGTCTTTGGTGATGATGTTACCGGTTGCGGTCTGGGGCACGACCAGCGCTGGCCGCGCCATGTTGGACGGGACTTTCGCGATCGTCATTGACCGCGCCACGAATGTCGCACGGTTTTCCGACCCCTTGAATCTCTTCAACCTCGTGTTTCTCGGCGTCTGTGCGTCGGCGCTGGGGTTTGTGTTCTGGGGTTTTGCGTGCAAGCGGATCGGCATGGTGAAATCGTCTATCGGGCTTTATCTGATGCCGCTGGTGGGAGTGATTGCCGCCGCGATTTTTCTTGGCGAGCGGCTTTCGGTCGCCGGGTGGATAGGCGGCGTCATAATCGTCCTCGGCGTCGCCATGTCCAATTACAGGCCGATCTCCCTGCCGCCCCGGTAAGGGGAATCGAAAAATCTTCTCGTAGCCATTTTTCTTCCTCTTCTTTTGGCAGTTCAAAAAGGTTAGACCTTTTGGTATAAAAGGTTGGACCTTTTAGGGCAAAAGGTTATACCTTTT
>DFFF01000038.1:78349-102657 GCA_002369235.1 Verrucomicrobia bacterium UBA3783
ACCTTTTTGCGCTGGCATTCTAATGCGGGCTTGGAAGGGCGGATTTTAACCACGGAATACACGGAATCCGTTCCCTGTTCCCCGTTTTTGCCTCACGCGAACTTTGCGTGAGATAAACCAACCATTCCAGTGAGATAAACCAACAAATAATACTTGTAAATTGTTGGTGCTTTTGGTATAACATAAGTATCCAAGACGATGTTTTCCAGATGGAAAGCACCGTTTTGGAGCGAAATAGGCGAGGGGACGCTCTCGCCACTGGTCGCAGTGCTTTAGCGGGAGACGCATCTTGCGTGATTTCCTCTAAAAGCACCAGCGACAAAGCAATTTGCGCTGCAAAGCGGTCGCCGAGTGGAATGTAGGAAGTTTCAGGGTTGACAGTTGCGGCTGGCGCAACTCCCAAAAACGCAAGCACTCCCAATGTCCAAACCCCGCCGAAATTGCGACTCGCCCAATAAAACCGCGGTTGTGGCGACGATTGTGCCGATTTGTTTGCATAGATTTTCATAGAATAGAGAAAAAGGTCTTATAAACGACACGGAACGAGGACAAGCCCGATCCTTGCGAAGTGAAACAACAACTAGGGCATGGAGGAATCAAAAGTGAATCAGGAAAACGAAGTGCAAAGAGAAGTACTTAAGATGCCTATGGCATTGCGAGTTGTTCGTATTCTCATGATTATCGACGCCGTTATTATTCTTGTCGGCCTTATCGGCACCTGGCCTCTTGGTCCGGTCGCACTGGCGGTGCAGGCCCTGTGGTCTTGGTTTCTCCTTTCTATGGCAAAGGCGATAAAGGCTCGCAAAAACTGGCCGCGCTCTGTTATGGCTGGAATTTCGGCCATATCATTATTTGTATGCATATTCCCGATAATTGGTGGTGGAATGCGCCCTGGATATTTCCAATTGGCCATTGTTTCAGTTGTTCTTGCTGTGTTTTGCTGGATTCCAACAGCAATTCTTTTCCTGCCATCCAGCAATGACTGGTTTGCTACAAAGAAACAATACGGCAATAAGGAGGTGTAAAATGGGCCTGCTTAATTCTTTGCTTCGTTTTTTGCGCGGTCAAGATTTCGATGGTGGAAAGCATTATGTAGGACGTCCGTATTATGATTCGATTCCAAGTGGAGGTATCGAATTGGAAAACTTTATAGCTGCCGGCGGTACTTTTATCCAGCCGGCGACAAACACAACACATTTGTATTATGAAGCAAAGAAGGTTTACGACAAGCTTCCTGATGATGTTTTGAGGTATCTTGTGTTGCAAATCAATTCTGGTGCGGCAAGAGAGGAGATATCGTTGGAGTATTTACGAGATTTTGTAAAGGCAAATTCATCATTGGATTGGATGGACTTTTGTTTGCTCTACACATGGGCTTGGTCGGATTTAGTTTCTCATATGCCTAAGAATAGCGTTCCGTCTGCGCTGGCAAGAGAAGCCGAAGATAAGACACGGATAGCAATAGACCGTGCTAAAATAAACATTGAATGCGGAATGCATCGCTATGAAGAGTTCTTACGGGGAATTCCGCAGTATCGTATCATGCAGGTCCTGATGGAATTTCGAGGCGGAATGGGCGTATAATGAAAAAGCCTTGATTCTGCGGCGGCGGATTCCCTCTTGACTAATGCGGGCGATTTTTGATATAATCTGTTCCGATGCTGGACGAAAGAGGCGGGTGCTTCCGTAAGGACGGCATGTATTCAAATAAGAGTAAGGAAAGAATCAGATGGAAATCTATGTTGGTAACCTCGCTTACGCGACGACTGACGATGGACTCAAGGCGGCGTTCGCGGCATTCGGCGAAGTTACCGCCGTACGGGTGGTGACCGATCGCATGACCGGTCGGAGCAAAGGGTTCGGATTCGTGACTATGCCCGATGCCGCGCAGGCTCAGGCGGCTATCGATGCGCTCAATGGTCATGAGCTCGATGGCCGCACCGTTCGCGTGAACGAGTCGCAGCCCAAGCCTCGCGAGGAGCGTCGCGGCGGATTCCGCGGCGGACGCGGCGGATACGATCGCGACCGTGGCCCGCGTCGCGAAACCCGTTGGTAAAGGGAATGAGGCGCGGGGCGACCCGCGCCTCGATTGTTTCCACACCATGCAGCCAGATTTTGAAATGCTGCCGGACTTCGAGGAACTGGCGGCGCACGACCCGCGCTACAGCGCCAAGGCCTACCGCATACTCATGCTGGCGATAGGCGAAGCAGGTGACGGCGAAAGCGATCATGTGTCGTCCTTTGATATCATGACGTCCTTCAAAAATCTCGTGCTGAATGTGTTCGGCCCGATGGCGTTTACCGTGGTGCGTCAGCTGGGCGTCCACTCGACGGACGACCTGGGCGAAATGATGCGCAATCTGGTCGAACACAAATATGTCCGCAAGGGCAAGGGCGACAATTACGACGATTTCAATGACGGATTCGACTTCGAAACGGAATTTCTCGGTCCCTTCCTGCCCCGGGAGGATTGAACGGTTCGGATACAAGGGTTCGGGCGAGCCCCGCTCAGTCGCGCGGGTAGTGTCGGCGCATGGCGACTACTACCATCTGGTGTGCAACGAGGCGGAAGGAGAAGTGCTCGCGCGCAAGAAGAAAAGCGCATTCCGCGACCCTGGGGCGATACGTCCGATCACTGGGGATTTCGTCACCTTCGTGCACAACGATTGCGGCGAGAGCATGATCACCGGGGTGTTGCCGAGGTTTTCGAAGTTCGAACGCAAGGATCCTGCCGCCAGACGCAAGAGCCAGACTCTTGCGGTGAATTTCGATGTGCTTTTCATAATGATGGCGGCAAACGAGGATTTCTCGCTGCCTAGACTGAAGCGCTTTTTGGATCTTGCCGAGAATGTTGGCGAGGCGGAGGTCGTGGTGGTGCTTACGAAAGTCGATTTGGGCGACCGTGAACTTGAGACGGACAAGCGGCTTGTGAAGCTTTCGACGGTGGATGGAACGGGAATGGACGAGATCCGCGAAATCGTCGCTCCCGGACGCACCGTGGCGTTTATCGGGAGTTCCGGGGTGGGCAAGTCCACGCTCGTCAATGCGCTCGCCGGGGAAGATTGGCAGGCGACGCAGGATATTCAGGAGTGGAGCGGGAAGGGGCGTCACACGACGACCTCGCGCGAACTCATAATGCTTCCGAACGGCGCGATGGCGATCGATACGCCAGGCATCCGCGAAATCGGGCGCATCGGCGAGGAGGATATCAAACTCGCGAAAGGAATGTCTACACACCGGTACAGGGAACGTGGAAATGAAAATAATCGACAGGGAAATTGAAGGAATCAAGGTGATCGAGCCGGACGTGTTTCGCGACGTGCGCGGGTTCTTTGTGGAGACATGGAACGAGCGCCGCTATCGCGAAGCGGGGATCGACGCCAAGTTCGTGCAGGACAACGAATCTTTTTCGATGCGCGGGGTGGTGCGCGGGCTGCACTGGCAGTCCGGCAAGAGCGCACAGGCCAAGCTTGTGCGCGTGCTGCGCGGCGCGGTGTGGGATGTCGCGGTGGATATCCGCAAGGGTTCGCCGACCTTCGGCAAGGCCGTGGCGGAATATTTGACCGGCGAGAACCACCGCCAGTTCTACATTCCCCGCGGTTTCGCACACGGTTTCATCGTAATCGAAGACGGTACGCTATTTTCCTACAAGTGCGACAATTTCTACGACAAAGCGAGCGAGCGCGGGCTCAGGTTCGACGATCCGGCGCTGGGCATCAAGTGGCCGGAGCTGGGAATGGAACTCACGTTGAGCGACAAGGACAAACTTCATCCTTTCCTGGAAAACATAGAACCTTGGGAGGACAAATGATTGCAGATTGGAATATCGGCCACGCATTTATGCATCCATGGTTTTGGTCGTCGTTCCTCGGATGGACGATTGCGCAGTGCATCAAGATGACCGCGAACGCGGTCAAGAACAAGACGCTTGATATAGAATATCTCGTTTCGACCGGCGGGATGCCGTCTGCGCACAGCGCGATGGCCACCGGACTTGCGGCGTCGATCGGGCTTACGGATGGTTTTGGCACGCCGCTGGCGATGCTGGCGATGGGCTGGGCGGCAATCACGATTTTCGATGCTGCGACGGTGCGCCGCGCCGCCGGCGAACAGGCGAAGATCATAAACCAGATAATCCGCGAACTCAGGGAGACGCTGCGGTTCAATCCCGTGCACCTCAAGGAGCTCCTCGGCCACACCCAGATGGAAGTGCTCGCCGGATTTCTCACCGGCCTTGCGACGGCGGTCGTCGTGTGTGCGCTTTGGAAGTGAACATGGGCATATTCGAATTTTTGATGCTGGTGTGTTTCGGGATTTCGTGGCCGTTTTCGATCGCCAAGTCCATAAAGTCGCGCAGCACGAAGGGCAAGAGCATCGTTTTCCTGTGCTTTGTGGAAATCGGCTACGTCTTTGGAATCGTGCACAAGATCATCAACAATTTCAATTGGGTGACATACGTCTACATGGTGCTGTTCTGCGTGGTGGGGATTGATATCCTGCTGTATCTGCGCAACCGCCGTCTGGACGCGAAAGGAGCGAAATGAGAGATTTGACAATCGGGGGCAGAAAGTTCAAGAACCGGTTTTTCCTCGGAACGGGGAAGTTTGCGTCGTCGGAGACGATGAAGGCGGCGCTTGAGGCGTCGGAGACGGAACTGGTGACGACGGCGCTCACGCGCGTTCACGAAGGCGATGCGGCGCATGACGACATCTTGAAGGTCATAGACCGCGACAAGGTGGTGGCGATGCTCAACACGTCTGGCGCGCGCAATGCCGACGAGGCGGTGCGGATCGCCAAGATCGCGCTCGCGGCGGGCTTCAAATGGATCAAGCTTGAAATCCATCCCGACGCCCGTTATCTCCTGCCCGATCCGGTGGAGACGCTCAAGGCGGTGGAGGAGTGCGCGAAGCTGGGCATGGTCGTGCTCCCTTACATCAACGCCGATCCCGTGCTGGCGCGCAAGTGCGAGGAAGCGGGCGCGGCGGCGGTCATGCCGCTCGGCAGTCCGATCGGATCGAACCGCGGCATCCGTACGCGCGACATGATCGAGATAATCGTCGAGCAGTCGCATGTGCCGGTCGTGGTCGATGCGGGGATAGGGCTCCCCAGCCATGCGGCGGAGGCGATCGAGCTGGGGGCGGATGCAGTGCTGGCGAACACTGCGGTGGCGGCGGCGGCGGATCCGGTGAAGATGGCGGAGGCATTCAAACTGGCGGTCAGGGCGGCGGAACTTGGCATCAAGGCGGGTCCGGCGGCGCAACGCGCGACCGCAAGCGCCACCAGCCCCATGGACATTTTCAATGTCTGAATTTCCGGTTTTTCGACTGAAAGCAGCAAAAAAAAAAAGCGACGAAATCAATGAGCAATAATGTGGACATACCGTATAAAACATATTTGAACGAGAACGAAGTTCCCGAAGCGTGGTACAATGTGCGCGCGGACATGAAAACGAAACCCGCGCCGCTCTTGAACCCGGCGACCGGCAATCCGGTCACGGCAGAGGAGGCCGAGCATATTTTCTGCAAGGAACTCGTCCGGCAGGAGCTCGACGACACGACCGCGTATTTCCCGATTCCCAAGGAGATTCGCGACTTCTACCGCATGTTCCGTCCATCGCCGCTTGTCCGCGCCTACTTCCTCGAGCGTGCGCTCGGAACGCCAGCGAAAATCTACTACAAGTTCGAGGGCAACAATACTTCGGGCTCGCACAAACTCAACTCTGCGATCGCGCAGGCCTATTACGCCAAGGAGCAAGGCCTCAAGGGCGTCACCACGGAGACGGGCGCAGGGCAGTGGGGAACTGCGCTTTCCATGGCGTGTGCGTTTTTCAATCTTGATTGCCGCGTGTACATGGTGAAGGGTTCTTACGAACAGAAGCCGTTCCGGCGCGAAGTGATGCGCACATACGGAGCTTCGGTGACGCCAAGTCCGAGCATGCTCACGGAAGTTGGGCGGCAAATCAATGCCGCGCACCCCGGCACCACAGGATCGCTCGGCTGCGCCATCTCCGAGGCGGTGGAGGACGCGGTTTCCCACGAGGGATACCGCTATGTCCTCGGGTCGGTGCTTGCGCAAGTTCTCCTGCATCAATCGATTATCGGCCTTGAAGCGAAGGCGGCGATGGAGAAGCTGGGCGTCAAGCCCGATGTCATCATCGGTTGCGCCGGCGGCGGATCGAACCTTGGCGGACTCATCGCGCCGTTCATGGGCGAGGTGTTGCGCGGCGAGGCGGACTACAGGTTCGTAGCAATCGAACCGGCGAGTTGTCCATCGCTCACGCGCGGCGTCTACGCCTACGATTATTGCGACACCGGCAAGGTGTGCCCGCTCCAGAAGATGTACACCTTGGGGCATGACTTCATTCCCTCCGCGAACCATGCCGGCGGGCTGCGCTATCATGGCATGAGCGCGACGCTTTCCGAACTGAAGCATCAGGGGCTTATGGAGGCGAAGAGCGTGAAGCAGACCGACGTCTTTGCCGCCGCGCAGCTTTTCGCGCGCACCGAGGGGACGCTCCCCGCGCCGGAATCTTCCCATGCCATCTGGGGCGCGATGCAGGAGGCGCTTGAATGCAAGAAAACGGGCGAGGAAAAGACAATCCTCTTTGGCCTCACAGGAACTGGATACTTCGACATGACGGCCTATCAGGCGTTCAACGACGGCACTATGGGCGATTACATCCCGACCGACGATGATCTCGCCGCATCGTTCGCGAAACTTCCGAAGGTCTGATATGTTCCCTCTCCTTAAATTCACCGAGGCGCAAGTTCTGGAGTACTACTCCAAGGTGACGCCGGAAATGGTCGCCTCGTCGCTTGCGAAGGCGAAGCATGATTGGTTCGATCTGCTCAACCTTACGAGCGAGGCGGCGAACGCCTTCAAGCCGCAGATGCGCGAGGCGGCGCGCAAGGCCCGCATGCGCTACTACGGCAAGACGGTGAGCGTGTATGCGCCGTTATACATAGGCAATACATGCATCAACTCTTGCCGGTATTGCGATTTTCGCGTGCAGCATTCGGGCACGGTGCGGCGCAATCTCACGATGGACGAGATTCGCATGGAAGCGGAGGCGATCAGGGCGAGCGGCATCGATTCGCTCTTGATTGTCGCCGGGGAAGACCCAAAGGTGAATACCGTGGAGCATCTGGCGGAAGTCGGGCGCATGCTCAAAAAGATGTTTTCGAATCTCTCTTTGGAGGTTGCGCCGCAGACCGAGGAGGGATACCGCGAACTCTTCAAGGCTGGCTACGAGGCGCTTACTTGTTTTCAAGAGACTTACGATCAGGAGCGCTACAAGTATTTCCATCCTGCCGGTCCCAAGTCAAACTACGAGTTCCGGCTCTGGACGCAACTCCGCGCCGGACGCGCGGGATTCCGTCAGCTCGGTTGTGCGTTCCTTCTGGGGCTAAATCCTTGGAGGCCGGAATGTGCATCGCTCGCGGCGCACGCATTCTACCTCATGAGGGAATGCTATCAGGCCAAAGTCCAGTTCGCGTTTCCGCGCTTCTGCCCCGTAGAGGGCGGTTTCCAGCCGGAACATCCGGTGAGCGAGGATGATGTCGATCTCATGATGCTCGCGTTCCGCATCGTATTTCCAGAGTGTTGCATGACGGTTTCGACGCGCGAAGCGCCAAAGTTCCGAGACTATATCGTGCAGTATGCGGCCGACAACATGTCCGCAGGCAGCAAAGTGACGCCTGGCGGTTATGCGGTGCTGGAGAGCGAACACAAAGAAGATGTCGCCCAGTTTACTTTGACCGACTCCCGCAAGCCTGCGGAAGTCTATGCCGCCATCAAGGCGAACGGACAAGAGGTCGTTTTCAAGAATTGGGACAACCGGATCTAAGGGGACTCGATTTTCCCGGTTCATCAAGTTTGCGATTGTTACATGTTGATTCTTGCCAGCGGCAGCCCGAGACGGGCGAAGATATTGCGTGAGCATGGCGTCGCGTTCACGGTCGTGAAAACCGACGCCGAGGAGACCGGCAGTGACGACGATCCGGTTGCGACCGTGACCGGGAACGCTTTGCGCAAACTTGCGGTTGCACCCGGCGAAGAGGCGCTTGCGGCCGATACGATCGTCTGGCTAAAGGGCAGAATCTACGGCAAGCCGCGCGATCTTGATGAAGCGAAAGCTTTTCTGCGCGAGCTTTCCGGGAAAACGCACAGCGTCTGGACGGGCGTGGCATATCGCAAGAACGGCAAAACGCAAACCGCCGCCGCCGAATCGCGAGTCGCCTTCAAGGTGCTTTCGGAGCGCGACATCGATGAATATGTGCGTCTCGTCAATCCTTTAGACCGCGCTGGCGCATACGACATCGACGATTTTGGCCCGCTTGTTGTCGAGCGGTATGAAGGCGAATATGAAAACATCATGGGTCTTCCTCTCGCTCCGCTCCGCGATTTCGGAATCGTCCATCGCGAAATATAGCGCAATGGATGTCGCTCCGCATTTTCCCCTATTGACTTTTGGCGGAGATTTATGGTATAATAAACAATAATTCTGCTCCGGGTGGGGCGGGAGGAAGCGAATGACTCAGGGGTAATCCATCCCCGGGCAAAGCGGATTGATCTGATAATCTAAAATAGATTGAAAGGAAAAACAAAATGGAAATGCCTACCTCTACCCTGACGGGTATCACCCTCAAAGACATGTTTGACGCCGGTCTGCACTTCGGTCACCAGACGAAGCGCTGGAATCCGAAGATGAAAGGCTATATCTTCGACAAGCGCAACGGCATCCATGTAATCGACCTTACGCAGTCGGTAGCGCTTCTCGACGAGGCGGCCTCGTTCCTGCGCGACACGGTGCTCGCCGGCAAGAAGGTGCTGTTTGTAGCGACGAAGAAGCAGATTGCTGAGATCGCGAAGAATGCGGCGGAGAGCGTCGAGCAGTTTTATGTGACCGAGCGTTGGCTCGGCGGAACGCTTACGAACGCCAAGACGATTCGTTCTTCCGTCAAGCGCATGCGTCAGCTGCAGGCTACGGCCAAGGCGAACGGCGGCGAACTTTCCGAACACAAGCAGGAGGCGTCGATGCTACGCCGCGAGCTCAACAAGCTCGAGAAGAACCTCACTGGCGTCGCGGATATGAGCGAACTTCCCGGCGCGGTCGTGGTCGTGGACGTGGTGCGCGAGCAGAACGCGGTGAACGAGGCGGTGCGCCTTGGCATTCCGGTGGTGGCGATCGTGGACACGAACGCCGATCCGGAGCCGATCGATTACGTGATTCCCGGCAACGACGACAGTGTGCGCGGCGTGGAACTCGTTCTTGGCGGGCTCGTGAAGGTTATCAAGGGCGCGAACGACGAATACAGCGTGAAAGCGGCGGAAGACAACCGCAAGCGCGAAGAAGCTCGCAAGGTTCGCGACGAGGCGGAGAAGGCGGCGCGCGCCGAGCGCAAGGCGAAGGCCACCGCCGGCAAGCGTGCGGCTGGTGCGGCGGCCAAGAAGGGCGTGGTGAGCGCGGATGTGAAGGCGGCGGCGCGCAAGGCCAAGGAGGCGGCGGAAGCCAAGGCCAAGGCTGAGGTCGCGGCAAAGCGCCAGCAGGCGGTCGTTGAAGCCCAGGCGGAAGTCAAGGCGGCCGAGGCGGCTCCCGAGGCTCCGGCGGCGGTCGAGGCGGCTCCCGAGGCTCCGGCGGCGGAATAATCACAAATCAAATCTTTTTCAAGGAATAAGACAATGGCTATTACGATTCAGCAGATCAAGGAATTGCGCGAAGCGACGGCGGCAGGCATGGGTGCTTGCAAGGAAGCGCTTACCGCCACGAACGGCAATATGGAAGAGGCGGTGAAGTACCTGCGCGAGAAGGGCCTCGCGGTTGCCGCCAAGCGCGTCGACAAAGAGTCTAAGCAGGGCATCATCGCCCTTGCCGAGGCGGCGGACAAGAAGGCGATGGCGCTTGCGGAAGTCAACTGCGAGACTGACTTCGTGGCGAAGACCGAAGCGTTCGTCAAGTTTGTCGATGACGCGGCGAAGGTGGCTCTCGAGGGCAAGGATATCGAAACGACGCTTGGCGACGACTACAAGATGTTGCTCACCAAGACCGGAGAGAATGTGAAGATCCGCCGCAGCGAGCGCTATGTGCTCAACGGCACGGGAATCCTTTCCGGATATATCCACATGGGCGGCAAGATTGGCGTTTTGGTTGAACTTGAAACTCCGTGCGACAAGTGCGCGGCGTCCGCAGAGCTCGCAGAGGCGGCGCACATGATTTGCTTGCAGATCGCGGCGAACGCCCCGAAGTACATCAAGCCCGAGGATGTTCCCCAGGCCGAGATCGATGCCGAGCTCGAGATCAAGCTCAATGCGCTTAAGGAACAGAAGGGCAAGCTCCCTCCGGAGCAGGCTTTGGTTGGCATCAAGAAGGGCATGGCCGCCAAGTACTGCACGCAGATCTGCCTCGTCAAGCAGGATTATGTCGCCGATGGCGACATCACGGTCGAAAAATATCTCGATGGCGTGAGCAAGGCTTGCGGCGGCGCTCCGATTACGGTCAAGCGCTTCGTGCGCATGCAGCTCGGAGAGTAAGTTCGGGCTCGGTGCTCGAGCCTTGCAGGTATCGTATGAGAGTTGTTGTAAAAGTCGGCACTCACGCGATCGCAAAGAAGACGGGGCATCCGGATTATCCGGCGCTCCGTCGTCTTGTCTTGCAGCTTGCCGCGCTCAGGAAAGCCGGGCACGAACTCGTGTTCGTTTCGTCTGGCGCGGTAGCGGCTGGGGTTGAGGCTCTGGGGCTCAAGGCGCGTCCCGAGGATGTCAATGACGTGCAGATGTGCGCGGCGGTCGGGCAGGCGCGGTTCATTTGCGAATATGAGAAGCTTTTCTCGGAATGCGGTCTCAAGGTAGGGCAGATTCTCCTTACCCATGCCGACTTCGAGGATCGACGCCGCAGTCGGAACGTAAAGAACATGCTCTCTCGGCTCGTGGACAACGGCATCATTCCTGTCGTGAATGAAAACGATGTCGTTGCCGACGAAGAACTCAAAGGGCGGAGTTTCGGCGACAATGATTGGATGAGCTTTTTGATCGCCAAACTCGTGCGTGCGGAAGTGTTGGTTCTCTTGACGACGGTGGACGGGTTGCTCGACGACGACGGCAAGCGCATTGCGCAAGTCGACAATTTCCGCAATATAGGGCGGCTAATCCATCCCGGCGAGAAAGGTAGACTTTCCAAGGGCGGAATGGATTCGAAGCTCAAGGCTGTAAAAGCGGCGGTAAAAAGCGGAATCGATGTTTATGTCGCAAACGGGCGCAAATCGGTTTTGGAGGGGATTTTTAGCGGCAAATCGATAGGGACGTTTTTCCCGGGGAGCACATTGTGATGGAATTCGAGAATACGATAGGCCTGGAAACCCATGTGCAGTTGAAGACGCGGACGAAAATGTTCTGCGCCTGTCGTCTTAAGACCGGGTGCGAGCCTAACGTCAATGTTTGCCCGGTGTGCCTTGGCTACCCTGGCGCGTTGCCGGTTGCGAACAAAGAGGCGGTGAAGTTTACGGTAATGAGCGGACTCATGCTCGGATGCCGAATAAACCGCCATGCGACGTTCGACCGCAAGAACTATTTCTACCCCGACATGGCCAAGGACTATCAGATTTCCGAGAACGAAAGTCCCTTGTGCATCGGTGGCGGCGTCACGATCCAGACGCCAAACGGCCCCAAGACGATAAGGATCAATCATATCCATCTTGAAGAAGACGCGGCGAAGATCAACCATTACGCGCAATCTTCGGGTGTCGATTTCAATCGCGGCGGCACGCCGTTGATGGAGATTGTTTCGGAACCGGACATGGCGAGCGCGGACGAGGCAATCGCGTATCTCACGAAACTCAAGGAGATGCTGGTATACGCGGGAGTTAGCGATTGCAATCTTGAAGAAGGCAATATGCGCTCCGACGTGAATATTTCGATCCGCCCCGTAGGCGAGACGAAACTCGGCACGAAGGTTGAGATCAAGAACATGAATTCCTTCTCCGGGATCCATGCGGCGCTCGAATACGAAGCGCGGCGGCAGCGCGAATGCATGGCGCACTCGATCCCGATCGTGCAGGAAACGCGCCGCTGGGATGGCGAGGCGATGGAGACGGCATCGATGCGTTCGAAGGAGAATGCGCACGACTACCGCTATTTCCCGGAGCCGGATCTCGTGCCGGTGGAGCTTGACGACGAGACGGTGGAGGCGTGGAGGGCGCTGCTTCCCGAGGAGCCTGAAAAGCGGCGCGCACGAATGATCGAAGAGTATGGCATTGCGGAATATGATGCCGGCGTTCTCTCGCAGCACAAGGAAAACGCCGACTACTTCGAGGCGGCGGCGAAAGGTCTGGACAAAAAGACGGCCAAGCAACTTTGCAATCTTTTCATGTCCGATGTGATGGCGCTCGTGAACGCTACGGAAACTGCGGTATCGGCGTGCGCGATGACACCCAAGGCGCTTTGCTCGCTCGTGAAGCTCGCGGCCGCCGGGACGATCAACGGGCCTACGGTGAAGGAACTTCTTCCGGAGCTTTTTGAAAAGGGCGGCGACCCCGAGGCGATCGTGAAGGAGCGTGGACTCGGCGCGGTGAGCGACGAAGGTGCGCTTGAGAAATTCGTGGACGAGGCGATCGCCGCGAATCCCGGCCCGGTGCAGGACTTCAAGAACGGGAAAAAGGCGGCGGCGGGATTTTTCGTCGGCCAAGTAATGAAACTCTCCAAGGGCAAGGCGGATCCCAAACGCGTCGGTGCGCTCGTGGCGAAGAAACTCGCGGCGCCGTGTCTCGCATTCGCGATGATGATCTTCGCGGGATGCGCGAGTTTCATCCATTTGCAGACTGCGATGTTCACGAACGACGACGGCGAGTTTTTGACCGTGGACTACGGAACCGGCAAGGAAGAGCATGTCACGACCTTCATTTCTCCGGGGAACGGGCAGGAGATGGAAATGCGCTCGAAACTGCGGGTGCGCGTGCATCTGCCCAATGGAGATGAATTTGTCGCATACCAGTGCATGAACATGCTCGAGTCCGGCACGATGTACCGTACCGACAGCAAAAAGTGGATGTTTCTCGCCAATGGCTTCACATGCCGGGTTTTTCGCGAGCTTGACGACAAATCCGGCTATTCGCTCTACTACGAGGGTGTGCTGGCGCGGACTCTGGAAAGGCCGAAGAAAAGGTAAGGATGAATCCGCTCGATAATATCCGCGTTGTTTTGGTCGGGACGCTCTACACTGGCAATGTGGGGTCGGCGTGCCGTGCGATGGCGAATATGGGACTGCACAATCTTGTGTTGGCGGCGCCAAACCTGCAAAACGATTGGGAGGAAGGCGAGCGGCTCGCGGTGCATGCAACGGATATCCTGAAGAACCGGCGCGAGACCGCGACTTTCGAGGAGGCGGTCGCGGATTGCGTTGCGGTAGTGGGTACGACGGCGAGAAGCGGACTCTACCGCCAACATGTGCGTACGCCGCGGGAGTCGGCGGACGAAATTCTCGCTTTGGCGGCAGAGGGGCCGGTTGCGATAGTGTTCGGACGCGAGGACAAGGGGCTTACGAACGAAGAAATCGCGCAGTGCACCCATTTGGTGCGCATCCCCGTTGACGAGGGATACACGAGCATCAATCTTTCGCAGGCGGTTTTGATTACGGCGTACGAGCTTTTCACGGCGAAAGGCGACTATCAAATGCCGCATGAAAAGGCGCCGCCCGCACCGCAGGCGCAGAAGATGCAACTCATGAAAAACTGGGCCGAGATGCTCGAGACGATCGGTTTCATGGAGAGTGTGCAGCGCGAACATTTCATGCAGGGTTTCCACCGCGTGTTTTCTCGCGGAGTATTCACCAAGGACGACGCCGCGCTCATGCTGGGCGTGGCGCGTCAGGCAATATGGGCAAAGAATCATGGATAGGATATCATATCTCATACGGCGTTTATTGCTGACGATCCCGACATTTATCGGCATAACCATTGTGTGCTTCACGCTGACGCGCTTTTTGCCGGGCGGTCCGGTGGAAATGCGCATGATGCGTCTTAAGGGCATGAGTCAGGCGGGAGAAGCCGGTTCGTCGTCGTCCGCCGCGCACATCAGTGACGAATACAAGAAAGACCTTGAAAAGCAATTCGGCTTCGACAAGCCGTTGCCGGTCCAGTATTGGAACTGGCTCGTCGTCAATCGCATGGGAATGAAACTGCCGTCCTACGATTACCCCAGCAAGACGGCGTGGCAGCTCATCAAAAGCCGAATCCCGGTCTCGCTGTGGTTCGGCCTTGCATCGTTTCTCCTTACCTACATGATCTGCGTGCCGCTGGGAATCGCCAAAGCGCTGAAGCACCGTCAGACGTTCGATGCCGCAAGCTCGCTCGTCGTTTTCATCGCCTATGCGATTCCTGCTTTTGCGCTTGCGATGGTGCTCAAGATGTTTTTCTGCGGCACGGTAGAGGGGATGTGGGACATTTTCCCCTTGGGCGGCATTTCATCGGACTTTGATGTCGAGCCTGGGTTCTGGACTTGGTTTGCGGACCGCGCCTGGCATATGGCGCTGCCGATTGTTTGCTATGTCGCCGGCGGTTTCGCGATGCTGACCTTGCTCATGAAGAATTCGCTTTTGGACCAGATTTCCGCCGACTACATCCGCACGGTGATCGCCAAGGGCGCGACCCGCCGCCGCGCGATTTGGCTGCACGCATTCCGCAACGCTTTGATTCCTATCGCCACGGGTCTAGGCCCGATGATCGGTCTTTTGTTTGCAGGCTCGATCATCATTGAAACGATCTTTGAAATCCCCGGCATGGGACGGCTTTCGTGGGATGCCTTGATCGGGCGCGACTACGCCGTGTTTCTGGCGCTCCTCGCGCTCACCGCAAGCTTCCAGCTGGTGGGCAATTTGATTTCAGATATTCTCTACATGATCATCGACCCCAGGATAGACTTCTCGAAAAAATGATATTCTCGCCACTTACAGTCAAGCGTTTCCGCAGCTTCAAGCGCATCCGCCGCGCTTGGTATTCGCTGATCGGATTCGGGATCATCTTCGTTTTCTGCATGCTTGCGGATGTCGTCTGCCCGTGCGATCCGCGCGCGGTCGTGGATCCGGCCACGCTCGAGAAATACCGCAAGCCTACGGTGGAGTATACTTACGAAATCAGGAATGCCCGCTGGAACGAGGCGGCGGATGGCACCCGCTACGGCTTCGAGGGGCCGGCGGATTTCGACTTCTCCGATCTTTCCGCATACAATGTGAAGCGTACCGAAAAAGACGGCTATGTGCGCGTCTTCTGCGAGAGCAAGGAGCCGCCGACCGTGCACGAGCGCATTTTGCCGCCGCCGGAAATCTCGTTTCCCTTCCGCCCGGTCAAGGAGCATCCGTTTGGAATCGATGCGGGCGGCCGGGATGTCTATGCGCGTGTCGTCCATGGCATGCGCATCGCGCTTGTGTTCGGGTTGGTGCTCGCGTTCTGGGCGATGTTCCTGGGCCTCGTCGTGGGCGCGATCGAAGGGTATTTCGGCGGCAAAACCGATATTATCATGCAGCGCTTCACCGAAATCTGGTGCGCCGTTCCGTTTCTTTATGTAATGATTTTCATTGGCTCGACGATGGGCCGGAGTTTTTCCATTCTGCTCGTCTGCTACGCGATTTTCAATTGGATCGGGGTTAGCTACTATATGCGCGCGGAATTCCTTCGCCTGAGATCGCGCACATTTGTCGAGGCGGCGAAAGTTCAAGGCTTCAGCCCTGCGCGGATTATCTTCGGCCACATTCTCCCGAATGCGCTTACGCCGCTCATTACGCTCTTTCCGTTTTTGCTCATGGGTGCAATCGGTTCCTTGGCGGCGCTGGACTTCCTTGGCTTCGGGTTGCCGCCGATGACGCCGAGCTGCGGCGAGCTCATGAACCAGGCGCAGCAGTTTCGCTGGGCGTGGTGGCTCATCCTCTTTCCGGCGTTGGCTCTCTTTATCGTGATGCTGCTCACGGTTCTCGTCGGCGAAGGCTTGCGTGATGCGTTCGATCCTCGCCAGAAATCCAAGCTCGAGTAATGAAAATACTTTTCACGTGTCACGGGAACATTTGCCGTTCGCCGATGGCCGAGTTTGTGATGAAAGATATCCTCGCCAAAGCCGGGCGGACGGATGTTGCCGTCGAAAGCGCCGCCTTGCACACTGACGAAATCGGCAGCGACATCCATCGCGGAACTCGCACGAAATTGATTGAGAAGGGCATTCCGTTTTCTCCGCGCCGCGCATGGCTTCTTACCGCCGCGAAGGCGAGAGAGTACGATCTGATAATCGGCATGGACGCTTACAACATGGCTGATCTGCGCCGCCTTGTATATCCTGAAGATCGCTCGAAGCTCAGGTTGATGATGGAAATTGCCGGCGAAAGCCGCGATGTCGCAGATCCGTGGTATACTGGAGACTTTGACGCCACCTATCGCGATGTCGCCGCCGGCTGCCAGGCATTGCTCGGCAAGATTTCCTGACCTTGCCTTCTTGCGCTTTCCTGTACCGTCTATTTTGCCGCTGTCTTTAGTTGTGAGGAGAATAAGAGTGGCGACTCAGGCTTTGGGAGTCGCAGGGCGGTTTTGCGCTAGTGCTCGCTGAATCCGCGTGCGCGGATTCGCGTCTGAAAATTCGGGCCGACATCGATTTTGCGATATTTCTTTTTCGCCCTTTACCACGGGGCGCGCGAGCAAGTTCGCTTAGCGATAAACCGATGCGTCAAAATCGGGTCGTTGCCGAATTTTCCGCCGCCGCTGTGCAGGTTGCAAAAACCGCCCTGCGCTTCCCTACGCCTTTGGCGACGCCACTTGTATGGCGGCGTAGCGGATTGAAGAGAAGAGAAGGAAATGTAATAAGCGCTCAAGGTTGAATTCTTGCCTTTCATTGCGATTTTTGGTATAATACGATCGAAAAAGATGATAGTCACGGAGAAAGTATAAGGCGAGTGAAATATTGGAAATAGGCTTTGGGCATCGGCAGGCTATATTTCTTGTTGTGTTGAGTAAGTTGATGTATAATAAGGAGAACGGATATGCGGAAAAAGGTTAAGTGTGTAAGGATAAAAGAACGTTTCGGGTGTTTTGTTAAAAAACTGTCCTTGTTTTGGTTTGGCGTATTTGCGCTTGAAATATTTCTGCTTTTTCAAAACGGAACGATTAAATGCTTGGTTGCTGATGGTTTATTAATGCAGATAAATTTACTCGCAATCGCAATTATACCATGTCTCTGGGTGATTTATTTGATTTTTGATTTCCTTATAGCCGCATTTGATTTGAGCAGGATATACCAGATTTTGTTAAGCAAATATTTCACTAAAGGATCTGCGGCTTCTTGTGCCGAGTTTGGTGTTGTGCTTGAGAATTGTTCAACTATAGTATTATTCCCTGATGTGTCGCCAAGCGAAGGAAAAGGCAAAAAAGTATGGGGCTGGGGTGCGGAAGCATATATAAATTCTGATTTCAGCAAATGCTTAGATGATAAAGAAACTGTTTTGTGTCTAGGGGCCAAACCTAAAGCATTTTCAGAACATGTTTCGATGAATCTTAAGTTGGTTGCAGTTAATAAGGAAAACCTCAGAATATTGAGAAAGGAAGACCGGACTGAAGTTGTTAGACAATTTTTTACAGACGGCAAGTTAGGATTTGATGCTCCAATTCATGGCGAATGTCTTATTTTGACCGCGGATGGTAAGTTTGTTGCTCCGGCAAAGTATGCAGATAAACTTACTTGGCGTATCAATTTGCAATCGCCAACCGAAGCTACGCAAAATGAAGACTTCTGCGCATTCTATTTCGAAAATGTGCAAAAAGAGGTATCTTGCATTTTGGAGGGTACTGGGAGTGAGCAGCCATTCTGCAAAACAGGCATTCTATCACTATATCTAAAACACGATACAGGTGAAGTTGGTATTTGCACGGTTATCGAATTGGGCAAGAAATCTGATGAATTTAAAAACGAAAAGATAAGATTTATAGATGCGACAAATGAAAGGATGATAGCAGAGATTGTTTCTGATTCGAAAAAACATGATGAGGGCAGATATTGTGCGTTAATATATGCGTATGCGCAAAAAGACGCGCTTAAGTATTCGGAAGAATTTTGTCGTATTAACAAAAATAAGATTTTATCCGCTTTATTGCATGCAAACAAGGTGTACGCTGAAGATGTTTCTGCTGAGAAAGATTCGTCGAGTAATTGCTCTTTCGAAACTTACTTTCATAGTAAATTGCCAGATGCTGCAGATAAGCGACAAAGTCCATTTTTTATTCGCAGTTCCAAGTGGTCTTCGGCGACAAATTTCTTTAGGTGCAAAAGGATACCAGGATCGTGGATTTGGGGAGTTGTTGTTTTTGTCTTGGTTTTCATTCTAGAAAATATTTTGCTACCGATTATTACCAGCGGGGATTTCGCGCAATTGAGTGTACGAGAGTTCTTCATTGCATTGTGCGGCAATTTCCCCGATAAATCGTTGTTAGTGCTTGTGTGTGCTGCGTTTGTGTTGGCGACTCTTGTAATTGGTATAATACATAACCGTTTTGTTGAAAAAAGGCAAAGGAAGATATTGGATAAAGGCGAGCGTGCAGTCAAACATGGAAATTTCGAAGTCCGCGGAATCTTTCTCGCTGGGGATTTCAATGGGTATGATCCCCTGTCGGTAAAGTTGAGACTTACTCCTTATGAGCATCATTTCCCGCAAGACTTGAAAGAAGAGAGCCTTGGATTCTACAAGGCAGACCCAGATGATGGCATGAAATTCGTAATCTCTGAATTTCAAAATAGAAGAAATGTGCTAGAATGTAGGCTTGACAAATGTAAGTATACGGATGTGCGTGCTGTGCAGCAACTTGTGCTCCATGCAAAAGATGGCCCTGCTAAAAAGCAACTTGACACGTATAGGGAAGCGCTTTCCAAACTTAATCCGTGTAGCAAAGATATGTTAACTGATAAATATCGCAGAAATTTACCACCAAATGCGTTGTGTGCGCATGTTGTTGTTATGACGCAGGATGGTTATGTCGTAGTAATGAAAAGAGATTCGCAGACTTTCTACAGTCCATGCTCGATAGCTGTTTCTGCAGAAGAACAGATGAGTCAGAATGACATTTATGAAGACAAAGTTCGCTTGAACAATTGGGTAGAGCGTTTATGTGAAGAGGAGATGGGGCTCACAATAGATAATTGCAATCGTGAGTCGCTAGGGGATATTCGGGTGATGTCAATATTCGAAGAAAAGGACATTCTCAATGTCGCGATTTGCATTGTGCTTAAACTAAATATCACAAGGCGGCAGTTGCAGGCCATAATGAAATATTTTCCTCGGAAAGATTATGAAGGAATTTTTGCTTTTGCGAAAATGGAGGATGTCTGGAATCATTATGTCAAAACAATGAACGAGGATAAAAACAAGACTAGCAACAATGAACCGGATAAATATCATCCAACTTCAATTTATAGGCTCTATTGGTGTGCGGTGCGTGAGCAAAGGTTTGATATAGCCGCCAAGATTCTTGCGTTTTTGGAAAGCAGATGTCCAAATGGTGAGGAATGCACGTAATACACGGGATTGTTTTGCATGGCGGCTCGTTGGGCGGAACCGTTTCTTCCCGAATCGCATCTAGGAGCTTATAGTTTCCGTGCCGCAGTACGTACGCTGATAAGGCGACGGCAAGGCTCAAGGCGTTAGGAATACGCAATTAATGTTAAAATGGGTAAACGTCAATTCCCAGTGTATTGCCGTTCATTGCGATTTTTGATATAATACGGTCAAAAAGAGATGTGCGCAAATGCGCATTTCCCAGACGAAGAAATGCAATGAGGAGGGGATATGGAGAATAAGCTAGAGAGAATAAAGAGTGTTGCGGTGTATTGCGGGTCGAAGACTGCGGGGGAGGTTTTCGAAAAAGCGGCGGCAGAGCTAGGGGAGTTCATCGCGAAGCATGGGATGACGCTGGTTTTCGGCGGATCGAACGTGGGGACGATGAAGACGCTCGCGGATGCGGCGCTCAAGGCGGGAGGGAAGGTAATCGGCGTATTTACGACCAATTTGCCGTCGGCGCTTTTGCACGACGGGGTGACGGAAGCGATCATGGCGCATTCGCTCGCCGAGCGCAAGCGAGAGATGATCGCGCGCGCGGATGCGATGATTGCTTTGCCGGGAGGATTGGGAACGCTCGATGAACTGTTTGACGCGCTGGCGCTACGGCGAATCAAGCACGGCGGGCACAAGAAACCGGTCGGGGTGTTGAATGTATCCGGATATTACGACGGGCTCCTTGATTTCATCCGCCATACGAACGAAAAAGGTTTTTCCTCCAAGGCTGCCGTGCAGAATTTGATTTCCGGGCGGACGGTAGAGGAATTGTTCAAGCGCCTTGCCGGATCGCTGCCGCCGGAAAGAGAATCGGCGAAGCCAAGCCTCAAGGAGCTTTGGCGGAAAATGGCGCGAAACCGCAAGACCTACGGAAAACCGGGCGGGATGATGTTCGCCAATGCGTTCTACAGTGCGGCGCTGAACTTTCCTCCGGAAGCGTGGCGGGAGTGCGGGGATGAGATAGCGATTGAGATGCTGGCTTGGGTTGACGACATGGATGCCAAGATTTGGCGCAATCTCGACTGCTCGGAGATGGTTGCGTGGGACTGGGTTGAATTATTGCAGTTCAACCCGCTGGTATTGGCGCATCCGAAGTGTCCGGTCGACGAAATACATCCGCTTGATCTGATGCAGGCGATTTGCACGGAACCGGAGTGCGTCAGGTTTGTGGACGGCAACGCAATCGCCCGCGAGCTTAAGGACGACGAGCATGTCAAAGAGTTTTTCTGGTCGCAAAAGGCAATTGAGTACGCGCGCAAATATGGTGCGGAAGAGCTGGCCGAGCTCATTGAGCGGAAGAAGAGCGAACCGCGCGAGCCGTAAATTTCTGAAAGTTTTACTGGACAAACTCAAGAATATTAGGTAGAATATCAACCATGAAAACAAAGACTTTGCCGTTCGACGGCACCCCTGACCAGGAGGCGGAGCTCAAAAAAGTTATCGCCGAACTCAAAGACCAGCCCGGCGCGCTGATGCCTATAATGCAGAAGGCGCAGGCAATCTACGGCTATCTGCCCATTGAAGTGCAACGGATGATTGCCGAGGGCACCGGCATTCCGATCGAGAAAATATATGGTGTTTCCACCTTTTACGCGCAGTTCAATCTGCAGCCCAAGGGCAAGTATCGCATTTCGGTGTGCCTCGGAACGGCGTGCTACGTCAAGGGCGGCGACAAGATTTGGGATGCGCTCAGAAAGAAGCTGGGCATCGGCGAGGGCGAATGCACCAGCGACCGCAAGTTTTCGCTCGACTCGTGCCGCTGCATCGGCGCGTGCGGCATGGCGCCGGTCATGATGATCAACGACGACGTCTACGGACGCCTTACCGTGGATCAGCTCGACAGCATTCTGGACAAATACAACTAATCGCGGGAGGAGGAACAAGATGAAGACTTTGGAAGAACTGACCGCGGTGAAGGAAGCGGCGCTCAAGCAGATGGCGTCGAAGATGCGCATCTTGGTGTGCTGCGGCGGTTGTACGTCGTCGGGATCGCTCAAGGTTGTGGCGGAATTCGAGAAGGAGATCGCCGCCGCCGGCTATACTGATCGCGTGGAGGTCGTGAAGACCGGCTGCATGGGGCTCTGCTCGCAGGGACCTATCGTGGTCGTGCAGCCCGGCAATACGTTTTATTCACGCATCACCGCCGAAAATGTGCATAAAATCGTCATTGGCCATATTGTCGGAGGCAATCCGGTCAAGGAGCTTCTCTATCCCGAGACGATTGCCGATCCCGAGAAGGTGCTGGCGATGGCGGAGACCAACTTCTACAAGAAGCAGATGTGTCTGGCGCTCAGGAATTGCGGCCACATCTCGCCTCTGCACATCGAGGAATACATCGCCACTGGCGGTTATGAGGCTCTTTGGCGCTGCCTCAACGAGAAGAAGCCCGAGGATGTGGTGCAGACGCTGATCGATTCCGGTCTTCGCGGCCGCGGCGGCGCCGGCTTCCCGACCGGCAAGAAGTGGCTGCTCGCCGCGCAGCAGAAAGAAACGCCCAAGTATGTCATCTGCAACGCCGACGAAGGCGACCCTGGCGCGTTCATGGACCGCTCGGTCTTGGAGGGCGATCCCCATGTAATTCTGGAGGCGATGACGATCGCGGGATATGCGACCGGTTCGCATTCGGGCTACATCTACGTGCGCGCCGAATACCCGATCGCCGTGCAGCGTCTCGAGATCGCGATTGAGCAGGCGCACAAGATGGGCGTGCTGGGCAAGAATATCTTCGAGACCGGCTTCGATTTCGATATCGAGCTGCGCCTTGGCGCCGGCGCGTTCGTGTGCGGCGAAGGCTCGGCGCTGATGACGTCGATCGAAGGCAATCGCGGCGAGCCGCGCCAGAAGCCGCCGCGCTCGGCGGAGAAGGGGCTTTTCCAGAAGCCTTCGCTGCTCAACAACGTCGAGACTTACGCGAACATCCCGCAGATCATCCTCAAGGGCGCGGATTGGTTCAAGTCGATCGGCACCGAAGGCTCTACGGGCACGAAGGTGTTCGCGGTCGGCGGCAAAATCAACAACACCGGTCTCGTGGAAGTGCCTATGGGCACGACGCTCCGTGAAGTCGTCTACGACATTTGCGGCGGCATCCCCGGCGACGGCAAATTCAAGGCGGCCCAGACGGGCGGTCCTTCCGGCGGCTGCATCCCCGCAGATCATCTTGACGTCAAGATGGATTTCGACAGCCTCAAGAAGATCGGTTCGATGATGGGGTCTGGTGGACTTATCGTTATGGACCAGCATACGTGCATGGTGGACATCGCGAAGTTCTTCCTCGAGTTCACGGTGGACGAATCTTGCGGCAAGTGCACTCCGTGCCGGATCGGCACGCGGCGCATGCTCGACATCCTCAACAAGATTACGATGGGTCAGGCGACCATGGACGACCTCGACCGCCTCGAGGAGCTTTGCTCGCACATCCAGCAGAATTCGCTCTGCGGACTTGGGCAGAGTGCGCCCAACCCCGTCGTCTCCACGCTCAAATACTTCCGCGACGAATACATTGCGCATATCGTGGACAAGCGTTGTCCGGCGGGCGTGTGCAAGAAGCTGGTGAGATACACGATCGACAAGTCGAAGTGCAAGGGCTGCACGCTTTGTGCGCGCAATTGCCCGGCGGTGGCGATTTCCGGATCGATCCGCCAGCCGCACGAGATCGATCAGGTCAAGTGTCTCAAGTGCGGCGCGTGTATGGCCAACTGCAAGTTCGGCGCGATCAGCAAGGGCTAAGGGAAAGGAACTTTCGTCATGGATATGGTAAACGTAAAGGTAAACGGAATCGCGGTCTCGGTGCCCAAAGGCACGAAGATCGTCGCCGCCGCGCGCGAAGCCGGAGTCAAGGTGCCAACGCTCTGCTATTTGAAGGGCGTCAATGAAATCGCCTCCTGCCGCATTTGCATGGTGGAGGTCGTCGGTCCGCGCGGAAATTCGCTCGTTCCCGCGTGCGCGCAACCGGTGAAGGAAGGGATGGAAATCCTCACCAACACGCCGCGCGTGATCGACGCCCGCCGCCGGACGCTCCAGCTCATCCTCTCCGACCACAACAAGAAGTGCCTCTCTTGCGTGCGCAACGGCAAGTGCGAACTTCAGGATCTCTGCCATGAACTCAACATGGAGGACGAGGATCACTTCAAGGGTGCGCAGCATCTGCCGCCGATTGACACTTCAGCCGTGCACATGGATCGCGACAACTCCAAGTGCATCCTCTGCCGCCGCTGCGTGAGCATGTGCAGCAACATCCAGAAGATCGGCGTCATCGGCGCGAACAACCGCGGCTTCGACACCCAGATCGGCTGTGCGTTCGAGCGCGGGCTTGGCGAGACGAGCTGCGTAAGCTGCGGACAGTGCATCGCGGTGTGCCCCACGGGCGCGATTTACGAGAAGAGTTCGATCGACGACGTGCTCGCGGCGATTGCCGATCCCAAGAAGCATGTCGTGGTGCAGACTGCGCCTTCCGTGCGTGTGGCGCTAGGCGAGGAGTTCGGGCTGCCGATCGGCACGGATGTGGAAGGCAAGATGGCCAGCGCTCTGCGCCGCATCGGGTTCGACAAGGTGTTCGATACCGACTTCGGCGCGGATCTCACGATCATGGAGGAGGCGAACGAGTTCGTCGAGCGTGTCAAGACGGGCGGCGTTCTCCCGATGGTGACCTCGTGCTCGCCCGGCTGGGTGAAGTATTGCGAACACTATTATCCCGATCAGCTTGCGCATCTTTCTACGTGCAAGTCGCCGCAGCAGATGCAGG
>DFFF01000025.1 GCA_002369235.1 Verrucomicrobia bacterium UBA3783
TTGCGGCGGATTTTTGATATAATTATAGTGTAGGTATGCTAAATCTTATGCGTCTCGGCGATCGCCGGGGCGGCATTTGCGCTTGGCTGCCCGCCATACTATAAGGAGAATACCGGACATGGCCCCGGGAGAAACCGGAATGCCGGAGAGCCGGGAGCAGGGAACAAGGACTAAAGAAGATGTTGCTGACGGGAATAGTTGTAGGGATGTTTGCGCTGCTGGTGGTGATTCTGCTGGCCGTGCTGGTGCAGCAGCAGGCCGCGAACCAGCGAGCCTACGACCGGATAGTCGCGGATCTCAACGCGAAACTCGCCGAGGCGCACATGCTCGTCGCGACCGAGCGCAAGCGCGCGAACGACCTTGAGCTAGACCGGGTGCACGCCGAGGAGGAGCGTCTGGCGGCAAAGAAACTCATAAACGATTTCGAACTCCGTTTCAAGATGCTGCGCGACACCACGGAGTCGCAGTTCAAGGTGCTTTCGGAGTCGGTTCTCGCCGAGCGCAGCGAGAAACTGAAGTCCGAGGGCGGCGAGGCGATCGCGAAGATTCTCGATCCGCTCAAAGGCGAGATTGAGAAATTCCGCAAGCGGGTCGACGAGGTGAACAGCGAAGACGCGACGCGCGCCGGCAAACTGGACGAGCGCATCGCGAAACTGGTTTCGGACACCAACAGCGTATCGGAGCGGGCGAACGAGCTTGCGCGGGCGATTCGCGGTCAGGCGCAGGTGACCGGCGCCTGGGGAGAGGTGCAGTTGCGGCGAGTGATCGAGCTTGCGGGGCTCGTGGAGAATGTGGACTACACTTATCAGGAGACGATGTCCGGCGAGGGCGAAGGGCGCAAGAACCTGCGCATGGATGTATGCGTCAAACTGCCCGGCGAACGGAAGATCGTGATCGACTCCAAGACCACGATGGAAGCGTTCGTGGAATACGCGGCGGCGGGAGAAGGAGAGCGGGAAGAGCCGCTGAAGCGCATTGTGGAGTCGGTCAAGTCGCACATCAGGGAAATCGCGCAGGCGAACTACGCCAAGAACCAGAAGGGCGCGTTCAAGGATACGCTCATGTACATTCCATTCGAGGAAGTCTACCTCATCGCGATGAAGGCGGAAATATCCGTCGGCGGCGAGCGGAAGCTGCTCAGGGACTATGCGCGCGAAAACGACGTATTGATCGTGAATTCAGTGACGCTGCTGCCGGTGCTGGAGCTCGTCGAGCAGATGTGGGCGCTGGACAATGCCGATGCCAAGGCGCACAAGATCACCGCCGCCGCCGAAGCGTTGATCGAAAAGTTCCTCAATTTCAAAGACAGTTTCGACGGAATCGGCAGGAATCTGGGGCGGCTTGTCGACGAATACAACAAGGCGGCAGGCCAGCTTGGGGGCGGCCCCGGCAATATCGTAAAACGCTTGAACGACCTCAAGGAACTAGGCGTCAAAAACGCCGACAAAGCCGCAGCATCTGCGCAAATAGAGAAGCAGCCAGCCAATGGAAACGCTTGAATATCCCGCAAAACCGCTCAAGATCGAGACGTCGCGCGAGCTGACGGTCGCGGTCATGGGCGCCGGCAGCCGCGGTCGCGAATACAGCGCCTACGGCAAGATATTTCCCGGCACGATGAAGGTCGTGGCGGTGGCCGACATCAACAAATCCCGCGCCGACGCGATGGGCGAAGAATGGAACATCCCGCCGGACAAGCGGTTTGGCGACTTCCGGGAAATGCTCGCGGCGGGGAAGCTTGCGGACATCATGATAATCGCGCTTCCGGACGACCTCCACTACGAACCGGCGATGGAAGCAATGCGGCAGGGCTACCATCTCCTGTTGGAAAAGCCGATGGCGCGGACGGCGGAGGAGTGCATCGGGCTGAGGGAGCGTCAGCACGAGACCGGAGTGATGGTCGCAGTAGGACACGTTCTTCGCTACGCGCCGTATTTCATCGCGCTCAAAAGAGCGATCGACGACGGGCTTGTCGGCGAACTCGTGAACATCCAGCATATGGAGCCGGTCATGTATGCGCACATGGCGCATTCCTTCGTGCGCGGCAACTGGCACGATTCAAAGGCGACGACGCCGATGATTCTCGCAAAGACCTGCCACGATCTCGACATCCTCAAGTGGCTTGTGGGGCGGCGGTGCGAACGGATTTCCACATCGGGCGGGCTTTACCTTTTCAGGAAGGACAAAATGCCCGCCGGCGCGGCGGCGCGTTGCACTGACGGATGCCCGCACGAGGCGACCTGTCCGTATTCGGCAATCGACATCTACGAGCGCAAGCGGTGGTTTTTGTATGTCTTCGATTTGAAGCGCGATTGCCCAAAGGAGAAGATTCTGGAAAAACTCGAGGCTACCGACTACGGGCGCTGCGTCTACCAGATGGACAACGACCAGCCCGACCACCTCGTGCATACGCTCGAGTTCGAAGGCGGTGTAACCGCAAGTTTTACGATGGATGCATTCACGCCGTGGGGCGGACGCAAGACGCGGGTCATGGGGACGCTTGGCTATATCGAGGGCGACGGCAAGACGTTCACCGTCCACCAGTTCCGCACGGGGCGCGAACTGAAGTGGGACTTCAAGGTGGGCGAACTCGCCAACTATCACGACAGCGGCCACGCCGGCGGCGATCTGGCGCTGATCCGCGATTTGCTGCTCGCCGTGGACCGGAACGATGAGAGCTATCTTACATCGTCGATCGACGAGAGCGTGGAGTCGCATCTCATGGGATTTGCGGGAGAGAAGAGCAGACTGAACCACACCAAGGAGGAAGTGCGATGACGATACGCGAGACATTCGAGAATGCCGTGCGGTCCGCCCCCGACGCGGTTTTCCAGCGTTTCCACGACGGCAAAGAGTGGACGGTGCGCACGTATCGCCAGGCCTACGAACGCATGCTGCGGGCGGCGGCGGTGGTAAAGCGGCTCAATCTTGGCGAGGCGGATGAAGACGGCGTCAAGCCGCGCGTTGCGATCATGATGGAGAATTCGCCGGATTGGCAGATCCTCTATCTCGCGATAACCGGCGCCGGATTCGTGGTGGTGCCGGTAGATCCCAAACTCCGCGCCCGCGAAGTGCATCACATTTTGAAGGACAGCGAAGCCAAGGCGATTTTCTGCGGCGACAAGCAGCTTTCGGTGATTGTCGAGGCGACCGACGGTGCCGACCCCTATCCGATTGTGAAGATCGACAATCCTTCGGATGTGATCGACAGGGTCAAGCCCGAGGCGGCGCGGCTCGCGGAGGAATGGCTCGCCACGGTCGGACCCAGGGAGGACGATTTGGCATCGCTCATCTACACTTCCGGCACGACCGGCCGGCCCAAGGGCGCGATGCTCACGCACAAGTGCTTCACCGCCAACGCCGGGCAAACCTTGAAGCGCGTCCAGTTCTCCCCGGATGATGTATTCCTCAATGTGCTGCCGCTTTTCCATGCGTTTTCGTTCATGGGCAACTTCTTGCTGCCGATGACGGTGGGCGCGAGCGTCGGGTTCATGCGCAGCCTGCGGACGATATCCGAGGACATGCTCGACTTGAAACCCACGATTCTGCTCGCGGTGCCGCTACTTGCGGAGAAGCTCTACGGGCGTATCGAACAGAAGATCAACCGTTCGGTTTTGGCGAGCGGACTTTTCAAGTTCAACTATTCGCGCAAGATCATCGCCAAACTCATCGTCGAGCGTTTCGGCGGCAAAATGCGGCTCATCGGCATCGGCGGCGCACCGACGGCGATTGAAACTTTGGAGGGCTTCAGAAAAATCGGACTGTTCGTCCTGGAGGGCTACGGCATCACCGAGTGCTCGCCGGGCGTCGCGTACCCGGATCCGGAGCGGTTCGTGCCGGGAACGGTAGGTCCGGTGCTGGACGGCATGGAGTGGAAGCTCGGCGAACTCGACGACAATGGCGCAGGCGAACTCCTTGTCAAAGGCGACAATGTCATGAAGGGCTATTGGCGCAACGAGGAGCAGACCGCCGCCGCCTTCGACGAAGAAGGATTCTACAAAACCGGCGACATCGTCAAGATAATCGACGGCAATGTCAAAATCTGCGGACGCTCCAAGGCGCTGATTGTCAACCGCGAGGGCAAGAATATCTATCCGGAGGAAATCGAGCATGCGCTCGAACACGCGCCGTTGATCAAGGATGCGATCGTGATTGGATACCATGTTGGCGGCGATGTCGGCGAGCATATCGGTGCAATTGTCGTTCCCGACGAAGACGCGGTCAAGGCGCACCTGAAGCAGAAGACGATGACGCGCGAGGAGGTTGCGGCTTTCATCGTGGAATATGCGCAGGGCGTATGCCGCGCGAGCGTCGCCGACTACAAGCAGCCGCGCAAGTATGATGTGCGGTTCGATCCGCTCGAGCGCACCGGCACGATGAAGGTAAAGCGCGCGGTGTACAAGGGCGCACTCGACGAATGACAGTTTGAAATCCCAGGAAAGGAACAAAATCATGAAAAGATTCGCAATATGGCTGGCGGCGGTTCTTGCCTTTGCCCAATGCGCACTTTTTGCCGCATTCGTCGACGAAGAGACTGCCGCAACGGTGGCTGCGGGGTTTCTGTCGAACAGCTCTACGGCCAAGCGCATTCTTGACGGGCGGACTGTCGAATCGGTAGAGGTTCGCGGCAGTATTTGGCTTGCGCATCTCGCGCCCTCTGGATATATAGAGATTGCCGGCTATACCAAGTGCGCACCTGTCCTTTCATTCTCGGCGGAAAACTTCACCGATCCCGAAGCTGGCTCCCCCCTCGCAGCGAAACTCCTCGCCGACTCTGAAATGTGCGAGGCGAAAGAAGCAGACTCCACCGCCGCCGACAACGCGCAATGGAAAACCCTCCTATCCACCGCTACATCTTCATCAACGCCGGTAAAGCGCCTCCTTCGCGCCGCAACACCCTCCGCCACCACCAGCGACCCGTATGTCGGGCCCCTGCTCGGCGCGAACTGGGCGCAGGGCTCGCCGATGAACGACCTGACGCCGCGGCGGAGCCCGTGCGGATGCTCCGCGACCGCGGGCGGGCAGGAACTGCGCCTCTGGCGATGGCCCTACCGCTTCGAGAAGTCGCGCACGTTCGCCCACCAGTATTTCGACGACGACGGCAAATGGACGACCTACACGATCCGCCTCGACGGACGCGTCCCGCTCGACTGGGACAAGATCGCCGCTTCCGGCGGCGCTTCCACCCCGGTCGCCTCCGACAAGGAAACGGCGTACAACACCGCGATGCTGACCGCCTGGCTCCAGTCGTTCGCCAAAATCTCCTTCAAGCCCGGCGCGGGCAGCGCAAACCAGAAAATCTGCTCCGAGGCGGAAAACTGGTGGTACGAGGCGGGCCCCGTCATGAGCCGCCAGCGCAACGGCTACGACAATCTCTGGACCGCCATCACTAACGACCTCGCCTTCGGCTCGCCCGTCCAGATCAACACGCCCGTCCACCAGATGGTTGTTGACGGCTATGCGGTCGATAACGCCGGAACAGACAGTGAGGTGCGCTGGATCAACACGAACTACGGCTGGGGCGGCGGGATTTGCTGGGAAAACTTCGATACGGCGACGACCTCCGGCGGCTCGGCGGGCGTCTTCGCCGATTTCCAGACGGGGTATCGTCCGCAAAAGCGCGTCCAGTTCGAGCCAGTGCCGCGCGTGAGCGCGGCGGATGTTCCGCTCGTCTGGCATTTGGCGCCGTGCTACACGAACAAGATCGACGGCTTCAAGCTCGAAATCGCGAAGTTCGCGGGCGAGACGCAGTTCGATGACGACTTCTCCAACTCGACCGGCGTCGCCAGCGGCGAAAAGTTCAAGGTCGAAAACGGCGTCCTCGGCGGATACCCCGCCATCCAGACGAGCTATTTCACGTATCCCGAGACGTACATGGCGACGGGGGATTCCGTTCTCGAATTCGACGTGCAGAGCCGCTATATGAGCGGACACGTTGCCACTGCCGAAATCTGCGCGGACGGCGGCGCGTGGGAAACTGCCGCGACGATTCCGCTTTCCGCCGGCAAAAACGCCGCGTTCGGCACGCCGACGCACCAGACCGTCAGCCTCGCGGCGTACGCCGGAAGAACCATTCGCCTTCGCTTCAAACTCGCCTGCACGTGGGCGGGCTATGTGGCCGGCTCGTCGCCAGATTTCATCATCGACAACGTTTCGCTTTCCGGCGTCACGGGCTTCGAGGAGACGGAAACCGTTGAAATCGAGCGCGACGATTCCACGCCGGGCGTTTACGGCTATACCGCGAGCGAACTCGAGAACGGCGCGAACTACGCTTTCACCGTAACGCCCGTTATGACGGACGGATCGGCGGCGCGTTCCAACGCAGCGACGACCCGCATCGGTACGCCCGAACCCGCACCTGAAATTCTCGGCGTATCGTCCGTCGCGTGCGGACTCGAGCTCGTGCAGGACGGCTTTTTCATCGAATGCGCACGCGGCATCGTCAACGATATCGCCGTCGCCTGCAATGCTTCGACCGTTTCGCTCGCGGCGCTCCCGAGCCACCTCTCGATACTGCCCGACGAAAAAATTTCCGTTGAAGGAGAAAACGGCGTCTTTACCATACACGTCGATGCGACGGAAATGGCCGAGACAGGGAAGTTCCATGACGGCGACATGCTAATTCTCACGCTCGTTGCGACGAATGCGGACGGTACGGAGGCGGCGAAAAACCTGATGCTACGCTTCAACTCCATGCGCCAGGTCATGGACGGCACGTTCGATGTCGTTGATTCTGATGCGGCGACTCCTGTCTGGTTCTGCGGCAATACGACAATCGATGCCAAGGGGCAGACGGTTGTTTTCGCCTCCGGCGCGTTCCAAGGAACGGGCAATGTTACTCTGACCGATTCCACCAGCGGCGGGTCGTTAGCGTTTGAGAGCCTCGACGGCTTCACCGGGACGCTCACGTTCGACGACGGCGTTTCCGTTTCGCTCCCGACCGACATGACGGCCTTCACCGGAAAAATCTCGAGCGACGTCACGCTTGAATCGGGCGAAACGATGAAGATTGCAGGCATGACGCCGTTCGCGGGCGGCATCACCCTCGCAGGCGGAACGCTCAAAATCGCGCTTTCCGATGAAGATGTCGCCTATGGTTTCTCGACGAGCGAGATTTCGTATGTCGCCGGCTCCGTCGTCTTCGTCGCGCCCGACGGCACGGAAACCGTCGCCGTGCAAGAAGGCCTCACGTTCTCCTTCGAAGGGACTGCGAACGTATGGACGCCCAAAAAGACGATGAATGATTTCTGGCAGGATTACACGCCCAACTATTATGCCGATGCAACGCTTTGGAGCAAGGGCGTTTTGCCTTCGGACGGCGATTACATCGTATTAAACGTGCCGTTCGACGCACCTATGTCGCTGAATATTTCAAGCGCCGTCGCATTGAGCGGCATAAAGGTCGTCGGCACCGGGGAGCTTTATATCGATACGTATGGTGCGACAAAACTGAACGCGGCGAAATTCATAAACTCCGCTGCTGTCGAAGTCGCGACCACGCAGCTCGCGCCGGGAACGGTCGCGCCCGAGGCGAACCTCGTGATTGCAAAGGGAACGAAAATCGCTTGCGAGGTCGATTCGTCGTGCGCCGGCTACTTGAAGACATATTACGGACAGACTACTTTGCGTTCGCTTCTTCAATATTCCGATATGTGGAACGGCACAGTCGTGTTCGCCAATTACGCGG
>DFFF01000009.1 GCA_002369235.1 Verrucomicrobia bacterium UBA3783
GCTGAGACGAGCTTCACGCTCGGCGCTGAAGTGACGGTCGCGTCCGACTACTGCTACGGCGTGACGTACTTCGGCAAGAAGGCGCAGACTGTGGTGATCAACGGCATGGTCGCGGTGACTGGCGAGCAGGCGGCGATCTCCGGCAACGGCACTTCGACGCTGGCTCCGTCCTACGTGACGGTGAACGGCACGGTCTCCGCGACGCAGGACTACGCGATCTACAACCCGCAGCGCGGCACGACGGAGATCAACGGCACGGTGACGGGAGGCATTGAAGTCAAGGCTGGCACTGTTACGGTTGCTTCGACTGCGGTGGTAACGGCGCTCGACGTCGAGCCTTCGCACAGCTCGAACCAGAACGGCACGTCGACGAAGGGCTACGCCATCGCGTCGGTGGGCAACAGCTCCTACCAGCAGCCTGCGGAGGTTGAGGTCGAGGCGGGCGCGACTGTGACTGGCGACGTTATCGTCCTCAAGGAGAACAACTCGACGACCTACGGCGCGATCGAGTCTGCTGTCGAGCTTGATGCGCCTGCGGACTACAAGTGGGTCGAGACCGAGACGCCCGGCGTCTATGAGCTTGCGGTTTTCTACACGATTACGTGGAACTTCAACAATGGCGCCGATTCGCTGATCGAAGAGATTAGGGATGGCGGGGCGGTTACGGCTCCTGCCGATCCGGTCAAGGAAGGCTACACGTTCACCGGCTGGACGCCGGCAGTCGTGAGCCCGGCTGTTGCCGATGCCACCTACACGGCGCAGTTCGAGGAATCTCAGACGCCGGTCACCGACGGCATCAAGATCGAAACGATTATCAATGCCGAGTCTGGGCTCAATCCTGCGGCGGATAACACGAAGATCGTAATCTGCACCGAGGGTGGCTCCCCGATAAATGACCCGACGTCTGCTGCGGGCAGCGACTATGTGGCTAACGATGTTTCGGTCTCTGTCGGCGAAACCAAGTACTTCAAGGTCGTCCAGGGCGAAAATGAGTCCGCCGTTTATGGTGTGACCTCGCCGAACACGACCAAGAAGCTCAACATCGTCTCCGTGCCGTTCGCGGCAATCGGCGATAGCTCGACGAACGTCAAGGTTGCGAAGATCCTTGATACCGGCAAGCTCAATGCTGGCGACAAGGTCTATGTCTACAGCGCATCTGGCGATACCTACAACGTGTGGGAGCTCAAGGTGAGCGGAACTGAAAAGTCCTGGGATCCGGTCACGATGGTGAAGGTCGACGACGCTACCGACACGACCGAGACGACGCTCATGCCGTTCGCGGATGCCACGGTTGCGCGCGGTGGTGCGTTCTGGGTGGAAATCGCCCCTGGCAACGAGTCGCAGATCGTCTTGATCGGTCAGGTAGCCGCGGTGACTGGCTCGAAGGAGATCACTAATATCGGCTCGGAGAACGCTCCTGCATTCACGCTCTGCGCGAGCCCGAAGGCCGCCGCATTCGACCTGAACGGCAATGGCGCCTTCACCGGCGGCATCGCGCCGACGGCAACGCTCTTCGAGCCAGGCGACACTATCCAGCTTTCGTCCGATGGCGGAGCGCCTACGGTGTTCTACTACATGGGCGGCAAGTGGAAGCATGAAGTCAGGACCGGCTTTGTGAAGAGCTGGAGCGAAGACTCCAAGATTC
The DNA here is from genome assembly GCA_002369235.1 of Verrucomicrobia bacterium UBA3783. Lineage (GTDB taxonomy): Bacteria > Verrucomicrobiota > Kiritimatiellia > RFP12 > UBA1067 > UBA1067. The sequence continues at coordinate 1,646 of DFFF01000009.1, forward strand.
CTGCCGGCACCGGCTTCTGGTACATCTCGCGCGGCGGTGCGCCCACGATCAACTGGTGAGGAAAAAGGGCTGAGCGCTGAGGGTTGAGGGCTGAGAGCCCGACGCCCGAAGCGCCCGGATCCGAAACAAAAATTTGAAAGGAAACGAACTTATGAAAACGACAAATAAAATCCTCATCGGAGTGGTTGCGGCGTTCATCGCCGCCGCCGCGAACGCCTCCTACGTGTTCAGCTGGACGCTCTCTGAAGACGAATGGCAGGACTATGCCTATGCGGTGATTGCCGCGTATCAGGATACGAGCAAGGTCGGATATCTCTACGACTCCAATGCCGCAGGCGGAGCCGGTTCGCCGGGATATTACGCCGCCAACACGTCGCCCACGGCTGACATGGCAGACTCGGTCGCCAGTTCCAGCCGGGGGACATCTGGCGCGGCGAACATCTCCTATCTCTGGGAAAACCAGTCCACCGGTCAGGCCTACACTTACGTCATCGAACTCTACAACAGCAACAATCTGCTGGTAGATTCGAGCGTGAGCTATACGTTCGATTCGCTCTTCACCAAGGTGTACGAAGGCGGCACGGCCAGCGCGACGACGTCGGTGCCGGTGAAGACTTCGATGGACATCCCCGAGCCTACCGGCGCGATGCTCCTCTTGCTCGGCATGGGACTGTTGGCGCTCAAGCGCAAGCGCGGGTAAATTTTTAACGCAGAGATAAGCAGAGAACGCAAAGAACGCAGAGAAATGACCGAAAACGAGATTAGTTCGGTAATATTGGATGCAGCGATTGCCGTCCACAAGGAACTTGGTGGACCGGGATTGCTTGAGTCGTATTACGAGCAGGCTCTTGCTTTCGAACTGCGTTCCCGCGGGCTTAAAGTCGAAGAGCAGAAACTTTTACCTGTCATCTATAAAGGGGTTGAGATTGGGGTTCCATATCGTCTCGATTTGCTTGTGGAAGACAAGGTCGTAGTTGAATGCAAGGCGACCGAGAAAGATAATCCTATATTTGAAGCTCAGACTCTGACGTATCTCAAAATTTCCGGGTGCAAACTGGGTATAGTGATCAATTTCGGAAAGAAACTGATCAAAGATGGCTGGAAACGTGTAGCGTATAACCTGTCAGAGAATTCAGAAAACCTCTCAGCGTTCTCAGCGTCCTCTGCAAACTCTGCGTTAAAATAAGAATAAGCAAGAATTTAAAAACGAAAGGAATGAGCAAATGAAAAAGACAATTATTTCGCTTTTGGCGGCGGTTGCCGCGACAGCCGTAATTGCGGCGGAGAATGATACGATCGTGACTTTTGGCACCAAGGGTCCGGATACCTACGCCGACGGCAAGACGGTGCTCGACGGCGAACGCTATGCGCTCGTCTATGCCGACGACGCTTCGGCGGTGACGATCGCCGCCGATGGCGCGATCTCCGGCGGCACCAAGGTGGCGGTCGTCGCGCTCGCGAAGGGCGGTTGCCTCCCTACGGTCGGCTTTCAGGTGAGCGCCAAGCTCATCGACAATCCCGTGCGCGACAACTTCCGCCTGTTCCTGCTCGATACGCGCCTTGCCGATGGTGTCACGCTCGCCCCCGGCGGCAGCCAGCCGACTGCGGTGAACGGTTTTGCGCCGGTTGAAGGCGCACAGGTTTCGGTGACGCAGATTTCCGCGCTCCCCGAGGGTTTCACGCAGCCCAAGTTCAAGAAGATCGATGTTCTCGACGACACCGTGGTGCTCACAATCGAGAATACGCTTCCTTGCATCCAGTATACGCTCGACGAGGGCATTGGCGCCAAGGGCGAGGGGATTGAGGGCGTTGATGCGAAGAATGGCGCCGGCGAGATCCAGTTCATCGTGCCCAAGAAGGACGGCGGCGAAACCTTCCGCGTTATCCGGAAGTAATTGCGAGCAAAAGCTCGTCGAGAAGGGCGGGGGATTTAATTCCCGGTGACGTCTCCAGCGAACTGGAGACGTCAAGTATGTCCGCGCCGGTGGCAATGGCGTCGGCAATATTGGCCGGCGAAATCCGTCCTGCCAAAACGACGCGGCGGCCTGCGGCCTTGAGCGGCGCGATCAGCGACCAGTCGGCCATGCCGCTCGTGTTGCCGCATCGCCCGTCGAGCAGCACGGCATCTTCACAGGTTGGATTTCCGCGAAAAAGCCGCCAAACCTCGCAGCCGCGCGATTTGAGCGCAGTGACGTCGGCATCGTCGTATTCACCATGCAGTTGAATGACATCGAGCCGGACGGATGAAGCGATGGCGGCGATCTCGTCGATAGTTTGCGTAGTGAACACGCCGACAAACCGCGGCGGTCGGTGCGGCAGATTCACCGAAGCCGCCCTGCCGACGATTTCACGCGCCTTTTCCGGTGTGACGCGGCGCGGCGAGTTCCCGGCGAATATGAGGCCCAGATAATCGACGCCGCGCCCGGCCGCGCAGGCGGCAAAGCCGGCGTCGGTTATTCCGCAGACTTTCAGACGAGGCACGGCGGTTTTCCTTCCGCGAGGCATTTGACGAGCGCGGTTCCGACGACAAAGCCGTCAGCGTGGCGCGAGACTTCGTCCGCCTGCGCCCGCGTCGAAATCCCGAATCCGGCGGCAATCGGGAGCTTCGCGGATGCGCGGATTGCATCGAGGCGCGTTGTGAGATCCGGCGGCAGTTCGGCGCGTGCGCCGGTCGTGCCTTTCACGGTAATCACATAGAGGAACGAGTTTTCCAGTCCTGCCTCGCTCTCCTTGATTCGCGCAAGCGGCGTATTGGGCGCGATCAGCGGAATGTACGAAATGCCGTGCGGTTTGAGAATCTCCACGAATTCCTCGCGCTCCTCCAGCGGCAGATCGACCGAGAGGACCGCATCGATCCCCGAGTCCGCCGCCAGCGCGGCAAATGCTTCCAAGCCCATGGAAAAGACTGGGTTGTAGTACGAGAAAAGGACGAAGGCGGTGCCGGGATGCTTTGCGCGCAGCCGTTTGGCGGCGGCGAGCACATCCGCGAGCGAAACGCCTTGCCTGAGCGCCTCGTACGCCGCCGAGCGGATGACGCCGCCGTCGGCGAACGGGTCGGAGAACGGCACGCCCAGTTCGATTACGTCTGCGCCCTGCGCGATGATGTCGTCGACGGCCTTTTCGCTTGCCGCCAGGGACGGGAAGCCCATCGTGAAGTAGGCGACGAACGCGCCGCGGTTTTCAGACTTCGCCTTTGCGAACGCATCAGTTATTCTTTGCATCTTTGTATCTCCTCACATTCTCCATGTCTTTATCGCCGCGACCGGACAGGTTGACGAGCAATATCGAATCCTTGGGCATTTTCGGTGCGCGTTTGATTGCCTCGGCGAGCGCGTGGCTCGATTCAAGCGCGGGGATTATGCCTTCGTAGCGGCAAAGGGCGTCGAATGCGGCGATCGCCTCGTCGTCGTTGATGACGGCGTATTCGGCGCGTCCGGTGTCGTGGAGGTGGCAATGCTCCGGTCCGACGCCGGGATAGTCGAGCCCGGCGGACACCGAATAGGTGTCGATTATATTGCCGTCGCGCGTCTGCAGCAGCATCGTCTTCGCTCCGTGCAGGATGCCAAGCCGTCCGCCGTTGATCGATGCGGCATGCTCGCCGCTCGCCAAGCCTTTGCCGCCAGCCTCGACACCGACGAGCCGGACGCCCGGATCGTCGATGAAGCCCGCAAAGAGCCCGATTGCGTTGGAGCCGCCGCCGACGCATGCGATCGCCTGATCTGGAAGCCTGCCGTACTTTTCAAGGCATTGCCTGCGCGCCTCGCGCCCGATGACGCTTTGGAAGTCTCTCACCATTTCCGGATACGGGGCAGGTCCTGCCACGGTGCCGATCACGTAAAAGGTATCGTCGCAGTTCGCCACCCAATCGCGCAACGCTTCGTTCATCGCGTCTTTCAAGGTCGCGCTGCCCTCGGACACGGCATGCACCGTCGCGCCGAGCATTTTCATGCGCTCGACGTTCGGAGCCTGGCGTTCCACGTCGATCGCGCCCATGTAGACCTCGCACGGCATGCCGAAGAGCGCGGCGACAGTCGCGGTGGCGACGCCGTGCATGCCCGCGCCGGTCTCGGCGATGAGCCGCTTTTTGCCCATGCGCCGCGCGAGCAGCGCCTGCCCAATCGTATTGTTGACCTTATGCGCACCGGTGTGGTTGAGATCTTCGCGCTTGAGCACGATCTTCGCGCCGCCCAGATGTCCGGAGAGCCGCTTCGCATAGGTAAGCGGGCTTTCCCGTCCCACATAGTCGCGCAGGATTTCTTCGAACCCGCGCTGGAATGCGGGGTCGGCCTTCGCGTCTTCATAGGCGGCTTCGAGTTCCTTGAGCGGAGCCATGAGCGTTTCCGCCACATATTGTCCGCCGTAGATTCCGTAGTGTTTATTCATGACTGGTTGCCGGTTTTGTTTGTTGAAATTTGCAAATTGTTTCTTTCAGCCTCTGTCCTGGCGAAGGCGCGCGCATGAGCGCGGTGCCGACCAGAAAGCCGTCGGCTCCTGCGTTCCGCGCCCGGACGATCGCCTCGGCGGAGTGCATTCCGGATTCGGCTATCCTCACGCACGGGCGCGGTATTTTGCCTATATACGTCTCCAGGCGCGACACGTCGCACTGGAAGTTCCTGAGGTTGCGGCAGTTTACGCCGATAAGCCTCGCGCCCGACTGCACCGCACGGCCGATTTCGTTTTCGTCGTGCGTTTCTACGAGCGCGGCAAGCCCCAGCGAGTGCGCGAACTGCAGGAGTTCTGCAAGCGTTGCGTCGTCCAGCACCGCCGCGATCAGCAAGACTGCGTCGGCGCCGGCGGCGCGTGCCGCCGCGACTTGATAGCGCGTCGAAAGAAAATCCTTGTAGAGGAGCGGAAGATCGACCGCGCCGCGCACCGCCGCGAGATAATCTTCGCTGCCGAGGAAGCGGTGCGGCTCGCAGAGGACCGACAGCGCGGCCGCCCCTGCGCACTCGAGTTCCTTCGCCAGTTCGAGCGGCTGGAAGTCCTCGCGGATCATGCCTTCCGAGGGCGAGGCGCGTTTCAGTTCCGAGATGACGCGCGGCGTTCCCGCGGCGGCGCGGAATGCGTCGATGAAGTCGCGCGGTTTGGGCGCGGCGTCGGCGCGGCGCATCATTTCGTCGAATGGAATCTGCGCCTCGCGCAGTTCGGCGTCGGCGCGGCGCATCGCCGTCAATTCTTCGAGAATATCGCTCATCGCATCGCCTCCAGCATCGCTTTCAGCTTGGCGATGGCGCGTTTGGAATCGACCGACTCGTTGGCCATGGCGATGGCGTCCGCATAGCTCGACGCCTTGCCGGCGACGAGAATCGCCGCGGTGGCATTCTCCACCGCCGCCGCACGGCGCGCGCCATGATCCTCGCCATTCAATACGCCGAGCAGCAGTTTTGCGTTTTCCTTCGCGTCGCCGCCCGTGATGGCGTCGAGCGGGAAGCGCTCGCCGTATTCGCCGCCCGCGTCGAGGAGCGAGTTCTGGACGCGGCCATGGTCGAGAGATGCGACGAAGGTGAAGCCGTCCGGGCTGATCTCGTCGAGTCCGCCCGCGCCGCACACGACCATGGCGCGTTTCGAGCCGAGCCTGGCGAGCGCGTTGGCGAGGACGGTCGTGAGCCGCTCCTGCGGCACGCCGATCACATGGCGTTTTGCGCCTGCGGGATTGGTGAGCGGACCGAGGAGGTTGAAGACGGTGCGGAAGCCGAGCGTGCGCCTGACGGATGCCGCGAAGCGCATCGCCGGGTGGAGGTTGCGGCAGAAGAGAAAGCCCACGCCGGTGCGCTTTACGCAGTCCGCCATTTTGTCGGGACCGGCCGCAAGGTTGAGTCCGAGCGCACCCAGCACGTCCGCCGAGCCGCACAGGGAAGTGGACGCGATATTGCCGTGTTTTGCGATAGTCACGCCCGCACCGGCGGCGATGAATGCGGCCGTCGTGGATACGTTGAACGAGTTCGAGCCATCGCCGCCCGTGCCCACGATATCGACGGCGTCGAGTCCGCCGAGATCCACCTTGACCGCGGCGTCGCTCATGGCGCGAGCTGCGCCTGCGAGCGCTTCCGGGGTGACGGGGTTGCGCGCGAGCGCGGTGAGGAACGCGGCGAGTTCCGGCTCGCCAACTTCGCCCGCGAGAATGGATGCGAAAAAGCCTTCGGATTCCTCCTCGCCCGGCGTTGCGCCGTCAAGGGCGTGCGCGATCACCGCTTTGCGCACCGACTGCGGCAGCGTCTTGCGCGTCCGCCGCCCGGTGGCGATCTCGAGGAAGTTGGCGAGCTGCTTGACGCCTTGCGGAGTGCCGATGGATTCCGGGTGATACTGGAGCGATTCGATCGGCAGCGTCTTGTGGCGCAGTCCCATGATTTCGCCGTCTTCGCTTTCGGCGGAGATTTCAAAGCAATCCGGGAGCGATTCGCGCTCGACCGCGAGCGAGTGGTAGCGCATCGCGGAAAAGCCCTGGTCGAGTCCTGCAAACAGTCCCTTGCCGTCGTGGCGGATGCGGCTCGTCTTGCCGTGCATCAGCCGCCGGGCGCGGACGATGCGTCCGCCGAAGGCCTGGGCGATAGACTGGTGGCCGAGGCAGATTCCGAGGAGCGGAACCTTGCCTGCGAAGGCCTTGACGGCTTCGAGCGTCACTCCGGCGGAATCGGGATTGCCGGGACCTGGCGAAAAGACGATCGCCTCCGGGGCGAGCGCGGCGATTCCGGGAACGTCGATCTTGTCGTTTCTGACGACCTTCATGTCCGCGCCGAGCGCGCGCAGCATCTGTACGAGGTTGTACGTGAAGGAGTCGTAGTTGTCGATCATCAGAATCATTGCAGTCCCTCCGCGAATTTTACGGCCTCGAACACGGCCTTGGATTTGTTGACGGTTTCGTCGTATTCCTTGTCGGGATCGGAGTCGGCCACGATTCCCGCGCCGGCGCGCATCATGAGGCGGTTGCCGTCCTTGAGGAGCGTGCGGATGACGATCGCGAAGTCCATGTCGCCCGTGAGCGAGAAGTAGCCGGCGGCGCCGCCGTAGACGCCGCGCGGCGATTTCTCGAATTCGGCGATGAGTTCCATCGCACGGACCTTCGGCGCGCCGGATAGCGTTCCCGCGGGAAATGCGGCCTTGAGCAGATCGAAGGCGTCGTGCCGCTTTTCGAGCGTTCCCGTGACATTGCTGACGAGGTGCATCACGTGCGAGTAGCGCTCGACATGGGCGAAGCCGGAGACTTTGACGCTGCCGGTTTCGCAAACGCGCCCAAGGTCGTTGCGCCCGAGGTCGACGAGCATCACGTGTTCGGCGTTCTCTTTTTCGTCGGCCTTCAGTTCGCGCTCAAGCTCGGCGTCCAGCGCCGGTGTCGCGCCGCGCGGACGCGTCCCCGCGATCGGCGCGGTGGAGGCGGTGCGGCCGTCGAGTTTGGCGAGTTCCTCCGGCGACGAGCCGATCAGCGTTTTGCCGCCGAGCCTCATGAAGAAGTTGTAGGGAGAAGGATTGATCATCCGCAATGCGCGGTAGAGCGCGAGGTCGGACGCGTCCGAGTGCGTGAGGAACTTTTGGGACGGGACGATCTGGATCACCTCGCCGGCGGCAATCGCCTCCTTGCATTTGGCGACCATCCCGCAGAATTCCGCGCGTGACATTTCGCTGGTGAATTCGGCGGTCGCATGCGGTGCGGCGGGTTCATTGCCGCCTGTCGTCATGGCGACGCGGGCGATCGATTCCGCGCTGAGCATCTTCGCATAGATGCGGTCGATTTCCGCCATGGCCTCGTCGTATGCGTTCGGGCGGGAGGTGTCTGCGATTACGACGATCGTGACCGTGCCGCGCACATTGTCGAAGATGAGAAACTTGTCGCAGACGAGGAAGAACATGGGCGGCGTATCTTCGTCGCTCTTCGTTTTGAGGCGCGGCTCGAAGATTTTGACGGCGTCATACGCGACATATCCCACCGCGCCGCCTTGGAAGGGCGGCAGTTCGGGGGCGGGAGTGTAGCGAATCGCGGCGAAGCGCGCACGGAGTTCGTCGAGCGCGTTTTCGCCATGGACATGGCCGCACGGCTCGATGCCGAGATACGAGTAGCGTCCGCGCGTTTCGCCGCCCGCGACGCTCTCCAGCAAAAATCCATCTTCCGCCGTAAGGCGCGACAGTGCCGCGACCGGGGTCTCGCGGTCGGCGAGGAATTCCGCGAACACCGCCACGCGGTCGGCATCGGCCGCGCGCCGGGCGTATTCGTCTTTTGTCAGTTTTTTCATTTTTGGTTGTTCTCCGCGTCTTGTATAAGGTGTAGTATGGCATAACGGCCTCGCTCGTTTTCAGGAGCGGGGCCGCTTTTTTGTCGCTGTATGCCTTTTTGGGGGTTGATCAGCCAAAGGACGGACGCCACGCGCCGGAAAACGCGGTGTGGAGGCGCCAGTAGGTGCTTCCGAATACGTTTATCGTCCTGTTGAATGTCTCTTTCATGGCTGGAACGGTGCGTATTATACCATATTTCCGTTTCGCTGTCCAGTGGCTATTTTTGAAATCGCTTTTGCGCGGCGGCTGCCTGCCAAGGCTAGATGGCTAGACTTCGTAGTCTAGGCGGCTGGACTACGAAGTAGAGGGATATGGACTACGAAGGAAAGAGGGCTGGACTACGAAGGAAAGAGGGCTGGACTACGAAGTGGAGGGAATCTGGAATTGGGAACGGGGGAAGAAGGGAACAGGGAACAGGAGACGGCGCATTTTTAGTATTGATTTTGTGGGCGCAAATATGGTATAATACAATAAAATATACCGCCGATTGCGGATTTGAATGCCGCCAACTGCGGATTTTTGAACAAAAGAAAGAAGAAGGAACGACCAAAATGAAGATGACATGGCAGCCGTCGAAGATCAAGCGGAAAAGGAAAATCGGGTTCCGTGCGCGCAGGGCCACGAAGGGCGGGCGCAAGGTGCTCGCATCCCGTCGCGCCAAGGGGCGCAAGCGTCTGACGCAGGTTTGACAGGCTTGAAGTCCCATGGCCACGCGACTGCATGGGAAGGACTACAAAAGGGTTTTCGACCTTGGGCGTTCCCGCAAGGGGCGCTATGTGGTTGCGTGGCGCATGGAACTTGGCGGTGACGGAAACGGCGGGGTCTTTGCCGGCGTTGTGGCCACGAAGCGCGGATTGCCTCTTGCGGTGGAGCGGTCGCGGGCCAAGCGTCTTGTGCGCGAGGCGTTCAGGCTGCTGGCGAAAGACGGCGCGGCTCCGTTGAATACCGCCTGGGTTTTCGTGGTGCGTTCGTGGATCAAAGGCGCGAAGTTCGCCGAGGTCATGGAAGACATGCGGAGGCTATGCGCAAGGTGCTGATCATGATGGTGCGCGGATATCAGGTTGCGCTCTCGCCGTTGATGGGCGGCGCTTGCAGATTTGAACCGACGTGCTCCAATTACATGATCGGTGCGCTCGAAACGCATGGGGCGGTAAAGGGACTGTTGCTGGGGCTGTGGCGGTTGCTGCGATGCCATCCGTTCGGTGCGCACGGCTACGACCCGGTGCCGCCGCGAGGAAAGTGGAAGAATGAATAGGAACGAGAAAATAATCGCGATTCTGCTGGGAGTGATCCTTGCAGGGTATCTGTTTTGGTTTCGCGGCGGTGTGACGAACGATGCGGCGGCGGATGCGGCGCGGCGCAATGATACGGCGGCGGCCGCGGGGAGAAGTCGGGAAACCTCCTGCGCCAAGGCTACGGAGGTCGAGACGGGGGAGAAATTTTCCGATTCTTCGATTGATCGATCTTTCGATTACGGGGCGAGAGTCTACCGGGCGGCGGAGCAGACTGCGGTTTTGGAGAATGACGAGTTGCGTCTGGAAGTGACGACGCACGGCGGCGGCGTCAAGAGCGCTACGCTCAAGAAGTATGCGCAGAACCTCGGCGAGATTTCGGAGGACAATCCCGCATACAAGTTCGATTTTTCGCTTTCGCCGCTGGGCGCGGGAGAGATGGAATACGAGTCGGTGGCCGTTGACGGCACGACGGCGAAGTTTTTCAGTGCCGCAGGCGAACGCACCGTGACGCTGCTGGACGGATACAGGGTGGAGATTGCAGGGAGAAGTCAGGGAACGGGGAGCATTTCGCTCGGCGTGGTGTCGATGGGGTCGAGCAAGAACGACATATTGTCGGTAGACGCATGGGATTTGGGCGGCAAAAAGCCGCATGTGGTGCATTACTCGGAAACCGATCCCTTGAAGGGGTATCTCGCGGGGTCGTCGGGAGGGTGCTCGGGCAGTGCGAATGCTGCCGGGATGCCGAAGAATTCTCCGGCGATCGAGATTGGCGGCAACTTTGGCTGGATTGCGCTGAAGAACCGGTTTTTCGTGGCGGCGCTGTGCGAGACGTCGGCAAGGGTGACTGGATTTGCGACGACGGTGGCGCGCGACACGGCGAGCGCGAAGTATCGTCCGGAATCGGTGGCGGTGCGGGCGGCGATGGATGATGCGGGCGGGGAGGCGAAGTGCGTGTTCTTCATCGGACCGAAGAAGCAGGCGTTGCTGTCGGAACTCGGAATGCGCGATGTCATGGAGTTCGGGATGTGGCGCTGGATCTGCTACCCGATCGTCTGGACGCTCAACCTTTTCCACGGCTGGATCCCCAATTACGGCGTCGCGATCATCCTGCTGACGATTCTCGTGCGGCTGTTGTTCTGGCCGTTGACGCACAAGTCGACGGTCGGGATGAAGAAGATGCAGGAAATCCAGCCGCTCATGAAGGAAGTCCAGGCGAAATACAAGGACAATCCGCAGCGGCTGCAACAGGAGACGATGCGCCTTTACCGCGAGCATAAGGTGAATCCGCTTTCGTCGTGCCTGCCGATGCTGGTGCAGATTCCGGTGTTCATTGCGCTTTTCAACGTTTTGCGCAGTGCGGTCGAGCTGCGCTACGCCTCGTTTCTGTGGATTGCGGATCTTTCCGAACCCGAAGGGCTTTTTGCGGACGTCCTGCCGTTCGGCGGGCTCAACATTCTGCCGATTCTGATGGCGGCGACGATGGCGCTACAGAGTGCGCTCACGCCTCAGGCGGGAGACAAGAACCAGCAGCGGATGATGATCGTGATGATGCCGGTGATGATGCTGGTGATGTTCTACAATTTCCCGTCGGCGCTGTCGCTCTACTGGACGCTGAGCCAGGTGTTGAGCATCGTCCAGATGTGGATAATAAGGAGAAACGGGGCGTGCGGCGCGGCGGCGGCAGTGCGGAGCAAGTGATGGCGACGCTCGAGAACATCCGGAATTTCTGCATCATCGCCCATGTGGACCATGGGAAGACGACGCTTTCCGACCGGATACTCGAGCTCACCCATGCCGTATCGCAGCGCGAGCTCAAGGAGCAGACGCTGGACGCGATGGATCTCGAGCGCGAGCGCGGGATAACGATCAAGTCGCATCCGGTTTCGATGGAGTACGAGGCGAAGGACGGCAAAAAATACCTCTTCAATCTGCTCGACACGCCAGGACACGTGGACTTCGCCTACGAGGTGAGCCGGTCGATGGGGGCGTGCGAAGGCGCGCTTTTGGTGGTGGACGCGGCGCAGGGCGTGGAGGCGCAGACGGTGGCGAACACGTATTTCGCGCAGGACGCGAAACTGGAGATAGTGCCGGTCCTGAACAAGGTGGATCTGCCCGGGGCGAACGTGCCGGAAGTGAGCCGCGAGATCGAGGATATCCTCGCGATTCCGATGGACGATCCGCTGCTCGTTTCCGCCAAGACGGGCCAGGGCTGCGAAGCGGTGCTGGAAGCGATCGTCCAGCGCATTCCGCCGCCCGAAACGCGCGGAATCGATGCACCGTTGCGGGCGCTGGTGTTCGATTCGGTCTTCGACGAATTCCGCGGCGTGATAACCTATGTGCGCGTGGTGGACGGCTCGCTCAAGGCGGGGCAGAGCGTCGTTTTCATGGGCAGCCGCGTGACGACTGCGGTCCATGAAGTCGGGATTTTCTCGCCCAACAAAAAGCCGGTCGAAAAACTCGAGGCCGGGCAGGTAGGGTATATAGTCGGAACCGTGAAAGACCCGAGCGAAATCAAGATTGGCGATACGGTGACGACGGCGAAGCTGGGCGCGGACGATCCGCTGCCCGGCTTCCACGACATCCACCCCACCGTTTTCTGCGGCATCTATCCGATGTCCACGGACGAATTCCAGAAGGTGGAGCAGGGGCTGGAGAAACTGCATTTGAACGACAGCGCGTTCACTTTCCACCACGAAAGCTCGCTGGCGCTGGGATTCGGGTTCAGGTGCGGATTCCTTGGGCTTTTGCACATGGAGATCGTGCAGGAGCGGCTGCGGCGGGAGTTCGGGCTTGATATCATCACCACGTCGCCGGGCGTCATCTACAAGCTGAAGATGAAAGACGGTGAAGAGCGCGAGCTTGACAACCCCTTGCAGATGCCAGATCCTTCCGCGCTCGAGACGATTTCCGAGCCTATCCTCAAGGCGCGCATCATTACGCCGTCGGAGTCGATCGGCGATGTGATGCGCATCGTGATGGACCGGCGCGGATTCGTGGAGGGAACCGAGACGATAGACCAGAAGCGGGTGATGCTCCACTGCAAATTGCCGCTCAACGAGATTTTGATCGACTTCCACGATACGCTGAAGTCGGTTTCGCACGGATATGCGTCGATGGACTACGAGCCTGCGGGATATCAGGTGTCGGACATAGTGAAGATGGACATCCTCCTCAACGGGGAGACGGTGGACGCATTTGCGACGATGGTCCACCGCGACAAGGCGCGTTCGCGCGGAATCCAGATGTGCAAGGCGCTTTCGGAGGCGATACCGCCGCACCAGTTCAAGATTCCGGTGCAGGCGGCGATCGGCAAGGAGATAATCGCTCGCGAGGACATCCGTCCGTTCCGCAAAGACGTGCTTGCAAAGCTGTACGGCGGCGATGTGACGCGCAAGATGAAGGTTTTGGAGAAGCAGAAGCGCGGCAAGGCGCGGATGAAGGAATTTGGCCACGTGAACGTGCCGCAGAGCGCGTTTATCGCGGTTTTGAAAGGGACTATCAAGGAGTAAACGAAAAATGATGAACGACATAACATTCGAACAAGCCTGGAATTACGGCGGACCTTTGATGTGGGTATTGGCCGGGATAAGCGTTTTCGGCCTTGCGGTCGTGCTGTATTTGTGGATTGCGCAGAGCCGCTTCGTGTTTTTGAAGTCGGCCTACAACCGCGTGATGGCGGCGAAGGACCGCGAGGCGGCCGGCGGCAGGATCGCGGCGCGTGCGTTCGCGGCGGTCGAATGGCTTGCGGACGTGGCGGCGATCGCGCCTTTGGTGGGGCTTTTGGGTACGGTGCTCGGCATGTTCCGCGCGTTCGGCGGCATTGCGAGCGACGTTTCGGCCGGCGCCAAGCCCGTGGTGCTCGCGCAGGGCGTCTCGCAGGCGATCGTGACGACGATCTTCGGTCTTGTGGTGGCGATTCCCGCACTGTGCTTCTACGCGCTGCTGCGCCGCCGCTGCCAGAAGCGCATCGCCGAACTCGAGGAGGCTTGCAGTGAAGTTCAAGACTGAAAAACGCGGCGGCAAAGCGCCGGCGCTGGCGATGACCTCCATGCTGGACGTCATCTTCCTGCTGCTGTGCTTTTTCGTGACGGTGAGCGTCTTTTCGCAGTGGGAGAGCGAAATTTCGATCAAGCTCCCCAACGCCAAGACCGCCCAGGAGCCCGAGCGGCTTCCGGGCGAGATCATCGTCAACCTCACCAAAGAGGGCAAAGTGCGGGTCAACGGCGGCGACATGCCGCTTTCGGAGCTCAAGTCGCGCCTGTCGAAGATTTCCAAGTTCTATCCCGGCCAGCCGGTCATCATCCGCGCCGACAAGGAAGTGAAGTACGAATCGCTCGTCGAGGTGATTGACACCTGCCGCGAGGCGGACGTCTGGAATTTCTCGCTGGCGACCGAAGGAGAGCAGTGAGCGTCGTTTCCGCGATATTCCTCGCCGCGATGGCGATTACGCCGGCCGACCGGCTGGCGATGGCTGACCGCCGGTTCAACCAGCGCGACTACGCCACCGCGTTCAAGGAATACCAGGCATTGTACCGGTCTGGCGAGCAGGTGAACGACGGTCTGTTGTTCAGGCTTGCCGAGTGCCGCCGCGCCCAGGACAACCAGACGGACGCGCGTAGGTACTACCAGGTGTTGCTGAAGAAGTATCCCAATTCCAAGCATGCGAGCCAGGCGCGGTTGATGTCGGCCTTGGCGGTTGCAGGCGAGACGCGCCGTACGGAGCTTCTTTTGCTGGATTCGGACTCTTCGCCTGCCGACATCCGCGCCGCCGCGCTTTACTATCTCGCGCTCGACGACAACGACCCGGAAAAACTCCAGCGGGCGATCAAGCTCGACCCCAACGGCAAATACGCGCCGCACGCGAAGCTGCGCCGCGCGTCGATTCTCGCGTCGTCCGGCAATGCCAAGGAAAAGCGCGACGCCGTGGAACTTTTGACCGGCATCGCCTTCGGGCATGACGAGGACAGCAGGAAGTTCGCGGAGGACGCGCTCTATCTTGCCGCCGCGACGAGCTACTCGGACAAGAAGTACCGCGACGCCGGAAATCTTTTGCATCGCTATTTGAGGTCCTATCCCGGCGGCAAATACGAGAAAGACGTAATCAAGATCTGCGCCTGGTGCGACTACATGCAGGGCAAGTATACCGACACCCTCGCGCTTTGCGTGCAGGAAGAGAGCGACGATACGGCCTATCTGACCGGCGCGTCGCACTATGCGCTGGGCGAGAATGAATTGGCGCTCAAGGATTTTCGCGATTATCTGCAGAAGTATCCGGCTGGCCGCTACCGCAACGAGGCGGAACTGCCGCTCGCGAGGCTGGAGTTCGGCGAGGCGGAAAAGGCCGGAGACATGGCGAAGATGGTCGATGCCGCGCAGCGCGGCGCCAAGCTCGGCGGCATGGCGTCGGATTGCCTGCGGCTTGCGTGGGCATACGAGCGGGCCGGGCGCGTCGATGACGCGATGAGGGAATATATCGCGGTGGCGGACCGCTTCCCCGGAACCAAAGAGGCGTCCGAGGCCATGTACTTGAAGGCGATGATCGATCTGCGCGAGCGGCGCTGGAATGCCGCCGATCTCGCGCTCAAGGAGGCGCTGGGCAACAAACTAGAACCGCGCCGGATACCAGAGGCGAAGTATTGGCGCGGCATTGCGTCGGTGCAGCTTGAGCATGTGGAGGAAGGCGTGGCGCTTTTGAAGGAAGCGATCGAAGGCGGGATTTCGCTGGACATGACCCGCGAGGCGAAGCTAATCATCGCCGACCACGATTACAACTCCGGGAGAATCGAAGAGGCCAAGGCGAGATACCGCGAGCTCGTCGCCAGCGGCGCGGCCGAACGGATGAGCGCCAAGAAAGCGCTCATGGTGGGCAAGCTGATCGACTCCAAGGAATGCGCCAAGGCGCTTGCGGATTCGGAGTCGCCCGAGTGGCGCCAGGCCGGCTGGGCGCTTCTGGGGCATATCGAAGAGGCGGAGAAGAACTATCAGGCGGCGATCGACGCATACCGCAGGGCGGACGCGGAACTCGTGGAGACCGACGAGTTGCCTGCGGCGGTTTTGCGGCTGGGCATGCTTGAGGTCGGCAATGGCGAATTCGATTGTGCGGAGAAGACGCTCGTCAAGGCGGTGGATCTGAACAAGGAGGATGTGCTGGCGCGCGCCGAGGCGTATCTAGGCCTCGCGAAGGTTGCGGCGGGCAAGGGCGACAAGGAGACGGCGGTAGGCTACGCGACGGTGGTGGCGACGCTCTTCGACCGCACTCCGTTCGCCGCCGAGGCACAGAGGATGCTGGAGGAAGCGAAATGAGCCGCAGAGACATCATCATAGCCGCGCTGATCATCTCGCTCGCCGCGCATGTGGCGACGATGATCTGGGCGCGTCCGAAGGTCATGACGTCGGTCGCCCGCGGACTTGCGCGCGTCAAACGCCATGTCAACACGGTGCAGCGCGAAGAGCCGCCGCCGGGAGAACTTACCGAAATGAGCCTCGTCGAAGATGAAGAAGCGCGCAAGGACGCGCCGGAGATCGACGAAGAGGAGATACTCAAACTCTCTGCGCTGAGCGCGATGAACAATGTCCCGCTGGACGACAATGCGCAGCTTGCCGCGCCCGAGCCCAGCGAAATATCGCGTGAACTCGAAAGCTACAAGATCATCGAGGCGCCTAATGTCTTCGATATTCCGCCGATTGAATTTTCCGCGAGCACCGGCAGAAACCTTGAGTTCAAAGTCCAGTTTGAAACGCCGCCGCCGGTTGCGAAGGTGACGCCCAAACTTGAAATCGAGATGGAAAGCGAACCGGTTGTCGTGCCTGACGAAACGATTCCCGATATGGAAATCGCGGACAGTGCGCCGGAGACCGCCAAGGAAGACCCCGAGCAGCTCGTAAAGGACAAGGTGCCGGAATTCAAGCCTCAGGATGCGGTCTCGACGGAAGTAAACGAAAAGCTGGTCGAGGCGGAAAAGGCGGCGGTGAGAGAACTGATCGACGACTATGACGCCATCGACATCAACGAAGCGGTAGACTTCGCAGCCGAGCGCCAAGTCAAGGATGGATACACCTACTTCCGCGTGCGAGTCGCGCCCAAGCAGGATTTGCCGATCGTCGCCAAGGATTTCGTAATCCTCATCGATACGTCGCCGTCCGTGGGTCGCGACCGTCTTGCGTCGGTCAAGGACGCGATCAAGCGGCTCATGGTAAACGGCACGAACACCGGCGACAGGTTCAACATTGTGGCCTTCAGCGACAAGTTCCAGTATGCGTTCAATTCTTGGCAGCCGTGCGACGCGATTTCATTCAATCGCGCGGAGAAGTGGCTGGACAACCGGGTTCTGCACGGATGGACCGATGTCTTTGGCGTGATCAAGTCCGTCCTCACGCTGCCGCGCGACCCGAAGCGTCCGCTGATTGCGCTCGTCGTCACGGACGGCGACGCCAATGCCGGCGTCAGCGAGACGGCGCAGATACTCTCGCGCTTCTCTTCGCTCAACGACGGGCTGATCTCCGTCTACATGTATGGCGTAAAGGGCAGTGCGAACAAAGAACTCATCGATGTCTTGACGCGCGGCAACCGCGGCGAGTCGATGATCTACAAAGAGGGATTCTTCCGCCGCCAGCGCGAGAATGCGGGCAACGACATCGATGTTTTCGCCAATCGCTTCAAGATGCCGGTGCTGACCGACCTTCGCGTCGTGTTTGCGTCGGATGTGCAGGCAGAGGCGTATCCGTCGCTGTTGCGCAACCTTTACCGCGGGACGACGGTGGATATCATCGGGCGCGTCCCCGGTACGCCGGACGAGATTGCGTTCTCGCTCAAGGGACTTGCGGGCGACAAGGCGTATGAAGGATACGTAAAGATTCCGCTTTCGGGGTTGGAGTCCGTCAAGGGGGTTGAGGACGCTTACGCGGAAGAAGTAGAGATAGACAGGAAGACGAGAAAATGATAACGGTTTTGATTGCGATCGGAATTGGCGCGGGATGTTTTTCCGGCGCGTATTGGGGTCTTGAGTGGGGGCGCGGATGGTCGGTGTTCTGCGGCATCGCCGGGTTGCTCGCCGGGCAGATCGGGCTTGGGCTTTTCTTGCAGCGCAAGGTGAAGCGGGACATGGCTTCCGTGCAGGGGATTCTCGAGAATGGACAGAAGAGGCTTCATGAGAAGACGCGTCGCTGGCAGATGCGTCCGCCGTCTTCCATGAAGGCGGCGCAGCACGAAATCTTCGAGGATACGAAGGTATTCGTTCGCGAAGCGCTCGCGCAAACGCAAGTCCTCGGGAAATACCGCTTCTTCGTGCCGATGATCGACCGCCAGATGGCCACGGCGCAATTGCAGCTCAATTGGATGATCAAGGATTTCAAGGCGGTGGACAGGCTGCTTCCCAAGGCCTTGATCGTTGATCCCACGACCGCCGCAATGAAAATGGCGCGGATGTACGCAACCGGCGCGACGCTCGCGGAGATTGAGAAGGTCTACCGCAAGGCGATTCGCAAAACGGGCTACAACGGCGGCACGCTCCTCGCGGCGGCAATGTCGTGGATGCAGGTGAAGAAGGGCGGAGACGATGGCGAGAGCGCCTTCAAGACGCTCACCGAGGCGCTGAAGAAATCCGATGACGCCACCTTGAAGCGCAACCACGAACTACTCATGAACAAGCGTCTGGCGCACTTCAGCAACAGCGGACTTGGCGACCAGTGGTATTCGCTCTATCTTGAAGAGCCGAAGATGCGCTCGCAGCGGCAACACGTAAAATACCGGTGATAAAGAAAGCGATAGTCTTGGCGGCGGGACTGGGGACGAGGCTTCGTCCCCTGACGTGCTCCGTGCCCAA
Organism: Verrucomicrobia bacterium UBA3783; assembly: GCA_002369235.1. Lineage (GTDB taxonomy): Bacteria > Verrucomicrobiota > Kiritimatiellia > RFP12 > UBA1067 > UBA1067. The sequence goes on from DFFF01000009.1 coordinate 19,968, forward strand.
GCCGCTTTTGCCCGTCTGGGGCGAGCCGATGCTCAAGCGGATTGTAGAAGCGCTGCGCTCGCTGGGCGTGGAGGACATAACCGTCAATTGCCACTATCTGCACGAACAGGTCGAGGAGTTTGCGCGCGGGAACGGGTGCCGGGTTTCATTCGAGCCGGAGATTCTCGGAACTGGCGGAGTGTTGAATCCGCTGCGCGACTGGCTGGGCGGCGATGATTTCTATCTCGTCAATGGCGATATCGTGCTCGATACGGACAAGTTGTCGGCCGGGCTCTTCAAACTCGATGGCGCGATTGCATCCGCGCTCGTTAGTTCCGTCTTGGGGCCGCGCACGATCGAGGTGGAGCCGGAATCGGGATTTGTCACTTGCTGGAATTCGCCCGACCGGGGAGTGGACGGAACCTTTACATATCTTGGTTTCGCCGCAGTCTCCGGCAAAATTCTAGATTTCGTCGAGCCGCAAGGATTTTCCACGATCGTCCAGGCGTATGAAAAGGCTATGATGCAGAGCCGGTTTGTCCGCGCCGTGGAAGTCCCGGACATGCTCTGGACCGACGCCGGCACGATAGACTCATATATCGCCATCAACGATTCCGACGACGGCAACGGCTTTGCGGATATCCCGCAATTGAAGGCGGCGGCGTCAGTATTCCCCGCGCCGGTCACTTTCCTCGGTGCGCGTGGCAGCGAGCGCGTGTTCTTCCGCAATTGCGATAGCGTCGCGATAATCTACGACGATTCCCGTCGCGCCGAAAACGCGCTCTATGCCAGGCATACGCGTTTCCTCGCCGGTCATGGAATTCCCGTCCCGGAGCTGAAGGCGGAATTGAAGGGCGAAAAGACGCTCGTCATGTCCTGGTGCGGCGAGCCGGGCTTCTCGCTCGACCGCTACATAAAAGTCGTGGAGACGCTCGCCAAGTTCAATGCGCTTGGGCGCTGCGAGTTTGAAGAAGGATTCTTGAATCCGCCATTCGACGCCGCGCTCTATCGCTGGGAGCGCGAACTCTTCCGTGAACACTGCCTTTCCGTGCGCTATCTTCGCGAGCTGCCGCCGGAGGTAGAGGCCGATCTCGCAAAGGTCGAGGAAATGCTGCTCGCGCTTCCGCTCGCGCTCGTGCACCGCGACTTCCAGTCGACGAATATTCTTTGGAACAAGGACGGCGCGATGGCGATAATCGACTATCAGGGCATGCGCAAAGGCCCTGCGGCGTACGATCTTGCCTCGCTATTGTACGATCCCTACATAAAACTTGACGACGATTCGCGGCAAAAGCTCGCGTTGCTGTACGCCAAGACTGCGGGCGACGACGGGATTGTCGAGGCCTTGCCGTTCGCGGCGTGCCAGCGTCTGGTGCAGTGCCTCGGCGCGTATGGTCGGCTTGCATCCGTGGGCAAGACTGAATTCGCGAAATATTTTCTGCCGGCTCTGGAGAATCTGCTGTCGGCGGCGGATGACGCCGGGCTCGACGCCCTGGCGGCGCTGGCGGAGGATTTGATCGCCGTGGAGGCCGGTCATAAAGGCGGAGAGAGCGGACATGAATAGTTTCCGCCTTTTCATCGCGAAGGTGCGCAAGACCGGGAAGTGCCGCCCCGGACGCGTGAAGACGCTCGCCATGGGCAAGGAACGCACGTTCCGCGCATACGACCTTGGCGAAGATACCTTTATTTTCGAAGACGGCATCCACAACCATCTCGCCGTGCGGCCGTCCGTGCTCATAATCCCCAAGGAGCATTTGCGCCGCCGCGCCAAGGGCATGGTGATGACGATCACTACCGGAAACCACTCGGTCGCGGCGTTCCCAATCCTCGACGGCAGATTTTGGAAACTTTCCCATTTGAAGCCGGAAGTGCGCGAGGAGACGCTGATGAAGCATATCCTCTGCGCGAACATCGTGAACGGAGTGCTGGAGATATCCCAGCGCGACGTCGCTTCGCGCCAGCTCTTCGCATCGGATGAATGGCTTCTCAAGACCGGGCGGTTCGCCTTGAACGACATCATCATGCTCGACCGCAACGAGATAACGCTAGAGCACTACCGTTCGCTCGGTCAGGAGTGGCGCGTCAAGCCGCTGGCCTGGACCGAGACCGGCATGAAACTTGCGCTCGAAGCGTCCAAGAAGCGCATCGGCACGAAACTGCGCTATTACCATTCCTCGCGCGGCGTGCATTTCCTCACCTATCCCGAATTCAAGAAATTCGCGGAGTTGGCCTTGGATCCAGAAAAACTCCCGAAGTTCATCGACGGGCTCAAGGAGATGGTGGCGATCCACGAGGGCAACCGCTATTCGTTCGTGCGCATGCCCAAGTACCGCGGGCACCACGAGGTGGAACTGTTCGGGCTGGCGCGCGGCGTCGGCATGGACAGGATAGTGCCGGAGCTCGAAAAGCTCATGGAATCTATCGTGCTCGCGAAGATTTCGCAGGAGCACATTGTAAAGCGCGTGAACGGGATACTTGCGCTCTACGAGTCGCTGCTCACCCAGCGCGAATACAAGGATCCCGAGGCTCACGCCTACATCGAATCGCTGTACATGCACGTTTCCGGCGAGGTGTATTCGGTAGTTGGAGACGGCTCTTCACTGGCGTTCGACGACCGCCGCACCGCCCTGCCGGGTGCGACCTACGCAAAAGGCGTCCCTGCCTTCCACCCCGGCATCGACGACCGCACCAAGATTCTCATTTCCAATCTGCGCATCATTCTTTCCAAGGACGAAGTGCTCACGTCGGTCAACGTCTACGAATTGCACGCCAAGGGCGACGAATCCGATTTGCCGATCGGCCAGGGCAAGACGCGCGAGGTTGTCTTCACCACGAACATCCGCCCCCTGCCGCAGTCGCTTATCGAGAAGCGCATCATCCAGCGGCAGCGCGGCTACGGCCAGTATGTGATTGCGCGCATCGGTGCGCTCAAGGCGCTTGGCGTGAATCTGCCGTGGTACATGCTTTTGCGGCGCCGCGGCGAGTTCAGTTCGCGTCCGCTGGATTACTACATCCGTTCGCGCTGCGAAGGCGAGCCGGTTGAATCCATTCCCGCGAACTACTTCACTTCGATGGAGGACTCCAATGTCGAAGAGACCGAGGCTGTCCTTGCGCTCGCGATGCTCATGGGCGATGCCGCCGCGCAGAACATGGTGATGAAGAAATTCGATTCCGCGACCGAAACTCCGCTTTTCGGGGAGAAGGAAATCTACGAGTTCGAATACAACAACATGCAGCAGCGCATCATGCCCAAGGCGGTGGCCACCTGCTCGATCCGCGGCGCATTCGGCTGGCCGTGCATCGATTTCACCGATGAAAACCTGCGCAACATGGCCAACTACTACATGGGCTTCTATGCGCACAGCCTCAAGAAGTTCCAGAGGAAGCACAAGGTGGGGATGTACGAGCTTGCAGACCGCTTCATGGAAGGCTTCGAGTTCCGCACTCAGGCGATGGCCTGGCAGCTTTCCACCTTGCGCGACCGGTTCGAGAATTTCGATCCGGGGCTTCCGGCGCATTTCAAGTTCAAGCAGAAGTGGCGGTTCGTCTTGTGGTCGCTGGAGCGCCAGTTGCGGAGAATCGAGATCTACCGCCGCATCTTCTTTATGAAGGTCAAGGTCGAGGAGGGAGATAAATGAAGACATACGGAATAATCCCCAGCAGATTCGGATCCAGCCGGTTCCCCGGCAAGCCTTTGGCGATGCTCGCGGGCAAGCCGCTCGTCGCGTGGGTGGTCGAAGCGGTGAAGAAGGCCAAGACGCTCGACGAAGTCCTGGTCGCAACCGACGATCAGCGCATCGCCGATGCCGTGATCCAGTACGGCGGCAAGGCGGCAATGACTCCTTCGGAGTTGCCTTCCGGTACCGACCGCATCGCCTGCGCCGCAGGCGACTTCGCCGATGACGACATCCTCGTCAACATCCAGGGCGACGAGCCGCTCATCGATCCGGCGCTCATCGACGAACTGGCGCTCAAACTGAAGCTCAGCGCGGCTTTCGACATGGCGACCGCCGTCACGCCAATCAAGAGCGAAGCGGACTTCGCCGCCAAGACTGTGGTCAAGGTGGTCATGGACAAGAATGACTCCGCGCTTTATTTCTCCCGCGCCCCGATCCCATGCGACCGCGACCATGCGCCGGATCTCGCCAGCGGGCTCTACGTGCGCCACCTCGGCATCTACGCCTACCGCGGCGCGTTCCTCAAGCGTTACATCCGCGAGCCTCAGTGCGAACTCGAGAAGACCGAAAAACTCGAACAGCTCCGCGCACTCTACATGGGCGCGAAAATCGCCATCGTGCGCACCGCCGACGAAGGAATCGGCGTGGACACCCCCGAAGATGCGGAGCGGGTGGAGAAACTTCTTTTGGCGCGTGCGTAAGTTTCTTCCATTGCTCGTTCTGCTTGCCGGCTGCGCCTCCACGACGCCGGTTCTGGAACTCGACGCCAAGGATCCTTCGATCGAGGTGAAGACGACCGGCTTCTATGTGAACGACCAGCCGACGACCCCGAAGCGCATCCTTGCCGCCTTGACCGACCTCGAGGTTCCCAAGACGCGCACGATATACATCCGGATCGACGGCGATGTCACCAATCTCACCCCTGCGCGTTCGCTCATGGGCTATCTGGCCAAGAACGGCTATACGCGCCCCGTGCTGGTAACCAAGCGCCATGCGGAATCCGAGGCGCACGACAAGAAAAAGCCATGGCGCTGACACTTGCTCCGCGAATCGCGCTCGGCCATCATCAGCGCATGCGTCCTGGCTACCGGATGGCGATGGGGCTGAACCTGCTGCGCCTGCCGCTGAAGGATCTGCACGAAGAACTCAAAAAGCAGATCGATACGAATCCCGCGCTTGCAGACTGCAAGTTCGACCTGCCGCCCGGCTGGGCGCCGGAGCGCGCCGCGTCCCTCTCCGGCGACAACTCCTTTCTTTTCGAGAACCGGGCGGCTGAGGAATCGCTCTACGAACACCTATCGCGGGAGCTCGCGATTTCCGGCGTGGAAGGCGCGCTGCGCGACAAGGCGCTGGAGATAATCGGCGATCTTGACGAGAACGGCCGGTACACAGGCGGCGAACTCGACGGAGAAGGCGAAAGGGCGAGAGCGCTGGTGATGACGCTCGATCCGGTCGGATGCGGCGCACGGACGCTCTCAGAGTGCTACATGGCCCAGCTCGACCGGATCCCCAAGGCCGACCGAGAACTTGCCGCCAAGGTGATCGGGGAGATCGACTCCATTCTCGCCGGCAAGGCCAAACTCACCCCGGATCTGCAGGTTACGGCGGCGAGGGTGCTCGCGTGCCTCGACCCCAAGCCCGGTCTCAAATATTCCTCGGCGCGTCCTGATTACATCGTCCCGGACATCATCGTCGACAAAAACGGCAACATGAGCGTGGAGCGCGGGAATATTCCGGAAATCCGCATCTCCAGTGCGTATGCAAATCTTGCCGCCGACCGCTCCCAGGATCCCGAGGTGCGCGAATACGCCAAGGCCATGGTCAAGCATGTCAAGGATCTGCAGTTCTCCGTCGCGAACAGGTTTTCGACGCTCGAGCGGCTTGCCAGGATAATCGTCGAGCGCCAAAGCGAATACATCATGAAGCGCGGCGAGATGAAGCCGCTGAAGATGAAGGAGGTGGCGGAGGCGGCGAATTGCCATCGCTCCACCGTCTCCCGCGCCGCAGAGCGGAAATATCTGCGCGGGCCGTGCGGACTCGTCAGGCTCAAGGATTTCTTTTCCGTGAGCGACGATTCTTGCCGTCGTCGATTCGCGGAGATCATGCAGAATCCGGATCTGCGCAAGCTTTCCGACGCGCGTGTCGCGAAACTACTCAACTCCGAGGGTTTCAAGATCGCCCGCCGCACCGTGAACAAGTACAGAAGCGAAATGAAACCATGAAAGTATACAATTCCCTAACCAGACGCAACGAAGAGCTTTCGCCTCTCGTCGGCAACGAAATCCGCCTTTATACCTGCGGGCCTACCGTCTACAACTTTGCGCACATCGGAAACTTCCGCGCCTATACGTTCGAGGATATCCTTCGCAGGGCGATAGAGTTCAACGGCATGACGGTCAAGCAGGTGATGAACCTGACCGATGTCGACGACAAGACAATCCGGGGCGCGAACGCCGCCAAGGTGGCGTTGCGCGACTACACGCAAACCTATAAGGACGCATTCTTCGAGGATCTCAAGAAGCTCAACATCGAGCCTGCCGAGGTGTATCCAGCCGCGACCGACCACATCCCCGAAATGATCGCGCTCATCGAAAAGCTCGTCGAACAGGGCATCGCCTACAAGTCCGATGACGGCTCGGTGTATTTCAGCGTGCGCAAATTTCCGGGCTACGGAAAACTTGCGCACATCGATTTCGATCATCAGCAGACCGGCGCACGCTGCGCCGCCGACGAATACGACAAGGAAAACGTCGGCGACTTTGCGCTCTGGAAGGCGTGGGAGGAATCCGACGGCCCAGTCGGCTGGGATTCTCCGTGGGGCCGCGGCCGCCCCGGCTGGCACATCGAATGCTCCGCGATGAGCATGAAGTATCTCGGCCAGACGTTCGACCTCCACACCGGCGGCATCGACAACCTTTTCCCTCATCACGAAAACGAGATCGCCCAGGCCGAGGCCGCCACCGGCAGGGAGTTCGTGAGAACCTGGATGCATTGCGCCCATCTGCGCGTGAACGGCGAGAAGATGTCCAAGTCCGCCGGCAACTTCTTCACGCTCCGCGATTTGCTGGAGAAGGGTTGGACCGGGCGCGAAATCCGCTATGTGCTCATCAATGCGCACTACCGCAGCGGGCTCAATTTTGCATTCTCCGCGCTCGAAGACGCACGCAAATCCCTGGAGCGCATCGATCGCTCGGTCGCGCTCGCGACGGAAGGCGAGGCTCCCGGCTGGGCGAAGAAGCACCTTGAGGATTTTGCCGCCGCAGTCAACGACGACCTCAACATCCCCGGTGCTTTCGCCGCGCTCTTCGCGCTTGTGCGCGACACGAACGCGCATGGCGGCGGAGCGGTGCTCGACATCTTCCGCAGGATGGACAAGGTTCTGGGCGTCATTTTCTTCGGCCAGAGCGAGAAGAAGAGCGAGGATTTGCCGGACGAGGTGAAGAAGCTGCTCGACGAACGCGCCAAGGCCCGTGCCGGAAAGAACTGGGCGGAGTCCGACCGCATTCGCAACGAAATCGCCGCCCTCGGCTACGCTGTCAAGGATTCCAAGGACGGCCAGACCTGCACCAGAAAGTAATCCTCCGCCATGTATCCAGAAACATCGACAATCGTCGCGCTCGTCCTCCTGGGCCTTGGATTTTTCCTTTTGGAACGGTCCTCGGACATCTTCGTGGACGGCGCGGCGATGGTCGCAAGGCGCTACAGGCTGTCGCCGTTCATCATCGGCATGGTGATTATCGGGTTCGGGACTTCCGCCCCGGAGTTGTGCGTGAGCCTTATGGCGGGGATCGGCGACCGTGCGAATCTGTCGCTCGGCAACGCATACGGCTCCTGCATATTCAACATCGCCGGCATCCTCGGCGTTGCGGCGCTGATCGCGCCGATGGCGGTGAAGCGCAAGACCGCTCTGTTCGCGGGGCTTTTGCTCTCGGCGATAACCGCAGTTTCGCTCTTGTTTCTGTATCGTGGCGGCAAGCAGCTTTCGCGTCTCGAGGCGCTGGCGCTTTTGCTCGTCTTCGCTATCGTTTTCCCGCTCTACTGCGTTTTCAGCAAGGACTCGGCTGAAGTGGATTCCGGCGAATTTTCCGGTCGGCTTTCCGTGGCGTTCGCGAAGCTCGTCCTTGGCTTCGCGGTGCTCGTGGGCTCTTCGCACGTCCTCGTGTGGGGCGCGGTGAATCTCGCCCGCAAGATGGGCGTTTCCGAGCTTATGATCGGCCTTACAATCGTCGCGGTGGGCACCTCGCTCCCGGAACTTGCCGCCGCGATCCAGTCTGCACGGCGCAATGAGACCGGTTTCATCCTCGGCAACATCATCGGCTCGAACATTTTCAACACGCTGGTGGTCGTCGGGCTGGCTTCCGTTTTCCATGGTGCGCGCGACTATTCGGCTTCCGTGTATCTACGCGACTTGCCGGCGATGCTCGCCGTTTCGCTTTCGATTGCCGTTTTCGGCTTCAGGGGGCGCATCGGGCGTTTGCATGGCTTTGTCTGGGTTCTCGCTTTGGTCGCCTACATGGCGTTGACAATCTATCAGGAGATATTGTAATGGCTAGAATCATCGCAATCGACGGCCCGTCAGGCGCCGGCAAATCTTCGGTATCGCGCATCGTGGGCGAGCGGCTTGGCATGTTGCATGTGGACTCCGGCGCACTTTACCGTATCTACACCTGGCAGGCGCTCGCGAAGAACGTCGATACCTCCAGCCCCGCGGCAGTCGCCGCGTTCGCGCCCGCGGTCGAAATCGAGTGCCGTCCCGAAAACGGCTCGATCGCCTATTATGTGGACGGCGAACTCCCTGGCAATCGCATCCGCACCCCGGAGATCAACGCCCACGCCTCCAAGGTCGCTACGGTGAAGGAAGTGCGCGACGCCGTGACCGCGCTTTTGCGCTCGCTTGTCAAGTTCGGCGATCTCGTCGTCGAGGGGCGCGACATCACGACCGCCGTCTTTCCCGATTCCCCCAACCGCTTCTACCTCACCGCGTCGGCCGAGGCTCGCGCCCGCCGCCGCCAAAAGGAGGAGGTCGAGAAGGGGATTGCCAACCAGAGCGAAGAGGACGTCAAGGCTTCGCTCCTCGCCCGCGACCGGATGGACTCCACGCGCAAATACGCCCCGCTCAAAAAAGCCGACGGCGTAATCGAGATCGATTCCTCCGACCTGACGCTCGAAGAAGTCGTCCAGACCGTCCTTGAAGCTGTCCGTTAAACTTTCGCTCGCGGTTCTCGTCGCGTTTCTCTTTGCCGCCATCTTCGGCGAAGTGCAATATCGCGTCGCCCGAATCCGCGATGTCACGCCGGAGTATAATCGCGTCGATACCTCCGCGCGCTATCTGCCGCCGTCGGCGGAGCATTGGCTGGGCACCGACAACCTGGGCCGCTCGGTCGCGCTTCGCCTCGTGCAGGGCGCGCGCATCGCCTTTATCGTGGGCGTAATGACCTCGCTGATCGCGATTCCGCTCGGGGTCGTGCTGGGACTTCTGGGCGGATACTTCGGCGGCAAAACGGACTCGGTCGTCCTGTGGCTTTGCGCCACTGTCGCCTCGATGCCGGGACTGTTGTTCATTCTCGCCATTTCGCTGGTTTTCGGACAGGGCATACCCGGAATCGTCATGGGCGTCGGGCTCACGACATGGGTCGGCGTCTGCCGCACGATCCGTGCCGAGGTGATCAAGCACCGCGACCGCGCATACGTTCAGGCGGCGAAAGTCTTGGGCTACTCCAATTTCCGCATCATGTTCCGCCACATCCTGCCCAATGTGGCGCACATCATCCTCATTCAGGCCTCGATCCGCTTCCCATCGGCCGTTTCGACCGAAGTCTTCATCTCGTTCCTTGGCATCGGCATCCAGGGCGAGCCCAGCTGGGGCGTCATGATCAACAACGCACGGCTCAGGCTGTGGCAGGGCGTGTGGTGGGAAATGGCTTCGACGACGCTCTGCATCTTCCTGCTCGTGCTGTCGTTCAACCATCTTGCCGACTATCTTCGCGACCGGCTCGACCCCGCGTTGAGGAACGAGCGATGAAGGTCTGGATCGTCAATCCGTTCGACAACCTGCCGCAGGAGGGACGCCGGGCGCAGCGGTATTATCTGATGGCTCGCGCGTTCGCCGCCGCCGGACACGAGGTCGTGCTTTGGACGAGCGACTTCTCCCACTCCGGCAAATGCCGCCGCGCCGCGCCAGACGGTTCGCCGCTCCCGGCGCGTTTCACCGCCGACGGCTTTGAAGTCCGCCTTATCCACACGCTCCCATATTCGCGCAACGTCTCCTTGCGCCGTCTCCTCAGCCATTTCCTGTTTGCGGTGCGCTGGTGGCAGGCAGGGCGCGATGACCCCATCGCGCCGGTTCGCCTCATCATTTCTTCTTCGCCGCCGCTGACGCAATGTGCCGCCGCCATACGCCTTGGGCGCCGGTTGGGCGCCAAGGTGATTGTGGATATCCAAGACGCCTGGCCGGAAACATTTGTGCGCATTTTGCCGAAGTGGCTGCTGGCGCCGCTGAAGTTCCTGGCGAGGCGCAACTACCGCCGCGCCGACGCCATAACCGCCGTCGCCGACCGCTATCTGGAACTCGCCCGGAGCTATGGCGCGACTTGCCCGATGCGGCGGTTTTATCTGGGAATCGGTGTTGAATGTTGCCAGTGTGAAAATGTTGCCAATTGCCAAATCCAATGTTGCCAATCAACTTCGCGGACTTCGCGTGAGCCAAAAACTGGGGAGAGATTTTCCGATTGCGTCAATCTGGTCTATGCCGGTTCCTTGGGGCGCACATACGATTTGGCGCCAGTCGTCCGTGCGGTCGCGGCGCATCCCGGTTGGACGCTCCATATTGCCGGATCCGGCGAGCAGGAGGCGACGCTGCGTCGGGCCGGGCGCACAGTCTTTCACGGCTATCTGGGCGAAAAGGAGCTGGAAGAACTGCTTGCCAAATGCGACATCGGGGTTGTGCCCATGTCGTCGGACAGTTTTGTGGGCGTTCCGAACAAGTTTGCCGACTACGCCCGCGCCGGGCTTGCAATCGCGAGTTCCCTGGGCGGCGAAAGCGCCGCCCTGCTCGAACATTATGGCGCCGGCGCGACTTACCGCGAAGGCGATGCCGACTCCTTTGCGGCGGCGGTTTCATCGCTCCTTGCGCGGCTTCCAAGCGCCAAAGCCGGCGCACTTGAGCTTTGCCGCCGCGAATTCGACGCCGAGCGTATTTACCGCGATTATGTCGCGTCTCAACTCTCGGCGCTCGACCGCACCGCCATCTTTCATTCGTAGTCCAGCCTCCTTTTCTTCGTAGTCCAGCCTCCTTTTCTTCGTAGTCTAACCTTCTCGACTTAGAAGTCCCGCTCTCTAGACTTGGTAGGGCTTATCGCCCCGCGACCGCCGCACCCCCGTTCCCTGTTTTAACCACACAGAGGCAAGATGCGCCGCAGAAGCTTTGCTTCGGAGGGTAGATTCGCCGCAGGCGAACCCGAAGGGTGCGCAAGCATCCGCGAGAAATTTCATATCCTCCCTGTTGGCGTCACAAGTGTCCCCAAACGCTGTGCCTCTGTGTGGTCATAATTCCGGCGCGATGACCCCATCGCGCCGGATGACTTCGCAATCTAAAAATACCTAAAAAACCCTATTGACTTGCGGAGAGCAATTATGATATAATATGCGACATCTGCACGAGATAAGGCGAGCTTAACTCAGTTGGTAGAGTGCCACCTTGCCAAGGTGGTTGTCGAGGGTTCGAGTCCCTTAGCTCGCTCCAACTTTTCCCGGCAGAGTGGTGAATGGGAGCGTAGCTCAGCTGGTAGAGCAAGTGACTCTTAATCACTGGGTCCAGGGTTCGAATCCCTGCGCTCCTACCATTCAGCCCCACAACTTGGCTAGGTAGCTCAGTTGGTAGAGCAACGGACTGAAAATCCGTGTGTCAGCGGTTCGATCCCGCTCCTGGCCACCAAATCCCGCCAATCCCAATAACAATGAAACGTGCAATTCGTATTGACAATTGCGCATTTCTTTTGGCATGAAAATGATAAAATATATTGCACGTTTCAGAATTGCGAGGGGTGAACGATGACGATGCTTGGATGCAAAGGCTGGAAAAATGATAATTTTGATCCCGCGAAGGAATCAATTTATGCTATACTATAATCCCCACAAAACAGGCATACTCGCCTATTTTGCAGATCAGTTGACTAATGCGATATGTGAAGGAATCAATGCGATGGTTCAGGCCGCCAAGCGCAAGGCTCGAGGGTTTAACACCTATCAGGGCTTTGCGTCCATGATATATCTAGTAGCAGGGAAGTTGCGACTCGGTACGCCAAAACCGTTCTCGCATTTCCACTAGAAGTAGAGTGGAGCCAAAAATGCGTATAATATGCGCACGTCAACAAAGGAAAGGGCAATGCCAAATGACAACAAGGGAAACGCAAACTCCAAGGCGAGAGTCGCGAATCTCTAAGGCAGCAAGACCGTGTTGCTTGTTTGCGGCTGCTGTTTTGTCGTCGGCGTTCGCTGCGGCGTGGACATTCACTCCGGGGGAACTTATTCCGCTGGCAACAAGAAGCGGCTTCTCTCGAATTGCCAAAGACTATGTCACGGTGAATACCCTTTCGAACGAAACGTTTTCGACACAGACAAGCGACAACAACATGTATTCGCGCGTAAGCATAGTGCAAGGATCGTTTGTGGCCATAAATGTTGAATTGTCTGCGCCAGCGAGGCAGACGGCGAATATTCAGAACTAGGCGGCGAAGCCAAGCAGGCGACAGCCGATGGCGAGGCGATTACGCTGGAGGTGGCGCTTGATTGGTCGGATAGCCTCGTGCGTTTCTTCAAGATCAAAGCGACCGATGTCGCACCGTAGGCGGCGGGACAAGGTGGCGGTGTCGGCTTGCATTCTCGCGCGATTTTTGGTATAATTACACGCATGAAACGCGGATTTCAGTGCAGTTGTCTTCACCTCGCAAAGCTTGGTGTGCTTGCGGCGGCGATATTGTCGACCGGTTCTCTCGCCGGTGAGGGAATAAATCAGGCCGGCGTAGGGCCGGGCAGCGGTGTCAGGTATGCGACCGACGCCTATCCAGGATTCGATTCCGAGTCCTCGATCATCAAGCCCGAAAAGAAAACGCTTGGCTTCTTCTCATGGTTCACCGGTCCCAAGATGGATGATGCCGCCGCGCAAATGGCGTGGGCGGACGAACTTGCCGCGGAAGGCAGCACCGGCCGGGCGCGCCGTGCGTATGACGCGCTCGTCAGGGCGTGGCCTTCGGTGCCGGAGGCCCCGGTTGCGCAGCTCAAGCTCGCGCAGCTCGAAGAGGCCGACGGCGACGCAATCGCCGCCTGCGAGGAATACCGCTATCTCATGGATTTCTTTTCGTCGAAGTGCGATTACGACGCCATCGCGCGCAAGAACTACGAGATGTGCGAGAAGATGCGCGAAGACGGCAAGCGTATCGTGTTCTTCCGTTTCGCGAACACCGTGGACGTGCGCCGCGCCTACGAGGCGCTGGTGCTACGCTGCCCCGGCGCGGAATTCGCACCGCAGGCGATGCTCACGATCGGCGCATTGCGCGTCGATGAGGAAAAGTATCCAGAGGCGGTGGCCGTCTACGAGAATCTGCGCAACTTGAGACCGAAATCGACCGAGGCGAGAATCGCGCTGCACCGCGAAGCGCAAGCAAGAATGCTGCTGGTGGAAGAGCATTCCTACAATCGCGACCGCATTCGCGACACAATCGATTTCCTGCGTTCTGCAATCAGGTCGGACTGCACGATCGAGGAGCGCAACGATTACGTCAAGTGGCTGGCCGAGGCTCGCGCCCGGCTGGATACCGCCACTTACATGGGCAACAAGTTCTACGATTCGCGCACCCGCACCCGCCGCAGCGCAATCAACGCCTACAAGCTTTATCTTGAGGAATACCCTGAAGGCGAACATGCCGAAGAAGCGCGTGCGCGTCTCGCCGAGCTCGAGGAAGCGGAGAAGAAGGGAATTGGGAACAGGGAATTGGGAATCGGGAACGGGGAACAGGGAATAGGGAACGGAGAACAGGGAACGGAGAATATAGAGGAAGCGTTTGAAGTCGCCGAAGATACTCCAGATTGGCTGAACTCGTATATCGAGGAGCGCGAAGCCCTGGAGGAGCAGGCGTTGCAAAAAGTAATGGAAGACGCCAAGCCTAAATGGTACAAGCTTTGGCTGTCCAACTAGGAGAACAGTTAATGAAGAATGTTTGCAATTTCAGGTTTGCCGCCGCCGTCATGGCGCTTTGTCTGGTGTCTTTGTGCGGCTGCAAGACTTCGTATCAATGGACCAACAAGACGCCGGAGGACATGCGCACGGTGTCGGTTCCGGTGTTCCGCAACGAAAGCGACGTCACCGAACTTGGCGCGGTGGCGACGCGCCAGATTCTGCGCGAGTTCCAGCGCGAGGGGACGTTCAAGATCCGCGATGTTGGCGACAGCGCGATTGAGATCCAGGGGGTTGTCAAGAATGTGGGCTCAGGCATCGGCCGCGGATCGCGGGCTTCCGGGCAGCGCCTTTCCAGTTATGAAATGTCCGTAACGGCCATAGTGTCGGTAGTGGACAAGAAGCGCGGCAAGGTGCTGATCAACAACAAGAAGTATACGGCAGAGACTTTGATCATGGCCAACGGCGACATTTTGACCACGAAGCGCGACGCTGGCGGCAGAATCGCCGATCTCCTCGCGCAGAAGATAGTCGACGATGTCGTAGCCATGCAATGGTGATTTACTCCAACAGGAAAGGGCGGCAGCGATGGCAGAAGTAAGAGCGGTGATAGAACTCAAGATAACTCCGCAGCGCGACTCCGGATTCGGTCGCATTGCGGAGAAAGTGTCTAAGTTCGAACAGGTCGAAGCGTGCTTTTTGATGAGCGGGGCGTACGACCTTCTCGTGTTCGTCAAGGGCGAGAGCCTGCAAGATGTGGCGCAGTTCGTGGCGCAGGATCTTTCGACGATCGACGGCGTAATCTCGACGGCGACGCACTTCATGCTCAAGACTTACAAGGCTCCCGGCTCGATGCCGTTTGCGGGAGACGAGCGGCTTGCGGTTTCGCCGTGACGCCCGGCAGTTTCAATTCACGCTGACATAAAACCAAGGAGGAACGGACATGGCGGTAGATTTGGCACAGAAGGCGCAGAATTTTCAGAATCGCGGTCGTCAGGCTTTGGAATCCGGGAAGTACGAGCTTGCGGTCGACATGCTCATGGAGGCGATCAAGGCGGCGCCGGATGTCCTCGAGACGCGCAAGCTTCTGCGGGCGGCGCAGATTGCGAATTTCAAGAAGAACGGCAAGACTGGATTCGGCGCCAAGCTCGGCTATATGATAGCGCGGAGCAAGATTTCCGGGCTGATCAAGAAGGGCCAGGCGGCGGAAGCCATGATGGAGGCGGAGGAGCTTCTGAAGCAAAATCCGCTCGATCCCGACAACATGGAGTGCGCGGTCAAGGCGGCGGAGGCGGCCGGCAAGGCGGATCACGCGGCGATTACGATCGAAGCGGCATATGAGTGCTCGAACCGCGACCCCGGCCTGCTCGAGCGCGTCGCCACCTACTACACGATGGCGCAGCGCTGGGACAAGGCGCGCGATGCGTTCCAGAAGCTCGCGGAGATGAAGCCTGGCGATCAGCGCGTGCTCGCGCTTTTGAAGAACGCGGAGGCGCGTGCGACGATGAGCGCGGGGTGGGAGGCGACCGCCGGCAAGAAGGGCGGCTTCCAGAATCTGATCGCCAACAAGGAGCAGGCCAAGAAACTCGATCAGGCGAACAAGGCGGTCATCACCGGGGACGATGCCGAAGCGCTCATCCAGGAGAAACTGGCGCAAATCGCCGCCGAGCCGAAGAATATGAATGCGCGCCGCGCTTTGGCGCGCCTCTATTCCCAGAACAAGCGATTCGCCGAGGCCGTGCAGACGCTTACCGAGGCAATCGAAGCGGCAGGCGCAATGGATCCGGAACTCGACCGCATGCTCAGCCAGAACCGCGTCAACTACTACGATCAGCAGATTGCGGAACTGAAGGCCGCCGGGGACGAAGAGGGTGCCGCGAACATGGAGGCGGAGAAGAACCAGTTTGTCTTCGACGACCTTGCACAGCGCGTCGAACGCTATCCCAACGATTTGCATCTCCGCTATGAACTCGGGCTTCAGTATTTCACCTACGGCTATTACGACGAGGCGCTAGAGCATTTGCAGCTCGCGCAGAAGTCGCCGAAGGACCGTCTCTGGGCGCTTTACTATCTCGCGATGTGCTTCCTCGCCAAGGACCAGATCGATATGGGCGTCATGCAACTCGAGACCGCGCGCGACCAGATACCCACGATGGACGAACTCAAGAAGAAGATCGTCTACCAGCTAGGTCTCTGCGCCGAAGCCGCAGGCGATCTCGAGAAGGCCTACGCGTACTACAAGGAGGTGTACTCCAACGATGTGGGCTTCGAGGATCTTGCCGACCGCATGCTCGCGGTCTCGCAGGCATTGAAAGAATCGCAAAATCAGGCTTGACATTTCTGCCGGAATTTTGGTATAATACGCGCCAGTTTACAACTCTACGGCCCCATCGTCTATCGGCTAGGACACGAGCTTTTCATGCTTGGTAGAGGAGTTCGACTCTCCTTGGGGCTGCCAATCCGCAAATGACCGAACGCGAAGCGCATATCGCCTTCAATCTCGCCGACAGGATCGGCTCAGTCGCGCTCGCCAAGATGGTCGCCGCCTGCGGCTCTGCCGCCGCGGCGTGGAATGCGCTCCCGGCGGAAATGAAAGTTTCGCGCAGCGGCGGGGAAATAGATGTCGCGCGCGAGCTTGCGCTTGCCAAGCGCTATGGAGTGGATATCATCACCGCGGTCGATCCCGAATACCCTGCCCGTCTCAAGGATTGCAAGAGTTATCCGCTGTGCCTTTACGTCAAGGGGTCGCTTGAAGCTTTGAAGGGGCGCACCGTCGCGATCGTGGGTACGCGCAAGCCCAGCCAATACGGGCTTGATCATGCTTTTCTGATCGCCAAAGGTCTCGCCGAGCGCGGCGTCTGCGTCATTTCCGGTTTGGCGGTCGGAATCGACGCCGCATCGCACAAGGGTGCGCTTGAAGGCGGCGGCGCGACTATTGGCGTTTTGGGATCCGCCATCGATAAATTCTATCCCGACGCCAATCGCGGACTGGCGCGCGAGATGATCAAATCGCACGGTGCGGTAATCAGTCAATTTCCGTTCGGGCGATCCTGCGACGCGACTACATTCCCGATCCGCAATGAAATCGTGGCGGCGCTTTCCGAGGCGGTCGTGGCGATTGAAGCGCCGGTAAAATCCGGCACGCTCATCACCTGCCGCGACGCGCTCGACCTCGGACGGCAGGTGATGGCGCTGCCGGGGCGCGTCGATTCCAGGGCAAGCGAAGGATGTCTCGATCTCATCCACGACGGCGCACTTATGATCCGCAACGCCGATGACATCTGCCGCGACCTCGGAGTCAAAAATCTGCCGCCGCCGGACGAACTCGCCCCCGCCCCTGAATGCGCAGCGCCTCGCTATTCGATCGAGGAGTCGATCATCATGCGCGAAGTGCCGCTTGACGGAATTTCAATGGAACGCCTCGCCGAAAAAACCGGTCTCGCGCCCGCCAAGGTTTCGGCGCTCTGCATGGGCCTGAGGCTCAAAGATGCGCTACGCTTCCTCCCCGGCAATCGCGTGGCGTTTCCAAGATCGAAATAGATTGAAACCGCACCTATGAAAACTTCGCAATTTTGGTACCCATTGCCGGAGCGGCTTATTGCGCAACATCCAGTGGAAGTGCGCGGAACCGAGAAAATGATGGTGCTCCATCGCGACACCGGAGTTCTCGAACACAAGCATATCGCCGACTTCCCCGATTACATAACCGCAAACGATCTTCTCGTCGTAAACGACACCAAGGTATTTCCGGCGCGACTGCTTGGTTCATGGGAGGATTCCGGGGGCGCCTTGGAAGTTCTCATGATCAATGCCGCTCCAGAGTCGGAGACTGTGAAAGAACTCGTGTGGAATTGCATGATCGGATCTGGACGCAAATGTCGCGAAGGGCAGATCGGCGTGTTCGGTCCTGGCAAGGAACTTAAAGTGAAACTGCTTGCGCCCTTGACCGGAATCGGGATGTGGAAAGTCGAATTCATTTGCGAGCGGCCGCTGATGGAGCTTCTTGACGAATTCGGCCATACCCCCGTTCCGCCGTATGTCAAGCGTGAAGGCACTCGTGAAGAAGAATTGGCAGACCGCGAACGCTATCAGACGATTTATGCGCGCCATGTAGGCAGCGTGGCGGCACCGACGGCGGGATTGCATTTTACCGAAGAGATTTTCCGTCGGCTCGACGAGAAGGGCGTCAAGCGTGTCGCGGTCACGCTTCATGTGGGACCGGGAACTTTTCGGCCCGTCAAGGCGGAAAACATCGAAGACCACCAGATGGATTTCGAGGCGTTCACGGTAACGCCCGATGCCGCGGCGGCGATCAACGAGTGCCGTGTGCGCGGCGGCAGGATTTTCTGTTGCGGTTCGACCACGGTCCGCACGCTTGAAACCGTCGCCAGTCGCGAACGCGCCGAGGGCGACAATGAACTTATCGCCGCCGGCAGTGGGGCTTCGAATATTTTCATCTATCCGCCGTACAAGTTCAAGGCGTGCGATGCAATGCTTACCAATTTCCATCTTCCGCAATCGACCTTGCTTATGATGACGAGTGCGCTCGCCGGTCGTGAACGGATGCTTTGCGCATACGCAATGGCAGTCCGCGCAAATTACAGATTCTTCTCTTACGGCGATTGCATGTTGATCGTTTGATCGCACTGCGGCCAAAGGGACGACCGCCTTATTGCCCAGCGCGTTCCGCGCCTGGGCGATAAAAACTTCATAAACACGCAAAAATTCGATTGATTGAAAATCGAAAAATGAAATACCCTATTGACAAGTTGGTGTCAAAAAGTGTATAATATTGTCAGAAAATGTCAAAAGCAAGCAAAGAGAGTGTCGCGATGTCGGCAGGAACGCAATCGGGCGTATTGGTTGGTCGGTGCGACTACAATCTGGATCCGAAGCATCGTTTCACGATACCGAGCTCTTGGCGAGCGGTGATGGGTTCTCCCGACTACGTCTACGTAATGCCGGACGCACGGGAGAAATGCCTGAACCTCATACCGCCGGTGGAGATGGAGGCGAGGCTTGCGAAGCTGCGCGAACGGGCACTGTTTGATCCCTCGCTCGCGAAGGCTTTGCAGACGATAGGCTCCGTATCCGAGCAGCTTGTTTTGGATGTTCAGGGCAGAATCCGCGTCAGCGACAAGCTCCTTCGGTTTGCGAACCTGACGACGACGGTCGCGATGGTGGGTTCTGTTCGTATGGTGAAGTTGTGGAATCCCGCGGCGCTCAAGCCTGATGTCGTGGATCAGGCGGAACTTGGTTCGGCGCTGGAGTCGGTTGGCTTCTGATGGAACATGTGAGCGTATTGCTGCGCGAGGCGGTGGATGCGCTGGATGTCCGGCAGGGCGGCAGATATGTTGACGGTACGCTTGGGCGCGCGGGGCACACTCGCGAGATATTGCGGCGCGGCGGCGAGGTGCTGGGCATAGACCGCGACGACGAGGCGATCGCGGAGGTTTCCGCGATGGGTCTCAAGGGGCTGAAGATCGCGAAAGGCGAGCATGGGGATTTGGAAAGGATTGCACATGAGAACGGCTGGGATGAAGCGGACGGAGTCCTTTTGGACTTGGGCGTGTCGTCTCCTCAACTGGATGACGCCGGACGCGGTTTCAGTTTTTTGCGCGAGGGACCCCTTGACATGCGGATGGACCGCGCGCACGGTCTGAGCGCGGCGGATGTGGTGAATGGCTGGGGCGAGCAGGAGCTCGCCGAGGTCATTTGGCGTTTGGGCGAGGAGCGCGGTGCGCGGCGGGTGGCGGCGGCGATTGTGAAGGCGCGCGCCGGGCGGCGGATCGAAACGACGGCGGAACTCGCGGAGATTGTGGAGAAGGCGATCGGGCGGCATGGCGGCCATCATCCGGCGACGCGCACTTTCCAGGCGTTGAGGATGGCGGTGAACGATGAGCTTGGAGAGCTTGAACGTGCGCTCGATGGCGCGTTGAGGCTGGTGAAGCGCGGCGGCAGAATCGCGGTCATCACCTTCGAGAGTTTGACCGATACGGTGGTGAAGCGCCGGTTTGCCGCCCACGCCGGGCGCGAAGTTTCGCTGCAGGGCGGCGGCAGCCGCTGGGAAGGAGAGCGGCCGCGGGTGCGGATCGTGAGCCGCAAGGCGGTCAAGGCGTCGGAAAACGAGATTTTGAACAATCCGAGATCGCGGAGCGCAAAGCTTCGCGTGATCGAAAAAGAGGAGATTTGAGATGAGGAAGAACAAGCGCAAGAGCAAAGCGATGAGCGTGAGCGCGGCGAGGACTTGCCAGATGGCGGGCGTGCTTGTGATTCTGCTCGTGGCGGTGATTTTCAATGTGATCGCCAAGAACCAGGTGACGGCGGTGCAGAAGGAAATCGGCGAGAAGCAGAAAGTGCTTGCGAAGCTCGATGAAGAGCGCATCCGCGTAGAAGCGGCCTGGGAGGGGATGAAGGTCAACTCCTCGCTCGAGCGCGCGCTTCGCAGCCATGGACTCAAGATGGACACGCCCGGAGCCTTTCAGACTGTCCGCATGGATGCCAACGGCATTCCGCTTAAAGGTCAGTATTCAGTCGCCAAGGCGCTTAAGGCCAAGGCGCGCAATGTAGCGAGCAGATGAAATTCGAGCGCCTGCATTTTCAGGCTCTCTTGCTGATTGGCTTTGCGCTTTATTCGGGACAGGGGATTGTCAGAGCGCATCTCGATCCCAGCGTAGACGACATCGATTATACATTCGAGCGCGAACTCAAGGCGCGTCGCGGCAGCATTTTAGACCGCAAGGGCGCACCGCTGGCGATGTCGGTCCCGGTTTGGGAGTACCGGCTGGACCCCGTATCGCTCACGAACCGCGTAGTGCGTCCCGGGCGCGGCGAGAAGCCGCGCGAGCCTGCGGCAATCGTGCGCACCATTTCGCGCGTCCTTGGGTTGGATTACCACGAGACTCTCGCCAAGGCGGCGAACACGAAAAACCGCTATCAATTCCTCGCGCGTTCGAGCGATTCGGATGCGCACCGCATTCTCGCGGATTCCAAACTCGTATCGGGCGTGGCCATTCTCGACCGGCAGGAGCGCCGCTACTTGCACGGAAGCCTCATGAGCCATGTGCTCGGTTCGGTCAATTCAGAGGGCGATGCTTCGGCAGGACTGGAACTTAGGTACGATAAATTCCTTTCCGGACAGCCGGGTCGAATCCAAGGGATGAAAGACGCCGTCGGGCGCGAGCTTTACGACAAGCGCAAGATTTCAATCGACCCGATTGCCGGTGCGGATGTCTACCTGACGCTCGACCACAATATCCAGTCGGACGCGGAGAAATACTTGAAGGAAGGGATCGCAGAGTTTGGCGCGGGATCGGGCTGGGCGGTTGTCATGAATGCCAAAACCGGCGCGGTGCTTGCGCTCGCGAGTTTCCCGGATTTCGATCCGACGGAGTTTGGCTCGACGACGGAAAGCCAGCAGTTGAACCGGGTTGTGGGCATGGTGTTCGAGCCGGGGTCGGTGATGAAGGTTATTTCGGTCGCTTCGGCGATTGACGCGGGCTTCGTGAAAGCGGATTCCACTTACGATACCGACCGCTTCGAGGAAGGTTACTTCAAATTGCCGGGTGACGGCTCGCACGTGTGGGACAAGCGCATGTCGATCGCCGATGCAATCGTGCATTCATCGAATATTGTCGTGGGAAAATTGGGATACGATTTTGGACGCGAGAATCTCCACGGCTACATGAAGGCGTTTGGATTCGGGGCGCGGACGGGCATTGAGCTGCCGGGCGAGGAGGTAGGGATTCTGCCGGATTGGATAAAGTGGGGCAAGGCGGACATGTCGCGTGCGCCGATCGGACAATTTGTCGCCGTGACGCCTATTCAACTTATTTCCGCGTATCAGGCCATCGCCAACGACGGCGTCAGGATGCGGCCGCGAGTAGTGGACAGAATTGTCGCGAAGGATGGAACCGACCTCTATAAAAGTGCGCCCGAGGCGATTGGCCGTCCGATTTCCCAAGCGACGGCGCGGACGATGCGCCAAATCATGAAGCCAGTGGCCAGCCGCGAAGGCACGGCGCGAAGGGCGGCGATCAAGGGTTATAGCGTCGCCGGCAAGACGGGGACTGCGCAAAAGCGCATTCCGGGCGTGAAGGGCTATGCGCCAGGACTTTACCGCGCGAGTTTTTGCGGCATGGTTCCGGCGGACGAACCGGAAATCGTCGTGCTCGTCACACTCGACTTCGACGCCAAACGCCAATTCCATCAGGGCGGCAATTCCGCCGCCGTCGTTTGGCGCAAGCTTGTCGAGGATACCCTTCGCTATCTTATGATTCCGCCGGACAAGCCCGAAGAACTCGACGCCGCGCATCATAACGCTTTGTGATTTTATATCCTCCGCTCCCTCCAGCTTACCGAGCGAGCAACATAAAGAATTTCTTGCGGCCAATGCGCAGCGAACAGAGGCAACGTTCGCCGACGCGAAGTTCCGGCGCCAATACTTTCTCGCTTCCCTTGCGGTGCGATTTGTGCACAAATTTGCAAAACCGGTATCTGCCGAAGCGCAGAATCAGTTTGCGCTGCCACGCATCTACCCAAGTGCCCGTCAAATGGTGAAACGCATAGCCATCGCGGCTGTCGCAAAAATAGTCCGACGGATAGATCGTCATCCGTTCTCCAAGTTTCAGCGGGAAGACGGCGTCCGCAAACGAGACGTGGAATTTCTCTTCTATGATCGACAGCCATTCGCAAGAGTTCGGGGCCAAATCCAACTCGCCTCGCTCGTCGATTATGGATTTGTTCGCGTATGACGCGAGCAATCCGCCAATCAACTGGTTTTCGGGTGCGCACCCGATAAACGCGGTATTAAGCCAGATTGCGCCGTGCGTTTTGTAGTTGCAGCATACAAAGTCTTCATTGAGGAACTTGTCGAGCGGACGCAATATCTCGCAATCGGTATCGCAGTAAAATCCGCCTTCGTCGTAAAGCGCCTTCAGCCTTAGGAAATCCGACGCAAAGGCGAATTTGCGGTTGGCCGCCGCCTCCAAGGCGAATCTGTTGCCGGACTTGCGGAGTTCTTCATCTCCCCATTCTTTGATTTCATAGTCCGGGCAAAACTTTCGCCAGCTCTCCAAACAACGCTTGAAAACATCCGGCTTTTCGCCGTTTCCCAGCCAGACATAGTGCAACTTCTTCGGTATCATCCGACGCCCCTTGCTTTAGCGCCGCCATTTTCCTCGAAGAAGAAAAGTGGCGCAATCTTTAACATCATTGTCTTTACAGAGGCATCGCCAAACGCCCGACATAAAACAAAGACGAAAGAATGCGCCACGGAATTGCCGTGGACGCATCCACGTAGTCGGCTTTATGTCTGGAAAATTGGCGATTTTCTGTAAAAGCCTGATACGTGAACACGCGTTCACTTGCTGCACTTCAGAGCTGGTCGAGCGGCGGTCGCAAAACGCATCGGCGCAATGTGGTCATCGCACCATGCCGCTAACGGTCAACTCCTTATAGCAACTCCGATCCATGCTAAAA
This sequence comes from Verrucomicrobia bacterium UBA3783, assembly GCA_002369235.1. Lineage (GTDB taxonomy): Bacteria > Verrucomicrobiota > Kiritimatiellia > RFP12 > UBA1067 > UBA1067. Next base: position 43,275 of record DFFF01000009.1, read on the forward strand.
GCCTTCAACATGGATCATCGGCGGATTTCTCCCGCCGGATGTGCATATTATACCAAAATACATAAGCACTTGGCAAGGAGTTTTTGCCTTTGGGCCGTGCGTGATATATGCACTGGCGGCATTTATGGGTGTGACAAAAGGGCGCATGGGCAGGAAATCTTCCTTTATTTTGCAGTCCGGCGCTCTTGACTCTCTAGTAAATGATGCTTGACTTCGTAGTCAAGGGAGTTAGACTTCGTAGTCAAGGGAGCTTGACTTCACAGTCCAGGGCCTTAGACTACGAAGTCGAGGTTGCTCGACTAGGCAGTCAGGCAATCTCGACTAGGCGGCGCGGCAGGCTGGACTAGGGGGGTGAATGTGGGCTGAATTAGGTGATTGTGACATGGTGGCACAGTTTGGCGCGTAGGATTGCATGAGGCGGAGTGGCATCTTTATTGCATGTATGATAGTGTCGTGCAAGAAGTGCGACAAGAAAGCGAGAAAAGAATATGGCAAAAGTACTAGGAATCGATTTGGGAACGACCAACAGCTGCATGGCTGTGATGGAAGGCGGCGAAGCGACCGTGATTCCCAACAAGGAAGGCGCGCGGACGACGCCTTCGATTGTGGCATTCACCAAGACGGGAGAAATCCTTGTGGGCCAGGCGGCGAAGCGTCAGGCGGTGACTAACCCGAAGTCCACGATCTACTCCATCAAGCGTTTCATCGGGCGCAGGTTCGAGGAGATGACGGACGAAATCAAGATGGTGCCTTACGAGGTAGTGCGCGCGGACAACGGCGATGCCGCGGTGCGCGTGAACGGCAAGGTCTATACGGCGCAGGAGATTTCGGCGATGATTCTCCGCAAGCTCAAGGAAGACGCGGAGGCGTTCTTGGGCGAGAAGATCACCGAGGCGGTCATCACGGTCCCGGCCTACTTCAACGACCAGCAGCGCCAGGCGACGAAGGACGCGGGCAAGATCGCGGGCCTTGACGTCAAGCGCATCGTGAACGAGCCGACGGCGGCGTCGCTCGCGTACGGCCTCGACAAGAAGAAGAACGAGAAGATCGCGGTCTACGACTTCGGCGGCGGCACGTTCGATATTTCCGTTTTGGATATCGGCGATGGCGTGTTCGAAGTGAAGGCCACGAACGGCGATACGCATCTCGGCGGCGACGACCTCGACCAGGCGATCATGAAGTGGATGATCGATGATTTCAAGGCGGCGCAGGGCGTGGATCTCGGCGCGGACACGATGGCGCTGCAGCGTCTCAAGGAAGAGGCGGAGAAGGCGAAGTGCGCGTTGTCGAGCGCGACTACTTACGACATCAATCTGCCGTTCATCACGATGAACGCGAACGGTCCGCTGCACCTCACGGCGACGCTCACGCGCTCGAAACTCGAGACGCTCACGATGGATCTCGTGAACCGCACGACCGATCCTTGCCGCAAGTGCATGAACGACGCCGGTCTTTCGTCGGTGGACGAGGTGGTTCTGGTCGGCGGCCAGACGCGCATGCCGCTGTTGCAGGAGAAGGCCAAGAGCCTCTTCGGCAAGGAGCCGCACAAGGGCGTCAATCCCGATGAAGTAGTCGCGATGGGCGCGGCGATCCAGGGCGGCATTTTGAAGGGCGAAGTGAAGGACGTGCTCCTTCTGGACGTCACTCCGCTCACGCTGGGCATCGAGACTCTGGGCGGCGTTTTGACTCCGCTCATCGAGCGCAACACGACGATCCCCACGAAGAAGAGCCAGGTGTTTTCGACGGCTGCGGACAACCAGCCGGCGGTGACGATCGCGATCTTCCAGGGCGACCGCAAGATGGCGCGCGACAACAAGAGCCTCGGCAACTTCAATCTCGATGGCATTCCTCCGGCGCCGCGCGGCGTTCCGCAGATCGAAGTCACGTTCGATATCGACGCCAACGGAATTCTGAACGTCTCGGCGAAGGACCTCGGCACCCAGAAGGAGCAGAGGATCACCATCACCGCGGCAGGCGGACTCTCCAAGGAGGAGATCGAGAAGATGCGCAAGGACGCCGAGGCTCATGCGGCCGAGGACGAGAAGCGCCATGCCGAGGTCGAGGCCCGCAACAAGGCCGACGGTCTCGCCTTCCAGGTCGAAAAGACGCTGAAGGATTCCGGCGACAAGATTTCCGCCGACAAGAAGAAGCCGGTCGAAGACGCCCTCAAGGCGCTCAAGGACGAACTCGCGAAGACGCCGCCCGCGCCGATCGACGACATCAAGGCCAAGGAGGAAGCCCTCATGAAGGCCATGGAGCCGGTCGCGCAGGAGATGTACGCGAGCGCCCAGGCGGCGCAAAGCCAGGCCCAGCAGGGCGGCGGCGAAGCGCCCAAGACCGACGAGCCCAAGAAGGAAAAGGGCGGCGACGATGTCGTGGACGCGGACTTCACGATGAAGTAAGGTAGAGAGACTTGAAAGAAACAACTTGAAAGGAAAAACAAAATGAAGATCAGACCTCTGGGCGATCGCGTGCTCGTGGAGCCCATCGAAGAAAAGGAACAGACAGTCGGCGGCATCATCATCCCCGATTCGGCGAAGGAAAAGCCGATGCAGGGCAAGGTCGTCGCGGTCGGCAAGAAGACCGACAAGGACGGCAAGGAGATCGCGTTCGACGTAAAGGCTGGCGACACGGTGCTGCTCCCGAAGTACGGCGGCACCGAAGTGAAGCTTGGCGATACGAAGTATCAGCTGGTTCGCGAGGAGGATCTCCTCGGAGTGATGGAGAAGTAAGCAAGGGAAGCGAGACGTGAGACGCGCGACATGAACAGACTCGTCTCGCGTCTCGTGTCCAACGTCAACAACAAAAAAGGAATTACCTACCATGGCAAAGCAGATAAAGTTTGATGCGGAAGCCCGTCAGAAAATCTTGGCGGGCGTCGAGAAGCTGGCGGCGGCGGTCACTTCGACCCTCGGTCCGTCCGGCAGGAACGTGATTCTGGACAAGAAGTTCGGCTCGCCCCAGATCACCAAGGACGGCGTGACGGTCGCGAAGGAGATCGAACTCCCCGATCCTTTCGAGAATATGGGTGCGCAGATGGTCAAGGAAGTCGCTTCGAAGACGAACGACGTCGCCGGCGACGGCACCACGACCGCCACCTTGCTCGCCGAGGCCGTCTATCGCGAAGGTCTCAAGAACCTCACCGCCGGCGCCAATGCGATGGCGCTCAAGAGCGGTATCGACAAGGCGACGGCGGCAGTCGTCGATTCGATCGCCAAGCAGGCCGTGAAGGTCAAGAGCGCCGACGAGATCGCGCAGGTCGCGACGATCTCCGCCAACGGCGACGAGGAAATCGGCAAGATGATTTCCGACGCGATGGACAAGGTCGGCAAGGAAGGCACGATCACGGTCGAGGAAGCCAAGACGCTTGAATCGACGCTTGAAGTCGTCGAGGGCATGCAGTTCGACAAGGGCTACCTCTCGCCTTACTTCGTGACTAGCCCCGAGGACATGGAATGCGAGCTCGAAAATCCCTTCATTCTCCTGTTCGAGAAGAAGATTTCGAATTTGCAGGAGATGCTGCCGCTGTTGCAGAGCGTGGCGAAGACCGGCCGTCCGCTCATGATCATCGCCGAGGATGTCGAGGGCGAAGCGCTCGCCACTTTGGTGGTGAACAAGCTGCGCGGCACGTTCCAGGTCTGCGCGGTGAAGGCGCCCGGCTTTGGCGACCGCCGCAAGGCGATCCTCGAGGATATCGCGATTCTCACCGGCGGCAGGCTCATCAGCGAGGATATCGGCGTCAAGCTCGAGAATGTCGGACTTGAAATGCTCGGTCGCGCGAAGAAGGTCGTGGTCGACAAGGACAACACGACGATCGTCGAGGGACTTGGCGACGGCGAGGCGATCAAGGCTCGTGTCGCGGTCATCAAGAAGCAGATCGAGGACACGACGAGCGACTACGACCGCGAGAAGCTTCAGGAGCGTCTTGCGAAGCTCGCCGGCGGCGTTGCGCTCATCAAGGTGGGCGCGGCGACCGAGGCGGCGATGAAGGAGAAGAAGGATCGCGTCGATGACGCTCTCCACGCCACTCGCGCGGCGGTCGAGGAAGGCATCGTGGCCGGCGGCGGCGTCGCTTATCTGCGCGCCCAGAAGGCCATCGAGGCGCTCAACCTCGCCGGCGACGAGAAGGTCGGCGCCGAGATCGTCTCCCGCGCCATCGAGGCTCCTCTGCGCAAGCTCGTGGGCAACGCCGGACAGGAAGCGGCGCTCGTCGTCGCGAATGTCAAGAACGCAGACGGCACGAACGGCTACAACGTCCGCACCGGCGAATACTGCGACCTCCTCAAGGCGGGCGTCGTCGATCCCGCCAAGGTGACGCGTTCGGCGTTGCAGAACGCCGCTTCGATCGCGGGGCTGCTGCTCACGACCGACTGCATGGTCACCGACCTTCCCGAAAAGAAGGATTGCAATTGCGGCGGACATGGCGCTCCCGGCGGCATGGACGGCATGATGTGATAAAATGCGGAAGAAGATAGCGATTGTCTTCTTCCTCGCGGCGCTGGCAATAGGGATAGAAGCAGTCTACTATTGCCGGCGCCCGGTGCGCTCTACGGCGGTTGTCGAGAGCGCACTTGTCGCATTTGGCGGCTTGCGGTCGATCGCCGCCGAGATCATCTGGTTCCGGGCGGACAGGCTGCAGGAAGAAGGGCGTTATGTCGAACTCGCGCAATTGGCGCACGCGCTTACGCTGTCGGAGCCGCATACGCCGGAGGTGTGGTCGTATGCGGCCTGGAATCTCGCTTACAATGTTTCGATCATGATGCCCACGCCGGAGGATCGCTGGCGCTGGGTGGAGTCGGCAATCGTGCTTCTGCGCGACGATGCACTGCGGCTCAATCCCGGAAACAAGGCGCTCTTGCGCGAGCTCGCCTGGCTTTTCGAATTGAAACTGGGGACGGATCTCGACGATGCCGCGGAGGTCTATCGCAGAATCTGGCGCGAGAAGGTTGAAACGGCGGAGAAGATGGACGATTGGGCTTCGCTGGGAATGGAAAAGCACAAAATGGCGGAAATCGAGATGCGCTATGGGCTCAAGGATCGCGGCGATCCGTGCTATTCCGCCGTCTATTGGGCGCATCAGGGCGGCATAAACGACATTCTCGTCCAGTCGCTGAGGATCTACAGAAAGAACCATCCCGATGGCTGAAGTAAGATTCGAGGGCGTAGGCAAGACGTATGCCGCGGGCGACCGGCCTGCGGTGTCGGGCTTCGATCTAACGGTAGGAGACGGCGAGTTTCTCGTACTGGTCGGTCCTTCGGGGTGCGGGAAATCGACTTCGCTCAGGATGGTCGCCGGGCTTGAAGAGCCGACCGAAGGGCGGATATTCATCGGGGAAAAAGATGTCACGCATCTGCCGCCCAAGGAACGCGACATCGCGATGGTATTCCAGAACTACGCGCTTTATCCGCACATGACGGTGAGGGAAAATCTGTCGTTTGCGCTCAAGCTGCGCGGCTATGCCAAGGCTGAGATCAAGCGCCGGGTCGATGACGCGGCGGCGGCGCTGGGGCTTGGAGAATACATGGAGCGGCTTCCCAAAGCGCTTTCCGGGGGGCAGCGTCAGCGTGTCGCGCTGGGGAGGGCGATCGTGCGCGAGCCGGCGGTGTTTCTGTTCGACGAGCCGCTTTCGAATCTCGACGCGAAAATGCGCGTGGAAATGCGCGCGGAGATAATCCGTCTCCACAACCGGCTGGGCGCGACGATGATTTACGTGACGCACGACCAGACCGAGGCGATGACCATGGGCGAGCGGATTGTCGTGATGAAGGACGGGCGCATACAGCAAATCGCCGCGCCGATGGAACTTTACGAGCGTCCGGCGAATCCATTCGTGGCGTCATTCATCGGCACGCCGCCGATGAACCTCATCAAACAGCCGGACGGACGCACGCTGGGCATCCGCCCTGAAAATGTCAAGATCAAGGCCGCTACGGACGCCGAGTCCCCTAATCCGCAGGTGCCGGTCTACACGGTCGATTTCATCGAACCGCTCGGGCCTGAAACGCTAGTCCATCTCGCCCCTGGTGGAATCATCGTGCGGCAAGGCGGGTTTGCGGATATTGCGCCGGGCGCCAGGGTGACGCTGGACTTCAATCTAGAAAAGGCGGTTTGGTTTTGAAATCCTCCAGAAGCGAGAGGCGAGAACGGAAACGGAGTTGATATATGCTGGAAGTGACGGTACTTAGCATCGTGCAGGGGATTGCGGAGTTTCTCCCGATTTCGAGTTCCGGCCATCTGGTCATAGTGTCGCATTTCCTCGACACTGGCGACACGGGGATGGTGCTTGACCTGTTTCTGCATTTTGGGACGCTGATCGCGGTTTTGATCTACTACTTTGCATCGGTGAGGCGCATTTTGCGCGAGCGCGACGCGATGTATGTTTTGAAGATTCTGGTTTCGTCGGTGCCGGCGATAGTGGTGTATGCGCTTTTCAAACGTCAGATAGACGGAGCTTTCGAAGATCCGCACACGGTGGGGGCGGCGCTGATGTTCACTGGCGCCATCTTGCTGATTACGAAGTACATCCCGTCCGGCGGCGGCAAGGAGGTGTCTCTTTTCCGTGCGTTTCTGATGGGCGTGGCGCAGGCGCTCGCAATCTTGCCGGGCGTCAGCCGCTCCGGAATGACGATTACCGCGGCTCGCGCCGGCAAAGTGGATCCTGCTAGGGCGGCGGAATTCTCGTTTTTGATGTCGGCTCCGCTCATCGTGGGCGGATGTTTGTTGAAATTCCTTGAAATGATGGACAAGCCGAGGCTCGCGTTTCTTGGCGAGGTTTCGCTTGGCGAGGCGATTTACGGCGTCGTCGTGTCGTGCATCGTGGGGCTTGGTTCGCTCGTGGTATTGGAGAAAATCCTCAAAGGGCGCAAGTTCTGGTATTTCGGCCCTTACTGCATTATCGCTGGACTTTTGATCCTATTTTTGATATAATATGCGACAATAATTTGTTCTCAAAAGAAGGTTGACAGAAATATGGCAAAGGAAAATGTCGTCCGGAATAACATCTGGAAGTGGTTGGTCCTTGGACTGATCGCGATGGTCTCTATCTATGTGGTGAATCCGCCGTCGGAGAAATTGAGATTCGGGCTCGATCTCAAGGGCGGCACTTCGTTTACGCTGGGAGTGGATACGGACAAACTCGCGGAGTCGATTGTCGCGGCGAATCCCGCAATCACCAATACTCCCGGCGCGGTGGAGGCGAAGATCGCCGAGACGCTCGAAGGCTGCGACGAGCGCGTAATCCAGGTGATCCGCCGCCGCGTGGACGGCATGGGCACGAACGAGCCGGTTATTCAGGGAATGAAGGACCACCGCCTGCTCGTCCAGCTTCCCGGCGTCGATGAAGAAGTTCGCAAGGCGGCGAAGGCGTCGTTGCAGTCGGCCGCATTCCTCGAATTCCGTTTGACGCATCCGAAGAACCAGGAGCTCATCGCCAAGCTGCTTTCCAAGGAAGTCGCGCCCGAAGGTTATGTGAAGCGCGGCAATGGCTATGCACGCGCGGAGAACTGGGCCGAGGTCGCCAAGGTTCCCGGCTATTCGGCGCGGCTTGCGGCGTTCGAGACGCCCGATGCGCGCTATCGCTTCATGCTGGAAGACAATGGCGACGGCACCTATGCGCCCAACTTCGTCTCCCGCACCACCGAACTTACGGGCGATTCGCTCGTCAAGGCGGCGGTGCAGCGCGATCCTACCTCCGGTTCGCTTTCGATCGCCTTCGAACTCAATGCCGAGGGCGGCCGCAAGTTTGCGACTTTGACGCGCAACTACAAAGCCGGCGGCCCCAAGAACCATACTGGGCGCGGACGCGAACTCGCGATCATCCTCGACGAAACGCTCATCTCCGCTCCGGTGATCAATTCCGAGATTTCCACGCGCGGTGAAATCACCGGCCGCTTCGACGCCCGCAGCGCACAGAAACTCGCCAACGAGCTTAACGCCGGCGCCTTGCCCGCTCCGCTCAAGATTCTCGCTGAGACGACAGTCGCGCCCACCGTGGGCGAAGACGCCATCCACGCCGGCATGATCGCAGCCGTGATGGGCTTCGTGCTCGTGGCGATCTTCATGTTCATCTACTATTGGTATCTCGGTCTCGTGGCGGACGTGGCGCTCTTCCTTGATATTGCGCTTCTGCCTACCGCGCTGGTGCTCGTTGCCAATATGCTCGGCGTCTTCGCGCACGATCCTTCCATGGGCGGCGGCGGCTCGATGCAGCTCCCGGTGCTCACGATGCCCGGTATTGCCGGCCTTGTCCTCTCGCTTGGCATGGCGGTGGATGCCAACGTGCTCATTTTCGAGCGCATCCGCGAAGAGTTCGCGAAGTCGACGACTGCCGGCAAGGCGATCGCCAACGGCTACGGCCGCGCTTTCACTGCGATCTTCGACTCCAACCTCACTACGATTTTGACCGGCATCATTCTCTTTGTGGTCGGCACCGGTCCCGTGCGCGGCTTTGCAATCACGCTCGTCGCAGGCGTCGTGATCTCCATGTTCACCGCCGTAGTCGTGACACGTCTCATTCTCGATCATGTAGTCAAGCCTGATTCGGCCAAGCCGTTCAAGATGCTCAGGCTCTTTGCGGAACCCAAGTTCAAGTTCAGCAAGTATTCGAAGAAGGCGTTGATCGGCTCGGCGTCGATCATTGTCGTGACGCTCGCGATCTTCGCCATCCGGGTTTGCGTGAACCGCGCCTCGGTGCTTGCGGTCGATTTGACGGGCGGCACTTCGATCGTCTACGACCTCGCGCAGGACAAGCTTCCCGAGGTCAAGGATGTGCGCGCCGCGCTCAATGACTTCGACAACGCGACCGTGATCCAGTATCAGCGCGGAGTCGGCGATACCACGCTCCTCGTCAAGACGGGCGAGACCGCCGAGACCGCCAAGGGCTCCAAGCTCGAGAACAAGGATGTCGGCGCATATATCACGAAACTCCTTCAGGAGAAGTTCCCGGAGGCGCAGTTCAAGGCGGCGTCGGTCGATGAAGTCGGCTCCATGGTCGGCGCGGATCTCAAGAAGTCCGGCACTTGCGCAGTGCTGTTCTCAATCGTGGCAATTCTCATCTATGTCGCGTTCCGCTTCGAGTTCGGGTTCGGCCTCGGTGCAATCGTGGCGCTTGCGCACGACGCGTTGATCACGCTTGGCCTCTTCTCGCTGTGCGGCCGTCAGGTTTCGCTCATTGTGGTGACGGCGTTGCTGACGATCATCGGCTACTCCGTGAACGATACGATCGTCGTGTTCGACCGCATCCGCGAAAAGTGCCGCTACAACCGCAATCCCAAGGCCGTGCTCAAGGATGTCTGCGACGAGTCGATCAACCAGTGCCTCTCTCGCACGGTGATCACCTCGGTGACCACGCTCTTTGCGATTCTCGCGCTCTTTGCGTTCGGCGACGGCTCGATCTTCGATTTCGCGCTGGCGATGCTCATTGGCGTCGTGGCGGGCACCTTCTCGTCGATCTTCATCGCAACGCCGGTGATGGTGTGGTGGTTCAAGGGCAAGATGCCCGAGTTCGCCGCCGAAGAAAAGAAGGGCGAGTAAGCGCTTGGAAGAGGCGAAGGAAAAACTCATCGAGACGGAAGAAGTCCGGCAGCAGATTGCCGGGCTTCGGGATCGTGTCGCGCAGATGGCCGACTACATCAAGATCGACGGACGGCGCGAGCGGCTTGCGGAACTTGAAGCGAAGCAGGCGGGGGGAGATTTCTGGAACGACCAGAATGCCGCCAGGAAAGTCATCGAAGAGACGAACGCCGAGCGCGCATACGTCGTTCCCTACGACCAGCTCTTGAAGTCGGTGGAAGATGCCGGCGTCATGCTTGAGCTTGCCGAGATGGAGGAAGGCGCGTCGCAGCAGCAGGCCTTGAAGGATACGCTCGGCGAATGCGCCAAGGCTGAGGAATTCTTCGCCAAACTGCGCATGCAGAGTCTCCTTGGCGGCAAGTTCGACGCCTGCAACGTATTCGTCAAACTGCACGCCGGACAGGGCGGCACCGAGGCCTGCGACTGGGTTTCGATGCTCTACCGCATGTACAAGCGCTACGCGGAAGATCAAGGATGGAAGGTTGAAGAATACGACATTCAGCCCGGTGAAGAAGCAGGCATCAAGGATGTCTATTTCAAGATTGAAGGGCCGTATGCGTTCGGCATGCTCAAGGCCGAGCGCGGCATCCACCGGCTCGTGCGCATTTCGCCGTTCGACGCCAACAAGCGGCGGCAGACTTCCTTTGCGTCGGTCGAGACGATTGCCGAGATCAACGACGATATCGATGTGGAAATCAAGGATGAGGATTTGCGCATCGATACCTACCGCTCCGGCGGCGCCGGCGGCCAGCATGTCAACAAGACCGATTCCGCCGTGCGCCTCACGCATTTGCCCACGGGCATAGTCGTCGCGTGCCAGAAGGAGCGGTCTCAGCATATGAACAAAGAGAAGGCCATGAACATGCTCAAGGCCCAGCTCTACGAATACTACGAAGACCAGAAGAAGGCCGAGATGGACCGCTTCTACGGCGCGAAGTCCGCCAACGGCTGGGGTTCGCAGATCCGTTCATACGTATTCTGTCCCTACACGCAGGTCAAGGACTTGCGCACCGAGTGCGAGACGAGCGATGTCAATGGCGTCATGGACGGCCACCTCCAGCCGTTCATAGAGTCGTGGTTGCAGATGAAGGCTGCGAACTGATGCCTTGGTTCGCAGGCGAGAAGTGTCCGGAGTACGGATTGAAAAGTCGCGGCAAGTTCGCGACTTTTTCTTCGGCGATAGTGGCGGCGGGCAAGGCGTTGGAGCGCGAGTGGAGCGGCGGCGAATTCGACAGGACGGTCGAGCAGAATTTCAAGATCCTCTTCCCCGATATCCCGGCCTGGCCGGGCAGGTATGACGAAAAGACCGGTTATTTCGATATTTTTGTGAAGAATCCGGCCGCAATGTTCATGATTAAACCTCAGTTGCGCAAAATAACCGCCGCGCTCAAGAAACTCCCCGGCTGCCCGAAAGTGTTCAAGCCGGTTCTGCAAATCTACATTAAAAGATGATCGCGCTTCTCTTGTTCGCCGCCGTTTTCACCCGCCCCTTGGAGCGGGTCACTACGCTCGATCCGGCGATGGCGCAGTCGGTTTACGATTGCCGTGCGACGATGCTGCTTTTCGAGAGCATCCTCAAAATCGATTACGCCGCCAGACCTTACAAACTTGTTCCCGGAATCTGCGAACTCCCGGAGATAAGCGAAGACGGGCTAGTCTACAGCTTCAAAGTCGCAGCCGGCAGCAAAGATCTCGTTTCGCCCGGCGACATCGTGCGCAGCCTTGGCCGTCTGCGCGATCCGGCAATCGTCTCGCCGAACGGCTGGATCTTGAAGGAAGTGGAAGATATCGTGGCGGCGGACGATTCTTTTTCGGTGCGGCTGAAGCGGCCTCAGCATGTTTTTCCGTGGCTCATGGCGATGCCGTGCGCGAGCGTGATTCTGCCGGACGGCACCGGCACCGGACCTTACAGGCTTGAATCGTGGCGGAAAAACCACGAAATGACTTTTGTGCGCAAAGTCCCGTCTCCGGGCGGATTCGACACGGTGCGCTATCTGGTCGTGGACGATCCTTCCACGCAGTGGCTCATGTTCCTCAAAGGCGAGATCGATATGCTCGGCGAAATCGGGCGCGACAATTGGGATGCGGTAGTAGACAAAGACGGCGAACTCGATCGCCGGCTTGCCGACGAAGGAGTGCGGCTTTGTTCGATGCCCACCTTGGAGAGCATGTATATCGGAATCAACATGAAAGATCCGGTTTTGGGCGGAAACCGCAAATTGCGTCAGGCGCTGAATTGCGCTTTCAATTATCCGGAGTGGGAGAAGTTCTATCAGAACCGGGTAATCGAGGCGCGCTCTCCCGTGCCGCCGCAGGTAGAAGGCGCGATTGCCGAACCTTTTGCGTATTCATACAATCCGGAAAAAGCGAAGCGGCTCCTTGCCGAGGCTGGATATCCGGATGGAATCGATCCTGAAACCGGGCGGCGTTTGACGCTCACGCTGGCGATTGGCCGCGCCTCGCAGGATTCGCGCGAAGCCGGAGAATTGCTCGTCGCGTTCTTTGATGCCATAGGGATAAAGCTTGAATTGAAATTCTACACGTGGGATGCGTTTTTGAAGGCGGTCAACGAAGGACGTGTTCAGCTTTACCGGATGGGCTGGGTTGGCGACTATCCCGATGCCGAGAATTTCCTGCAGCTTTTCCATTCTCGCAATGTTTCCCCCGGTCCCAACCATTCGGCATACGAAAATCACGAATTCGATGCCGCTTTCGATGCCGGCGACTATCGCAAGTGTCAGGAAATCGTCCGCGAGGATTGTCCGTGGATTTTCACGCATTTCAACAAGGCCAATTCGCTCGTGCGCAGAAGGGTGGGCAATTACATTCCGAGCGATTTCCCATACGGTCAGGAGCAGTATTATGAGCACATTGACGATTGAAAGGTCGGTTATCGATTTTGCGGAGAGTCGCAATGGCGCATGGCTCGAGCGCCTCAAGGCGGAGAATCCAGATCTGGAGTCGGGGGCGATCGACCGGATAATTGTCGGCGTCGGCCCCGGTTCGTTCGCTGGCATTCGCGCGGCGATTGCGTTCGCGCAAGGCTATGCGCTCGGCAAGGCGTGTGAAGTTTTGGGGCTCACTAGTGCCGCCGCGCTGGCGAAAGAAGGCGAGGCGGTTGCCGTTGTCGGCGATGCCCGGCAAGGGAAGATGTGGATTGCGCTCTTTGATTCGTTCAATCTGGTCGCGCCTGTCTTCCAGGTCGCCGCCGAGGATGTGGAAAAGCGCGTTCCGCGCAACATGAAGGTAGTCTCGCCAGATCATTCGCGAATTGGCGAAGCGCTGAAGGAAGCATTCGGCGAACGCTATGCGGGCGAAGCGATTCCGTCGGCTGCCGGACTTGCGGCGGCAGCGGCGGCGAATCCGTCCTTGCTTGCGCCAGATCCTCGCCCGATTTATCTCAATCCCGCCGTCCGGTAGGCAGGGCGGCTTCGACATGTCCGCCGTCTTGTCCTCCGTAGCATTGGCGCGGGATGATGAGCCCGCCGCTGGGTATGGCGGCTTCCATATATCGCTTCGGGACTTGCGGATAACGGCAAAAAATGATATAATATAAGGACAAAATGGAGAAAATTATGAGCAAGATTTTGACGACTGCCGCCATTGTGCTATTTGTGTGCGGCACGGAGGCTTTTGCGGCTGATGACGAAGGTGTTGTGCGTCGCAGGCGCAATGGTCCGAGCATCCTCGAACTCGCGTTTGCCGAGCAGAACCAAGACGAGGTCGACAGTGCCCTGGCGGAGTTGGAAGGAGAAGGCACAGTGGAGGATGCGCAAGGGAAGAGGCCCGAAGAAGAAGCGAGAAGCGAGAAGGTGGAAGTCGTGACCAATGTAGAAGTCGTGACCAATGTCATCGAGAAAATCATCGAGGTTGAGAAGCCGGTGGTGGTGACGAATACTATTGAGCGCATAGTGGAGCGGCAGGTCGCGGACAAGGACATGCAGGATCGCGTCGATTTTGTCGAAGCGGTGAACACGGATCTTTCGGAGCGCAACGAGCGGCTTGAGGAAGCGTTGAAGATCGAGCGCGAGCGGCGTGAGCGGTTGGAGCGGATCATTCCCAAGAATAGACTTCCAAAGACCGGCAGACCGGCGAAAATCACGTCGGCGAACACTTTCTTCGACCGCAAAGAGGGCGTTGCGATGTTCGATCGCAATGTGCATGTGGACGACGAGTCCTATCAGATGTGGGCCGATAAAGCGTATGTTTTCATGGAAGGCACGAACGATGTGCGCAGGATCGTGGCGATCGGTAATGTGGCGCTGACGAACGAAGCGCGCCGGGCATACGGCACCAAGGCGAGTTATTATAAGGAAGGCGGCATGGTCGTTCTCTATGGTGATGCGGAGCGTCCTGCGGAGGTGCGCGATGAATCCAAGATCGAGGATCAGACGGTGAAGGGATCCAAGATAAAGTTCTGGATAGACTCCGAACAGGTGCAGGTGATCGACGCCGACATTTCCGCGCCCGTTCAGGGCGGCAGTGCCAAAGATTTCAAGCAAGTGCTTGGGCGCTAAAACAACAACCCCAGGAAAGGAAACCAAAGATGGAAAACGCAAAAGAACTCCCCGCTAACGTTCGCCGATACGCGAAGTATCTGCTTGTCATGGCCGGGCTAGGAGGCCTCCTTTACGGGATCGACGTCGGTGTGATCGCCGCGGCTCTTCCGTATATCGAAAAAACATCGTCCTACACGTCCCAGCAGCTTTCGTTCGTGGTGAGCGCGGTGCTGTTCGGGTCGGTTCTTTCCTCTCTCTTTGCCGGTGCGATGGCAGAGTGGCTCGGTCGCAAGAAGGTGATGCTGCTTTCCGCGCTTTGCTTTTCGCTCTCCATTCCCGTAATTTGTGCGTCGGCGCTGCTGGAGAATGGCTTCGTGCTGCTCACGGCCGGACGTATCCTGCAGGGCGCTTCGGCCGGCCTCGTGGGCGTCGTGGTGCCGATGTATCTTGCGGAGTGCCTTGACGCGAATTCGCGTGGCAAGGGCACGGGAATGTTCCAGTTGCTTTTGACGATCGGGCTCGTGTTCGCGGCGCTCGTCGGGCTTGCGGTGACATATCTTGTCGGCGCATCCGATGATATGACGGTGAGTGCGACTTCCAAAACGATTGCATGGCAGACGATTTTCTGGGCAAGTTGCGTGCCTGGGCTCGTGCTGTTCTTCGGGACTTTCAAGCTCAAGGAGTCGCCGCGTTGGCTCTACAAGCGCGGACGCAAGGAAGAGGCGCTTAATTCGCTCGCAGCCAACAACGGCGTGGAAAACGCGAAGATCATTCTCGAAGAGATGATCAAGGCTGATGCCGAAGAGGCGGCGCAGAAGGCGGCGAACAAGGCTGCCAAGGATTCGCTTTTGCAGAAGAAGTATGTAGTGCCGTTCGTGCTTGCGGTCGTGGTGCTCGCTTGCACGCAGGCGACCGGCGTAAACAGTGCGCTCAACTTCTCGGTGAAAATCTTCCAGGAGTCCGGTCTGCAGGGCGCATTCGCCAACTGGGCGGATCTCGGCTTCAAGATTGTCAATGTCGTGATGACGGTTATTGCGGTTGCGCTCGTTGACAAGAAGGGACGCACATTCCTGCTCAAACTCGGAACGAGCGGAATCATCGTTGGACTTTGCACGGTCGCTACGACATTCCTTGCGTTGCACCAGAAATGGATTGAGCCGGGAATGGGATCGGGCATAGCCGTCCTGTGCGGCTTCGTCGTGTTTATTGCGTTCTATGCGGTAGGTCCGGGCGTATGCGTCTGGCTTGCGCTTTCCGAACTTATGCCAAACCGCATCCGCGCAAACGGCATGTCTATTGCATTGCTCATAAACCAGGGAGTCTCTACGACGATTGCATCCACCTTCCTGCCTTGGGCAGACAAGTTCGGCTACGAGAGCGTCTTCTTCACGCTCGCCGGCTTTACGGTAATCTACTTCATTACCGCTGCGTTCTTCATGCCCGAGACGAAGGGCAAGACGCTCGAGGAAATCGAGGCGTTCTTCAAGTAAAGTGGTATTCAAACTTTTAGGAACAGGAACATCGGTCGGGGTGCCGCAGATAGGCTGCGCGTGCCCCGTCTGTTCTTCTGCCGATCCTCGCGACCGCCGCCGCCGTTGCTCGGCGTATGTGAAAGGCGAGGGCGCATCGTTCCTGATCGACACTTGCCCTGAATTGCGCGAGGCGTGCATCGAGTATGGAATTTCCAAGGTGGATGCGATTTGCCTTACGCATGCGCACATGGATCACGTGGCGGGATTTGACGATGTGCGGCGGTTCAATACGATAAACGGCGGCGCACCGATGCGCTGCTATGCGGACGGGAAGACGATCGAAAAAATGCATTCGATCTTTCCCTATATCCGCGAGACAAGAAACGAGCTGGGTCTTTTTCGTCCGATGATCCACTTTGTGGACAATGCCGAGCCGTTTGAAATCGGCGGCATCAAGATAGAACGGCTTGAAGTATCCCACTCCTTTCCTTGTTTTGGCTACAAACTGACGACACGCGGCGGCGGAACGCTTGGCTATGTGAGCGATGCTCACGAATTGCCGCCCGCGACGCTGGAGAGGTTGCGTGGCGTGGATGTCATGATTATGAACTGTCTGCGCGAGCGGTTCCATCCTACGCATCTCAACTTTGAAGCGGCGGCGGCGTATTTTCGCGAAATCGCGCCCGGGCAAGGCTACACTATCCACATGTGCCACGATTTCTCTCACGAGGAACTGCTTGCGAAATGGAAGGCTGCGGGATTGCCGGTCGAGCCGGCCTACGACGGTATGGAGGTTGAAGTATGAGGAGCTTTCGTTTTTGGGCGTGTGCGCTTGCGGCATGCGGTTCTTGCCTGACGGCGAATGCCGCCACGTCCGAGATAAGCGTAAACCTAAAACTCGACAACGACGAGTTTGTGTCCGGGGAGCGCGTGCGCGGTGTGATCGATGTTGTGAATGTTTCGCCGGGGCAGGTGCTGGTCGAGGATGACGACTTCGACCGTCTGTTCGTTGAAATCTTTCGCTCCTACGATCGTACGCAGCTGGAAACATACACGCGCTCTCCGTTTACCGCGAACTTCCGGCTTGAGCCCAATGAGGGTCAGAAACTCGAAACGTTCTTGAGCGACCATTATGGTTTGAGGCATGCCGGGCGTTATCTCGCGAGGCCGGTTCTCGTGCATGGCGGTGTCCGTTATGAAGGCCAGCCGCGCGCTTTTGACATTGTTCCCGGCATATTCATCCGCTCGGCGACGCAGATTTTCTCCAATTACGAAGGACTGCGCCGCGAGTTCAGGCTCGTCACCTGGTCGCGCGGCGGACGCGAGCATCTCTTTATTTCTCCGCAGGATGTAGGCACAAGCGACAAGAAATGGTGGACGGTCGATCTCGGACAGTTCATGAAGACCACCAAGCCTACGATTTCGATCATGCCGTCGGGCGAGGTCGTGGTGCTCCACCGGCTCGATCCCGACAACTTCGTGCGCAGCGAATTCTGGTCGGTAAAAGACGGCATCGAATTCAACCGGCGCGAACTGGTGCAAGATCCCGAGACCGCCGGCACGAACCGGGTGCGAGAACTTTACAATCAGTCCGGCGGCATTGCGCCCAAGGAAAATCCGTGGTGGAAATTCTGGTAAGATGAATATTCTGGGAATCGAGACGAGTTGCGACGAAACTGCCGCCGCCGTGGTGCGCGACGGATGCGAAGTCGTTTCCAATGTCGTCTATACGCAAATTCCCTTGCATCGTCAATATGGCGGCGTCGTGCCGGAACTGGCGTCGCGTTCGCACGTCGAGAAGATTGGCGAAGTTATCGGCAAGGCGATTGCCGACGCCAGAGCCGCAGGCGTGGAAGAGCTCGACGCAATCGCCGTGACTTACGGTCCCGGGCTTTCGCCGGCGCTTTTGGTCGGGCTCAATGCGGCGAAGGGGCTGGCGATGTCGACCGGCGCGGAACTTGTCGCAATCAATCATATCGAGGCCCATTTGCATACGCCGTTTCTCTATGATGCCGGATCCGAAGCCGTGCCGCCGCCCAGACTCGACCGTTCGTATCTTGGACTGGCCATCTCCGGCGGGCACACGAATTGGATAGATATTCCTCGCTACGGCGAATACCGGACGATCGGCCAGACGCTTGACGATGCGGCAGGCGAGGCGTTCGACAAGGCCTCAAAGTTGTTGGGCCTAGGCTATCCTGGCGGTCCGGTGCTCGACAAAATCGCACGCGAGTACGGCACGGAAAATCTCATTCCATTCCCGAAGGGACGTCCACGCGAGGGTGTCGCCGCGCTTGACGGACTGGAGGCCGACTTGTGTGTTTCGTTTTCCGGACTCAAGACGGCGCTTTTGCGGTATGTGCAAAGGCACGATAGCGGCAGCTTCGATGTAGCGCAGACGGTCGCGTCGTATCAAGAGGCGATTGTGCAGTCGGTCGCCGATCGCACCCGCACCGCGCTTCGCCGCCGCCGCGGAATCGAGGCGCTCATCGTTGGCGGGGGCGTGAGCCTCAATTCGCGCTTGCGCACGGTGCTTGCGGATTTGTGCGAGCGCGAGGGCGTCAAGTTGTTGATGGCCAAGCCCAAGTTCTGCGGCGACAATGGCGCGATGATTGCAGGTCTCGCGTATTATCGGCGCAATGTCGTCGGCGATGATGCCATGAGAGTGGATGCGACGCCGTCTCTGGAAATAGGCTGAGATAAGGGTATGGACTTTTTTTCGGCATTGACGGCGGTATACATTGGCGCGGCGGGAAGTTTGCTCCTGCCGCAAGGCGGCGGCGATATGGCTCGCCTCGGCGGCGGGCTTTTCCGCGCCGGAGTCTATGTGAACGACTTTTGGGCTTTCGAAGCCGAGGCCGGTTTGATGGAGCGCAGGGCGCAGCTCGGCGTCCAAGGCGTGTGGCATTGGTGGGGATACGAGCGGCTCGATCCGTTCTTCACCTTTGGCGCGAAGGGCTGGATTGACGATGGCGACGCCGGACCTTGCGGCGGCATCGGTGCCTTCTACCATATCGACGAACATTGGTCGCTCAGGGCGGATGCCGGCGCTACGCTCGGCATCGAGCGCGAGAGCGAGATGATCTACCAATTTGCTTTCGGGGTGCAGTATGAGTTTTGATTGCAGAGAAGAGTGGTATGATGCGTCGTCCAAGACCGCGATTACGATCGCGGACACGACCAAGGCGGCGCAGACGTTGATTTCCAACCATTTGTCGGGGCCGGTGAGCGCATACTATCTTACGCGCGCATTGACCGCGGCGGCGCTTTTGTCGACCGAACTTTCGGAGGCGGAGGAGACGTTGTCGATCCAGATGAAATGCACCGGGCCGTTGGGCGGGCTTAATGTCGAATGCACCGCCGCTGGCACTTTGCGCGGCTATGCCGAGAAGAAGATTCTCGAGGATTTCGACGCCGTGAACAACCATGACGTGCGCAAAGTCGTGGGCGAGCGGCGCATCCAGATAACGCGCAGTCTCCCCGGACGCATTCTCAGCCAGGGAATCGCCACTACGCTTGACGGCTACTTGAGCCAAAGTCTCCAGCGCGACGCGGAAATACGGCTCGAGGCGGAGGTGTCGGACGAGAGCGTGGTGCAGTGCGCTCGCGGTGTGATGATCGAGCGCCTGCCCGATGCGCCGGACAAGACGATCGTCTGGCCGCGCGGCATTTCGCTATGCGCCGGATCGCGCAAGATCCTTGAAAAACTCGGCTTTCCCCATGCGGAGCTAAAGAAGACGACGCCGCTGTCGTTCGCGTGCCGCTGCAGTGCGGAGCGCGCCGCGAGCATGCTTGCGGCATTGAGCGACGAAGAACGCGCCAATCTGCCGCCGGCAATCGATGTCACTTGCCATTTGTGCGGCAAAATCTGGACGGTGAGGACGAAATGAACAAGCGAGTCTGGCTCGAGATCGACATGGGCGCCATAAGGCGCAACTACCGGAGAATCTGCGATTATGTTTCGCCATGCGAAGTGATGTGCGTGCTCAAGGCGAATGCCTACGGTCTTGGCGTTGCGGCTTACGCGAAACATCTTGGCGCGAATTTCGGCGTGGCCGAGCCGTTTGAAGCAATCGAACTCAAGCGGGTCAGGCCGGATGCACGCGTGCAAATCCTCTCCTCCATCCTGCCGGATGAAATCGACGAGATGGTGGCGTTGGGCATTGTCCTTCCGGTGATCGACCTTGCCGGTGCGCGGATGATCTCCGGATCCGCCGTGCGGCAGGGCAAGTGCGCCAAGGTGCACGTGAAAATCGATTCCGGAATGGGCAGGCTTGGAATCCGTCTTGCCGACGCTATGGATGCGGTGCGCGAGGTCGCGAAACTTCCGGGGCTGGAGATGGAAGGAATCTTTTCGCACTGCCCCATGGCATACGATCCCGAAAATCCGTTTACCGCACGGCAGATCGCAGAATTCGCCAGCCTTGTCGGGCATCTTGCGTCGGAGGGGATTTGCTTCAAGTATGTGCATATTGCCGCGAGCGATGCGATCAACAATTTTCCCGAATCGCGCCGCGCGCCATTCAACCTCGTGAGAACCGGAATCAATATTCATGGCAGCTTCGATCCCAACGGGCGCAAGGCGCTGAATGTGGAGCGGGTGCTTTCGCTGAAAACGCGCGTGGCGCAGGTGAGGACGCTGCCCGCCGGGGCGACGCTTGGATACGGCCGCACCTGGTGTCTAGACCGTCCAGCGCGAATCGCCACCATTTCGGCGGGCTATGCCGACGGCCTTCCGCTGGCGCTCACCAATCGCGGCCACGTTCTGATCGGCGGCAAGGTGTGTCCGATCGTAGGGCGCATTTCCATGGATTACACGACGGTGGACGTTTCCGGCGTGGAAGGAGTAAAGGCGGGAGACGAGGTTGTATGCCTTGGCGCGAGCGGCGGACACTCGGTGTCGCCCGACGACTGGGCCGCAATCAAGGGAACCCACGCATACGATATAATCTGCTCGTTCGGCACTCGCGTCGAGCGTAGAGTGAAGGAATGATATGGCGCAAGATTGGAATTTGAGATCGCGCGGACATGTCTGCACCTTGTGCGGACGGCCGCTGCAGGACAACACGCCGGTCGTGAGCGCGCTCAAGGACACCGGCAACGGCTACGAGCGATTCGACTGCCATCCCGAATGCTGGAACGGCAGCGAGCGCGACTGGACGCCGTTTTCGCAATGGGACGGCGTCTATCATGCTCCGGTCAAAGTCGAGAAGAAAGAGCCGCTCAAAAAAGAAGATGCTGGCGAGCTTTTGCGCCACCTCGTCACGCTCGCCGATCCGGCGATGAAAAATGTCGTCTATGTGCTCGCGGTAATGCTTGAGCGAAGCAAGATACTTGTGGAGCGTGACACGAAAGCGCAAGACGACGGCACGATCCGCAGAGTCTACGAAGACCGCAAGAGCGGCGATACTTTCGTCATCCTCGATCCGTGCTTGCGGCTCGAAAACCTCGGCGAGGTTCAACAGCAGGTAGTGGCGCTCTTGAGCGGCACCAAGACGCTCGGCGAGGTCAGCGCGGAAGAGGAAGGCGTTGAAAGCGACTCCCAGGCAACATGACGCCCTGAAGAAAATCGCCGAGGGCGCGTTCTATCCCGTTCTCGAAAGGGAAGAGGACGGATATTACGCGCGATGGAAAAGTCTTGACGGCAATCCTTGGATCGACCGCTTTGTGCGCGAGGCGCTCGTGCTGCCGTCTACGCGCCATGCCGAACGCGAGGACCACCCTACGCTTCACGACGCTTTCATTTCCGCCTTGAAGTCTGAAACCGGGCGCGTCATCTGGAATGAAAAGGAGTGCGCGGATTTTGCCGGAGAGTTGTCCGCATGGCGCGAACCATTGACGGTCGGGCGTGTCGAGCTCACGGTCGATCCGGGAAAGCTCGAGATTTCGGCGGAGATTCCTGCCGACCGCGCCGGGCTGAAGTCGCTGGGCGTCGCCGCTGCCGTGTTCCCGCCTTTGTCCGCCATGCGCAAGCGCGGCGGACGCCTCGTCTGCCGCCCGACGATGGAGGAAATGCGCGTTTTCTACCGCACAGGGCGGCATCGTCTGGCCGATGTCGGTTTCGATTTGCTTGGCGACGATCTCGCCGCCGAAATCGAGGCCGAAGCGGAAGTGGACTGCAACGACGCGAAAGGCGAAGGCAAGGTTTCGCTTACGGTGCGCGTCGCGGGCGAAAAGGTGAGTGCGGCGGAAATCGAATGGATGCTCGCGCAAGACGACAATCTCATTTTCTTCCGCGATCGCTGGATCGAAGTGGACCGCAATATCCTGCGCCAGGCGCTACGTGCGCTGAATGAAGTTTCCGGCGTCAGGCTCGACAGGATGCGCGCCATTTCCTTCGCCGCCGGGCTTGGAAGCATCGGGCGGATGGAGATGAAGGCGGTCGCCGCCAAGGGCTGGCTGCGCGGGCTTGTCGAGAATCTCCGCCGTCACGGCGGCGTGAAGCTGCCGCTGTCGCTGAAAGGCTTCTGCGGAGAACTTCGAGAATACCAGAAGCGCGGCGCCAAGTGGCTGGACTTCATGACTTCGCACGGCTTTGGCGCACTCCTCGCCGACGAAATGGGGCTTGGCAAAACCATTCAGACGATCGCCTGGATCTGCGGCGGCAGGAGGAAGTTCGGCGCGCCGGTGCTTGTCGCCGCGCCGATCACGCTCCTCTGGAACTGGAAGAAGGAGCTTGAGAAGTTTGCACCCTCGCTCAAGGTATATGTGCATCACGGGTCCGGGCGCGGACGCGACGAGGGGTTTAGGCGCATGGTAAAGGGGGCGGATGTCGTGCTTGCCGGGTATTCGTTGCTGGTGAGGGATTACCGCGATTTTTCTTCGGTCGAATGGGGCGCGATGGTGCTTGACGAAGCGCAGACGATCAAGAATCCGGACACGAAGATCGCGCATGCGGTTTGTGCGCTCCGTCCGGCGCGGCGGGTCGCGCTCACCGGCACGCCGGTCGAGAATTCGGTTCAGGACATCTGGAGCATCGAGCATTTTCTCAATCCCGGCTTCCTTGGCGAGCGGCGCGATTTCGAAACACGCTTTGCCGCCCCGCTGAAGGAAAATCCGCTTGCGCCGTGCGGCGAGCGGCTGAAGCGTGCGCTAGACCCGTTTGTCCTCAGGCGTCTCAAGGCCGATCCTGATGTCGCCGCGGAAATCGGCGACAAGCGCGAGAAGAAAGAATATTGCGAACTCCTGCCGGAGGCGCGCGTGGAGTATGAAAGGGCGCTTGCCGACTTCAAGGCGTCGCCACGCAAGCGCGGCGATATCTTTGCGCTCATTACCGATCTGAAGCTCATTTGCGACGGCGAAGGCAAGCTTCAGCGGCTTGAGGAACTTTTGGATTCGATCTTCGCCGCAGGCGAAAGTGCGCTTGTTTTCACTCAGTATGTCAAGATTGCCGCCTTGATTGCGCGGCGGCTGGAAAAGCGCTACGGCCGCCGCTTCCCGTTTCTTCACGGCGCATTGCCGCTCAAGGCCCGCGAGCGGGAAATCGCCGCTTTCAATAAAAGCAAAAATCCTGAAGCCTTTCTCTTGAGCCTCAAAGCGGGCGGATTCGGCTTGAACCTCGTGAAGGCGACGCATGTAATCCATTTCGACCGCTGGTGGAATCCCGCCGTGGAGAATCAGGCGACCGACCGCGCCCACCGGATTGGACAAAGCCGCGATGTCCTGGTCCACTCGCTGATCACCGTTGGGACGATCGAGGAGCATGTCGATGACATTCTTTCGCGCAAGCGCGATCTCGCCGGAATCATGAGTTTCGCCGGAGAGGAGTTCTTCAAACTGGTGGGACTGTCATCATGAGTTCGAAGAAGAAAACGAAATTTCCTCCGCGCTTCCCGCGTTTCGCCGCCGGGCTGCGATTCCAGCTGCGGCCCTCCGACGAAGCGATGCGCAGCTGGTGGTGGCGCGAATGGCTCATGGCGATATCGGTCATGAGCGCGGGGCCGCGGCTCGAGAAGGGCAGGAAATACGCATTGTCAGGACAAGTCGTATCGCTGAAAATCGACGGCTCGCATGTCGATGCCGATGTCGTAGGCACGCGCAGCGGCGCCTACAGAGTGACGCTGGACTTCCGCGCGCCTCCCGCCGCCGCACGGCGCAGAATCGCCGCCGCGATCAGGTCGGAGCCGATGAATGTTG
The DNA here is from genome assembly GCA_002369235.1 of Verrucomicrobia bacterium UBA3783. Classification (GTDB taxonomy): domain Bacteria; phylum Verrucomicrobiota; class Kiritimatiellia; order RFP12; family UBA1067; genus UBA1067. The sequence goes on from DFFF01000009.1 coordinate 66,953, forward strand.
CGCGGCTCCTCGCCGGCGACATGCCCATTGAGGTCGCCAGCCTTTTCCGCGATGAAGGCTTTTCCCTGTTTCCGGGCGGCAAACTTTCAGCGGGCGGATACGACATGACATGTTCGTGCAATTGTCCCGACTGGGCCAACCCCTGCAAGCATGTGTTCGCCGTGCTTTTTATTCTCGGCGAGGAGATAGCCTTGAATCCGCTGCGGCTTTTGGAATTGCGCGGCGTCAAGACGGAGGATGTTTGTGGCAAGTAGGCGCATAGACATTTTGAAGCTCCTCGGCCCCATACCGCGCTGGCGCGGCGAGACGCGCAGTCTGGATGCGCTCGGGGAAATGTACAAGAAAGCGGCGGAGAAAGCCGCAAAGGCTCTCGCCGCCGCCGGGGACGAACCGCGCACTGTCAAGCGACCGGGGTCACGCCCTTCTTGAGGATTATATTCCCGTATTTGCGCGTTTCGCCGGAGATTACCACGGCGAACGCTTTTTTCGCGCGTTCATAGAACGCATAGCGCTCCATGAGTTCGATCTTGCCGCTGTAGCCGAGCGCGGCGCGATAAGCCGCCTCGACCGCCGGATCCAAAGCGTCGCCGGGCACGGCTTCCATCATCACGACCGGCGTCGCGTAGGCGTCGAGCTCGAAAAGGGGAATCATACCCTTGAGGAGTTCGTCGGCTTTGATGCCGTCTGCGCGGATGACGGTATCGTTGAACGCATGCGCGGGAAAGTGGGCGTCGGAGACGACGATTTCGTCTCCGTGCCCCATTTCCGCCATGATCTTCAAGAGTTCCGGAGAGATGACAGGCGATATACCCTTGAGCATTTTCAGTACGCTCCGTAGAGAGGTCCGAAGTTCTTGCAGGCGCGATAATCGGCGCCGACGGGATCGTCCGCGCCGAAGAGTCCCCAGCAGTGCGGCTGGAAGCGGTCGGCGTCGTCGATGTTGGACATCGAAACCGGAATGCGCAGCATGGAAGCGAGCGTCATCAAGTCCGCGCCGATATGGCCGTAGGCGATGGCGCCGTGGTTTGCCGCCCAGTTGTTCATTACCGAGTACACGTCCTTGAACGCGCCCTTGCCGGTCGTGCGCGGCACGAACCAGGTGCACGGCCATTCGGGATTCGTGCGCGCCATGAGCTTTTCGTGCACGTCCTTGGGGAGCGTGGTGGACCAGCCTTCGCAAATCTGCAATGCCGGGCCCAGCCCCTTGACGATCGAGATTCGCGTCATGGTCATGGGCATGCCGCCTTCGGTGAGGAACGAAGACGAGAAACCGCCGCCGCGGAAGTATTCCACTCCGGCAGGCACCCACTTCGTCGCCTTGAGGCACGCTTCGGCGTCCTTCTGCGTAATGTCCCAGAAGGGCTTCATCGCCGGCTTGCCTTTTTCGCGCTGTGCGCCGGACGCATCAAGCGTGCACGAGCCGGAGTTGAGCAGATGGATGAAGCCGCCCTTGTTCATGCCGGTCATCGTCTTGCCGGTCACGCGCTTGACGGCCTCCGGCGACCAGTAGGTGCGCACGTCCGCGAAGAGCGAAGGACGGTTCGTCAAGAGATACATGAGCATCATGCACACGCCGTTGAGCGAGTCGTTTTCGGTCGCCACCGTGTAGGGTGCGCGGATGCCGTTCCAGTCGAAGGAGGAATTGAGCATCGCCTCCATGAAGTCGCCGTTCGGCCAATGGTCGGTCCATTGGCGCTGACCCTGGAAGCCCGCCGCAAGCGCGTTGCGCCCGGCAGCCTCTTCGCCAAAGCCCATTTCCGCGAGCTTGGGATTGCCTACCATCATGTCGCGCATGATGATCGCCATCTTGACCACATACTCCCAGTCCTTGTCCTTCGCTTCACGCGACTTCTGGATCGCCTTGGGGTTGTAGTCTTTCCCTTCCTTGCACCACTTCTTCGTCCAGGCGATCGCCTTTTCGTATTCATCCTTGTCGTAGATGCCTTCGGCGATGCGGCGCTCGATTTCGCACATGTCCATGTTTTCCGGGCGCATGCCGAGATAACTCTGGAAGAACGAGACGTCCACGAAACTGCCGGCGATGCCCATTGCCGACGAACCGCAGCTGAGATAGCTCTTGCCTTTCATCATTGCGACGGCGAGGCCGGCCTTGACGAAGCGGAGCACCTTCTCCTTGACGTCGGCGGGAACGGTCTTGTCGTCCTTCTCCTGGACTTCGCGCCCGTAGATGCCGTAGGCGGGCATGCCGCGCTGGGCGTAGCCTGCAAGCATTGCGGCGAGATACACCGCGCCGGGGCGCTCGGTGCCGTTGAAGCCCCACACCGCCTTCGGGATCGTGGGATCGGCGTCCATCGTCTCGGTGCCGTAGCACCAGCAAGGCGTGACCGAAAGTGAAACGCCCACATTTTCCTTGCGGAACTTTTCCGCGCAGGCGGCGGCCTCGGCGACGCCGCCGATCGTAGTGTCGGCGATGACGCACTCTACGGGCGAGCCGTCGGGATAGCGGAGATTTTCGCTGATCAATTTTGCCGCCGTCTTGGCCATGTCCATTGTCTGGACTTCCAGGCTTTCGCGCACACCGCGCCTGCGGCCATCGATGATTGGACGGATTCCCACACGCGGGAATCCCGACTTCTTCCACACTGTTTCGCTCATTTCGCCTCCTGTGGCATTTGTTGTTTGTAAATTATGTCAATATTATACCAAAAATCACGGTGAAAGGCAAGTAGAGGGAGATTCTTCGTAGTCCAGCCTTCTCGACTTGGAAGTCCAGCTCTCTCCACTTGGTAGTGCAGACTTCTAGACTTCGTAGGGCGGCATCTTTTCCTTCGTAGTCCAACTCGCTAGACTTGGTAGTCCAGCCTCCGTTCCCTGTCTCGACCTCCGTAGCCTTGGCGTAGGAGGTTCCCCGTCTCGACCTCCGTCTCGTCCTCCGTCTCGTCCTCCGTAGCCTCGGCGAAGAAGGAAGCCTCGGCGAAGAAGGAAGCCCTGGCGTAGGAGATTACCTTTTTTTTTTTTAACGCAGAGACGCAGAGAGCGCAAAATTGGATATTGGATATTGGCTGTTGGATATTGGTTGTTGATTGTTGCCAGTGTTGCCATTGTTGCCAGTACCAATGTTGCCAATTTCCAATCTATCCGCCGTAGCCTTGGCGCAGGTGGATTGGTATTGGGTATTGGAATTGGCAACATTTCCACATTTGCACATTCAACCGGCCCTCAGCCCTCAGCCCTCAATTTGCTTCTGTGTGTTAAAAAAAAAAAAAAACCCTTTGCGCACTCAGCGTCTCTGCGTCTCTGCGTTAGAAAAAGAAAAAGAAGGGAATTGGCAACATTGGATATTGGCTGTTGGCTGTTGGATATTGGGTAGTTGCACATTCAACACCGTCTCGACCTCCGTAGCCTTGGCGTAGGAGGTTTCCCGTTTTTCCGCCGCAAAAATTTCCTAGA
>DFFF01000023.1:0-249 GCA_002369235.1 Verrucomicrobia bacterium UBA3783
GCATCGTCGGATGCTCAGGATCGAGCGCACGCTTGCGGAACGCCGTGACGAAATCGTCGTTGATCATCTCGCGGATGGTCTCGGCCGGAATCTCCTCGATCTTCTGGACTTCATGCGAAGTGCGGAAGCCGTCGAAGAAATGCATGAACGGCACCTTCGCCTCAAGCGTCGAAGCATGCGCCACCATCGCCATATCGTGGACTTCCTGCACGGAGTTCGAGCAAAGCATCGCGAAACCGGTCTGGCGGC
>DFFF01000023.1:294-14398 GCA_002369235.1 Verrucomicrobia bacterium UBA3783
CGAAGCCGGTCTGGCGGCACGCCATGACGTCGCCCTGATCGCCGAAGATGCAGAGTCCCTGGCAAGCGAGCGAACGCGCCGAGACGTGGAAGACGGTCGGGACGAGCTCGCCGGCGATCTTGTACATGTTGGGAATCATCAGCAACAGGCCCTGCGACGCCGTAAAGGTCGTCGTGAGCGAGCCGGTGGTGAGCGAGCCGTGCACCGCGCCCGCGGCGCCGCCTTCCGATTCCATCTCGACGATCGACGGCACCGAGCCCCAGATGTTCTCCTTGCGCTGCGCCGCCATTTCGTCGCACGTCTCCGCCATCGGCGAAGAAGGTGTGATAGGATATATCGCGGCCACTTCCGAACACGCGAACGCAATCTTAGCTGCGGCGGTATTGCCGTCAACCATGATCTTCTTTGCTGCCATAGTCTGCTGTTTCCTTTTTGGTTTGAAGTTAGACAAATCTAAAACCTGCTAGTTGTATATATTTTACCATTTTTTCCGCGTTTTTGCAACAGGGAAAAGCGCGGTCACATCGCGGCGGCGAGCGCGGCGGCGAACTCCGAGCACCTAACCTCCCGCGCCCCTTCCATCTGGCGCGCGAAGTCGTAGGTCACGGTCTTTTCCGCGATCACCCTGTCCATGGCCGCGATGATGAGGTCGGCCGCCTCGCTCCATCCCATGTAGCGGAGCATCATCTCGCCGGAGAGGATGAGCGATCCGGGATTCACTTTATCGAGCCCGGCATACTTCGGCGCCGTGCCGTGCGTCGCCTCGAACACCGCGACTCCCGTCTGATAGTTGATGTTCGCGCCCGGCGCGATGCCGATGCCGCCGACCGTCGCCGCAAGCGCGTCGGACACATAGTCGCCGTTGAGGTTCAAGGTCGCAATCACGTCGTATTCCGCCGGACGCGTCAGTATTTGCTGCAAGAATGCGTCGCAGATGCAGTCCTTGACGACGATCTCGCGCCCGGTTCGGGGATTTTTGAACCTGCACCACGCACCGCCGTCGATCGGCTCGGCGCCGAACTCGCGCTTCGCGAGCGCATATCCCCAATCGCGGAATGCGCCCTCGGTGAACTTCTGGATATTGCCTTTGTGCACGAGCGTCACGCTCTTGCGGTCGTTCGCGACGGCATATTCGATCGCCGCGCGTACGAGGCGCTCCGTCCCCTCCTTGCTCACCGGCTTGATGCCGATCGACGATGTTTCGGGGAAGCGGATTTTCTTTACTCCCATCTCGCCCAGCAAAAACGCCTTCACTTTGTCGGCCTCTGGGGTTCCTTGCATCCACTCGATTCCGGCGTAGATGTCTTCGGTGTTTTCACGGAAGATGACCATGTCGGTGAGCTCTGGATGCTTCACTGGCGCAGGCACGCCCTTGAAATACCGCACCGGCCGCAGGCACACGTAGAGATCGAGTTCCTGACGCATGGCGACATTGATCGAGCGTATGCCGCCGCCCACCGGAGTCGTGAGCGGGCCTTTGATCGAGACAAGGCATTCCTTGCACGCATCGAGCGTCGCCTGCGGAAGCCACTCTCCCGTCTGCTCGTGCGCTTTGCCGCCGGCCAGGACTTCGCGCCATTCAATCCTGCGCTTGCCGCCGTATGCCTTTTCCACGGCGGCGTTCCACACCATCATTGCCGCGCGGGTAATGTCCGGGCCGATTCCGTCACCCTCGATATATGGGATCGTAGGATTGTCCGGCACGTTCAGCTTGCCGTTCTCCATCGCGATATTCATTCTCTGTTCTCCTTTACATCTATTTTGAATGTCGTTCCGTCCGGGAAGGTCGCGATGAGCGTCCACGCCTCGCGTTCGCCTTCTGCGTCAACTTGCTTCAAAAATGATTTCAATTCCCTTCGCTTCGGCTTGGCGCGCATGTAGAATTTCCCGCCCTCTTCCTTGTAAAGCGCGTCAAACGTCTCGAAAAACGGCGAGAAATCCCCTTTTGCGAGCGCATCGAAACGCGCCAAATGCGGCAGGTCTTCAAGTTTGCGCTCCACACGCTCGTCTTCATTCGTATATATGTATCGCTCAGGCGTGGCAAAAAACGAGGTCTCGAACGGCTCATGCACCGACCACTCGAAATCGCGCCCCGGACGGATGCGGAACGTTCCTCCCGAAACGAACCGCCGCCCGTCGGGCATGGTTTTCGTCTGCGTGAACACGCCAGCCGTCTCGTTCGTGGAAGCGAGTTTCTCCGCTATCAAAGGCGGAACTTCGGTCGCAAACGATGCGATCAGTAGGCAAGCGTTCCAGACGAGCATACCGTCTCTCCCTTGCGGAAAACGTATCCGACTTCTTTTTCGCCAGTCTGTTCAAGGTCCAGCTCCACATCTTCGCCCGGCGCGATGATATTCATGAACTTCATTTTCTTGATTGCTTTGACCGGTGTCTGAATAGGCGAATTGCGAATCGCAATGTCAAGCTGCATCACGCCCGGCAAAATCGGGAAACCCGGAAAATGGCCTTGAAAGAACTGCTCGCCGCCATCAAAGCGCAAATGCATTTTTCACCTCCTGCGCGACCACCTTGCCTTGACTGTTGCGCGGCAATTCGTCCACGAACCTGAACTTCTTGGGAATCGTGCCCTTGGGGAAGATTCCGCCGAGCATCTCGCGCATTTTCAGCGGCGGAATCTTCTCGCCGGCGACCATAAGCCCCAGCATCGGTCCGCGCTCTCCTTCTATAACCGCGAGCGCCGCTTCCTTGAAGCCCAGCTTGCACACCGCCTCTTCCATCTCGGCGAGATTGACGCGCTCTTCGTTGATCTTGACAAGCCGGTCCATGCGCCCCAAAAGGCGGAAATGCGTCTGATCGATTATTTCCACGCCGTCTCCCAGCGTGTATGCGGTCGGCGTGCTATACGGACTTTTCACGCGCAATCTGCCGCCGTCGGACGAGATTTTCACAGCGGGGAAAACCTCCCAGACTCCGCCTCCGCGCCGGGATGCGATGCCGCCGGTTTCGGTGCTGCCGTAGATTTGCAGGGGTTCCACCCCGAAAACCGCTTTCGCGCTCGCGCTCGTCTCGTCTTTCAGCAACGCCCCGCTGGTGATGATCTCCACGCAATTCCGCGGAACTTCATATTGGGAAGCATAAGCGCAGAATCGCGAAAGGAAGCTGGGCGTCGTCACGAGAAAGACGCTTTTCGCCGCCGCCATTTTCGCGACTAGCGACTCCGGCGAGACGATTATCTCCGGATCGCACTCCCAGCCGAGCAATTTCGGCAGAAGTTTGCGCCACAGCGTGCCGTACATGTGATCGGGATGGATGGTCGCAAGCAGCACCGGCTTTCCCTCAAGCCCGCGCCACCGGGCGGAATGGAACACCACTTCCTTCGCGAGCCGCTCGAATGGCTTTACAATCGTCTTGGGACCGCCGGTGGAGCCCGATGTGTGAAACACGACCTTGAAGCGCCGGTTGCGATAAAGCTTCTCCGCAAACAAAAGTCCAGGCACCGCGAGGTATGAAAGGCACCACCACTTGGAACCGAATACCGACATCACGCCCATCGCCGCCGCGCCGAAACACGCAAACACCCAAATCCAGGTCAGCTTGCGACAATATTCCTCCGCGCCTTCCGGAACGAGTCCGCCGGAAACGCGCCGCGCGAACTTCATGCAAAGCGGCTCGCGCCCCGGCAAAAGCGAGAAAGCAAACAGAAACCCGAAAAACGCGGCAATCATGCCGCCTTCAGCCGTTTATCAACTTGAATACGGCGTCGGTCACGTCCGCAAGCGTGCGAATCTGGCGGAAATCCTCCGGGTTCACTTTCTTGCCCGTTTCCCGCTGGATTCGCACCACGAGATCTACCGCGTCGATCGAATCAAGGTCGAGCTCCGTGAAAAGATTGGTCTCCGGCTTGAGTCCTGCGGCGTCAACTTCGAAATCGGAAACAAGGATGTCTGCAATCTTCTGCTGGACTTCTTCACGCGTCTTCATTGCTGCTGACTCCTTACATAATCTGCAATCGTCTTCACGGAGTAGAAGGTCTTCTTGTTTTCCGCCGGATCTTTGGAAAATGAAATCCCGAACGCCTTCTTGATCGCCATTCCGAGCTCCAGAGCGTCAATCGAATCAAGCCCCAGTCCCTCGCCGAAGAGCGGCGCTTCATCGGTTATTTCATCCGGCGAAACATCCTCGAGATCGAGCGAGGAGACGATTATCTCCTTGATTTTCTGTTCTTCCTGCATTTATGCCTCCAAAAACGAATCTTCGCCGGGAACAAGCTTGCGCCCATTCAAGAACGCCGCGCCATTCATCACTCCGCCGCCCTCCGGCTTGAGTTCCGTGAGCAGAATCGCGGTGTCGCCGCACTTGACGACCGGACCTTTCTTGTCCAGCGCCAGCACCGTGCCCGGCCTGGCGGCGCGCCACGCCTCCTCCATCCGCGTGAACTCCGCACGCAGAACCACCACGCGCCCGCTGTTGCCCTTCTTGCGGAATCGCTCCGGCAAGAATGTGTAGACTCCCGGCCACGGGCAGTAAGCGCGTATTCTCCGCTCGATCACCAATACCGGATCGTCCCAGCGCACCAGACCGTCGGTCTTCTTGAGTTTGCGCGCAAAAGTGGCGTCGCGTTCGTCCTGGGCGATTTCGGGCGGCAATTCGTTCTTTGCCATCTTCGCCAAAGTCTGCGCGAGCCTGACGCCTCCGGCCACGGCGAGCGTGTCCATCAGTTCGCCGCCCGTCGTGTCCGAATAAACTGGCTCGTAGCTCTGATGCAAGATCGGGCCGTCGTCCATTCCCAGCCCCATGCGGATTATGCTCACGCCGCTTCTGCGGTCGCCGTTGGCGATTGCCGCCACCACCGGCGACGCGCCGCGATACTTGGGCAGCAGCGAGAAATGGCAATTGACGCACCCGAACGGCGGCAGCTTCAAAAGCGGCTCTTTCAAGAACTGCCCGTAGGCCACGACCGCGATTGCATCGGGATTCCAGCTGCGCAGCTGCGCCATCGCGTCCGGATCGTTCACGTTTTCGGGCGTGATGACCGGGCCTAGATCGTGCTCAATCGCGAATTTCTTGCATGGGCAGGGCTGCAAAGTCTTGCCGCGCCCGGCCGGACGGTCGGGTTGCGTCACTACGCCGACAACCTCGAGATCCTTCTCTCTGGTTATGGCGTAGAGGCAAGTTGCACTTGCCGCGCTTGAGCCCATGAAGACAATTCGCATCGGTTCGCATCAACCTCTTACTTGGTTTTGAGGTATTCCGTTATGCCTGCGGCCGCACGGCGTCCCTCGCCCATCGCGAGAATCACCGTCGCCGCGCCCAGCACGATATCGCCGCCGGCGAACACGCCTGGGATCGACGTCATATTGTGCTCGTCCACGACGATGTTGCCGCGCTTGTTCACCTCAAGTCCCTCGGTCGTAGCCGGAATGAGCGGATTCGACGCATTGCCCACCGCCACGACTACCGTGTCGACATCGAGCTCGAACTCGCTGCCGGGAATCGCGACCGGGCTGCGGCGACCGGATGCGTCCGGCTCGCCAAGTTCATACTTCAGGCAGGTCATGCCGCAAACCTTGCCCGACTCGTCGCCGTGGATCTCCTTGGCGTTCTGGAGCATGAGAAACTCCACACCCTCCGCCTTGGCGTGATGCACTTCTTCCTTTCGCGCAGGCATTTCCTCGAGCGAGCGGCGGTAGATGAGATAGACCTTCTCCGCGCCCAGACGAAGCGCCATGCGCGAAGCGTCCATCGCGACGTTGCCGCCGCCGAGGACCGCGACCTTCTTGCCATGCCAGAAAGGAGTCTCCGCCTCGCCTTCGAGATAAGCCTTCATCAAGTTGGCGCGCGTCAAATATTCGTTCGCGGAGAATACTCCCACCAGATTCTCGCCCGGCAGCCCCATGAACTTCGGAAGCCCCGCGCCGGTGCCAACGAACACGGCGTCGAACCCGTCCTTCTCAAGGAAGTCGCTCACCTTGCGGGTGCGGCCGACGCAATAATTCGTCTCCACCTTGACGCCCAGCTTCTTGAGCCCGTCGATTTCCTTCTGGACGATGCTCTTGGGCAGACGGAATTCCGGGATGCCGTAGACGAGCACGCCGCCGGCCTTGTGGAACGCCTCGAACAGCGTAACGTCATGCCCGGCCTTGGCGCAGTCCGCCGCACAGGTGATACCGGCGGGACCCGAACCCACGATCGCCACGCGCTTGCCGGTCTTCGGTGCGCAAACGACCTCGCCGGCATCGCCATGGTCGGCGCAATAGCGCTCGACGCGCCCGATCGCCACCGCCTTGTCCACATTCTTCATCAGCTTGCCCATCGTGCAGAACTTCTGGCACTGCTTTTCCTGCGGGCAGACGCGTCCGCACACCGCGGGCAGCAGCGACGTCTCCTTGATGATCTTCAAGGCGCCGTCGAAATCGCCTTCCGCCGCCTTCGCGAGGAAGCCGGGGATGTTGATCGCCACCGGACACCCGGTCATGCACGGCTTCGTGGGGCACTGCATGCAGCGCGAAGCCTCGATCTTCGCCTGCTCTGCCGTAAATCCGAGCGCAACTTCCTTCATGTTGCGGGCGCGGACGACTGCATCCTGCTCGGGCATTTCCTGACAGGGTATGGCCATTCTTTCTTTAGGCGTCATTTTCAAACTCCTCACTTGTAAAGGTTGCACGCATGTTCCTTCGCCGCGGCTTCCTGCGGCTTGAAAATCGCCATGCGCTTGAGCATCTGGTCCCAGTCCACCTTGTGGCCGTCAAATTCCGGTCCGTCGACGCAGACGAACTTCGTCTCGTCGCCGACCGTTATGCGGCAGCCGCCGCACATTCCCGTGCCGTCGATCATAATCGTATTGAGCGACACCGTCGTCTTCACGCCGTAAGGCTTGGTGGTGAGCGCGCAGAACTTCATCATGATCGGCGGCCCGATCGCGATCACTTCGTCCACCGCGCCGGCTTCGCAAAGCTCCTTCAACGGCTCGGTCACAAGTCCCTTGCGGCCCGAAGATCCGTCGTCCGTGATGAGAATGAGCTTGTCGCCGGCGATTTCGCGCATTTCCTTCTCCATCACGAAAAGGCCCTTGTTGCGCGCACCCATGATGATTGTCACGTCGTTGCCCGCCGCCTTCAACGCCTGCGCGATCGGATGCATCGGCGCCACGCCGATGCCGCCGCCGACGCACACGACCTTGCCCGGCTTGCCGCCGTCACGCCCCATGATGTGCGTGGGCTGGCCCAAAGGCCCGAGGATCGCGGCGATCGAATCACCGACTTCGAGGTGCGACATCTTCAGCGTCGAAGCGCCTACCGTCTGGAATATCAGCGTGATCGTGCCACGCTCCTTCGATGCGTCGGCGATCGTCAAGGGGATGCGCTCGCCCTTGTCTTCGTCGATCATCACGATTACAAATTGGCCTGCCTTGCGCTCGGCCGCGATGAGCGGAGCCTCGACTTCCATGCGGAAGACGTTCTCCGACAACTGTTCTTTGGCGACTATCTTGTTCATAATGAAACTATTATATCATAAATTCCATGAGTTTGTCTAGGAAAATAAAAGCCTCAGACCCTGAAACCGGCAGCCCGGAACCGGAAAGCCAAAACTGGAATTGAGGAGTGGTGGACCCGGCGGGACTTGAACCCACGACCTGGAGATTATGAGTCTCTAGCTCTGACCGACTGAGCTACGGGTCCGCATTCAGTTATATGTATTATACCATATTTCCCAGCCTAAAGTAAATACCCTAAATTCAGCAAGGAATAAGGAATGTGTGGAATTTCTGGAATTTTTGCATTGCCAAGCTTGGTTTACTTCGCAGTCCAGAAGGATTTGCTTCGTAGTCGAGGACGCTGGACTACGAAGTAAAGGATACTCGACTACGAAGTCGAGAGGGCTGGACTACGAAGTCGAGAGGGCTGGACTAAGAAGGAAAAGATGCTGGACTACACAGCCCGTTCTGGCGGAATTCTGCCGATTTCCCGGTCGACAAGGCACCGGTACCACAATCCTTGCCAGAAATTCCACTTCCAGCCGCCGACTCCGTCGAGAAACCCCAGTCTGACGAAATAACGCCAGCAAAAATATGCGAACGCGCGAAAATACGGCGGCAGCCGATAATACATGCGCTTGTTGCCGTTTGCCGCCCCGCTTTTCGCCATCCGCGCCTCGCGCCGCGCATAATCGCGGTGCTTCGCCTGCCAGTCCTCGAACGACATGAGCGAATCGTCGATAAACCGGCCTTTGAGCTTGAGATTCTGCCCTTCGCTAGTGACGATTTTCTCGTCCATTTCGCTCTGGGAACTCCGGCCATAGCCGAATTTGAAAAGTCTCGTCAGCACGACATCGCGTCCGCCATGCTTTATGTCATAGCGCAAAAATCGTCGCGCGAGAGAGAGAGAGAGAGAGGTCACGGCCGGCGGCAAGCCTCCAGCCGTGACCTTCTCGCCGCCCTCGAATCGCGGCAAAAGTCCCTTTATTTCCTCGATTGTCTCCGGGAAAAGGTATTCATCGGCGTCTAAACGCAAAATCCACGCCGATTCGATTGGAAGATTGTCCAGCGCCCAGTTGAATTGTGCCGCCTGATTGCCCGGCCAAGCATGTTCCACGACCGTCGCGCCATGTCCACGCGCGATTTCCTGCGTGCCGTCATCGGAAAAGCAGTCAATCACAAAAACCTGCCGCGGCTCCAAAGGCAAAAGCCTGTCAAGACACCGCGCAATATGCAGTTTTTCGTTTTTTGTGAGTATTATTACCGATATATCCGTCATAACTGGCTGTTTTATTGGAAGTTTCAACTTTCAACCTTTTGATCAAGACGTTCGAGAAGCGGGGCGATGAAAGATTCCGACACCTCCATCCCCAACTTTATGTGCGGTTTGTTCACGCCGTGAAAATCGCTGCCGGCGCTTTTGAGGAGTTTAAGCCTGTCCGCCATCCGCGAGAACTCCACATTCATCTCCGGAGTGTTCGCCGCATAGAGACATTCGAGCCCGTCGAGTCCTTGTTCGATCAACGGCGGCAGCCTGCGCTCGACTTCGGCATAATCAACGCCGATTTCCTTCCAGGCGAAATTCCAGTATCGCGGATGCGCCATGACTGCGATTCCTCCGGCTTCATGCACGGCGTTTATCGCATCCGACGCGGACGGCTGATAGCGCTCTTCGAAACATCGGGTTTCACGCGGCGAGGTTTTCATCAGGAATTTGTCGAAAGCCTCGGAAACCGACGCGCACACCCCTTTATCCATGAGATACCGCGCGAAATGCGGCCTCGCAAGCACTTCGCCGTGAGCATAGGCGATTATTTCCGATTCCGGGATTTCAATGCCGATTCTCGCAAAGTTCGCAAGCATCTTCACGTTTCGCGCCTTGCGCCCATCGAGTATCGAGCGCAGAAAACTTTTGAGCGCCGCGTTTTCCGGGTCTATCCCCAAGCCCAGGAGATGGAACTGGTCCATGCCGTCGCCAGGCTCGACGGCGAGCTCGATGCCGCGCGAACGCGCATCCACATTGTCGTGGTCGGTCACGATGTAGTGGCGCATTCCAATCTTCGCCGCTTGGGCGGCAATCTCTTCCGGCGTGAAGGTACCGTCGGAAAAAGAACTGTGAAGATGGAAATCAACCTTCATTTACCGCCCTTTCCGCCTTCTCTATCCAACTGCGCATCAGCGCGTCGCTTTCCGCCTCGACAATCAGCCGCAAGTAAGGCTCGGTATTCGATTTGCGCACGGAAATCCACCCTTCCGGCATTTCGATGCGATAGCCGTCGAGATTGTTGACTTCGCCGCTGAATGCGCTTTTCACGCGCTCCATCGCCGCATCTTTATTCTCGCAGCGGTAGTTGCGCTCGCCGGAATTGGCCCAGCGTCCTTTGACCGGCGCGACCATTTGCGAGAACGATGCGCCATTGCGCTTGGACTCGGCGATCTTTCCCAGAATCCTGATCGCCGCCAGGATTCCAGAGTCGCAGCAATGGAAGTCGCGGAAGTAGTAGTGCCCCGCAAGTTCGCCGCCGCCGATTGCGCCCGATTCGCGTAGCACCTTCTTGGCGAACACATGCCCTACCGGCACCATCAGCGGTTCGCCGCCATGCGCACGGATGAAATCTATCGTCCCGCGGCTGGTGCGCACATCGTGGATCACCTTGTTGCCGCCGAGCGGAACGACGAACGGAATCAGGAAATCCGGCTGGACGAAACCGCCGCGTTCGTCTACAAACATGCAGCGGTCGGCGTCGCCATCGAAAATGACGCCGCAGTCAAGTCCGCGTTCGCGCACAAGTCGCGAAATCTGCTCGCGGGCTTCGGCGGCGAGCGGATTGGGGCTGTGCGCCGGGAAAGAGCCGTCAAGTCCGCAATTTATCGTTGACGCCCCGGGAAAGAGGTCTTCAACCAGCAGCGATGCCATGCCGCACGAACAATCGACGGCAAAATCAAGCCCGGAAAGATCGCCAAGCCGGGACTTCATGAAAGAGAGGTAGCGTTCACGAAAGTCCATTTACAGCCTCCTCCACTTTGTCAAGTCCGTCGGCATACCCGACCGGCACCGCGCCGCGCACCGACACTTTGAGTCCGTTGTCGCCCGGCGGATTGTGAGAGGCCGTAATCATTACCGACGCATCATATCCGTCTTCGGCGGTGAAAAAGTATACCATTGGCGTCGTGCACAACCCAAGATCGGTCACTTCCGCCCCGGCTTCCTCCATTCCGCGCACGAGCTCGGAGCGGATTGAATCGGATGTGAGCCGACAGTCGCGCCCGACGAGCCAGCGCTTGGCGCCAAGCACCTGCGGCAATGCTTTGCCGACGCGGTAAATGACGGCGAGGTCGAAATCCTTGCCGAATGTGCCGCGCATGTCATAGGCTTTGAAGAATCCCATCGACATCCCTCCTTATTTGCGCTTTAAGTTCCTCCTGCGAAGCGAATTGACGCTCTGGGCGCAGGAATCTGACCATCTCCACTTTCCCGGTTCCCGACTCCCGGGTTCCTGAACCCTCGATCACATGCACTTCACAGACGGGCGTCTGCCAAGCGCGTTCGCGAAAAGTCGGCGCGATGCCATAGTTCGCAACCGCCTTCTTTCCTCCATAGCGGCATTCGTAAACGCCATGGGGAAGTTTCACGAGCTGCGCATCTGGCAGGATGTTGACAGTGGGGAAGCCCATTTTGCCGCCCTCGCCTTTGCCGTGCACGATCGTTCCCGAGAGCATCCAGTTCTTACCGAGCATCGCGGCGGCACCCGGCAAATCGCCGTTCGCAAGCGCCTTGCGGATGCGAGTGGAAGAAACGATTTCGCCGCCGCAGACCGCGTAAGGGACTTCGCACACTTCGTACCCCAGCTGCGCGAGCGTTGCGAGCGAACCGCGCCCGCCGCGCCCGAACCGCCAATTGGCCCCGGAGCGAATCTGGCATGATTTCCCGGGATCGACCTTCGCGATATACCCGGTTGCGAAGTCCTCGGCCTCAAGCACCGCCATCGCGGGCGTGAATTCAAGCCCGATTACGCTCTCCACTCCGCAAGCGCGGATTGCCGCCTCGCGGTCCGGCCACGCCATGAGCATTTGCGGAGCCTTCTCCGGAGCAAGCACGGAAAGCGGATGATTCTTGAAGGTTATCGCGACACCCGCGCCGGCGAGTATCGCTTGGTGTCCAAGATGGACACCATCGAAAAAGCCTATCGCAAGGCCTCTTTTACCGGAGTCACGCACGATGCAAGATCCTTCATCTCCATCTCCAGAATCCGGGAAAAAGGAATGGCGTCTTCAACCCTGAAGTTCCCCATGCAAACGCGCCTCAGGCTTTCGAGCGTTACGCCCATTTCCTTTGCGAGCGAACGGACCAAAGTCCGCGCCGTGCACTTCAACTTGAAATTGCCGTCAGTGATTTCGAGCTTGTAGACATGCGTCATGAACGGCGAATGTTCGCCGGTATCGACGATTTCATATGCTGCCGAGCCTTCCTTGCGGATCGAGCAGAATCTCGGCTCGGTCTGGAAGATGTCGCCGCGCAGCTCGTTCGGAGAAACCGGATTGGGGCATTCCTCGGCGCGGCCGTAGATGTCGCCGGTATCGGTCGTGCCGCCCTGGCGGAAGACTCCCTCGTACTCGCGGTCGGCACCGGCGATGCGGTCGGCGAATTTGTTCGCATCGCCCAGAACCACCACGAAAAGCCCGCTCGCCATCGTGTCGATACTGCCGCCGTGCCCGACCTTGGGGAGGTTGAATTTGCGCTTTACCGCCTTGACGACGGACGCAAAGCCAATCCCCGCCGGCTTGTCCACGAGGATGAAGCCGCTAAGCTTCTCAAGTTCCCGGAGCTGGATCAGGTTGGCCATTTTCGAGCTTGTTGAGAATCGCCAGCACCTCGTCACCCTTCTCGAGCGAATTGTCGAGCTGAAACAGCAGCCGGGGCGTAAACTTCATGCGAACTTCGCGATTGATTATCGCCTGGAATTTCTTGGCGTTGTGGCGCAAGTGTCGGATAGCCGTCTCCTTGAGCGCATCGTCGCCGAAAACGGAAATCCCCACCGTCGCATCGCGCAAGTCCTTTCCGCAGCGCACGAATGTCACCGTGAAGAGCCCCGGCGCCACGCTGTCGCCCTGCATCACGGAGAACATGCTCTCCGCGATTACACGCTTCAAGAGCGCATTCATCCGCTCTAGACGGTCAACTCCCATTTACAGACTCCTCGGGAGTTCTTCCATCTGATAGCATTCGATGGTATCGCCCTCCTTGAAGCCTTCGAAGTCCTGGAAGCACACGCCGCATTCCTGCGGGGTTGTGACTTCCTTGACCTCGTCCTTGTAATGGCGCAAGGTCTGGACCTTGCCGCTCCATATCTCCTCGCGTCCGCGGAAGATGCGGAAGAGTTCCTTCGCGACAAGCACGCCATCTTCCATCTGGGAGCCGGCGATCTTGCCGAGTTTGCCGATGTCGTAGATCGCTTTGATCGTCGCATGGCCGCGCACAACCTCCTTGTACTCCGGCGGAAGCAGATCGAGCATGCACTGCTTGACGTGGTCGAGCAGCTCGTAGATGATCCTGAAGCAGTTGATGCGCACGCCGTCATGGCGCGCCTGGCTCTGAACGCCGGAATCGATGCCGACATCGAACCCCACCACTACCGCCTTGCCCGCCGCCGCGCTCTTGACGTCGGTAAGCGAAACATTGCCGGTGCCGGTGCCAATGATATTGAGCCCAACCTTTTCGCTCTTGATCGCCTCCAACGCCTGGACAATCGCCTCGAGCGAACCCTGGGTGTCGCTCTTGACGACGACATTAAGCTCTTTCTTGCCCTCGGCGGCCATGCGCGACATGAGCATATCGAGCGTCGCCGCCTTGCTGTTGGCGAGCGCCTCCTGCTTCTTTTCCTGCGCCGTCTGTTCGGCGAGGGTGCGCGCGCGCTTTTCATCAAGCATCACGCGGAAATCGCTGCCGGCTTCGGGCACGCCGCTGAGACCGGTGCACTTTACCGGCGTCGCCGGCGGCGCTTCCTTGATGCGCCGGCCATGGTCGTCAATAAGCGCACGAACCTTGCCGAAGTGCTCGCCGATCAAAATCGCATCGCCTACCTTGAGCGTGCCGCCGGTGACCAGCAGCGTCGCGCACGGTCCCATGCCCTGCTGCAGTTCCGACTCGATCACATATCCGTTCGCGCGGCGGTTTGGATTGGCCATAAGCTCCAGAACTTCCGCCTGGACGAGAATGTTCTCCAAGAGCGAATCGACGCCCTCGCCGGTCATGCCGGACACTGGACAGCAAATGATGTCGCCGCCCCAGTCTTCTGGCGTAAGCCCAGCCTTCTGGAGTTGCTGCTTCACGCGGTCGACATTCGCCGTGGGCTTGTCGCACTTGGTTATCGCGACCATGATCTGCACGCCGGCCTGACGCGCCACGCGGATGCACTCCTCGGTCTGGGGCATTATGCCGTCGTCTGCGGCGATGATCAGCACCGCGACATCGGTAATCTGGGCGCCGCGGGCGCGCATCGACGAAAATGCCGCGTGTCCTGGCGTATCGAGGAAGGTAATCTTCTTGCCTGCCACGTCAACCTGATAGGCGGAAATCTGCTGCGTGATGCCGCCCGCTTCGCCTGCGGCCACATGTTCCTTGCGGATGTAGTCCATGAGCGTCGTCTTGCCGTGGTCAACATGGCCGAT
>DFFF01000011.1 GCA_002369235.1 Verrucomicrobia bacterium UBA3783
ACGATGGCCTGCATCTGTTCCATGGTGTTGAAGTTGAACGCGGGGATGGCGTAACCGCCCTTGACGGCCTTGGCGAACATCTTCTTCGTGTTCACAAGACCCAGTTCCTTGTAGCTGGTCATTTTTTTATTCCTCATTAGGTTTGAAACTGGTGGGCTATAGTGGATTCGAACCACTGACCTCTTCCATGTCAAGGAAGCGCTCTAACCAACTGAGCTAATAGCCCTTCATTCCAATGGTGGTGGGGCAAGGATTCGAACCTTGGAAGGCGCAAGCCAGCAGATTTACAGTCTGCCCTCGTTGACCACTTGAGTATCCCACCTTTGCGGAATGCGCGTATTATATCATATTATGCCGCCGTTTGTAAAGGGGGAAAAATGCTTTTCCTGCGTTTCGCAGTCCGCCTTGCTCGGCGTGGGATCACCCGACGTATGGTTGTGCGCGACGATAATCTCCTCCGCACCCGCCTTCAACGCCTCGCGGAAAATCGCACCGGCGTCAATCACTGCCGTGCCGTCCTCATGACCGACCGAAACGAGAATCGGCTTTGCAAGCACCTTGCCGCTTCAATCCAGCGGCAGCACGAAAGCCCTCTCTTCCTTCTGCTCCTGACGGATTTCCGATCTGGAGCAATTTAACACGATAGATCAAGTGGCAAATCGGAAATATCTTTCAGGCGTTTTCCCTGAACCAGCATTTCGAGCTGCTCAATTATGTCTTCACGCCCATTTGTCCCATACTCATGAACCGCGTCAAGCAATTCGTACAGTGCGAAATGGTATACACAATCGAGATCGCCCGTTCCAAGCGCAAGAGAAGCTAGGCGTGAAGGAAGTGGTTCGCCAGTCACAACTACAATGTGCGGCAGATGCCCTTTCCGGTTTCGTATTAGATTCAACGCCTCCGTGCGGCTGTTTTGCGCCCGGTCGCTCCGCATAGTCCACTTGGCGGAAATTGACGCATGAAGCAAGGGTAGTCCGCCGTTAGCGGCGCGGAGATCGGCCTTGGTTGAAATCGTCGCGTCAACAAATTTTGCCGGAGCGTTTATTTCAGCATCAGAACACAACGCCCTTGAAACAACTATATCTGGGGCGACCATGTAATCATTTCCAAGCACGGTGGAAAGCTGCTTTTCGCGTCGCATGACTTCCGCAAGGTAGGAAAGATGCGAATATTGCGCGAAACTGGCTGTATGGGTTTCAGCGCGGTTTCCAAGATTGAAAATGTTCCAATCGCCCGGACGGAGATGTTGGAGTTTCGGGAAAGTCGCCTGCAGGAAATCGCAAACTGCCGCTTCGAACAGCGAACCAGATGATTGCGCGGGCAATTTCTTGGCGACTTTTGCACCAAGTCGCTTAGCCATGACGCTTGCAAGCACTCTCGACGGTGCGTTGCTTCCATCGGCATTGGAGGCAACGCCGTCCTTTGAAAGCGACAACACCCCCGATGAAACGAGAGCTTCATGAAAAGCTTTTCTTGCTGATGCGATAATCGAACTATTCTTTCCCATACTGAAGAACCTTTCTGATTTGAGAGCCGACGGCAGACGCGACAGGCGGCGGAAATGCATTGCCTATCATGCGACACGCCAAAGTCTTGCGATGACCAAAATCCCATTCGTCGGGGAATCCCTGAATGCGCGAAAGCATTTCTTTCGTCAGTCGCGGCATTCCGTCGAAATTCGGTCCCGGAGCTTCGTTCGCAACGCCGAGACCATCCACTCCAAGTTCAGCCCACGCTCGTCTGGCGCGGGCAGGCCCCAAGTCGGGACCGCCGTGCTTCTTTGATCCGCCGACTATAGTAGGCGCAATCCTGTCGGCCCTTGCGGCCCATGCGTCCGCGCCCTTCCATCCCCTTTCCGACATCATGGTGTAGAGTACTTGTCCAACCGTAGGGGCGGCAACCCCGGTTGGAGACGGATACGAGAACTCGGCGGCAACATCATTGCGTATGCCGACAATCACAACGCGCGGGCGCAATTGCGGAACTCCGTAGTCGGAAGCGTTGAGCAACTTGATGCTGACGCGGTAGCCAAGTCTTTCAATGGCCTCAAGAATGTTTTTACGGTATTCGTTGAATTTCGGATCAAGAAATCCCCTGACATTCTCCAGCATCACGGCGCGAGGCTGTATTTCCCCGATTAGCCGTATCGCTTCAGGAAACAGGTCTCGTTCGTCGGCCGCGCCAAGTTGCTTGGACGCGACCGAAAATGGCGGGCAAGGAACTCCCCCTGCGAGCAGATCAACGCCTTTGAATGGTTTGCCGTCAAAGGTATGGACATCGCCGCAAATGACATTCCAATCTGGACGGTTTGCTCGAAGAACTGCGCAGTAATCAGGTTCGTATTCAACAAGGGCGACATGCTCGAATCCCGCCATATCGAGTCCAATCGCCTGACCGCCGGCTCCGGCACAGATTTCCACGCAAGTCAACCTGCGTTCTCTCTTCGTCCTGTCGCCGATAGTTGCCGCTGTCGTAGCGTATGAATGCGCATCATATTGTTGAAGCATAAAATCGAACTCCATCTGCACTGCCGCTTCACAGACGCGGAGTTGGGCGGGGCGGAGGCGGGTAATGATGGAGGGGAGGCGTTTGGCGAGGTCTGGGTCGGTGCGGTCGGGCGATTCAAGATACTCCTTGAGCTGCTTGGCGACTTTCGGCGAACGCTTCGCAAAGTCCGCCGTGCGGACAATGACGCGCTCGCAGTCAAGTGGATTGTAGAGTTTGTGCCGATACTTGAACTCCGTCTTGAAAAGAAGATACTTGTCGCCGTGCGCCTTGCCCTTCGCGGGATAACCATACTCGTCAATCAGCTCCTTGCGCGTCTTGATTCCGACGAACTCCGCCTTGTAGCGGCGCTCGTCCTTCGTGCCCTTGAACAGCCAAAGTTCCGTTATCTTCGCCGCGTCGGATTCGGTGATTTTGTCCTTGTCCGAAATCGGGTAGTTGTACCATCCGCGCCATTTCGTTAGCTGGTCGCCCTTATAGGTGCCGACGAGCACCATGCGCCCGGATGCGTCTTTTTTCTCCGCCATCTTCATAATCCTTGCTTGCCGTCTATCATCATATTGCCGTTTTGAAGTATTATACCAAAATTCACCAATGATTTACAAGCGTTATTTTCACCCTTTCCTGCGTTTTTTGTGTGTGAAAAAACGGGAAAGTGAGAAAGGAATCGGTGTTCGTCCGCAGTCCAGATGGCTGGACTGCCAAGTAAAAGACCCTGGACTGCCAAGTAAAAGACCCTGGACTACCAAGTAAAAGAAGCTGGACTACGAAGTCGAGAAGGCCGGACTACGAAGCAAAAGGGGGCTGGACTGCGAAGTCCAGGTGGCTGGACTGCGAAGTCGCTACCACAAACCTTGCACCCATTCGATTGCGCCGTCCAGCATCCCCTTGGCCTTTTCCGGCTGAAGGCTGTCGCCATTCTGTGCGCCGGAATCCCCGTTTGCCGCCTTGGCGCTTTCCGGCGGCTTGGCGGCGGCGGCCTGCTGCGCCTGCGCGGCTTCGCGATGTTTCGCTTCTGCCTCCTTTTGCGCCTTGCGCTCGGCGATAATGCGGTCGGTTTCGGCCTGAATGCGGTCGAATTCTTCCTTCTCCTTGCGTTTGCGTTCGAGATTCGCCCGGTATCTTTCCTCGGCCTTGGCGCGCTTTTCCTTCTCGATCTGCGCTTTTGTCTTGGGCTTGGGCTTGGGCTTCGCCTCGCTCTGGCGCACCGGTTCCGGCGGCTTCGGCGGCACGACGACTTGAGGCGGCGGTTCCGGCGGCGGCGGTTCCGGCGGCGGCGCGACGACCTCCGGCTTCGATTCCGGCGGCGGCGGCTCCGGCTTTTCCTTCGTCCGCTCGGCGCTCGCGAGGTTGGCGGCCTTCATGTCCGCAAGCGCGGCGCGGTTAATGGCCATCGCCGCCGCCTGCCGCGCCTCCACCTCGCGCTCGATCGCCGCAAGTTCCTCGTCGTCCGGGGCGCACCCGGAGACTGCGGCGGCAAAAACCAGCGCAAAGAAAAGGCGCATCATCTTATATGCAGATAGAATCCGCCGCGTCTCAACGACCAGCCTTTGCCGTCGGCATCCTTCACGAGCACCTTGCCGGACGTATTGCCGCTGATGGCAATATTATCCTTGGGCGGCAGATAATCGGCATCGGAAACGCGCATTATCTGGACGCTGCCGGCGGCGGCGATATCCGCGAGGTCGACCGCAAGTCCGTTTTCCGACACCGTGACCGGCGCAAGGAACATCGGGTATGCACCTTCATCCAGAACGAGCGTGCCGCCATCGAAGGTCACGGCGCCGGAATATACGAGCGCCTGTTCGCCGGACACATTGAGCGTGCCGCGTACCACGAGGCGAGAGGAGGCGTAGATGGCGTCTGCGACCGCGAGCTCGCCGTCGGACGCGATAAGCACGCCATCCTCCGCCGTCGCCACGTCCGACCCGATTTCGAAGAGCAAGCCGCCGGTCGCGCTCGCCGGCGCGGCGTTGCTGACCATGCCGGTGAACGCGGAAGCATCCAATACGCGGAAAATACCGACGTTTTCCGTCGCGTTAGTGCCCGGCGCGATGAATGAGCCGTCGCCGTAAAGCGCACCTATCTGGGTGGTCGCGCTGGCCGCGCTCGCATAGTTGTAGCGCAGGCCATAGCCGGCGTCGCCGTTGGAGAGTTCGAGATTGATGCGGCTGTCGGCGTCCGAAGTCCCGCCGGGCGTGATCGAGCACCCGACAAGCCGCAGGATGGAGTTCGTGTTGCCGAAGTTGCCAATCCCCGTATTGCCGAAATTGACATTGCGGATTTCCAGCGTGCCCGTCCAATTCTCGGCGTTCTGCAAAGCGGTGGACGCCGCGCTTTCAGCCGTGGGCCGCGCACCGTCCATGAGGATGGTGCCCGCGCCAGACACCGCGACCGACAGCTCGTCCAGCACGAGCGTTATCCCGTCCGGAACGGAGAAGCCGCTTGCCACGAAGCCGGATGCAATCGTATTCGTCGGCGCGCTGTCCTCGCTGAAGTGCAGCACGTCGCCGCTGATCGGCAAAGTATCGATCCGCGTGTCGCCGTCATAATAGTAGACCTCGGTATCGCCGTTGACCGCGACCGTGCCGTCGCCGAATGTCGTCACATAGACATCCGTGGCCTCGCGGACGGCTTCGGTCTCCATGTAATAGCACCGTTTGGTCGAATCGTAGCCAAACGACTTGATGCGGATTATGCCGGCTTCAGGGGTTGGCGAGAGGGTGACGCGCGAATTGCCGGCGGAATCGGTGAATTCGTCGCAGACTCCGGTCAAGTCAACGCGTCCGGCGGTGCGAAGTCCGGTGAGGTAATCGGTGGGATCGAAATTGAGCGTGGCCGTTTCGCTCATCTGCAGGACGTTCGCCGTCATCTCGATCGCCCCCACATAAACAGTGAGCGAGGTATCGTTGGAGATGACGCCGCTGGGCGAGAGCGCGAAGCCGCCGATCGACCTGCGCACGGCGATGGGCTGCGTGCCGGTGAAGACGAGGTCGCCGATGAGCGCATTTCCGCTCAACCCGTTGGCCTCGTTGAGGACGACACTGATCCGCTGCGGACAATCGCCGCCGGAAACTATCGTGACATCGGCATTCTCGAGCGGCAGCGACCCGTCGTCGCCTTCTACCTTCTCGCCGTTGACCCTGTTGGTCCACGCCCCGCCTTCCGGCACATACCAGTCGCTCTCGCCCCAGCCATGCTCGCCGAGTCCGGCTTCGAGCGTGCGCACGGAGGCGGCCCCGGGATCCACGAACGGGAATTCCTCCGTCAGTTTCGCGATCAGGCGCTCGCCAATTTCATCGTTGTAGATACGCAGCATCCCGATCGCCGAAGGATCGTCCGAGTCCGGTCGCGTCAAGCCGTTCGTATTGTCGCCGCCATGGATCGAGCCAATCTGGAAACCACTGCCGATGGCAAGTCCTGCCGCCGGATACTTCTGAACCAGACTGCCGTCGAAGTAGATGTCGATATAGTCGGTCGACTTGGAGAACACGATCAGGTGCTTGGACTGCGCGGCCGACTTCGCCTTCATCGTCGCCAGCGTCGTATAGGCAGCCGCCGAACTGCTCCCCCAGACGAGTTTGATGTCATTGGCTTCCTCGCCGCGGATAAGCGCCAGGAAGCCGTCGGCTGCCGTGCCGAACATCACCATCACATTATCCTTCTTCGCCGGTATCGTCGCATAGACCGCCGCCGACCACTTGGTCGGATAAGTGACGTCAAACCAAGGATGCGTGCGAGTGTAAAGATTCCCGGTTTCGGCATCGAGCGACGCTGCGACCGTGAAACCATAATCGCAGTTGAGATTGACTCCGGAAGTTCCGTAATTCTTGAGCTTGCCGGTATTCAGCTGACTATAGTTTATGTTTTCGTCGTAGTGCTCTGCGTCGAATTTGAAATCGAACCAGGGAATCGCTTTAATCTCGAACTCATACGTCCAGGTACCGTCGCCATTGTTGGTGACCGTCATGTCTTCAAGTTTGATCGAAGATTCCGTGAGATCGGTATTGAACAGTTTAAGCGCAACTTCGGCGTCATTCCAGATGATCTTGTTGTCGCGATCGACGGTTATCGAACCATCCATGGCGGCCGAATCGACGAACCCGATGGTCGTTCCTGCGTCGAACTCGATCCTCCCGCCGACATTCTCCGGATCCCACAGAATGAGCGTTCCCTCCTTCACCTGGATATTGCCGGTGAATTCGGCCAGGCTGCCCGACACCGCCA
The DNA here is from genome assembly GCA_002369235.1 of Verrucomicrobia bacterium UBA3783. Taxonomy (GTDB): domain Bacteria; phylum Verrucomicrobiota; class Kiritimatiellia; order RFP12; family UBA1067; genus UBA1067. The sequence continues at coordinate 6,736 of DFFF01000011.1, forward strand.
GCGTTCCCGAACCGGTTTTTACCAGCGTCCCGCCGCCCGTCAGCACCGACGAGAGCGTGACCGTGTTGGCGCCAGTGTCGACATTCATGACGCCGTTCAAAACGATGCCGCCAACGGCCGACCACATATTGGTTCCAACGATATTGACTTCCTTACCCGCCTTGATCACCAGGCGTCCAGTCGTCCCGGACGAACCGCTGTCGCCAACAGTCACCTCGTATCGCGCCGTGGCGACGTTGATCACACCGGTAAAATCGCTCGCATCCTTGATCACCATTCCGCAACCGCTGGCGGAGCCCCACGTAAACTTCAAGACACCGTCGCCGGAAAGCGATTTGAAAACGACGACCCTGTTTGCCATTCCGTTATTGATGGTAAACCCGCCGCCGTCAATTTCAAGCGCAGGATTGACCGTGGCATTATTGACATCGTTGAGATATCCGGCGGAGACATTCGAGAGTCGGACCGTCGAATTGGCGGATCCAAGGTTGTTGAATTGATATCCAAACTCTGCAGATATGTCCTTCAGGCACAGAGTTCCTTCCCATGCCTTGCTCGTCCAAGTCATCCCGGACGACGGCAGACTCGCCACGCCGGTATATTGAATTGTGCCGCCGCCCGACGCCGTGCCGGCGATCTGCGCCGCATTCGTCACCGCCACCGTCACATTGGTCTGGACGCTGAACACGCCGGCGGTAAGCGTCGCGCCGGTGATATTGACCGTGACCGCGGTTTCATTGGTGTTCATGATGAAGAGCTGCGAGAGCGTTGTCGCGGTTCCGAGGTTCACCGTCATGTCGCCATCTGGGATGATCACCGCCGTACCGCTGGACGGAACCGTGCCAAGACTCCAGTTCGCCGCCGTATCCCAGTCCTTGGCGCCGCTGCCGCCCATGATGTTGAATTCCGGCTCGCTGCTGCCATAGCCCACATACTGCAACTTCACGCCGGTAGCATCCTGAGCAATCCGCCAGGTTCCCAACTCCTCGAAGCCGGAAAGCACCGACACCGACTCCACCGGCGTAATGTCGCTCCGGTCGTTGACGACAGGCGCGAATCCATCCGCGATGCCGAAGGTCACGCTCGCGTTCGAGAAGCTCACTAGCGTCTTCTCAATCACCTGCTTGTATCCTTCCGTCCCGATATCCATATCCGCCCGGCAGATGGTATGGGTTCCCGCCGTCACGCCATAAGCATACTTGACCGATCCCGCGCCCTTGAGATAGTAGCCTACCTCATTGGAACGGTTGTAAGCCATATTGAAGGTGATACCGTCCTCGCCCGCCACATAATAATCAAGCGCGCCGGCGCTTGTGCCGCTGCTACCCCAAGCCGTGAACGCGACCTTGGATGTCTCATCCACCGCAATCAAGCATCCGCCTTGGAATTTATTGAGCGTGGCCACGGAGACATCGGCTCCGTTCAACGCCGCCAGCCTGAGCGTCCAGCCATCCAGAGCGCCGGTGCTCAACGCCACATTGGTATTGTCGCCGACAATCAAGCTGCCGTCGATCAAAATGGGCGCGAACTTGCGGCTGTCCGGCAGTCCGGGAATCGTGCCGGTATCGGCCATTTCCACCCAATCAACTCCTGCGCTGTTGATCTCCCGCCAATTTGCCGCCGTTTCCCAGAGATTGTCGTCGCTCCCGACGAACGCATATCTCGCCGCCGTCTTGACGCCCGTCACCGGATTGACGAAAGCCCACGCCCAATTGGGCACGATAACGAGTTTTCCGGTTGACCGCTTCGGCGTATAATCGGTCGCCGCAAGCGTCGTCACGCCGTCGAGTGCGAGCACTTCCGTCGCGACATCCGCGTCTCCCGCCACATTGAATTCCACCGCCAATTCATCATACCCGGCGAGTGTGACTTTCATTCCGCCGCCGTCCGGCAGTACTATCGTATTGTCAAACCTGCGCGTACCCACATTCAGCGTCCCCGCCTGCGTCAGCTCGACCACGGCGTCGCCGCCCAGCACCAGATTGGCCGGAATGGCAACGGTCGCATTCTCCTCGTTCGCGAAGACCAGCCTGGTGCCGATCACAGTCGAGGAAGTCGCCGTCAAACTGCCGGATCCTTCAATCCGCAAAGTGGCGATATCCAATGCGCTCTCTCCGCTTATCGTAAAGGCGGCACCATCGGCAATCGTCGCCGTTCCCGTAAATTGCACAGCGCTGTTCGCCCTAAGTTGTCCACCGTTGCCCAGCACGACATCGCTGGTTGCCGTTGTCGCGACATCGCACTTCAAATAGCCGTCGATCGTCAACTCGCCGGAAATCTCGAATTCCCCGTCACGCAGGAAGCTGTCATTGGTCGTGGTGGAATTGTATTCCACGCCAAGCCCGCAGGCAATCGTCACCTTGGCTCCGGACAGATTGCGCAGACCAGAACGCTTCAAGATGATCTTGCCATCGCCGCCGATTTCGCCGCCATATAGCGTTATCTCCGGATACCGATAATCGGTTTCGGCATCGTAATAGGTGAAGACGACCGTTCCCTCCGCCGTAATCGTCTTGCACTTGTGAAGTTCATTGTTGTAATCGGACAGCCCTACCGTATAGGTGTCCGCCCTCGCCGGGAAGGTGACCGCCGTATTCGCGCCCGGCACCGCTCCGGTCGACCAGTTGGAATATATTTCCCAGCGCGCGCCATCTTCGCCAACCCAGATAGCATTGTCGTTGGTGATCGACGAATAGATTTCATGCCCGTCGCCGTCCGTCGTCCGTCCGATCACATAACCCTCGGCAACAGTCGTAATCGTGCCGGTCGCTGAATAGCCGTTTATGTACAATGCCGTATTGGCAGGGAGCACGACATTTTCAGCCGAATCCTTATTTAGCGTTATCTTCGCCGCCCCGGCCTCGATCGCCGCCGCCACAGTCTTGTACAGCGCGCCATCGCCGTCGATTGCCGCCGCGAATTCAATCATCCGCGCCTCGCCGTCCCAAATCATTCCGGCCTCGTTCAGCTCCGTCTCGCGCTCAGCCGTCATTTCGTATGCAGCGTCGAGAATATAAATCGTCTCCGACCGCACACCGGCGGCCAGTGCCGCCACCGCCTCGTCAACCGTCTCATAGGCAACATCGCCAATGCGCGCCTGCGCCGCCGCGCCGATTTTCAGCCCTTCGGTATCGGCCACGAGCTTATACTGTCCCGCGTTGGCGCCGGCGAGCTTGAACTCGCCGCCCGGCGCCGCCGTCAATCCCGCGCCGCTCCAATCGATGATTGTCGTTCCGGCCTCAGGCACCACGCCGTCGGCGAAATACACCTTTGTCACGCCGCTCGCAAAGTCGATGCCAGTAAGCCCCTGCAAGGTGCTCTCCGAGGTCGGGAAGACGAGATTCGCGCCATCGGACAAGGTAAGATTGGCGACCGCATTCGCATTGGTGCTCTCCAGCCAGCCGTTTTCACGCACCGTAATCGTACCATTGGCCCAGCTGCCAGACCCGGAGAATATCACCTTGCCGTTGTCGGTGATGACAAGATCGCCCTTGGAGGTGTTTGTCCCGCTCAATGTAAGGCCATAGATATTTTCATCGCCCCTGACTATCAAAGCGGCGTTGCGTTCACTGCTGCCGCCACTACCCGTGCCGCCAGCCATGAAATTACCCTTGAATTCCGTAGCGGCGGTCTGCAATGTATCTATAAACCGGTTGCCGCCCGCTGCGCCGTTTTGCGGGTTGATGGTGCCTGCGCCGGAAAGATTCTTGACCTTGAATGCATTATCCTCGCCAATGTAGCCGCCATCCAGCACAATACCCGCCTTATCGCCAGCGGTTATCTCAAGTTCCGGCCTGGATGAAAAGTGCGGCGACGCCGCGCCGGTGAACACCGGCCAGCCATTGCCGGTTCTGGTCACCTTGAGTTTGCCGGGCAAGGTCAAAGTGTCGCTTCCGCCAAAATTGCGGGTCGATCCGACTAGATACAATTCCAGTGTGCCTTCGCCGGAGAACCAGTTGCCGCTCACCCACTGAACGTCTTTCAGCTTGAATGTAGCGCCGGCAGCGATGGCAACATTGTTGGCGGGAACCACCGTCGAAACGATATATCCTTCCTTCAGCGAGATGCCGCCGCTGTTATTGGGAGCGGTTGTTTTGATTTCCAGCGTTCCCGCGCCCGTCTTGGCCAGTCCGCCTACGCAAGCGACCGTGCCGCCGGAAACCGTCAAGACCCCGCCGTCTTCCACTTCCGCAGTCAACACCGCGCCCACGCGGATCCGCAGCTTGGCGCTTATCGCCACTTCGCCGTCGGTCTTGATTTTGCCGGACTTGTTCTCAATGAAATCGAGTGCGCCAGAGCCGTCGCCATTGCCGGAAATCGTCGCCCCGTCATGGAAAACCAGGATATTCTTGTCGCCGTCGCCAAGCGACCACCGGGTGCTGCCCATTTGCAATGCGCCCCAAACCTCCACCTCGACCGGCTCCTCCGCACTCGCATTGTAGTCGATTGCATCCGAGGCTCGAACATTGACTAGCGTGGCACCCGCCAAAACTGCAATCCGCCCCTTCAATCCTGTTCCCGCCGCATTGAGGTTCAGCGTTCCGCTTTCCGCCACGATCTCGCTTCCATGCTTGAAAGTATTTTCGCCCGACAGCGTTGCCGTGGCCGCGCTGTTGGTCAGCACCGATCCGCTTTCGCCGGTTATCACGCCGGAGATCGCCACCGTATCGCCGCCGAGCAGCAGAGCGCCGAAGTTGTCGATCGCCGCCGAGCAAACTATATCGTCGATTTGCAGCGTCACGCCCGATCCCACCGAAATCGTTCCCTCGCCAGACACTTCGCCGCCGGCAACGATGCTCAACGGACTGCCGCCGGAGAGCGTCAGCGTCACGCCGCTGAAAACCACCAGATTGGAAACGCTCAGCGTTCCTTCGCCGGAAAGCTCCAGCGTGCCCGCGCCGCTGACATACACCGTGCCGTATTCCGTCGACTCGTCGACCTCCAGCCTGCCGCCAACACCGGAGACATTGAATGTGACGGCGACGGTTCCCGAAGCCGGCATCGCGCCGCCCGACCACTTGTCGCCATCGGAAAGTTTGCCCTCGCCGCCTTCCGCCACGCTCCAGACCGGCGCCAACTGCGACGTCGGAATCAGTTTGTTGCCGTCAAGCCGCGCCTCATCTGTCACTTGAACCGGATTCCCCTCCGCATCGGCCTTGTAGTATTCCACCGCACCCGTGCCGGAAACGTTCGGCTCGTATCCATAGACATCATACTCGTCATCGCCGACGATCAACTTTAGCGTCGCCCCGTCGCCCAATGTCACTTCGCCTTCCGTGCCGGCCGGCACCATCGCCGCCGCCCCGGCGCCAAGCGTAAGCGTGGTAAGTCCGGTCATGTCGGCGGCAATAAGCGTCGACTCCGCCGCGCCCTCGGCGAGATTGACCGTAAGCGCACCGCTGGCTACGACCGTAGCCACCGTCAAGTCGCCGGAAAGCGTTGCCGTCGCGCCATCGTTGAACTGGAGCTTCGTCGTGTTGACCGTCCCGTTGAACGCGTTGGAGACGCCGAACCAGGCCGAAGCGGACGTGGTGACGGTCGCGCCGGATTCCACGGTGAGCGTATTGATCCAGACGCGGCGGTTGGTGCCATTACTAAGCTCCGCGCCGTTGCGGACGATTACCGCAGTATGGGCGTAGATCGTCTCGAAGCCGTCGATGCAGGTGAATTCGCTAGTAGTGACCTTGCCGCCGGCGATATCGAGGGTGCCCGTACCATCCGTGACCGTGCGCCCATTATTGAGGACGAATTCGCCGGAGCCGGTCTTGGTGAGCGTGTGGCCGTTGTAGTTGATGTAGCCGGCAGTGCCGGACTTGCCGAACGTAATCTTGCCTGTGCCGCCGACTGTCGCATCGGCGTCGAGGATAAGCGACGTCCAATTGCCGAGCGGCGCATCGCCAGTGGAGGTAAGCGCCCACGGCCAATCGCCTGCGCCGTCGCCGGCCAGACAGAAAACAGTGGCGCCGTTTGGAGCAAGCCCGTTCAAGTCGAACGTCGCGCCGTCGGCAACCGTCACGACGGGTGTCGTGCCGAACACGGCGGCCGAGCCCTGCTGGAGAACGCCGCTTGCAACGGCGACCTTGACGGCGAAGAACGAATAGTATGTCGCCGCCGTGTCGCCCTCCGCCGCCGTCTTTTCACCCAAGGCGAGATTCACGACGATGTCTGTGCCGCCGTTCACGGTAACATCGCCGAGCGTAACGTCGGCATCGAGCGTAAGCGTCGTCGAGGCGGTCGCGTTGATGACGACATTGCCGGCCGTCGGCGCGGAAACGGTCGCGCCGTCGAGCGTCCATGTGCCTGCGCTCCAGGTCGTCGCCGTGCCGTCGAGCGCAAGCGTGTAGGTCTTTACGATATCGGGCGCATCGGTCGGCATGATCTGGATGGCCGCGATGCCGCCGCGCGCCTGATTGGTTCTGGAACCACCGTATATCGTGAGCGGGCCGGAAAGATTTTTGATGCGAAGCGAGTTCACTCCATAGATGGCGGACGAGGTCCCCACGCTTCCCCATGTTCCAGCCCCCTGCACGGCGGCAGACTGTGCCGCGTTCCATGTGTAGGCGGTTCCGTTCACCGTCTTTGCCGTGAATACGCTGCCGCTGTCCGTCGAAGCGTATATAACAACATCGTATGTCTCGTACGGGACATTGGAAAGCGTTATCGTCGCGCCGTTCCCGCTCCAGGCATCGTCAATATAGCCGTCGAGGAAAGTGGATGAACCTCTCCTGTAAAGCGAAGAACCCCAGGCAAGAACAGAAAGACCATCGCCGAAAAGATCCGCCGTGCCGGATGCGTCGGAGGCGTTCGCCTGCCATGTGCCCGCAACAAGCGCGGCGGAGGTGTCGGTTCCGTTGGCGCTGTTGAAATTGAAGCCGACGACGCCGGGCGTGAGCCACGAGCGCAGAACACCGCCCTGGACGCCGGAGAAATCGATGCCTGTGAAATACGACGCATCAGGCTGCGACTCGGCGGAAAGCGTAATCGAACCCGTGCTCGAAACGGCAATCGGAAGCTCGGTCGAAAACGCCTTGTCGACCGTTATCGTCGCACCGTCCTCGGCAACAACCTTTACCGTCTTGTAGGTATTTGCGTCAATCTGATTGTTGATTTCCGAAACCGCGATGCTATCCGCAGCAGAAACATTGATCGTTTGAATTTCCGAAGGGAATAAATATTCAGTTGCGTCTGTCGCAGTTATGGCAGAGGCGAAGACAGCGACTTTCTTGATTATCAGATTTTCAAAATTGTTGAGACTTTTCTCCGCGCCACTTGTAAAGCATCCGCCGATGCCTATCTTCTGGAGACGCTTGTTGGAAAAAAGCAATCCGGTTATTTCGCCGCCCGACGACGAAGCAGAAAGTCCCGACCTGGTGGCTGCGGAATAGATTTTCATGCTACCGCTGCCTTGAGGATATACCATCAACATATTTCCAGCGGCAGGCATTGTCGTAACGGTATTGCCGGAAGTCGGGTAAGTAACGCCCCAACTGTCGCCCAATACCTCCAGCGAAGACGCCTTCGTCTTCAAACCGAAATAGGAATCCGCCTGCAAATAAATCGGAGATGCCACCACCGACAATGCGGTAGCATTCTCGTATTCCATCAGTACGGAAATCTTGGTGCCTTGGGCAAGATTGTAGGTTTCCCCGTCCTGTAGATTGATGTAGGCGCCCTGAGTCCCGCTTCCTATTTTCAACGTACCGTCGGCTTGGACCCACGATTCGCTTCCCGATGGCAGTACAAGCGTGTATGTCTTGCCGTCCGTGCCGGTTTTTGCACTTGTTCCGAAGTCGCCATCCCAGACGACAACTGGAGTTGCTGCATGTGCGGTCGCGCCGAATAGCGCCACCGCCATCAATCCCGCCAAATTCCAAATTTTATTCTTCATACGTTCTCTCCTTCCGGTGCCGGATCGGCCGCCATCGGCCATGCACCACGAACAGCTCCTTCAATCGCCATGGCTATTCAACCTCCGCCGCCGGGGTTGCGACAAGCCGGTAGAAAACCGCGCCGCCGACAGTGTTATATCCGGCATCGGCCAAGGCGGCGCCTGCACACCACCCCCACACCGTGGCAGCAACCACAAACACGGCGCAAAATTCACGCGTTTTCATAGTCAAACCATGAGTTCCCTTTCGCTAGAGAGGACACTTTCCCTAGTCTAGGATATATTATACCAAACTTTCTTCCCGTTTGCAAGTTTTTTGTGGCGCCAAGACGGTCTAAAATTGCGGAAATTACCACACAGAGGCACAGAGAAGTCTAGAAGTGTGGCGCTGCCGCTCAACCAAATCTAGAAAGCTCCACTTCGTAGTCCAGAGAGCTCCACTTCGTAGTCCAGCCTTCTAGACTACGAAGTAAAAGGGGCTGGACTACGAAGCAAAGGATGCTGGACTACGAAGTAAAGGGTGCTGGACTAGGAGCGGCGGGTTCATCGAAACCGCACTACCGCGGCGGTTTTATCGACGATACGGCGAGGCGGGCGGTAGCGAAGGCGAGCGAGAGGTTGTAGCCACCGGTAGGGCCGTCGATATCGAGAACTTCGCCCGCAAAATACAGTCCGGGGATTTTGCGCGATTCCATGGTGCACGGATTGACATCGGCGAGGCTCACGCCGCCGATTGTGACGATTGCCTCTTTCAAGGGGCGCATTTTGGGCGACCGCAAGTCGAATTTGCCGCCTGGCGTATCGAGACGAA
>DFFF01000028.1 GCA_002369235.1 Verrucomicrobia bacterium UBA3783
ACTGGAAGCCAACCAGGACTTTGTCGTCAAAAGAGGCTGCAAAATTGATCCAGATCATGACCAAGCGATTCGGCCGACCGGTATGCAGCAGGAAGAGCCACAATGCTTATGTGTACTTCTGGCGATTCGAAGGCGACGAATGGCTGTCGGTAGGCGTTTCCACAACGGACGACAACCCCGACAATGTTATCGCAATCCATTATTGGGAATGGAGCAAGTAAGTGCCATCGGCGGCGGAAACGGAATAAGGGCTAACGAAAATGAGAAAAGTAGCGGTTATGGCTTTGATGGCGGCACTTGCGGCGTTCGCCTTGATCGGACATGGAGAGACGAAAGTGGCAATCGAACGCCGAGCTGATGGATTTTATCGGTGCGGAATACGACATGTTCAACGGCTGGCAAATCAAGAAGCCGAAGAAGGACAAGGGACAGCGCAAGGCCTGCGGTTGTATTGTGAGCAAGGATATCGGCATATATAATACCTGCCCGCACCTATGTCGCTACTGCTACGCCAACTTCAGCGATGAGGTTGTGATGTGCAACTGGCATGGCAAAAACGCCGAAAGGCATAGGCGGTCTAAGGGGCGACCGCCCAAAGACTTGCATTCTTACCTGAAATTTGGTATAATACACGCGCAATCTATAAGGGGAGATTGGCATGAAGATTGTCCAAGATAAAGGTATGGCCGGCAAAGTCGTTGTGGTCACTGGCGCGACGGGGGTTTTGTGCGGTGCATGCCGCTTCCTAGTGTCCAACGGCCAGGCCGGATTCGTGACTGGCGTGACGCTGCCGGTTGACGGCGGCTTCATGTGCTACTCGGGCGTCTGATGCTTGCGGCGTTTTTGATTGCGGCGACGCTGAACCTCGAATTCGAACAGGCTTACGAGGCAGCTCCGGTAATTACGGAGAAAATCCAGTCGGAAATCGACCGCATCTCCGAGGAGGGCGGCGGTACGCTCACATTCAAGGATGGACTCTACAAAACGGGAGCGCTGTTCTTCAAGCCGGGCGTGAACCTGCGCTTGGAGCGTGGCGCGATAATAATCGGGTCGGACAATCCCGACGACTACCCGGACATGATAACGCGCATCGAGGGCGAGACATGCGTATACAAGCCCGCGCTGATCAATGCCGACAGGTGCGACAATTTCTCGATCTCCGGCAAGGGAATTATCGACGGACACGGCTATCCTACATGGGTGGCATTCTGGGAAGGGCGCAAGACCGATCCCGAATTCGCCAACAAAACGCTGCCGCGTCCGAGGCTCTTGTATGTATCCAACTCCAAGAATGTCGATGTCGGCGGCGTCACATTCCGGAACTCGAAGTTCTGGACTACGCATTATTACCGGTGTGAAAATGTGACGGTGCATGACTGCGAAATCATCGCCGAAGTCATAAACGGCGTGCGCGGTCCGTCGACCGACGCCATCGACATCGACAACTGCCGCAATTTCACGGTGCGCAAGGTGACGATGAATGTGAACGACGATTCTGTTGTCGTCAAAGGCGGCAAAGGCCCTTGGGCCGACGACTACGACAAGCATCCAGAGAATGGTCCGACGGAAAACGTGCTGGTGGAGAATTGCATCTTCAAGAGCGTTTGCCATAGCTGTCTGACGCTGGGGTCGGAGTGCCCGGAGGCGTACAATATCGTGATGCGCAACTGCCGGATGGACGGACCGGACAATCTTCTCCTCCTCAAGATGCGCACCGATACACCGCAGCACTATTCAAACGTAAAGGTTGAAAACTGCCGCGGAAGGGTGAAGAATTTCGTGTGCGCCAAGGCGTGGAAGCAGTATGAGAACATGGGCGATCGGACATGGCGCGAAACGCTCTCCTATGCCGACAACATCACGGTCAAGGGATGTTTCATCGATTGCGACCGCGAGAATGCAATCGTGCGCGACGACAAGGTGTTCCGCATCGAGAAAATGAAATTCATCAACAATGTCATAACGACACGAGAATAGAGAATGGCAGCAGATCTGTGTGCGGGCGTCGTGATCGATAGGACAGGAGTGAGCTAAAAAACATGAACATCCTCATCACCGGTGCGTCTTCAGGAATTGGCGAGGCAATTGCCCATGCGTGTGCACAACGAGGCGACCGTCTCTATCTCTGCGGCCGCGACAAGACTAGACTTGACGCAGTGGCGGCAAAATGTCACGGGCTGGGTGCGTCAAGCGTGTGCGCCGAAATTCAAGATGTGACGCAGCCAGCCCAGATGCGCGATTTCATCGAACGCGCCGACGAGCTTTCCCCGCTCGACATCATCTTCGCCAATGCCGGCACCTCAACCGGCATCGAAAACGAAACGAATGTCCGCAATACATTCGCGACAAATGTAGGCGGAGTCCTAAACACCGTCTTGCCTGCTGTCGATTTGATGAAGGAGCGACATAAAGGTCAGATTGTGATTACCGCCTCGATTGCCGGTTATGGTCCCTTGCCCGCCTGTCCAAGCTACTCGGCGACGAAGGCATGCGTAAAGACTTGGGCTCTCGCCTTGCGCGGACATCTCAAGCCTTACGGAGTGAGAGTTTCTGCAGTGTGTCCGGGATTCGTGCGTTCGCGCATCACCGATAAAAACACCTGCCCCATGCCGTTTTTCATGGAGGCCGACAAGGCGGCGAAAATAATTCTAAAGGGCGTTGCGGCCAACAAAGCCATCATCGCCTTCCCTTGGCCCATGCGACTTGGCGCATGGTTCATGGGCGCGGTGCCTGCGGCAGTTTGCGAATTTATCGGCAGATTTCTCCCTAAAAAGAATTGAGAGGATGTAATGGCTGATATTTTCGAGGAATTCAAGTTCAAGGTCCGCGCTTACGAATGTGCGCCCGACGGGATGGTTACGGTCGCAAACATCGCCAATTATCTTCAAGAATCGGCGAGCGCAAACGCCGAGCATCTTGGCTTCAACAAGTCTGATTTCGATGCCCAGGGAATGAATATCACTTGGGTAATGACCCGCATGCGCATAAAATGCGATCGGCGTCCGCGCTGGAACGAAGAGATTTCCGTCTTGACATATCCGCGCAATGCACGGCGGATAATCGCTCACCGTGATTTCGTTATTGATGGAATCGGCGCCGCGACAACCGAATGGATGATGATCGACATGACTACCCGCCGCCCGGTCTCCATCCCGGATTTTGTGACGACAAAAGGCAACGATGTTCGCAATCCGGTACTTGGAACAGATCCTTTCTCTCGCTTCAAATTTGACCAGGCCCCGGAACGCACGCTCGATATTTCGGCAAGGCCATCTGATATCGATCTCAATGGTCATGTCAACAACGCCCGTTATATCGCCTGGCTTTTTGATGCGTGGGGAAATGAGCCAGAAGGAGCTTTCGATTTCGAGCTTGTCTTCAAAAATGAAATGCGTCTTGGCGAACAGGGCAGAATCGCAGTCAGCGGCAATGTGGCGGCGATTTGCGGTTCCGATGGTTCGGAAAAAGTTCTCGCACGAATTGCATAGACATTGGTGCCTGAAAAATGAAAGCATCGATAATCGTCCCCAATTATCACAATGACGGCGAGTTGCCTAAAGCACTCTCATCGCTCAAAACGGCTATTGCCGCGCTTCCTGAAAAGACGGACGCGGAGATAATCATAGTCCAAGACATAGAAGGGAATGGGCTTAGTTGGGCGCGCAATCGCGGCTTGGAACTGGCAAGCGGAGAATATGTCTTCTTTTGCGATGCCGACGATCAAGTGGAAAAATTCTTCCTTGCCACGCCTCTAGCAACGATAGAATCGTCTCATGCGGACTTTTGCATTTTCGACTATGCTTATGCTCCATTGAAAAGGGACTACAATCTTTCAGGCAACGAATCGATTCGTGCTGCGCTTCTGCCGGCATTCATGGGATTTTCCTGGACCGACTTCCGCAGAGCAATCGCGGCCGTTATACGTGGATTATTCGTCAAGACGAACCAAACCGCCATTAATCGCTTTACCGGAGCTTTATCGATATACCGCGAGCCTGGCTCCGTTTGGAGATGTGTATTCCGCAAATCTTTTCTGGACTTGAATAAAATTCGCTTCAACGAAAAATTGCGTATTTATGAAGATGCCCCATTTATGTGCGAATGCGCACTGAACGCCGGCAAAACAGTGTCGCTCAAGGAGAAACTCTACAACTATTCGCCTGGAAAAAGTGGAATCGTCCGCACCGTCACCAATTCCAAGGACTATTGGCGCTACAAACGCGAGATTGCAATCGTGCGCGAGAACCTGAACCGGCGTTACGGCGGCAGATTGCGCAAGTATTACGGCGCAAGCAAATTTTTGTCATTCATCGAATCGGTATTGCATTTTTGCCGGAAATTTGATATAATACACATATTCAAACCCCAAACCGGACTGTAGCTCAGTTGGTAGAGCACGACACTTTTAATGTTGGGGTCGCGGGTCCGATCCCCGCCAGTCCGACCACTCAGGAATTTTACCGTTTCGTGCGCTTCTTGCGCTTGGGTGGAACAATACCGTCGTTTCCGGTTTTAAGTTCTTTGATCCGATCGCGCAAATAGGCGGCGCGTTCGAATTCCAGATTGTCCGCCGCTTCAAGCATATCGCGGGTAAGCTCGGCGAGAAGGGCGGTCTTGTCCGCCGGATCCGAACCTCCGGTCGCGTCCGAAAACTTGTGTGTGTCTTTTGCCGCCTTGAAGATGTATGCAGATTCGTTTATTTCGCGCTGTACGGACTTGGGAGTTATGCCATGCGCCTCGTTGTAGGCGATTTGCTTATCACGGTGCGCCTTTGTTATTCGCAGCAGATCGCGAATCGCATCGGTCTTCTTGTCTGCATACAGGATGACGCGTCCATTTACATGGCGTGCAGTGCGTCCGGCCGTTTGCACGAGCGAGGTTGTCGACCTCAGGAAACCTTCCTTGTCTGCGTCAAGTATCGCCACGAGTGCAACTTCGGGAATGTCAAGCCCCTCGCGCAAAAGATTGATTCCCACGAGCACGTCGAATTCGCCTTTGCGCAGCCGTTGCAGAATCGCCACGCGCTCGATGGCATCGATATCGCTATGGAGATATTCAACCCTTATCCCGGTTTTGCGCAGATAAGCGGAAAGATCTTCGGCATTGCGTTTTGTCAGTGTCGTCACGAAAACGCGATCATGATCCTCGTCCACGACCTTGTGGATTTCGGCAATCAAGTCGTCGATCTGATTCGAAAGCGCGCGCATTTCTATTTCGGGATCGAGAAGACCGGTCGGACGAATGACTTGCTCGGCTACAGTCGTCGCTTCCGCGTATTCGTAGTCGCCGGGCGTCGCCGAACAATAGACAATCTGCCGCACCTTGCTGTTGAATTCATCGAATTTGAGCGGACGGTTGTCTTTCGCGCTAGGAAGCCTGAATCCATAATCTACAAGCATCTGCTTGCGCGATTGATCGCCATTGTACATCGCCCTTATTTGCGGAACGCTTACATGGCTTTCGTCGATGATGGTAAGGAAATCGTCCGGGAAATAGTCGAGCAGACATTCTCCCGCCGTTCCTGGCGCACGCCCGGTCAATGGACGCGAATAGTTCTCGATTCCATTGCAGTATCCAAGTTCGCGCATCATCTCGATGTCGTATTCGGTGCGCTCCCGCAGCCGCTGCGCTTCCAAAAGCTTGCCTTTGGATTCAAAATATGCAAGACGCTCGGCGAGTTCTTCTTTGATCCGAACGAATGCCGCCTCGAATTTGTCTTTGCCCATCACGAATTGCCTGGCGGGAGTTATCACCGCCGCCGGCATTGGAAGGGCGCATTTCCCGGTGACCGGATCCAACTCCTTTATCGAATCTATCTCGTCGCCGAAAAATTCAATCCTCACCGCTTTGGTTTCATAAGCCGGGAAAATATCGATAATATCTCCGCGCACACGGAATATCCCCGGCTCGAACGCAAGATCGTTTCGCGTGTATTGGGCTTCTACAAGCCGCTTGATTGCGTCCGATCTGCCCATGTGCTCGCCCACCTTGAACTGCACCGCAAGATTGCGATATTCGTCGCTTTCCCCCAAGCCGTATATGCAGCTCACAGAGGAAACGACAATCACATCCTTGCGCCCGATCAATGCGTTGGTCGCCGCCAACCGGTAACGCTCGATTTCTTCGTTTATTGCGGCATCTTTTTCGATATAGGTATCGGTCTGGGGAATATAGGCTTCAGGCTGATAATAGTCGTAGTAGGAAATGAAGTATTCCACCGCATTTTCCGGAAAGAACTCCTTGAGTTCCGCAAAAAGCTGGGCGGCAAGCGTTTTGTTGTGCGAAAGAATCAGCGTGGGTCTCCCCCATTTCTGGATGAGATTGGCCATCGTGAATGTTTTCCCCGATCCGGTAACGCCTTGAAGGATGAGACGGCTGTCGCCTCGCTTCAAGCCTTCATAAAGCTTCGCAATCGCCTCAGGCTGGTCGCCGGTCGGCTTGAATTTGCCCGCAAGCTTGAAAGGGGAGGGCACTGTCAATCAAGCGGAATGCGCCATCCGCCGTCTTTTGCTTCCGACGGCGCGGACTCATCCTTTGCAGAAGCACTCTCGTCGTTTTCATCGGCATCAAAATAATTGATTGCCGGAATGTCCAGATCTTCGTCGGATTCGCCGCCGTCCTCTTGACCTAATATTGCATCAACTTCCTTGAGCAAATCGTCGATGTCCTGTTGAGAAAGCTGTTTTTGCCGATTCTTCGACGCCTCCGCTTGCTCTTGGTATGGCGGTTTCGTCGCCGCCGCCGCATTGTCCGTAGCTGAATTCTCCGCCGTCGCTTTCTCGGCATCTAACTTTGCATAGTATTCCGGATACAGCCGCCGACGATGTTGTTCGATCTCTTCCTGACGCTGACGCTCCTTCTCATCGGCTATTTTCTTTCGTTCCGCGGCAATCTTTTTGCGCTCGTCTTCCATTCGTGCGCGTTCCTTTTCCATTTTCGCCTTGATCTTCTTGAGCTTCGCGGTTTCTTCGTCGATATATTCTTGTTCTACCGGTGAAACAGCCTCCTGGGCTTTGTTTTCGATATTCACGCGATTGGCGGATTGTTGCTCCAAAAGCTGCTTCTGCAATGCGGCAATAGTTTCCGTCATCGTCTTTACGGCTTCGGTCTCGGCGCTGGGAACTGACGCCGGAGTCGGTTGCTGGACGATGACCGGCTGCTGCACGCCCGGAGCGGCGCGTTCGCGCATTGCGAAGTCCACGAGCCGGTCGTTGAGCTGTTGGTTGCGCGCAGAAAGCTGGAACATCATCGTCAGGAACACGCCGACAATCAGCATCATGAGAATGGTGAAGAAAACGCAAAGCCCCATGACGCGCTTTCTGGCCTTGTTCTGCTCCTCGTTGATATATTGCTGGAAGGCCTTGAGGACGGGGAATTCATCGTTTACGTCGCTTTGGCCGTATAGCGTCACCTGATTGTCCATTCGTTATCCTCCAATAACTCTAGTTCCCATAACTGCCATTATGCGTGTAGGCGATGGATTGCCGCAGAGTGCAGACTTCGTTTGCGCTTCTTTGTAACTCAATGATTGATCCTCGCCGAGTGTTTGTTTATACGATGCATATTATACCAAAAATCCCCCAAATATGCAAGCCATTGGGCGGTCGCCCCTTGGGCCGCCGCACCACCGGTTCCACGTTCCCCGTTTTTATCTCACGCTTTCGCGCAGCCCTCAGCCCTCAGCTCTCTGTTGGCGAGGACGATGCAGACAAGAAGATCGTGGGCGGCATCCACCTTGGCGTCAAGCGTGGCGTCCGCAGGCAAGGAACGAACCTGACGCCATGCGGACTGCAACTTCTCCTGAAGCGCATAGTCGCCGTCCGAGGCAAGGAGCGCATCGTTGTAGATCCCTGCCGTCTCGAGTGCCGCCGCATCGTCTTTGAAGAGACCGGCGAGCATTTTCTCTACTCCATGCGCGTTCTTCGACAGCCAGTTCTTGAGCGGCGCACCGGCGCCGGACGGATCGAGTCCGTTCTCCGAGGCAAGGAAGTCCGAGGTCACCAACAGCAACGCCTTGAACGGCGGATCCGGGAACCATGCGCGGTCTTTCACCGATTCGGTCACGGAATAGGAAATGTCGAATCCCACCCAGACGCCGACGCCGACCGGATCCACATTGACCCCGATTTTGCTCTTCGACTCGGAATGCACCGAAATCGCTTCGAGCTTGCCGTCGACGAAACTCCACGATACGACCTTGTTGCGCTGGACATCGCCCAGGCTGGACGCACCGGCAATTGACGCGGCGGCATGGAGAACGGTGTTTGGATGCTCCACGACCCATTCGACGGCATTGACGATGAAATCGAATGCGTCGCCGATATGCTCGATAGCGAACTCGACGAGATTTATGACGTTTTCCGGTTTCGACAGCCAGCTTTGGACGGCGGCGACTGCGGTCGTCTTGACGCTGGCGAGGATGAGCCCCGGCAGCGCGGCGACGAGCGCACCCTTTGCCGCGTCCTTCGCAATGTCTTTCGCAACCGCCTTGGTCGTGTCGAGCGCGACATTTTCCGACTTGTTTTCGAGCCGCTCGCCCTTGTTGGCGATAGTGCGCGTGACGGCTTCGATGATGATGCGCGCGGGGGTTGAGGCCGTGACGGCGAGCGAATGGGTCGTGCGCGTGACATTCTCCCACGGCCTTGGGTCGGCGTTCCCCTCGACCGGGTGCTCGGACGAGAAACGGTACTGGAACATGGTGTCCATCCCCATCTGATGGCGCATTTCCTTGACGCCGCCTTCGGCCGCCGCCTTGAGGATGGGGTTGCCGATGCCGCCGGTCAGTCCGCCGGTCCAACCGGTGAAAAACGAGGCGTTCAATTCCACCGTCACGCTGTCGCGGACTTTCGGCGGCTTTGCCGCGCCGGTTCCGACCATGAAGTATTCGCGGTAAATGTCCTTGGGAAATGTCACATCCATTGCCTCGTAGAGGGCGTAAATCCGCTTCGCGTCGTCGCGCGAAAGCCGGTTCTCGCGAACCGCCAGTTCGGTCGAAAGCACGAGCGAGCGCAGCTTGTACGCGCACCGGGCGAAGCCTGCCTTGTCGCCGGAATCGAGTTGTCCGACTTGATCGACGGCCTTTGTGAATTCCCTGACTATCGTCTTGTAGAACTCCTTGGGATCGAGCGCGTCCTCGTAGCGCTCGATGGGACGCAGTGCGCCGTCGGGATCGCGTCCGCACAAGCGCTGGAGCGCATTCGTGTCGCCGGCGTCCATCACGACTTTCACGAGCGTCGCGTATGCATTCGACTTTACCCTGAAGTCGTGTTCGTGCGAATAGTCGATCGACGCGCCGACGTTTATGCCGCCCTTGATCAAATCCGCGTTCGCTCCGGCGCCGGCGCAGCCTCCCCACGTCCAGCCGGACTGCTCGCCGACGATGTTCGGGTTCGTGCGTTTGGAAAGCACCCTGTCCAGCCGTCCGATGATGCGACGCGCCTTGAGCGAGCCGAGGTACTGCGAAGCGCTCTCGCGGACCTCGCCGCTCTTGCGGCCCACCCAGCGGAAAAACCTCGTGCCGAGCGAGCCTATCGACCTGCCGAACGACTTGATCCCGCCCAGAATCGCCGCACCGACCGTGCGCGACAGCGCGAATTTGTTGCGTTTGGCGTCGAGGATGAAGTCGTCCAGCGTTTGATAGCTGCGAGTGGTGAAATGCGAGACTTCGCCGCCGGCCTTCGCCTCCGCCTTCACGCCTGCGGATTTAGACTCGTCGCCCGCCGTCGCCATCGCCTTGACCTCGAGACCGCCGGCGATACGGAACATGACCGATATCGGCCGCCCCGCCCCCGCCGTTTCGATCGTGCCGACGATGCGGATGCGCGCACCGGCGCGGACTCCCGCCGTCAGTGCCTCCGAAAATCCAAGCCCGACAAGCGCCCCGACGCCGACAGTGAACTCGACATCGCGCTTGCCGCCCTTCTCGGCGATCGTCCCGACGATATCGCGAATCGTGGCGGCAGTTGTGTCCGACTCCTGAAAAGCGCGGATCTGGTCGTTCGTCCGGTGCGACAGTTCCAGCGCCGAGCCCACATGGTCGAAAAACTTTGCGGCCTTGGGCAGTGCATTCGGCACGGCAGAAGGTTCAACCTTCTCTAGATGTTTGCGCAACTGGCTGAGTTTCCCCTCCAGTTCCTGTTCGAGCCGCTGGATTTTCTCGAAGTCGGCTTTTTCAACATGATGGTCGATGCCGAAGGTGAAAGCGTTCTGGATCTTGCGCAGGTTTGACTCGTTGAACTCCATCCTGCCCGCCTCGTGGCCAAGCGCGGCAAGCGCCTTCTGCGTCTCGAACCGGAATACGCGAAGGGTTTTCTTGATGCCGTCGAGCTTCTCCATCGCGCTGGCGCCGTCGCCTTCCGAAATCCCCGCCAGCAACCCCGCGCGCGCCGCCTTGAGTTCGCCGGAGATGCGGCGCAGTTCCGCTACATCGTCCGCAACCTTGGCCAGATCGTCGCCGACGACTTTGTTGCAGTCGATCAAGCGCGCCGCCGTTTCGATTGCGGCATTGACGCAGTTGTCAATCGCCGTTCTGCCGGCAATCTGCTCCTTGAAATGGGATACGGAATTGCGCACCGTTTCGAGCAGACCTTCCGCACTGTTCATATCCCAGTCGCGGCCATCGGCGACGCTGTGGACGGCGGCGAAATGCACCGCCTGGCCATCGCCGGGCTGCAAATCCGGTCCGACACCGTTCTCGATAATGCCGGAAAGCGCAGGGTCCGGCGGAATCTCCGGCGCGGACGGAACCTGTCCGACGTTGCCCGGCGCCTCGTTCACCGCCTCGCCTACCTGCACGGAATCGAGGCTAACGAGTGGCATAATAACCGGCGCATTCTGGATTTGTCCGACATTGACTGGCGGAGGCGGCATGGCTATGCCCTCCTTTCTTCTTCAACCGGGAATCTATCCGCGAAAATCTTGCGCACGGAGCGCACGGCCAGAACGAGTGCCTCCACCCACGCTGCGAGAGAGTCGGCCGATGCGATTTCAAGAGCATGCCGACGGTCTGCCGCCAAAACGAGTCCGGCTTCTTCATCAAGCATGAGCGTAAATCCCTGCGCCGCGCTGCAAGGCTCGCTAAGGCGCAGCAGTTCGAGTGCTTTTTCACCTGCGTCTGACGCCTTGATATCGCCAAAATCGCCGACCGGCGCGAACAGTACGATCATGTCCGATTCATCCAGATATTGCAGCGTCGCGATAATTTCGTCGTCGATGGCGAATGTCGCGCACGAATCGTCGTCAAGCGCGATATAGAGTTTCACCGCATCCGCGAATTCCGCGAGAACGCCCTCGAATTGTTCCCTAAGCATACAGCGCACTCCTTTCCCGCCAGTCGGACGCAGCCACGGAAAAATCGTCGAGACACCGGTCGAGCGCATCGGCGTCGCCGAATTCCGACAAAGCCCTGCGCTCGGTCAGGTAGAGCCAACCGTCGGCGCCAGCCGAAAGCGTCGCGCCGTTCGCACCCGCCCAGAAGAAGTTGCCAGCAAGCGCCGCCAGCGCGAAGGCTCCCGGACGCGCAAGCTCGCCGATCGACAGCACCGGCGCACGCACAAGCGCATATTCCGGGCTGCCGGAAAGTGGTGCGAATGTCACCTGAATATCCTCGCGCACGATTGCAAACGCGCCGCCCTCCAGCCGCGCCACGCGGCCGGAGAATCTATCCTCCGCCATCTCCAGCAATTGCTCCAATCCATCGCCTGTCATATTGATTGTCCCTCTAATTTCTCAGTCACCCTCTTTGCCTTGTCTACACGCCAATCCTGGAAAGGTTACAATGCGCTTTTAACCACACTGCAAAATGTTACCTTCTGCGGATATTGCCAGATCTGGCGGTCGACGTCTTATGGCGTTTCTTGAGATTTGCGACATGCGACGCTCTGCGTTCGCGGGATAGGGTCGCTTGCCATTCGTGTATCGCCTCGACAATCTCAGATACTTGCTCTGCTTTGATTATGACATCAACTGATTGGCGGTGAATATAGTCTGGCACATCGCAAAACAGCATTACCTCTGGGGGCATTTGCGTCTTGAAGGTCGTTTCACCGCAAAATGCCACTATTGTCTTGAAGTAATCCTTGGATATGCCTAGGCATTCTGAAAGAGTGTCTATGTGCCTGTAGTTCTGACGGAGCGGGTTTTGGAACCGGTCTTTCCTTTTGAAGTGCGTCACCGTCCATTGTGCAGAATTGGCATCTCCGAAAACCCATCCAGAATAGGTTTTTGTCTCAATTACGAAAATTCCCCATTGGGAAACCACGATGTGGTCAATCTGCGTTGTCGCACCATCATCAGTAGGTAACATGATATCGCGGAGAATTTTATACTTTGTGCCATCAAGCCTCATCTTCAGGAATCTATCCAGAAGCACCTCTCCTGACCAGCCCTTTATTTTCGCCTTGAACGCGGGGCGTAGCACCTTTACCGCAATCACAGCTACGATGACGAACCAGCTATACCACGGCATGTTGTCACACACGCTCTTGACGACTTTCATCAGTATGGTCGCTATATCTAGTTGGCTCTGCATATCAACTTTTCCTTCTCCTTTTCTTCAAATTTCATCGCTGTGCTTGAGCCTGCGCAAAAAGGTATAACCTTCTGACCTAAAAGGTCCAACCTTTTGGCATAAAAGGTTATACCTTTTGCCCTAAAAGGTTATACCTTTTACCATAAAAGGTTATACCTTTTACCCTAAAAGGTCCAACCTTTTTACCCAAAAGGTCCAACCTTTTTACCCTCCCGTTCTTTATCGCCATTTTTATTTATTCTGCTGAGGTTTTTACGAAAAACCGGTCGACTTTGACGGTCGTGTGGCCAGACCTCGTGAAAGAAAGGTTTTTCACGCTCAACACTCCCTCTCCGAGTTGTCTGGTGTAGGCCAGTGCGCCATTGTCGTAAACTTCCACATCGCGTCCGCGAAAGACGAGCCTGATCGACTTCTTCGTTTCACCCTTCGGCCATGGCAGTATCGCGAACCGGTTGTCCTTTTCGTCGGTCTTGTTTGCGACCGTCAGCACACTGAAGCGCTGATTGAAGCCCTTTGCGCTTTTATGCCCGAAGTCGAAGTGCAGCATCGCCTCACCTTTGGTTTCGGGGCCTTCGATTGAAAGATCGAACTCCACTTCCATGACTGTGGGCACTGTTTTCAGTTCAACCCAGATGCTTTTCGGCAAAATCCTGGAGAGTTCGCATCCCTCCGGCTGACGGACTTTGAGTCCGGCGCACTTTCCGGCCAGCATTTTCAAATATCCCCACGCAAGATCGCCGGCGGTTCTCTCGGTGATTTCACCGCTCGCCATGCGCGGCATGACAAGTTTTTCAAAGCCTTCGAAATACTTCAGCGATTCAGCATCCTCCTGTTCCGACTTGCGCCACGGCGACCAGGTGCCAAAGGCATCGCGCAACGCACGGGCGAGTTCCGCGCCGTCCGCCCATTGCTGTTTTGCCGCCCAGCCGGCGA
The DNA here is from genome assembly GCA_002369235.1 of Verrucomicrobia bacterium UBA3783. Classification (GTDB taxonomy): domain Bacteria; phylum Verrucomicrobiota; class Kiritimatiellia; order RFP12; family UBA1067; genus UBA1067. The sequence continues at coordinate 13,463 of DFFF01000028.1, forward strand.
GCGATGCGACGCCGGCATTCCAGAACAAGTCGGAATTGGCGACCGCGTCGGCATATTTCATTCCGCCGTATTTCGCCTCCACTCCCCTGCTCCACTTCCCGTAGAGTTCCAGGTTGCCGCAACTCCATGCCGCCGACCGGAATACCGCTGCCGCACGGTTTCTGGTTCCGAGCGAGATGGTCGCCTTCTCCAATACGCCGTTCGTCAGATACATTTCGCCCAATCGCCCGATTGTCGCGGCGTTTTTCTCCGCCCATTCATCGAAAGTGCGCTCGGTGCGCGTTCCGCCCTCGTCCTTGAAAACGTCCCAGCAGATTTGGTCGAGCGCCCATATTGGCATTACCGTGTCCGCAAAATCGTCGGCGAAAAACCGCTCGTAGAACGCCATCAATTCCCCGACGCTGCCGCACCAGCGCGGCTTGAGTCCCCAGGCAAATTGCCTTGCGGACGACTTGTCGTCCTTGAACACCGAGGCGGCGCGCCGGTACCACTTGAGCGCCTCCTGCTTGTCGCCGTAGTTCGCCGTGAGTCCGACGATGCAGGATGCCGTCAGGTCCGGACGCAACTCGTACGCCCGTTCGGCATGTTCAAGCGCCGCCTCGCGATGCTCGTTGTAAAGCTTCCAGCCCTGCTCGGACACCGTGCTCGCATAGCCGTCGCCTCGCGCCTCCCAAGCCGCGTCGATGTGCCACCGCGCCAATGCCATCGCCTCCAGCCACGGATCGCACGATTTCCCGGACACCTTGAGTTCGTCGAAAACGCGCTTGTTGTTTCCGCGGTGATGCGTCAAAACGAACCACGCCACACCGAGTTCGTCCCGGCGCCAATCGTTTGATTGCACAAAATCCTTCTTGAGGTCGATCAGAATGCGGTCGAGTTCGTTGGAGGCGGCGATGTCGCGCCCCATCCAAGTCGAAATATAGCAGATCTTCGACGCAAGCGGCCAGCGTCCGTCGTCCTTCCATTTTTCCCAGACGGCGCGGCGGGCGGACATGTTCGCGCCGTGCGCCATCTTCTCGCGCCCGCTCGAGAGATGGATCATCGCGACGAATGGCGTCCGTGCTCCCGCTTCCCATGCTTTCGTTGCCGCCATGCCGTATTCGGTGGTGGTGCTTCCCCAGTTGACGTCTGCGGGCGCGTTGTTGAGCAGCCATTCGCGAATCGCCCCCGCGACATCAAGTCCCTGCGCAGTGTCGCCGAGCATTGCCAGTTCGGGCTGGATGTAATTCTTTTCGCCAAAGGGAAGATGGATGTTCTCCGTTTCGTCAAGCGCCGACCGCGAACCCGTAATCGGAAGCTGCAACTCCGCCAATCCGCCGCCATCCAGGGTTTTCGCTTCCGTGTCGTTTCCTGCCATTTCGATGAGTTCCTCTGCATCCATGCCGCCAAACTCGTCCAGTTCGGCGATTCGCTTCTTCAGCCAGCCGACGATTTCGTCACGCTCCTCGTCAAGTTCTCCTGGCAGTTCCAGCGTCTCCAGCCGCTCCTTCACCCGGCGCATATCCGCCGCCCATGCCGCAATTTCTTCAAGGACTGCGCGCGCCGAAGCCGTATCGGTCGGCTTGCCGAGTTTCCCGATTGCATTTAAATGGCGCTTTTGCAAGGCGTCGGATTCTTCGTAGACAACCTTGAAATATTTTTCCTTCAGCGGCTGCAGGCGCAGATTCTTCTTGAAGTCTCTCACCCACTTGCGCGCACCGCCCGCGGCGTATCCCGCGCTGAACTTCACCTTCTCGTCAAACGCGGAGACGACCAAAATGGACGGATAGCCGCGCACCTCGACCTCGAACTTCTTTTGGACTTCGCTGTTTATCTTCCGCTCTCTTGCCGTCACCAGCTTTTCGTCTTTCGGGAAATCCAGCATGACGCATTCAAATTCGTTCGTAGCGTAATCGAGGAATACCGGCTTGGACAAAACCTCTTTTTCAAGCCGCTTGCACCATACGCACCAGTCGCTCCCAGTGAAGAAAAGCAAAAGATCCTTTTTCCCCGCAACCGCTTTGCTTCGCGACACATAGTAGTCGGTGCTGAATCCGTCCGGCAGCTTGCGGTCGATTTTCTCCTCGTCCGTCCACTGCTTCACGGGAAACTTCGCCGTGACGGACGCTAGGGCGTATCCCGCGCCGTCGGCAGAATCGACCGCCTTCCAGTTGGCATCGTCCCTGAAGTCGTAGCCGAGATCGTTCTTGTTGTATCCGCGCGTCACGTATCCGGAATAGTCGCAGACTCCGCTCACCCCGCCAGGCTCGTCGCGGAATACCACCCGCACACATTTCACGTATTCCTTGCCATCGCTTTTGTCGACGCACTGGAACTGGACGCGAAGACTTTCGCCGGGCTTGTATTCCTTGTTGTAGCCCTTTGCGTCAAGTCCTCTGCCGGAGTTTATCCAGGCGCCGCCCATAAGACCGGAGAACTCGCATTCGGAAAGCTCTGCAATAGTCTTGTGGGCGAAGATGAATGTGGACTCTTCTGCTTTCGCGGCAATGTAGCCATTGAAGGTGACTGAGACGACAGAGGCGTGGCAAAACGCCGATAGCGCGAATACGCCAACAGCAAAAACGATTTTCTTCATACAACCTCCATTTCCGTTTCCGTTCCATGTTTTTTTTTTTTTTGCCTCACGCAAAGTCCGCGAAGTCCGCGGGAAAGTGAGAAACTAGGTCAGACCTAGTTTCGCGCGAAAGTAGGTCTGACCTAGTTTCTCACTTTTTCTCCTCATAGCATGGGATTGTCGAACTCGCGGATAATGTCCAAAAGCTGTTCGGCGAGATCGGGATCAACCTCGAAAATGTTTTCCTGTGCGCTGTAGGTATTGTTGTTGATGTTCACCTTCACGGCGATAAAGCGGTCGAACGAATCTTTGCCGGATTTGCGTCCGGTCTTCTCGCGGTCGAGCACCCCGTAATTGACGAGATTCTGCATCAAGTCTTTGACGTGCGCGGGATCCACATTGATGCGCTTGGTCTTGATGTCGCTCCAATCGTCGTCCTGATACCGTTTCGCGAAGTCGTTGGAAACGAGATCGCTCGTGCCCTTCTTGATCGCCACATGCCCCATGCCGTTCATGTATACGCCAATCCTGCGTATCGGGGTGCGCTTGAGATTGTAGTAATGGATCTCCACCCAATTGAGCGGCGAGTCCTTTACGGTGATGTAAGGATCCACCCAAAACGGACCGCAACCGGCCAGGCACGCCGCCGCCAAAGTTGCGCACAGGATTATTGCATTCTTGAACATATAAGTTCGCATCCTTCCAAGGTCAAGGTTTCGTCGATCGTAAAATCCATGCCGGAGCCTTTGAGCGCCCAGTGCGCGAAGCCGCCGGTCGCGACGAGCCGGAAATCTTCGGTGAAATTGCGCTTGAGTTCCGACACGATTTCCTTCACCATGCCGCGATAGCCTACAATCGCTCCGAATCGCATTGCTTCTTCGGTGGATTTGCCGATTTTCGGCGCGTCTCCGCGTCCGATTTCCATGCGCGGGAGTTTGGCGGTGCGCTCGAAAAGATAGTCGCGCATGAGCGGGAAGCCCGGCGCAATCACGCCGCCCTGCCAGGTCTTGTCCGACGTCACGACCGCCGCCGTGAGCGCAGTCCCGAAATCCATCACCAAGACCGGCGCACCATACTTCGCAAACGCCGCCTCCGCATCGCACAGGCGGTCGGCCCCGATCGTCTCGGGAGCGGGATAATCGTATTTGAGCGCAAGGCCGCAAGGGAACGCGACTTGCAGAAACGTTTTGCCGTTTTTCTCCGCGAAGCGTCGCCATTTTTCGTCGGCGTCCGGCACGACCGACACATAATGCACTGCCGCCGCCTTTTCAATCGCCTGCGCCGCGACTTCAAGCGCGGCATCGATGCCGCCGTCGACATGAAAAACCTCGCCGCCGAATTCAAGCGCGGTCGAGGTGTTGCCGACATCGACTACGAGGTTACTCATTTTATCATACCGCCCGCCACTCGAGCGACAAGTCCACCGAGCCTGCGCTGTGGGTGAGGCAGCCGAGCGAAATCGCAGTGACGCCAGTCGCCGCAACCTCCTTGGCGCGATCGAGCGTAATGCCGCCGGAGGCCTCGGTCTTGGAAATCCCCTTGCACATCTTGACGCACGCTTTCATGTCCTTGATGCCCATGTTGTCGAGCATGATCCACTCCGGCCTGGCCTTGATCGCGCTCGCGCATTCGCGCAGACTTTCCACTTCAACCTCGACGTCAATCTTCGGGAACGCCTTGCGCGCCGCGACGACCGCACGATCAAGCTCGTCGGGATTGCCGCCCTTCCAGAGCCGACGGTGGTTGTCTTTCATCAGGACGCGGTCGTACATTCCCATGCGATGGTTTGTGCCGCCGCCGCAAAGGACTGCATACTTCTCGAAAACCCTGAGTCCGGGAGTCGTCTTGCGCGTATCGAGTATCATCGTGCCGTATTTCTTCACGGCCTCGACGAACTTTGCCGTAAGCGTGGCCGTCGCGCACATCCGCTGCATGAAATTGAGCGCGGTCCGTTCCGCCGCCAGAATGCTCCGCGCCTTTCCTTTAAAGACGAGAATCGGCTCCTTGGGTTCGACGCGCGAGCCGTCGGGCTTTAGAATCTGCACTTTGATTTTGGGGTCTACCGCCTTTAAAACGGCCTTTGCGACCGTTGCGCCGGCGACTGTGCATCCCGCGCCCTTGGCGTAGATTTCACCAGTCGCCTGCACATCCGCATCCACGAGCGCCAGCGAAGTGACGTCCTGCCACGGCCCGGAAATGCATTTATCGGCAGAGGCGAGGTCTTCATCCAAAGCGAGCCGCACCGCCGCTTGTGCGCGCGGCGATTTCATTACATCCTTCATCATGCCTCCCTTCAGGCGTTCTTGAGGAATTCCCAATGCTGATAGATGATGAAGGCGAGGAATCCAGCCAGCGCAATCGCCAACATCCCGGCTCCGAACGCAATGTTCGCGGCTGTGGAACTCACCGCCGAGCCGCCGGATTTCTTGGCGGCTTTTGGATCGGGCATATCGAGTTTGAAGCGGTCGGCGATCGTCGCGCCGCCCGCCGCAGGAGCGGCAGACTTTGCCGCAGGCTTAACAGGCTTTTTGATTGTCATACTTGGTATTATACTCCTTTTTCCCGTATATGTCAAGTCCTGCGCCGCCGCACGGCGTCAGACCTCCAAACCCAAAACCAAAGCGGCGACGACATTGGCCTCCATTGCCGCCGCGATTCCCACTCTGGCGCTCTGCGGATGAATTCCGCACTCCACGTCGCTCTGCCCGTCTCCGACAAGATAAAGATTGCCGCCAAGCTTCCTGACTTTCAACTCGTTGCTGCGCCCGAAACCGCCGATTCCGCTTGCGCCAACGACCGGACGCGAATCGGCAAGAAACGCATTGTAAAACTGCGCCTTGACCTCCGCTTTGTCGAGCGCTTCCACCAAAATATCGCACCCGGCATAAAGCGCCTTCACCCTTTCCACATCAAGATGCCGGTCGTCGGACTCGATCTCCAAGTCCGGTTCAATCCGCCGCAGGTTTTCTTCAAGAGCGGCGGTTTTCTTCATTCCCAGCTGATCGCGGAAGAAAAACTGACGGTTGAGATTAGACTCGCCTACAACATCGAAATCGCAAAGTACAAGACGCTTGAAGCCCATTCGCACGAGATGCATCGCGACATTGCCGCCCAAACCTCCGCAACCGGCGATTCCGATCTTCACCGATTCGATCCGCCGCCGCTCTTCTCCGGTCAAATAGGCATTGGTCACGATATGGCCCCGGTTATGGCTTCTGGAATCGTCACCGGCAAGGCGTGTTCGCGTCCGTCAAGTTCCGTGTATTTCGCCCACGGACACGTTCTCGCGATGAACCGCGAATTTTCGACATTGGCGATTATATCGCCGGCGGAATGGAAAACCGCGATCTCCATTTCCGGCGGCAACGCACGCACGGCCTCGCGCATATCGCTGTCGTGCAGATATGCAATCCCTTTCGCAAGATCGTCGTGCGTATCGACCTGATATGGATTTACCTTGTATTCCGTGCCGCCAAGACCATCGCCCTGGAAAAGCTCGAATGCGGCAAGCAAGGCCTTGAGCCGCGCTTCGCCCATCCCCGGCCAGCCTTCGTCTTTCATCATCCGCACGATTGGCGCTGCCAAAACGAGCTTGCGCACTTTGCCGGGATTCGCGGCGGCAAACCGTATCGCGCGATTGCCGCCCAGCGACCAGCCTGCTACGGTCATGACATCTGAAGCTGCGGGATCGGGATCGAGGTATGAAACAATCTTGTCCGCCTTGAAACCGCAAAGCGACCACGCCCTCGCGCCTGCCGCCCAGCCGTTGAAAACGACAGTCGTCACTCGGCGAGCTTCTTCCATGCCTCGTAGCAGCGCTTACCGAGTCCGATTTGCGCCTGCCACCGTCTCCTTGTCTTCGGGTTTTAGTTCTCCGCGTCCCGCCATGTTCGGCTGCCCGATGCACACATTCGTTTTCATGTCTGATTCCGCTCCCGTTTTATTTCTGGCAATTTGGACAATACCAAGACGTTCGTCCGCCAAGAACCGGATTCAAGGTTTTGCCGCCGCATTTCGTGCAGGTTTTCTGCGCATAGATCTTCAGTTTCTGCGCGAACTTGCCCTCTGAGCCGTCTACGTTCAAAAAGTCGCTCACCGTGGTGCCGCCGCACTTGATCGCCTCGCGCAAAATCCGCTTGGCGTTGCGCACGATTCTCACGCATTCCTCCATCGTCACTTCGTCCGACCTCCTGACCGGAGCGACACCGGCGGCAAAAAGCGTTTCTGCGGCGTAGATGTTCCCGATCCCCGTGACGACGGCGTTATCCATCAAAAGTTCCTTGACCGGCTTCTTGCGCCCTTGCGCGGCCTCGAACAGAAACTTCGCTGAAAACGCAGGCGAAAGCGGCTCGACGCCAATCTTTGCGAGGCTTTCAGGCCATCCGTCCCTGCCGCGGTTCTGCACTTCCACCGACCCAAACCGGCGCGGATCTTCAAAACGCAGAATCATGCCGTCGTCAAGATAAATGAAGACATGCTCGTGTTTGCGGCGCGGAACATCCTTGGATTCCACTCTCACCACGCCCGACATCCCAAAATGCAGCACCAATTGCCGCCCGTCGTCGAGCCCCGCAACGGCATAGCGCGCACGGCGGCGGCAATCCACGAATCTCCGCCCGGCAAGCCCGGCATCCAGAAGCGGCGAAAGCGGCGTGCGCAAACGCGGAAAGAATATCTCCACTTTTTCGATCGTGCGTCCCTTGAGCGCACGGTCGAGTGCGCGGGCGATCGATTCGGCTTCGGGCAGTTCAGGCACTTTGCCGCCCTCCCAGAATCCTGCGCACTTCGGCAAGTGCGCGGCCGCGATGGGATATCGCATTCTTCGCGTCGGCGGAAAGCTCGGCAAACGAAGTCGCAAATCCCTCCGGCAGAAAGAGCGGATCGTAGCCGAATCCCCCCGCGCCGGAAGGCGAAAGCGCGATTTTGCCGAAGCATCTGCCGACGGCGAGATGCTCGGTTCCGTCAGGCGCGATCAGGGCGATGGCGCAAGTAAAATGCGCCGACCGGTCGGATGCGCCTTCAAGATTCTTGAGCAAAAGCGCATTGTTTCGCGCGGAGTCCGAAGGCTCGCCGGCATAGCGCGCCGACCTGACGCCGGGCGCACCGTCAAGCGCATCGACCTCGAGGCCGGAGTCGTCGGCCATGCACCATGCGCCGGGATGACGCGCGGCGATTGCGCGAACTTTGATAAACGCATTGCCGACGAAGTCCGGAGCGGTCTCCTCCACGCCTTCGGGATCGTCAGCCGCGACCTCCAGACCGGGAAGAATCTGCGAGATTTCGCGCAGTTTGTGCGCGTTGTGCGTCGCGACGAAAATCTTCATCACTTGTAGAGATTGACCCGCGTCTTGATAAACTCGTCCTGCTCGGTGATCCAATCGACAAACAGCACGTTCAAGTCGCCTGCGGCATGGATGGTGTCGTAGACCTTGCTCGTGCCGCAGAGCTGGTTCATCCACTCCGGCCTTGCGTTGATCGCCATCTGGCGCGGATGGCGCGCCATCAGCGCGGCAAGAATCATCGTGCTCGCGGTGACCGGATAGAAATCGCGGTCGTCGATAGTCGAGAACAGAATGCCGTTGAGGTTCTGGCCTTTGCACATGCCGCTTTGCGGCTGATAGCGGTACGGACGCGTGGTGACGCCGCAGTTCCTCAGCGGCGTAAGCAGATCGTCTACGAGCGCCTTCTGGTTCATCCAGGGCGCACCGATAATCCGGAACGCGAGCGAGCCGGAACGGTCGCAGTCGAGCGCCGGGAAAGCCTCGGTAAAGACGGTCATCGGATACATCACGGCGCTGTCCCAGCTGCGGATCGAAGGCGACGGCGGCACGAAGTTCGCCCACGGATCGCGCATGCGGTGGTTCCAATCGAGGAGCTTGTGCACCGTGAGATCGCAATTGATGTGCTCGTTCTGCACCATCCAGACCGCGCATTCGCCCGGCGTCATGCCGTGGCAGAAAGGAATGTTCACCGGCGCCACGAAGCTGCGGTAGCTGGGATTTAGCATCGGGCCGTCGAGCATGCCGCCGCGTGGAATCGGGCGGTCGAGAACCGAGACTGGAATATTGCGCTCGGCGCACGCTTCAAGGACGTTCTTCATCGTCGCGAGGTAGGTGTAGCATCTCACGCCGATGTCGCACATGTCGATAACCATGTGCTCAATGTCGCGCATCATCTCGTCGTTGGGCTTGCGATGGTCGCCGTAGAGCGAATGGATAGGGACATTCCAGAACGGATGCCAGGTGCTAGCCGCCTTTTCACCGGCGGCGACATTGCCGAAAAATCCGTGTTCGGCGGAAAAGAGCGCCACCATCTTGCCGGGAAGCGCGTTCACCAGACGGCGAGTGGTGCTCGTCGCCTGCATCGTCAAAAGCCCGTATCTGTGTCCGCTGGTCTTGAGGTCGTCGATAAGCGCCGCGTAATTGGGTTTCATTTCTCTCCTCCATTGGAATCAAGCTTTATGCGCATGGCGCCGATTTTCGCCGCCGTGTTGACGATCGAGGTGTCTTCGCACGCGGCGACAAGCGCGTCGCTCGCCGCACCGTGCAGCCAGACTGACGATGCCGCCGCGAGAAACGGGTCGCTTTTGAGATATGCCCAGCGCGCCGCGATAACGCCGGCGAGCAAATCCCCCATGCCGCCGAGCGCCATGTAGGGATTGCCGGAATCGTTCTCGTAGACCCGCTTCGCGTCGGCCGAAACTACAAGCGTCTTCGCGCCCTTGAGCACCACGGTCGCGCCATAGCGCTCCACAATCTCCTTCGCGCAGGCAAGCCGGTCCGAGTGCACGCGCTCTTTCGTCCATCCCAGCAATTTCGCCGCCTCGCCTTCGTGCGGCGTCAAAATAAGTTCCTGACCCTGCGCCGGATCGTAGCCGTCGAGCATCGCATACCACTTGGAAAGAATGGCGAGAGCGTCGGCATCGATCACGAACCGTCCCTTGGAACCGGAGAGCAGACGCGAAACGATCACTTCCGTCGTGACGCCCGTGCCGAGCCCCATGCCCATTGCGACGACGTCCGCGCGCGGCGGCACGCAGGTGGAAACGAGTTTGGTGAATGTCGCCTCAGGCACGAGATTGCCGGCGGCAATGCGCGACGCATCGGGCACGACGAGCTGCACCAGCCCCGCCCCGGCGCATCTGGCGCCGAGACCGGCAATCACCGGCGCGTGAATATACCTGCCCGACCCGCCGACGACCGTGACCGTTCCTACCGTCCATTTGTTGGCGTCCGCTTCCCTGGGAAGAAACGCACCAGATAAAATACTTTGCATTTGGCAGTATTATACCAAAAATCAAATTAAAATACAAGTGCAGCGCAAACCGCACGATAAGCCAACAGCGCCGTTACGGCGCAAAGGATTGCGGCGGAGATTCCCTTGATAATCAGCATCGCCCTGTCCGACTCCATGATTCGGCCGCGGAAAAAGCCTGTTGCGAACACTAATGGAACATCAACCAGCGGCACCAATGCACAAAAGAGCGTCCCAAACAAAAAAGTCCCCAAGACCGGCGACGCGCCGCTGGCATCGACAAATCCCGGCAAAAACGCCATGAAAAACAGCAATGTAAGCGGATTCGTCGCCGCCATGAATACGCCGTGGAAAAAATACTTTACAGGGCGTTTCCGTTCCCTGTTACCTGTTCCAGTTTTTGTCTCATGCAAAGTTCGCGAAGTACGCAAAGGCAGGGCGGTGTCCCTTAGACCGCCACACAAGACTTCTTTGACTCCGCCCCATGCGAGGTATGCGATATATGCAGTGCCGACGAACTGGATTGCCGCGACCACCACCCTAGGCAGAGCGGTTTCGACGCAACCGCCGCCCGCGACCGCCGCCACGCACGCGGTGAGCACAAGTATCCACAGCCAGCACCCTAACATCTGACCGGCCATCAAGGCAAACGCCTTTTTGCGTCCGTGCGAAAGCGCCGTCGCAAAAAGGAACATCAAATCCGGGCCGGGCTTGACGATAAGCGCGAGCGACGCGAAGATGTACGCCGCAATCATTTTGCCGCGCGTTTGCGCAAGCGCACTTCCGGCAGATTCAGGTAAATGTCGTATTGCCTCAAGGTGTCCGCGCCCAGATAAGCAAAAGGCATCGACCCATTGAACGGCGGCTTAACGCCTTCGAGTATCAAATCGCCGCCTTCGGCAAGTTTGAGCTTCAAATCGCTGCCGTTTCCGCGCCACATCGAAAGTTCCTCCCGCCCGTTTATCCCAATCGCCTCACTCCTCGTTCCCTGTTCTCCGCTCTCCGATTCCCGGTTCCCGATTCCCGGTTCCCCAATCACAAACGTCCACGACGATCCGCTGTCCACGAGCATCGTTTGCGCTTTGCCGCCCACCTCGCACACAATCTTGGCCGATCCGTCATAGTCGCGCTCGTCAAACTTCAATGGCGGCGAAAATCCTTCCGGCAGCGCGGCGTTGAAGATGGCGCAAGAATCGGCAAGCGACAGCAAAACCGGCATCCGTCCGATTATGTCCATGCCGAGAATCCCGGCGAGCCTGCGCCCGTCCGGACGCGGCATGGCATCGGTATCGAGCACCATTACCGGATAACCCTGAAAGTCCACCAGGCCTACCTTGAACGATTCGGGAAATAGGGCGCGCGGACGCAGACGCACATTGCTCGTTCCCATTATCTCCACTTCGTAGAGTTTCGCGTCGGGAATCGCATTCGTCACGAACAGGAGATCCAGCGTCGTATGCGTCGCGCCTGTATCGAAAATGAGCGTACACGGTTTGCCGTTCAAGCTGCAATCAACGAGTTGCAGCGAATTTCCGTCGCAAACCTTGAGCGGCACCGCAACTTGGGCAGCAAAAAACAAAGCGGCAAAAATGGTTGTCATTTATGTTCCCTCTTTTCTCTTTCTTATTGCGGTATGGTGCGACTGACTGGGATCGAACCAGCAACCTTCGGCTTCGGAGGCCAACGCTCTATCCAATTGAGCTACAGTCGCAAAGAACAGTCCTTAAAACCGATTACTTGTGAAGTATTATATCAAAAATCGTGCGAAAAAGCAAGTCCGCCCCATTCCCTTCTTTTCCGCTCTCCGTTTTTTTTTTTATCTCACGCGTTCGTCCGCAAAGTCCGCAAAGTTGATTGGCAACATTGGGTTTGGCAATTGGCAAAATTTTACACTTGCATCATTCAGCAAGATCAATCGAAGAATCAAAAAATTTCTCCCTACCGGATATGAACTTCGCCTAAAAATACCTTTTCACGCGGTTTATCAAGCCGCATCGTCATGATTTCGCTCTTCTCCTCCGCCGTTCCCCAGTCGGTCCAGATGGTAGCCGTGGCCGTAACCGCACCGGTAAGTCCGGTCTGATGCGACGCATAGTAGTGCACGAGCATCTTGAACGTCCCCGACCCTTCCTTGCGCAGATATTCCTCGGGGCCATAGCCGGTCGTGACGTCTTCGCCGACGAATCCTCCCGCGCCGGTGCGACGGTGCGCATAGTACGCCTCTTCGCCCTCCGGCTCCAAGACGTGGATATCGATATCGGTTTCGTCAGAGTCCCAAGCGAGAGCGATTCTCACTTTGACCGGCATGTCGCGTCGGAACACCGGCTTGATTTCCGGCGTCTTTGCGTCGGCCTTGTTTGCTTCGCACCAGGCAATGAGTGCATTGAGTTCTTCAAGCGCGATAATTGCGATTTGCCGATCGTTCGATCGTCTTGCGCTCCTTCTCGCAAAAGGGGTGAACGCCGCCTCGTGCAGCAGGAGCATCGCTTCTTCGAGTTCTGCGACGGCGAGCACCCTGTCGGCGGCAATGCGTTTTTTCGCGTCTTCCGCGAGCACAAGCGCAAGATCGCGTCGAGCCTGTCCTTCCTCGTTCCTGAGCCGCAAGGCATGGCGCATGCACCGCACGGATTCCTCAAGTTCTCCGGCTTCCCGCAGTCTCCAGCCCATAGCGCGCCAAATCGCCGCATCTTCAAGTTGGAATTCGGCCATATTGGATAGTATGCGCTTGGCGAGACGGTTCTTGCCTTGCGTAAAGAACAAATGCGCAGTATCCATATAGAATGCGGGCGAAGCGCCAAATTCCTTTTTCTGCACGAGGTACTCAGCATAAGGATCGGATGCCTTGGCGATGGCATCAACATATTTCGCGTTCGGTTCCCATTTACGGAGCGTGATTGACGCGCCGCCGCTGCGGTCGCGAGACGGCTCGTCCGACGCACCACCGGCTTCCTCAGCCGGTTCCGACATCGCCACCGCTTCGCGGTTGATCTGCATCGGCATCGACTCGGCGGTGTTTGCGGAGGCAGCGCGGCGACGCTCACCGCTCGGCGCAACGGAATGATGGCGTTCCTCCATTAGCATGGGCGAGTCATCGACCGAATCGAAAAGTCCGCTCTTCGGCGTGTTTTCGGGCGGAATTGGATTGTTCCACCATTCGATGCGCTGCTCCCATAGTTCCAAAAGCGCCCTTTCATGTTCGGCCGCAAGTTTCGCGGCTGCGATTTCGTCGTCCTGTGCGGCGCGGCGGCGCACCCACTCGTCGTAAAAAGGCAATCCCTTGGGCGGCTCGATTTTGTGGTCTAGATACTGCTGCATATTTTCCAGCACGATGAGGCTCGCGACCTCGCTGGCCACGCCATACCTGCGGCCAAGTTCAAGGAATTCACTCTTCCTTGCCGCCGATTGCGCCGACAAATCCTTTACCCTGTTTGCCGCCCAAAGAGTGGCAAGGAGCTTGCCGTCCTTCACTTCCAATCCATCAGGCACTCGTTCTCCCGCTACAAGCTTGCGCACCGTCACCTTGCGGCGGTTCCCTGAAAACTTTTCTGCCGTCGCTTCGCGCGACGCAATCATGATGTTCGGCTTGTTCTCATATTCACGAAGCCCGATGCCGGAGGCTCCCGTTTCCAGCCCCAGCGTATCCAGTTCGTCGGTAAAAAGCAGCGTCGGCAAATCTCCGGCCAAACGGACGACAAGCGAGAGATCGGTGCCGCCATCATAGACAGCCTTGTCCAACGCCGAAATCACGTCTGCGCGCTTTGCGAACCTGCCGAAAAACTCCACGTCGTTGCGCAAGAGGACGAGATCGAATTTTCCTTCATCGGCAATCATCCAGGTCAGCTTCTTCTTCCACGCGGCGGCAGACTTTTCCGCGCTTGAACTCGCATCCCAGATGATGAGCGCCGTTCTGCAGGGCTCGTCGCCACATCCCGCCGGAACATCCTGCCCGGCGGCATTACCAGATGTCCTTTCGCCCAAAAACAAATCTTCGCCATCACGCTCGCATATGACCACATCGTCGCCATCTGCGACAGGCTCGATATATTCGACGTATGCCCTGCGGGGAACTTTTGGCGACAGTGGGAAAATACGCGTTTTCCAGAAATTCCCCTTTACCTTCTCGACGATTCCCGGATCCACGCCTTTCGCCCTCTCGGTTTCGAACGCGACTCTGGCTTTTTCTTTTTCGACGATGACGCCGGGAACCATCACTCCCTTCACTTCCAGTGCATAGCCGCAAACTGTCGCGTCCTTTGGAAGCGGGAACTCCACATCTGCCGCCATAATGCGCAAATTGGGATTTGTGAATACGAATTCCATCCTCGTCCGCCGCACCATGGCATTCTCTTCGATAATCCTGCTTGAGCTTTCGACCTTTACCGGCTCCTCGTTCTGGCTCAAGTCAGCAATGAAAATCTCCGGCGGCGGCAATGGCGGATACGGCGCTGGGATCACGTGTCCCAGTACGGTTTCATGCGCACATAACACGCATATGCCGAGCAATATAAGTTTCTTCATGCCCTAATTATATCAAAAATCCGTCCTGGCTGCAATAAAGATTTCACTTGCCCACGCAAAAGCGCGAGAAGATCGACGAGAGCAAATCGTCAGAGTAGACCTCGCCGGTGAGTTGCGCCAAAGCCTGCCCGGCCTGGCGCACATTCCCGGCAAGCAAAACAATGTCGCTCTTGTCTGTGTCCTCAAGATATTTTGCCGCCGCCGACAATAGCGAACTTTCGCGCTCCGACGGCGTAGGCTCCGCAACGGCGAGTGGCGAAATGGCGCGGACGATGTCGGCTTTGAGTTCGTCGAGTCCTTCGCCGGTCTTGGCGCTGACATTTATTTTTCCGGGCTCGCGCTCAAGATCGCATTTGGTGTGCACGTTGCCCGACGGCGAGAGGTCGATTACATAATCAGCCTTGTCGATAAGCTCTCTCGCACGGCGGATGCCTTCGCCCTCGACGGCGTCGGCGGTATCGCGCAAACCGGCAGTATCGACGAGCCGCACTGGATATCCGCCCAAATCGAGATATTCCTCAATGCTGTCGCGAGTCGTGCCGGGGATGTCGGATACGATTACACGGTTGGCACCCAAAAGCGCGTTCATGAGCGAAGACTTCCCTGCGTTCGGCTCGCCCGCGAGGACTACGAGCGCTCCTTCGCGCAGGATGCGGCCTTCATGCGAACGCGCGAGGATGGTGTATATGCGCTTTTTTGCCGCCGTCAGCCGTGCGGAAATCTTCGCGAGGAAATCCGGCGGCAAATCGGTTTCGTCCACATCCAGGGAATGTTCGAGATCGGCACCGGCTTCAAGCACTTCGCGATAGATATCATTGTATGTGCGCCTGGTTTCGCCGGAGAGGCGTTCGCGGGCGTCCTTGGCCGCACGATCGGTCTTGGCGTCGACGAGTTCGATCACGCTTTCGGCCTCGGAGAGATCCATTTTGCCGTTAAGAAACGCGCGTTCGGTGAATTCTCCTCTTCTTGCAATCCGTGCGCCTGCGGCGAAACACGCATCCAGAATCTTGCGCGGCGCCACGCCGCCGCCATGGGATTGGATTTCTACCACATCTTCGCCGGTGTAGGAATTAGGTGCTTTGAAAACGAGGACGAGGACATCGTCAATGTCCAGACGCCGGAACGCAAAATGTCCCGGCGGCGGCAATTTTCCCGCGACCAGCTCAGCGACTTCAAAAGCATCATCACCGCTGATCCTGACCACAGCAACGCCACCGCGCCCCGGCGCAGTGGCGATTGCCGCAATCGTTCCGTCGTGCATCAGCTCTGCCTACGCGCCGCGGAAGAAACGGCGCATTCCTTCGACCGACTTGCACGCCGCGAGCATCGCGTATCCTTCATCGGTGCGCAACACCCGGCTGATGGCGCTCATCAGTTGCAGATAAGGAATCTGCGCCTGATCGTTCGCAAGCGTAAGGACGATAATATCCACCGGCGATTTGTCGATCGTCTCGTAATCCGGGAGAATGCCGCCCGGCTTGCCGGAATTGTCGAGAATCGCCACCGCGCCGGCGATGGATGTTACCGACTTGTCGCGACCGTGCGGAACTGCGATGCCATGGTCAAGCCCGGTCGGCATCGACGCTTCGCGCTTGAGCACCGCCTGCGTCGCCGCCTCCACATCGGTCACATGACGCGGATTCTCCTTGGCGATCGCCGCCACGATCTTGCGGATTGCGTCCTCCTTGTTCTCGGCCTTGAAGCCCGGAAGCATGACAAACCCCTGAACATAGCGCAGGATATTGCGCACATTTCCGGTCTTGAGCGCCGTTCCGCGCTGCGTATCCTTGAGCATTCTGCCCATGGCATCCGACCTCATCGGCTTGGAGATGGACTTGGCGAGGTCATTCACTTGCGAGGCGACTTCCATCCACGCCGTCATCAGCATCGCCTCTTCGGCCTCGGTGCATTGCACGAGAATCTGCTTGTCGGTGCGGCGGATGGATATTTCCATCTCGTCCATGACGATTTCCCAGATGTTGTCGGCCTTGGAGAGCAGTGAAGTGAAGAAGCCCTCGGTACGGAATTCGGCGACGAGTTTGTTGAGGATATAGTCGGCGACTTCCGGCGACGAAAGTTCGAAGGCAATTTCGCGAGAATCGGATGCCGAGGGCTTGGGATGGCGCACGCCCTTCTTCTTTGGCGCAAACAACCCTACGAGCGCAGGCGGTGCGATGATGGTCGTTATGAGCGTCATCATGATGCCAATTCCGAATATCTCCTGCGTGAGATAACCGGCGGAAAGTCCGATGCCTGCGATGATGAGCGCGACTTCGCCGCGCGGCACCATGCCTGCGCCGATTCTGAGCCCGCCCAGAATGTTGAAACCGCAGAATAGCGACGGCACCATGCAGCCGAGCACCTTGGCGGCAATCGCAAGCACGGTGTAGATTGCACCGAACACGAGGACAGGCGCGGAGCAAAGCTGCGTCACATCGACCATCATTCCCATCACGCAGAAGAAAATCGGCACCAGGAACGTGTAAACCGAATCGAGCGACTCCTGGATCGTATGCTTCAAATCGGTGCGCGAGAGTGAAAGTCCCATCACATAAGCGCCGATGATCATCGCGAGCCCCATGTATTCGAAGAATCCGGCGAGCACCATCGAAAGCCCGAAAGCCATCGTGGCGATCACGACCGGGCTCCTGAAGAAATTCTTGAGTCCCTTGGCGATATAGCGCGCGGCGAACACGCCGATCACCGTCGCGCCCAGCCAGACTCCAAACGCCTTGACGGCAACCATGCCGATTTCTCCCCAATCCATGCCGGACGCAGCACCGGATTCTCCAGCCGCCATTGTTGAGGCGATGATTCCGTTGCCGATCGCAAGAACGATAAGCCCCAGCACATCGTCGATCACCGCTCCAGCCATGATCGTGGTGCCCTCCTCGGAATCCATCTTTTTCTTTTCCGATAGAATTCGCGCGGTGATGCCCACCGAGGTCGCCGTGGACATTATGCCCATATAGAGCGGCGCGGCCTGGGTCATCGCCTGCCCGAACGGCATTTGCGCGAGCGGCGCGAAATGCGCGAAGAACTTGGGCAGGAACACCACCGCGCATACATCGCCGAAAACGAAGCTGACCATGACGCCGCCCAGACCGACCATCGATCCCACCAGCGAATACTTGAGGAACATCTTGAGGTTCGTTTCCAGTCCCGACAGGAACAAGAGGATGATCGAAGCGAGCGTGGCGATACCGTAGAGCTCGGGCGAGGTCGCGTCAAAGGCGTTGCCTTCAGCCGCGAGGGCGCGCAAAGCGCCGCCATGAAAAATTCCGGTCGCGAAAATGCCGTCGCCAAACCCGATGCCGCCCAAGGCCCAAGGTCCGATGACAATGCCGGCGGCGAGTTCGCCAAGAATCGACGGCAGCTTGAGCTTCTGCGCACCCATGCCGCCGAGCTTGGCGGCGAAGATGATGACGCCGATCTGGACGACCAGGAACATCATCTCCTCGGTTCGCGGCAGCCCGAAGTTCGGATACGGCGGCGTTTCGCCGTGAGACGCGAACGCAAATCCAGCGCAAAGCGCAAAAAGGCACGAAAGAATGAATTTCCTACTTTTGTTCATAAGGCGATATGGAAGGTATTTCAAGCTCCGCCGGTCTTTCCTGGATTTGTTCGACGGCCTGCACGGGAGAGACTTCCTCGACTTCTCCCGTCGAATGCGGCAAGGTGACAAGCATGAGCCATGCCACGATTCCGGTCGTCAGACCCGCGACCGAACCGATCTTGATCCAGTCAAAGAACTTGATCGGATTGTGTCCGTGTTTCTCGAGGAGTCCGGACGCGACAATGTTTGCCGTGGAGCCGACGACAGTGATATTGCCGCCGAAACACGCGCCAAACAAGAGCGCCCACCATAAAATTCCATAAGCCGAACTTTGCGCGACAAGGTTTTGAATGACCGGGGTAAACGCCGCCACGAAGACGATATTGTCCACAAACGCCGAGCCAAGCGAAGAAATGACGATTACAAACGGCACCATCGCCTTCGCGCCACCATTGACATGCTCGGTCAAGGTGTCGGCAAGATTGCGCGTAATGCTGGGCTCGCCGTGCGCACCGGCGGCATTGAGCGATCCGGCAATCGCGAACAGCAGCATGAAAAAGAGCAACGTCCACCATTCAACATCCTTCTCCACGTAATGCCGCGCACGGTGCGGACGCCAGATCATCAGAATGCCCGCCATGATTAGCGGCGTCATAATGAGAAACGCGTTGTGGTTCTCCGCTCCGCCCAGCGCGAAGAAGTGTTCTATCTGGTGATGGAACGCGATTACGCACACCGTGGTGAGCAGAATGAAAAGCCCGGTCTTGTAGGGAATCTTCAATGCCGGACCCAGCCCCATCTTGCGGTGGCGCGCCATCGCAAGCGTCATGTTGCGGATATCCTTGCGAAACCAGACGAGCGTCAATACCAGCGTCACCATCAAGGCGGCGAACGCAACCGGCGTTGCACCCATCAGAAACTCTGCAAACGTGAACCCTGCCTTGTTGCCGATGAAGATGCCGACCGGGTTGCCGAGCATCGTCGCCGAAG
>DFFF01000042.1:0-18667 GCA_002369235.1 Verrucomicrobia bacterium UBA3783
TTATATGTGTCGCTCGGGCCCTCGCGGTCGAACGGACGAAAGACAGACTTGCCGTCCACGCCGTCGCGGTACATGCCGCAGCAGACGCAGTCGGCCGCTTCGCGTTCCGCCGCCGCCGCCATCTCCTCGATCGCGCCCGGTTCCATCCAATCGTCCGCGTCGCAGAATGAGATCCACTCCCCGGTCGCACTCGCGAGACCGGTAAACCGCGCAGCATTGGCCGTCTGCGGCGCATCGGCAGGCGGCGCGGCGACGATAAGCTCTATGTCCGAATAAGTTTGCGCACGAACCGCCGCGCACGCGCGCTCCAAAAGCGGCGTCGAACCCCACGCAGGCATTATGACGGAAACCTTCATGCGTCGCCATCCGTTACGGCAATCTTGCCATTTTCCCAAGAAGCCGCCAAAGGCAAAACGCAAGGCCGCGCTCGCGTAGCGTTTCAGCGGCTCTGGCTATCTTGAAACAGAAGGCGTTGCGGCCTTTCAATGGCGACTGTGCGACTCTGATTCCAAAATCAGCTTCCGTGCGATGCGCAAGAAAGTCATGGAGCATTCTATACGCCTCAACCGTCCGGACCGAATGAAGGTGATACGCGATCGTCTCCTCCGCGAGGTTTCGCATGGCCTCTTGGCAGTCGCCTCCAAGTCTGCGCTTGGCCTCAAGCAACGCCTCGTAGAAGCAAGTTGGCGTTTCGGTATTCGTATGCTGAAGGCTTTTGGCATTGTTGACGCGATAGCCAATCAACGAACTGTCTATCGCTGCGAAGGTTCGCGCTCGTGCAAGCATTTCCACCGTAAACGCCACATCGTTTGAACGGGGAATCGACTGAAAGCGTATTCCATTCCCTTCAACAATCGAACGGCGAACGGCCTTGTTCCACGGCGCAAGGCCAAGCGTCGTGAAACGCGCCGCCCCCAGCTCGTCCAGCGAATGAGCCCTTCCGTCCGCCCAAGGTGACATGCGCTTCAGATACGGCATTGGGGTTCGTACGCCAAGGCGGTCATCCACTTCGTCCGCACGGAATGCCACAACGTCGGCGCCCGTCTTCTCTCCAAGCGCAACAGCCTTCTCAAGAAAGTCCGCTTCCGGCAGGTCGTCCGCATCCACGAAAAACAGCCATTCGCCCCGAGCCAGCGCCAGCCCCTCGTTCCGCGCAGCGCCTGCGTTCGGCTCGTCTTTGGGCGGAGCGGCGACGACAACCTCGAAGTCGCGGAATGTCTGCGCCGCCAACCAATCCTTCGTCTCATCAAGATACGGCGTCTCGCCCCAAGCGGGAATTATCACGGACGCCGTCATGTCGCCTGCCTCCCGCAGAATATGCGTCTTACCGTATATGCGACACCCCGATCGCGAAGACATCTGAATGCATTTATCGCTTTTTCATGCAGCGGGTAGACGAGAACCTCGCATAGAGCCGCGTATTCATCCATGGGCATTTCGTCCTTCGCCGAAGCGACGAGCGACGGGTTTGCGTCTACAATACGACGCACATGCAGCTTGTAGATGACTTGGCGGTCCCGCAGCACGCCGCGCGTTCTGCGCTCCCATCCTCCGCGCGCGAGCAGCGCACAGACATCTCGATAGCAGGCGAGATATCCGCGCAGATGACGCAGCGTAGGTGCCGAGGTCACGGAGCTGTTCGCATGAACCTTCCGCAGATAAAGCCGCCACGGACGGTGACTAGCCCTCTTCGCCGCCAGCATCACGCGCGTCATGAAGATATTGTCCTCGTAGAATATGCGCTCGACCGGGAACCGGATTCCGTTCTCTTCGAGAAACGCGCGGCGAAAAAGAACCAGACAAGGGCTGACGGTATACTCCTTGTTAGCGAGAAACCGCGCGAATAGCTCCCGCCCGGTGCCGACCGACGAATAATCGTGGCTGCGGATGTAATCCTCTGCGCGGACTATGGACGGCGGCACGACAATCCCCTCGTCCACGCGTGTTTCCGCATCGAAGAAAAGCGCGTCCAGAATGTCGGCGTCGGCAACGGCAAACAGCCCCGCAAGCGCATCGGGCGCAGCCAGCTCGTCGTCCGCGTCCATGAAATAGATGTATTCGCCGCGTGCGATTTCCAGTCCACGATTCCTTGCCGCGCCCTGCCCGCGGTTCTCCTGAGTCGCGATCTTGAGTCGCCCATCCTTCGCGGCATATTCGGCCAGGATCGCGCCGCTTTCATCTGTCGAGCCGTCGTCGACACAGATGATTTCCATGTCCTTGATCGACTGTGCCAGCAGCGAGTCAAGACATGCGCGCAGATGCCTTTCTGCATTGTAAACAGGGATGATGATCGAAAGACGTGGCATCGATATCCTCAACGAAGCTTCACATTGTCAAGGAAAGACCACTCGAAGACCTTTTCCTTCATGTCATAATTCGTGCGATCCCTAGCAATTCTCACGACCATCATCTCTCCATCGTACTGAACCGTGGACTCGTTAGAGTTATATGTCGCAAGTATGAAATGGAATTGTTTCTCGGGCCACAACTCATGGCACACCTTGCCGAATTCCCGCAAACACCCGGTATGCAGCCTGTACACGCGACTCAATATAAACAGTATTTCGCCCGAACGCGCAATTTCCTCCATAAGCCGTTCAACTCGTCTGTCGAACACCTCTCTAAAACGTTCATATTCCCCCTGCTCTTCGATCGCCCGTTTGAAATGGTGGATGAAATTATAGCCTGTCGCGATATCC
Source organism: Verrucomicrobia bacterium UBA3783 (assembly GCA_002369235.1). Lineage (GTDB taxonomy): Bacteria > Verrucomicrobiota > Kiritimatiellia > RFP12 > UBA1067 > UBA1067. The sequence continues at coordinate 2,700 of DFFF01000042.1, forward strand.
TTGTATCCGTTCTTTATCCCCTGTATCGGCCTGAGGTTCTCCTTGAGCGCCATCCCCGCGAAACGGCAGCGCAACTGGCGGGCGAGATTCACCACAGCCGTCTCGCCGTCCGCAAAACACCAGTCGAACGGCAACGCATATGGACGCAACCCCCTGAGTTTCTGCTGGCTTGCGGCAATGTAGTCGCCGCCAAGCGAACATATCATATCCACCGTCAGCTTCCTGTCGTCCATGATGCTCCAACCGTTCCATTCGCGCCCGGCGGGCTTTACGTACAAAGGCCTTTTCCCATTTTCCGCAATCTTCGTCCCCGGAACTTCGGCCACAGCCCGGTTGTCGCCCGATCCTACCGAGAGCGACTTCCTCGTCCGAAACCGGGATGCCGCGATCTTCCACAGCCGGGAAAACGCCATGTCGAAAACAACACTGATCGCTATCGTTGCGCCAAGACACGATAGAAAATACACATATCTGTTGGAAGCGATCGCCGTTCCCTTGAAAACCCACATTGGCAGGCGTTGGAACACGTATATTCCAAAAAGGTGCCTCCCGCAAAACGAAAGCACCGGACTGCTCAACCTTATCCTCATCGAAGCCACGGCCAGAACCAACGCGAACACCACCGCCGCGGTTTCGCAGACGGCGGTCGACCGCCATTCCATCCTCAGCATGCAGAACGCGACCGCGCCTGCCGCCAGCGCCAGCGCATAGGCGACCGGCGACGAGACAAACTTCTGCAGTTCCCGGCGCGACACGGAGAACCAACAGCCGGCAACGTAGGCGAACAGGGTGTTGTACACGTAGTCCGGCCTGCAATAGGATAACACGTCTATCAACAGCAATGTGAGACCGCTCAATATCGCCAGCGAACCGAAACATCTGGGATCGTCCTTGCGATCGATCGAGATGAACGATATCCAAGTCAACACATACAACAGAACAATCGAAAAGACATACCAGTTGCTGTTCCCGGCACTTGTCCATCCGAGAAACGCCAGCATGATCTGGCCGGGCTGCAATGTCAGTCCGGTCAAAGGCTCGGCCAACACGTAGATGGAAACCGCAATTGCGAACTGGACGGCCACCTTCAATATCCTGCGTACCGGAAAAGAACGCAGATAGGATTCTCCTTTCCGCCGTATCGATTCGCAGACTCCGTATCCCGAATAGAAAAGAAACGGAACCACGATCATCTGGCCGAGAAAACCCCGTACCGCGAGATAGCGCCCGTCGCATTCCGGAATCCGCGGTATGTACGCGATAAAATGCGACATGAACACCAGCAGGATGAAAGCCCCTTTCACCGGCATTGTGGAATCCGCATCAATGTACTCCCCGCCGGCCGGGCGGGGACGGAAACGAATCCCGGCAACGACCAGCGCGGCGAAACACAACAGCACATAATTCATCTGGCGCCCCTCTTCAACCGTTCCTCGATACGCTCGTACACACGCTGCGAAAACGACGGACAGCCACGATCGAAATAGGTATCTGCGACAGCCGCCTTGTCCGGCTCGAGACGGAAACCATCGGCGGCATAATGTTCGAGCCGGGCGACAACGTCCGCCGGAGAGCTGCATATATTGTAGAAATTGCGCTGCAACGACAGCGCGGAATCCACTTTCCCGCCGTCCTGGTGGTTGGCGCGGTCCAGCAACGGGTCGTCGGCGTCGGGAATCCAGAACACCGTCGGCTTGTGCTGGAACATAAAATCGCAAGAGACGCTCGAGAAGTCCGTAACCAGGCCGTCGGCATTGCGTATTTCGTTTGAAATCTCTTCCTGCCCGACGATCGACACTCCGTCGCCCAATTCTATTCCGTGCACATGGTCCATCAGGCTGTGATGCAACGCCACATGCAATTCAACGCCGGACTCCGCCAGCTTCTTTCTGTTCTTTTCCGAAAGCAGCGCCGTCAGTCCCTGCCAGTAGGCCGACGCTTTGATATATTCTCCGCCTTTGTTCAGGCTTTCTCTCCAGGTGAACATCACCAATACCGTGAACGGCTCTCCCGTCCTGTGCGGACGGACCTTTCTCAGCAGGTCATAACGGGGGAGTCCGCCGATGAAAAGCTCGCTTTCGCCGGGCGCCACGCCCGGTCCGTCGATCAGCGCCCTCTCTCTTTCCGACGATACGTTGCAGTCGTTGAATACGCCGTGAAACACCGCCCGGACAGGTTCCGTGAGACAGGTCCCAATCACGCCATGCTGCAGAAACACGTACCTGCAGCCCGGCAGTTCCCGCAGCCATCGATCCATATAGGTGTGGAATTGCCATTCGACCACGACCGCGCGGGCCCGTGCGAAGATGTCGGCGTACTCGAGGAGTTCGTCGCCGCGGCAGTCCGTCTTGGTGAAAATCACGTCCTTGGTCATCTCTTTCGCGCGCAACCGCTCCGCGAATCTGCTTTTCGACCACACCAGATATCTTGAAGGAATCCCGTGATCCTGAAGCCACCGGAAAAACGTCCACGAATCGATCGGATCGACGTTCAAGCCTTTTATCTGGCCGGCGACGACATACATGTCCTGCTCGCATGACTTTCTCGCCGCCTCGATGGAATGCAGTTCGGCCTTGTCCACGACAGTTTCCGGCGGTGTATCCGGCAACTCGAATCTGAACCATTCCTTGTATGGCGAGGCGTAGAACCATTCCCGAACTTCGGAAGAAGTCCGTACATGGTACTTGAAATCTATGGCCATTCGATCGGCGCAGGCGTCCACGTATTTTTCCGGATGCCTTCCGAGGTACAAGTCCCTGAACAGCGCCGCTTCGCGCTCGAGATACTCGATTCTCGACCGCACAGCGTCAACCGTGACGCTGTTTCCCGACAGCCTCGCCACTGCAGACATCGGATTGCCCTTCCGGTAATGGTATTTGACGCGCCTGCTGCACCACGCCCTTTTGATCCTCGGAACCAGACTGTACATGAAAAGCGCGTCCTCTCCGAGTTTCACCGGTTCGAACCGCAACCGCGGAGTCTCGATCACCGATCGCCTGATTACTGAAAAACTGGCGGAGACGCTGAACCTCCACACCGGGAGCTCGTCAAACGAAAACACCTTTTCAAATATCCAGTCGCCGACATGATTGCATATGCTCCAATAGGCATATAGAACCTTGCGGTTCCGGGTGTCAAAACAGCGAAAATCGAAAAAGAAGACGTCCAGGCCTTTCGCCTCGAATGTGTCTATCGCGGTCTGGGCCAGATCGAGCTCCACCCGGTCGTCGCCATCGACGAACGCCACGTAGCGGCCCCTTGCCATATCCAAACCCCGGTTGCGCGCGGAACTCACGCCGGAATTCTTCTGGTGCACGACTCTGAACCTTGAATCTGCTGCGGCATAACCATCCAGTATCTCGGCCGACCCGTCGACCGATCCATCATCAACGCATATTATCTCAATGTTGTACTCGCTCTGGCGGCGCAGCGACTCCAGACAGTCCACAAGATATGCTTCGGCATTGTAAACCGGAACGATGAACGTCAATTCCGGCGTCGCCTCCGTTTTCATCTGCAGCTTCTCGAGAAAACCGTCATCGACGGCATGATTGTATATGGAACCCAGCGCCCGGTACAGAAAACCGTCGTGCGCGCCGGCCATTTCGATGTAGCGCCTCAGTTTCGTCCAGTGCAATACGGCCGACAGCTTGCCCAGCGTATCCTCGCCGGGGAATGCCATGGAATAAATAACAACTTTCTCCATGACCCATGTGACGCATTGATAATTGTCGCCTGAAGCGACCATCCAGGCCTTGTTCACAATTCTATCGAGAATCGTCTCGCGATCGCCGCCGGAAATCGCCTTCGCGGATTTTTCGAATTGCCCGGCTGCCTTGTCGCGGATTTTTTGCTTTTGCGAAGGCGGAGCGGCTTCGCCGATAGACCGCATGATTTCACGGTCCTGCATGAAATAGAACGGCAGAAACTCGCATATAAACCCCCAAACCAGTCCGTCCTTCGGACCCATGTTTACATGATACTTACGGTTCACGAACCTACGCATGCAACCGAAAGGCAGAAATTGCTTCACAAACCCACGCACCCGTTTCATGTCTTTATATTCCATCTTACACTCAGCTCCGTTTGCGTTTCGCATCTTCCAACGCACGTTCCGCATTCTCAAGCCTCTTGAGCGCAGATTCTTTCTCCCAGAAAACCCTGGAGAATATCTCCTGCCTGTATGCGGACTGAAGAACCAGATACTCCAGCGGCGTACTCGCCCGCCTCAGATGTTCGATGGCAACCCCTGTCTGCTCGTTCAACACGTTCCCCGTCTTCAGTCCAGAGAACGGCGGTTGCGTAAGATACAGTTCCCTTAGCAGCCGCCAGAGCTCCTGATATGCCTCTACGCTTTTTATGCTGTTAAGCGTGTAAAACAGCGAATTCGACGCGGCGGTCGCAAACCCGACGGCGAAACTGCCGTCCTTCCCCCTTTTCAGTAGCTCCGCCCCTAGACATTTCCACGCCTCGAATACGGAACGCGGCGTCCGATGATTGTTCGCCTGCAGATTCGATGTCATTCCAATACGGTAATGATATAACGGTTCGTCAATGACGGCCAGTCGTTCGGCTTCAACCGTCACCAGACATCCGAACACGATATCATTGGATCTTTCGATCTCCTGAAAGGCAATGCTTTTGCCGCGCACCAGCGATGTTCTCACAACGCGATTCCACGGCGCCGGGTTGAATGCCGTGAAGACTCCACTGCGTAAATCCGCCGCGCTGAACACGCCCTTCATATCTCGTACCATCTTCGGAAAGGCATTCTGCGAACCGTTCCCGCCTGTCCGCATATCATACATCATGAACCGCCACATGACTGCATCTGCATCATCGGCCTTGGCTTTCAGGTATGCCTTTTCAAACAGCGTGGTTTCGCACCAGTCGTCGGAATCGACGAAGCCGAGATACTCCCCCGTCGCGACGGCCAGACCGGCGTTGCGCGCCGCGCCGGCGTTCGTATGTTCGCGCGTAAGCACCTTGACGCGCGGGTCTTTCGCCGCATATTCGGCGAGAATCGCCGGCGACGAATCGGTCGAGCCGTCGTCCACGCAAATAATCTCAATATCGCGCAGCGTCTGGTTTACGACAGAGTCAAGACACTGCCGAAGGTATTTTTCGACATTGTAGACTGGAATGATGACGGATACGATGGGCATATGAATGTATTATATCAAAAATTAACCTGTACGTGTTGCATCTCACCACTTGCTCTTCAAGCCGAACATGCGCAGCGCCTTGCCGGCGGCGTGCTTGACGGTGTACTTGAGCCCGTTCTCCCGCAGGCATTTCACGCCTCCCCACGCCTTCCGCGCCGGCCACGTGACGAACATCCCGACACGATAGGCCTCGGAATTGTGCAAGGCGTCAATCTCGCGTTTCTGCCGCGCCGTCAGGCGCACGCCGCCCAGGCGGGCGCTCTCGGCGAACTTGAGCTTGGCCTGAAGCGCGGCTTGCGCCTTCTCCAGCGCGGCGATCTTTTCATCGGCTGTCTTGGTTCGCCGGTCCAGGGTCCGGCACCTGTCCTGGATCTTGGTGATGTAGTCCCGGAACTCGGTCACACACTTGGCGACGTCTTCGTCTATGGCGGGCCTCAGTTCGGGCGAACAGACGGCACGCGCCTGCTCACGACAATGCACCCGCTGCTGGAACTGGCCGAAGGCGTCCGCCGAGGTCCAGGTTCCCTGCCCGAAATCGCGGTAGACCGACAGCGGCGTAGCCATGTAGCCCAGCGGCCCCTTAGTCTCCATGTAGAAGGAGAGTGCCAGTTCGCTTGGCCTGTACTTGAAAAGGATCTCCGGCAGTCCCTGCAGCAGCTCGCGGCGGTACATGCACGTGGTGAAGTTCATGCAGACGCCCCCGCACCGCCCGTTGACAAACATCTGCATCCCGCGGATCTTCCCGGGCAGGCCTTCCTGCACTTTGTACGTTTTCGGCGTGTCGCCGTTTTTCCGGATCGCCGCGATGCGGGAGAACACCATCGAGCAGTCAGGATTGTCCCGGAGGAATTCCGTCTGCCGCCAGAGCTTCTCCTGAGCCGACCAGTAGTCGTCCCCCTCAATGATGGCGACGAATTCGCCCGTCGCAGCGTCAAGGCATTTGCGCATGTTGCCAGAGATGCCGAGATTGGTCCGGGACGAGAGGTTTTTAATAAGATTCGGGTACCGCCTGGCGTATTCCGCGACAACAAGGTCCGTGCCGTCTGTCGAGGCGTCGTCCGAGATGATGATCTCCTGGTCCACGCCGCGCTGCATGATGGCCGAATCAATCGCCTGGGCGATGAATGGCGCATGGTTGTAGGTAGTGATTATCGTCGTCACCCGCGCGCGCGGCAACGGCGTCTCACGGGATTTAAGCTTGAAGTAGTAGTTTCTGAGATCGGCGCTACCGCCGGGCGGGCAATGTTCGAAATCCCAGCCCTCGGTCAATTCGAGGACGTTTGCGCGGATTTCCGGGTACTTTTTCTTCAGGACTTCGTTGCTGGCGATGGAAAGGATGTCAAATTTGGCCGAGGAGACGACCGTTCGCACAAACGATTCCCGGAAGATGTCAAACCGCCCCGCCGCAACCAGCCGCTTCTTGAGTTCGCGGCAGCCCACGCAGAACAGCCCCGCATATTCATCTCGGCTTGTCGTGGAGGATATGCCCTTTCGATAACAGTACATGGCCTCGTCAACAACGACGACGCGACGCGCCATTGCAAGCGCCATCGTGGCAAAAAAAAGATCGTTCGTCCGGCGGAGGGGCTGAAACCCAAGCTGGAAGTCGCATATCAGCTTGTGGCGGAAAACCTTGTCGCATACCGAATGACCGACGATATTGAAAATGCCCGAGGCAAACTCCTCTGGCGCAAAGGCGCGGCGTCCAGAGGCCAACAGACGGCGAATCTGGGCTGGGAAAGGCGTCGCCGGAAGCAGACTGCGCGTCCCGTCTTGGAAGCGCTCCCACCGAACGATGCCTATGTCGGCATTCTCGCTTTCCATGGCGGAAACCACGCATGACAGCAGATTCGGCTTGTAATAGTCATCCGGATCGCAGAAGGCGATGAATTCACCGGTCGCGACGGCAAGTCCGGCGTTCCTGGCAACTCCTGCTCCCGCGTTCGCCTGCTGGAGAAGCCGCACATTCTTCCGCTTCTCCGCATACGCTGCGATGATGCGCGCGGAATCATCCGTCGATCCATCATCGATGCAGATTACCTCGACATTGCCGTCAAGTTGGTCGACCAGTGAATCCAGACACTCCAACAGATAGGGTGCCGCATTGTACACCGGTACGATAATCGATACTTTTGGACTCATTTCCTTTCTCCTTTATCTTCAACTCTCTCGTGCCGACCTATTCTCAGCAGAAACGACCTTGCGGCCCGCGCGCTTCGCTCAATTGTAAAATATTCGACGAACGCCACAGGAATGACTATTGCACTCGCCCAAAAGAAGTTCGCCAAGTGGTTCATCCGCCCTCCGTGACAGGCGACCAGACACTGCTGCACAGGAAACGACATCACGAAGATGCCGAACGAAACAGGCGGCAGGCGCGCAAAGAAACCAAGCGGATGGGCAAACACCAGATACATCAGCAGATAGCATCCGATGGTCGCCAGGGCCAAGTCACAAACAGGTGTGCGAATTAAGATGAGAAGAGATGCGCCACAGGCCAACGCGACCCTCCCATCAAGCTTGATCCTGTCTTCGAAAAGCCGCCAAACCCAGCCCGACAGGAAGAAGCCGATAATCCGTATCCCTTGCTCCAGCGATGCACCACCCACCCAATGAACATTATGCAACAGCTCTGCTTTGTCTATGCACAAACACCATGCAACAAGCCATAGACAAATGACAAATCGTCCACTCTTATGGAATCCCAAGACACCAACAAGCGCTAGCAGAACATAGCACCACATCTGCCACGGGATGATCCACAGGGATCCATTGACAGAATCCTTGAACACGTTTGTGGCGAAGCATCCCGGCAAGGATCTTCTATATGTGAACAGCGAGAGCGTTTCGCAATAGCGCAACCAGCCATCGCTGGAGAAGTATTCCGACAGCTCAAGGGTTGTCATCATGGGACCAATGACGAGAACCGACAGCGCGACGGTGAAGAAAATGGTCGGCCAGATCCGAAGAATCCTCTTGACGGAGAATTCATACAACGCGCGCAGTCGTGCACGCCATGGACATTCAACGAAGGACTGTGCTACATTATAGCCGCTGAAGATCATAAAGACTGCAACAGCCAGGGCGCCGAACGAAACGCCCTTATGAGAATACCTTGTTAGAGGGTCGGTCAAGCGCTCGCCAAGCGGATAGGAATGCGAGAATACAACCAGCAGCGCCGCCAAACACTGGACAAGCGTCAGGTTGCTCATCTTACTATCGCGCACGGCATCTTTACTGTGCATGTCTCCGCTCCTTGATTCTGAAGAGAACGCATAACCAAATCCTGGTTCTACCAAAACTTCTCCACTCGCACCCCATCAATCCATCGTCACCTGCGCTATTTCCGCCAGCGCGGCACGAAGTCGGCTGAGATCGTTAGCAAGCAGGGCGTTTCGCCTCTCCAGTTCACGTATATGCACCCCCTTGGCTTTAAGCAGACTGTCGTCACCGTCATGCCTGCGCAACAGGCGTTCAATACGCACGTCCTTCTCCGCGCAGTTCTTCTTCCATGCCTCCAGACGCCTTTCAAGCTCGGCAATCCTCTCGTCGCGGGCACCGCGCTGCCGCAGGAGCTCATCACCGCGCGCCCGAGCCTCTTCCGCGTTGCGCTTCCACGCCTCCACCCGCTGCTCAAGCTCCACCACCCGCGCATCCCGGACACCGCGCTGCCGCAGCAGCTCGTCAACGCGCGCCAGCGCACCTTTCGCGTTCTTCCTCCACGACGCCAAGCGTCCTTCGAGCTCGGTGATCTGCGTGTCGCGCACGCGCCGCTGCCGGAGCAGCTCGACGATCCGCGCTTCGCAATTCGCAATTCTGACCCTCTCGGCCGCACCTCCCGCACGACGCGATTCGAGCGCAAGACCGACACGACGCGCAGCCAGGCTCTCCGAAAACATGTCGGCCAGAATATCCGGATTGCCTGCCGCCGCTACTACATCCGCCACAAACTTGAATGCCGAAGCGAAAGACTCAAGATTAGTTTCATCGCCTTTGAGCCCCAGACCCGGCACCACATCTGCGCAGTATCGCGAAATCTCGCTGAAGCAGGAGAAATTCATGGCGCTGCGCAGGCTACAGGCCAATCGGCGGATTGACGCAACACGAGCCGCACGCGCGAACTTGTCTGTCAGCCCCCGCTCGGCAAGCGACGTCATGAACAGGAGTTCGGCCTCGGCTAATATCTGCGGCGACGCGTCCCTAGTCGACTCTGGCGATGTCGCCACGCCGGCGCGGCGGACAGGCATAGCCCGAGGCATCATACCCAGACGGCGTGCCAGCGCCAGCGCCAGCTGGGCCATCGGGAAGTCTTCAAACCGTTTCAGCGCCGGGAACCGAAGGTTGTACTCCGCGAGAAATGACCGGCGGAACATCTTGGCACTTAGCCACATCGGCGCCATTATGTAAAGGTTATCTCCGAGCGCCTCCGGCGCGAACACACGCTCCGCGGGAACGGCCTCCCGTCTAAGAAATGCGTCCGTCTGCTCCACGTTGCCGTATTCAGACATGACCGATCCGTCGGAAAGCAGAATGTCGAGGTCATCCGTCTGGACCTGCTCGTACGCCTGCCGAAGCGCGGTGCCAGACGACAGCCGATCGTCGGCGTCCAAGAAGAATATGTATTCTCCCTTGGCTACATCCAGTCCGACATTGCGCGCAACGCCCGCACCCTGGTTCTTCTGGCGAATGACATGGAGCCGGGGATCGCGTTTTCCCCAGAATTCCAATATCTCCGCCGAGTCGTCGGTGGAACCGTCATCTATGCAGACGACTTCGATCTCCGGCATCTCCTTCTGCATGAGGACGCTGGCCAGTGCCTCCGACAGATAGAGCTGCGCATTGAAGACTGGCATAACGACCGAAACCTTTGGTGCGTCGGTCGCAGGCAGAACAAGCGCGTTGCCCCACGTCCGCGCCCAAAGCCGAGAAGCATCGGACGCATCCACATGTCGCCACCAGCGGTACGCATAGCGGCGCGCCGGCTGCCGCCACGGCTTCTGTCCGCCGGTAAAATGCGCTATCCACATCTCGTCCCCGGTCAATGCGATCTGCTCCTTGAGACAGTAGGTGCCCAGCTGCACGTTCCAGCGCGGGTCAAGCGGCGCGATTGCGTCTTTGCAGATAAAATTCAAGGCATCCTGGTCGCAAAGCCATTTCGCCGCTTCCAGCACGACGGGCAGAAGCCTGTCAACGACCGGCTTGCGGCGGAACTGCTCGAGGTTCATGACCAGAACGCCCGTGTTTACGTAGCCGCTCCAGTCGGTGAACCCCCAGCTGGCCGCCCACGCAAGATATTCGGGCTTTGTCGAATGAACCACGTCTTTCGCTGCGGCGAAATAGCAGCCGCCTAGATCAGTGGAATACAACTCGCCCAAATCGCGACATACGGCAACATCCACATCAAGATAGATCAACTTGCCGTATGCCGTCAAGATGTCGGGAATAAGCAGTCGATAGCAGGCGGACACCGGCAATCTGTCTACCTGCTTGAACTCGTCAAGCCTGGAACCCGTCAATCCGTCAGACATGTCGACGAATCTAACGGATACGCTTTCAAGCCCAGCATATCGGGCGGCGAAAGCCTGAATCGATTCGGCGCTGATGCCTGAATGCAGGATTAGAATGTCAAGGTTGCTGCTGGCCGCGTGCGCGACAGCGGAATTGACGGCGACGTTGACATACGGAAGATAGTTCTCGTCCGTCGCAAAGACGACTGGGATGTTCCGCTCGGCGAACGCCGGCTTGATGTCAGGGCGTGCAAACGTCTGCCTATCCGGTGCATCCTGCCCGGCATGCGCCGGCGCGGGTTGTTGCCGTGCCTCGAGCCGCTTCTGCAACTTCTCGACCCTCGCCTTTTCCGACTCCAGGACCGACAGGCGCGTCATGATGACGTCATTGATATATCGGGCAATCTGGTTGTCCGCGGCAATCTCATCCAGAACACCGCCCCGTCGCTCCGGCGGCAACGTTTCGAGGGTTATCGGCCTCAAGTAGCGTAGGACCGCGCTCTCCATCGCATGCACCCGGCCGAGGAGAAAATTCACTTCGCCGCTTCCCTCCGCAAAATGCACCTGCGCGAATTCTTTTATCAGTCTCGCCATCGTTATGCATCCACGCAGGTGATCGACGGTATTATCCTGCGATGTCATGATCGATCCCACGCGGAATCGCCGGTTATGATACTTTTCCTGCACGGCCATGATCTTGCGCGAAACGGCGTACAATGCAGCGGCAAAAAACTCGTCTTCATGAATCACGCCCGTCGGGAACCGGATCCCGCTTTCAATTAAGAAATCACGTTTGATAAGCCTCAACCCGACATTGACATCGGATGACTCGCCCGCAATCAGGGCAACAGCCATGTCGATGCCGGACATGGGGCGGCCGACAACGCTTGCGGGAACCTCATAGTATCGCGCCAGACGTGCGCGGCGTGCGATTTCGGCATCGTCTTGCGCCACGCCCATATCGTCAAAGTGGACTTCGGAGGCGAATATGACCTGATCGAGTTTTTCCCGCCTGGCCAGGCCCGTCAGCCGTTCAAGGGCTTCCTTTTCCACCCAATCGTCGCTGTCGAGGAAATAGATGTACTCCCCTCTCGCCAGCGCCAGCCCTTTGTTGCGCGCCGCACCCACTCCCACATGCCGCTGCCTTACGACCTTGAACCTGCCGTCGGACGCGGCATATTCCTCCGCAATTTCGGCGGAGCCGTCGGTCGAACTGTCGTCTATGCAGATGACTTCAATGTCGCGCAACGTCTGGTTGGATACGGAATCCAGACACTGCCGCAGATAAGGCGCGACATTATAGATCGGAACGACTACCGATACCTTGGGGCTGGAGGAATCCGTCTCCATGAGGCGAAGTCTGGTCAGATCCGCTCCTCGTGTCCACGGAAGTGGACGTTGAGCGCATGGAGCGGGGAGAGGAGCTGGCCGAGGGGCGTGCCCTGCGTCAGGATGGTGAACGCGTTGACGTCCTTCGGGAAGCACTTGCCGCCGTAGCCGAACCGGCCGTCCGGCCCGGGCACGTAGGTGTGCGTGTCGTTGATGTAGCCCGAGAGCAGCATGCCCTCGTGCACGCTAGCCCAGTCCGCGCCCATCCGTCGGCAGTAGTCGTAGACGGCATTGAAGTACGTGACCTTGTAGGCGCCGAAGACATTGTGGGCGTACTTCGTGATCTCCGCCTCGAGCGGCGTCATACGCACGAACTTCTTGCCCTTGAAGATGCACGAGAGGAGGTCGACCTCGCCAGTGAACACCATAGGCTGCTTCCTGAAGTCCTCGATGTACGTGCGCTCCGTCAGGAACTCCGGCATGAAGTAGACCCTGTGCCCGGTGGCCTTGGAGAGCCTCTCCGAGGATCCCGGGAGGATGGTCGTCCGCACGAAGACCGGCTTGTCCGGCAGGTCGGAAATGAGCTGGGTCATGAGCGTAAGGTCCTGCGTGCCGTCGTCCTCCGTCGGAACATGGATCTGGAGGAAGTAGACGTCCGCCCCGGAGATGTCGTCGTTCATGCCCTTCGGCGGATCGCTGACGACGATCTTTACGTCCTTGTTGTTCTCCTCCAGCCACGCCTTGAGGGCACCGCCCACAAAACCACATCCGATAATGCCAACCGTTGTCATTCTTTCGTTCCCTTCACTTTGCGTTGACGATCTTGGACGCAGACCCGGCCGGCGCGCCGGCGGGGACCCGTCCGCCGCCCTTCAAGATGCGGCGGACTTCCGCGAGTTTTGCGGAGTCGGCGCGCAGACGCGCGAGCTCGGCGGCGGCTTCAGCTGCCTTGCGGCGGCGCTCTTCTTCCTGGCGGCGGCGCTCCGCGGCCTGCCGTTCCGCCTCGGCCTTCGCCGCCGCGCGCTTCGCCGCGATTTCCGCAGGATCGAACTTAGGATACGTTCCGGGCGGCGAACGCAGGAACGCTTCGTAGCTGTCGCAGGCTCCTTGCACATCGTCGGTAAACACGATCTGACGACCTTTGTCCAGCCAGAGCACCTTGTTGCACAGAGCGCGAATCTGCCCCACCGAATGCGAAACGAGTATCGTCGTCGCCCCGCCTTTGATTATTTCGCGCATCTTCGCCTCGCTCTTCGTGCGAAACGCGCCGTCGCCGACGGAAAGTACTTCGTCAAGAATCAGGATCTCCGGCTTGACAAACGACGCTATGGAAAACGCCAGACGCGACTTCATTCCTGACGAGAGTTGTTTGAAGGGTCGATCCTCAAACTCCTTCAGCCCCGAAAACTCGATTATACTCGGATATGTTTCGTCCATGAAAGCTCGCGTGTATCCAAGCATCGCACCGCGCAGATAGGCATTCTCCTTTATCGTCAAATCGCCGTCGAAACCAGACCCGAGCTCCAAGAGCGCGGCTATTTTCCCTCTGCGCACCACCTTGCCCAGTGTCGGTTCCATGATTCCGGCGATTGCCTTGAGCAATGTTGATTTGCCCGCGCCATTCGTACCGATTATGCCGAGCATGTCGCCATGGTTCAACGCGAACGACACATCCTTGTCTGCCCAGAACTCCGCAACCTTGTACCGTCCGGTCAGCCGCCGCACAACCCACTCCTTCAAGCCAATATTCTTGAAATCCCCGACCATGTAGCGGATGGAGACACTGGAGCAGTCTAGAATGGGCGACGGATTAGACATAATACAAAAAGCGCGTGTTGTAGTGGCGGTACATCCAGGCGCCGACGGCAAACGCGGCGACGGCAAAACCGAGGAGCGTCAGATGCGTTTCCATAGACGGGACAGTGCCATTGAGGACTATTTCACGAAAATATGCTATGTGTCTGTAAACAGGGTTGCAGGCAAACGCAATCTGCACCTTTGGAGACATCTTTTCGACAGTGTAGAAAATCGCCGAGCCGTACATGAGCAACTGCAAAAAAACGCGCCAGAGATAATCTATGTCGCGGAAAAAGATGAACAACGCCGAAAGAACCATGCCGATTCCAATATTGAACACGAGCAGCGTGGCAATTGGATACAGCAGGCAGAAGAACTTCCATGTGAACTGCACATGATCAAGCGCACAGAAGACGAAAAACACCAGAAGGGTCAAGGCGAAGTTTATGAGCACTTGAACATTGACCGAAAAGAGGAACAGATATTTGGGCACATTCACCTTGGTGAATATGGCCGCATTCGCGAACAGACTGCACATTCCGCTGTTGGTCGATTCGGAAAACCAATTGAATGTCAAGAGCCCGCAGAAAAGATAAGTCGTGTAGTGATTCATCGTCCGTCCGAAGAACTGCTCGAAGACAACCTTCATTACCAGCAGCATCAACAGCGGCGAGAGCATACTCCACCACATTCCCAAAACGGTACGCTTGTACTTCTTCTTGAAGTCGCGCTTTACGAGTTCTTCGAACAAGAACCGGTGCTTCTTCAGGTTCTGCATGAAATTCCGCTTCATACCGCCCCCCTCATGCAAATAATCGAGAACACCGTGCGGCAGCATATCCAAAGATCCATCCACGGCGACCAGTTGAGCGCATAGTAGACGTCAAGCGCGACGCGGCGGGGATAGTCGGTATCGCTGCGACCGGAAACCTGCCAAAGTCCGGTGATTCCCGGGCGGAGGCGCGAAAAGATCTCGTAGTCATGCCCGTAATACGGCACTTCCGGCTCCACGATCGGCCGTGGGCCCACGAGCGCCATCTCGCCACGGAAAATGTTGAAGAGCTGCGGCAATTCGTCTAGCGAAGTCTTGCGCAGGAACTTGCCGAACGGAGTAATGCGCGGATCTTTCTTGAGCTTGAAGGTTTCTTCATACTCCTTTGCCAATGCAGGATCGGCGGCAAGAATCGCGGCAAGACGCGCATCGGCGTCCGCATACATCGTGCGGAACTTCCAGCACCTGAACGGGCGGCCGCGCTTGCCGAGTCTCTCATGGCCGTAGAAGACCGGGCCGCGGCTCGTGAGCTTGATCAAAGCCGGAATGACGGCAAAAAGCGGCAATGAAAGAATCGCGGCGGCAATGGCGAGCGAAATGTCGAGAATGCGCTTCTCCCAGCGAAGCGCCTTCATGCGGCGCTGATTCGTCATTTCGATTCCGCCGATGGAATCAATCGAAATCGAATGCGAGCCGAATACCGGGAAAGCCTCGAGCCTCGGCAAATATTCAATGTAACTGAACCAAGACGCCAAGTCGCGCAACTGCGCCCGGAAGAAGCGTTCGTCCTGGCACGCGAGCAATATCTTCACATCGAGCTTCCGCGCTTCCGGCACGATCTCCCTCAGTTCGCCATCCCCGAATCTGCGCACAATATCAAAGCCGACATGCGCATTATCCTTGAGGAGCTCTTCCACGCGCCTGGCGGTTTCGCCGCCGCCGGCGAGCACGACGGGAATCTGGCCGATGTGCGCCTTGTTCAGTGCGATGCGCACCAGGTTGCGCACCGGCTGGGCGACGAGACCGGCAGCCACGCCGCTCACTCCGATGATAAAGCGCGAATACTCCAAGTTGTGGCGCGCAAAACCAAGGAACGCCATCAAGAGCAGATGAGTGAAAACCGAAGACGCAAAGAGCCGCCGAAACTCCTCCACCGGCGAAAGCGGCATCGCCGGATACATCCAATTACCGTGATAAAGACGGCACAGTATGTTGATAATCAAAAAGAGCGGGATGACCGGCCAGAGATCCCAATAATGATGCGAATGGTACTTCCCCAGTCCTATCGCTTTGTAGCCGTAGACGAATACCGTCCACACGGCAAAGACCGCAAGCGCGTCCGCGATCATCAGCGCGACTACCCGGAGCCGACCTGGGGTCATAGTGCCCCCCCCCCCC
>DFFF01000042.1:18727-34402 GCA_002369235.1 Verrucomicrobia bacterium UBA3783
ATCTCAGCTTCATTTCGCCCTCCTGTAGAGCGCGAACTTGCGCTTGCCGATCTGGCACTTGTCCATCAACTCGTATTTGGCGCCATGCAACGAGCGGTCGGAGAAGTCGATCTTCTTTTCTTCGTTGCAGATGTAGTCCGGCGTATCGTCGGCAAAAAGGTTGGAGGCGGCGTCATGGCGTCCGCCCAGAATATACGGCAGGCGCGCGGTGTGCGCCTGAACGATTGGACGATTGAGGATGCGGTACTCGAAGGCGGACTCTTTGACGCTTTCATCGGCGGCAGGCCCCTTCCAGTCGGCCTTGATTTTTGGCGCCGCCCACTCGCAAACGCGCATATACGCATTGCGCCGCCCCGCCGGCACATGCGCCTTCGCCAGCATCACGCCCAGATAAGCCGTGAACAAAACCGCCATGGCCATCATCACCCGCGGTAAGAATGTCTTGTTCCGCCTATCGAGAAGTTGTTTCATTCCCCAGACCGCATAACCGAAAAACGGAATCGTCGCCTGCCACCAATAGCGCATTTCCGGGAATTTGAACTTGGTGAATTTCGCTTCCGCGAGACTTTGCACCGCCGTCATCGCGATTGCAATCAGGATTGACGCCAAAAGCGCCGCCTCGCACTTGCCTGTGGACTGTGCGCCAATGACTTCCCGCGTCCCGGACTTTGCAGCAATCCGCCAGACGAGCGCCACAACGCCTATGGCTACGATCGCAATCACAGCCAGCCTCCCAGAATCCGGATGTAATGCGGCGCAGGAACCCAATGGCCCGTGTAGAAATGCGTCATATATGTCACCGCCGCCGTGCCGAGCGCAAACAGGAACGCCGGCACCGCAATCTGCAGGACGGCCAGACGCACATCGGCATCTTTCCGCACGATGTGCCACACGCCCCACGCGAAAAGCAGCGCAGCGGCGACGGCGAAACAATAGGAGAAAATCGTCGCCAGCACGAACAATCCAAGGCCAAAGGAAAGAGCCGACCTGAAGTCCGGCTTGTCCGCCGCCCGCACCGCCCCAAACGCGACCAGCGCATAGCCAAGGCATTTCCCGCTGTCGCGCAGACCATCCATCGCATAGCGCGTCATGTCGTCGCTGACCAAAAAGAGCACAATCGCCCACCACGCGATTTCTTCACCGAAAATCCTGCGCACCGTCAACCATAGCGGCACCGCCGACAGCGAAAGAAATCCGATTGCCGCCACTTGCGATGAATGGACTCCATCAAGCCCGGTCAGCCACGCCACGCACCCGGCCACCGTCTGAAACAAGACGCCGAAACGCGGACTGAATGCATAGAAGAAATCGCCTGCGGCGAACGCCTCGGCCATCGGCGCGTAACGCGCGTAGGTATCCGTGACGATCATCGGGTAGAGCGCCACGGACAATAGCGACAGCACGAGCCAGTGCCCTATGGCCGCCGCCCAGACTTTTGCCGTGTTTTGCGCGACAATACTCATTATTCAATGCGTATTATAACACAAATCGGCGCAACGCGCAAGGGGCTAGAAGTGTTTTACTTTTGGCGTGAAGCCGGAGGCCTCGGTTTCGGGCATGGACGCGAAGGCCATGACGATAAGCCGGTCGCCGATCTTCCCCTTGTGCGCCGCCGCGCCATTGAGGCAGCAGACGTGCGATCCGCGCTTGCCGCAGATCGCATAAGTCTCGAACCGCTCGCCGTTTTCGACGTTCGCGACCAGGATCTTTTCGTAGGGATAAAGCCCCACGGCCTCCATGTCGTCGGGATCGAGCGACAGCGATCCTTCGTAATCGAGTTCGCACTGCGTCACGCGGATGCGGTGCAGTTTTGCCTTGAGCAGCGTAAGATTCATGCCAGAAGTTTCTCCTTGATCATTTTGGCGGTTACCGACACCTTCTTGAGTTTCGGGTTGCCGGGTGCTTCGTACATGACATCGGTCATAAGCTTTTCCATTTCCGCGCGGAGTCCGCGCGCGCCAGTCTTGCGCTTGATGGCGGATTTGGCGAGTTCCCTGAGCGCGCCTTCCTCGAACTCCAAGTTGACGCCGTCCATCTTGAGCAGTTTGCGATACTGCTTGACGATCGAGTTCTTCGGCTTGGTAAGAACCTGGACTAGTTCGTCTTCGGAGAGTTCTTTCATGACGGTGATGATCGGGAGGCGGCCGGTGAACTCTGGGATTAGCCCGAACTTCACGAGGTCTTCCGGACGGATATCCGCCGTTTCCTTCGCCTTTTCTTCGCCGCCGAAGCCGATCGCCCGTTTGCCGGCGCGCTCTTCCGCGATCTTGTCGAGCCCCACGAACGCGCCGCCGCAGATGAAGAGGATGTTCCGCGTGTCGATTTCGATGTATTCCTGATCCGGGTGCTTGCGTCCGCCCTTCGGCGGGATGCGGCATGTAGTCCCTTCGATAATCTTCAACAGCGCCTGCTGCACGCCCTCGCCGCTCACGTCGCGCGTGATGCTCACGTTGTCGGTCTTCGACGCAATCTTGTCGATCTCGTCGATATAGATGATGCCGCACTCGGTTAGCCCCACATCTTCGCCGGCGTTCTGGTAGAGGTAGCGCACGAGATTTTCGACATCCTCGCCCACATATCCAGCCTGCGTCAGCACCGTGGCGTCGCCAATCGCGAACGGCACGCCCAGAATCTTCGCGAGCGTCTTCGCGAGCATCGTCTTGCCGGTGCCCGTGGGCCCGATCATCAGGATGTTGGACTTCTCGATCTCCACATCCTTGAACTCGTCGTTCTTTTCCTGCGCGAACGAGGATTCGAGGCGGCGATAGTGGTTGTGCACCGCCACCGAGAGGATCTTCTTCACCTCGTCGTGGCCGACGACATATTCGTCGAGGATTGCCTTGAGTTCTTTGGGCGTAGGGACTTTCATTCTCCCAGCACCTTGTCGATAAGCCCCCAGTCCTTCGCCTCCGCCGCGCTCATGAAGTGGTCGCGGTCGGTGTCGTTGACGACATCCTCGAACTTCTTGCCGGAGTGCTTGGCGAGGATTTCGTTGAGCTTGTCCTTGAGGCGGAGGATTTCGCGCGCGGTGATTTCGATATCGCTCGCCTTGCCTTCGGCGCCGCCCCAGGGCTGATGGATCATGATCCTCGCGTTGGGGAGCGCAAACCGCCTGCCTTTGGCGCCGGCCGTGAGCAAGACCGCGCCCATCGACGCCGCCTGGCCGATGCAATATGTCGCGATCGGGCACTTCACATATTGCATGGTGTCGTAGATCGCGAGCCCCGCCGTCACGCTGCCGCCGGGCGAGTTGATGTAGCAGGCGATCTCCTTCTCCGGATCCTGCGACTGCAGGAAGAGGAGCTGGGCGCAAATCGCGTTGGCCATTTCGTCGTTCACCTCGCCGGAGATGAACACGATGCGGTCGAGAAGCAGGCGCGAATAGATGTCATACGTGCGCTCGCCGCGCCCGGACTGCTCCACCACGTATGGGATCATGTAGCTCTTCATCGGAATGCAACCTTACTTGGCGTTGGCGAGGATGAGCTCAAGCACCTTCCTGCCCTTCTCCTCGTCCTTGGCCTCGATCTTCTCCTCCGCGACAATCGCGTCGATCACATGCCACAGACGCACCTGGCGCTCGGCATTGGCCGAAGCGTCCTTGAGAATCTGTTCGCGGTTCTTTTCGAAGTATTCGTTCGTGAGCCCCATGTACTTCGCGCGCTCCATGAGGTCGGAGAGATAATGCTGGACCTGCATTTCCACCTGGCTTTCCGGAACCTCGAAATCGACCTTCTTCATCAGAAGTTCGACGGCCTCGTTTTCGCGGCGGCGCTCTTCACGCTCCACCGCCAGACGCTCGAGATCCTTGCGCACCCGCGCCGTCAAAGCGTCGATATCGGCGTCCTTCGTCGCCGCCACGAGCGCCGCGTCGTCGGGCAGGACGCGCTTGCGGAAGGTCGTGAGCTTGAGCGTATACGCCGCCTTCTTGCCCTTGAGCGCATCGGGCGCCGTTTCCTTGTCGAACTTCGCCTTGATGTTCTCTTTCGTCTCGCCGGCCTTCATGCCCTTGACCGCCTCGACGAGTTCGGGGAGGAAATAGCCCTCTTCCACGCGCATCCAGTAGCCGGTGCCGCTCGCGACCACCTTTGCGTCGGGCGCGATCTCGGCGATCGGCTTGCCGTCCACGGTGCCGGTGTAGTCGACCTGCGCGAAATCGCCGGTTCCCACCGTGTCGCCTTCCTTGGCGTCCTCGTACTTCGCATACTGCACGCGCATCGCCTCGATGCGTTCGGCGACTTCCTTGTCGCTCACGCTCGCGTCCGCCGCCTTGATCTTGAGCCCCTTGTACTGCGGAAGCTTGAATTCAGGCTTGATCTCCACCACGAACTTGAGTTCGCCGCCATCCCTGTCGCACTTCACGGAAGTGACTTCGCGCAGGTTTATCGGCTCGACCTTCTCCGCCTTCGTCGCTTCCTGATAGAACTTGCGGATGGTGGCTCGCGCCTGCTCTTCCTTGAGTTCGGCGGCGAAATTCTTGCGCACGAGTTCGATCGGCGCCTTGCCCGGACGGAATCCCGGCAGTCGCGCATCGCGCATGAACGCTTTTTCCACTTCCTTGATCACGGGAAGGGTTTCTTCGGCGGAAAGCTCCACGGAAATCTCTACTTTGCACTTGTCCTGGCGTTTGGAACTGGTCTTCATGTTCAGGTTTCTCCTGTAATTTTCAAAATGTGAGTGTGTATTTTACCAAAAATCGACGGAAAAAGCAAGAGCCTCGCGCTAAAACCCGAACATGCAGGGCGCACTTTACGCGAGACGAAATCGTCGTCCCGAGGGCGAAAAGCCCTGCCGACGCCTAGAGCCGGGCGCGGTTGACGAAATAAACCGCGCCAACCATGCAGAGAAACGCCCAAAGATAGTCCCAACGCCATTTTTCGCCCATAAACAACAGCATAAACGGCACAAAAACGCAAACCGTGACCACTTCCTGGATTATTTTCAACTGGGCGACATTGAGTCCGGCCGAGGCGCCAATGCGGTTTGCCGGAACTGCAATCATGTATTCCGCAAGCGCAATGCCCCAACTGACCAGAATTATAGCCAAAAGCGGCCAGGAGTTCTCTCCTTGCCGCTGGAATTTGAGGTGCCAGTACCACGCGAAGGTCATGAACGTATTGCTCATGACCAGCATCGCCACGGCACAAACGGTTTTCATTTTAGCCGATCATTCCGCCATTGACGGAAATGATCTGTCCGGTCACATAGGCCGAATCGTCGCCCGCGAGCCACAGCACGCACTTGGCGATGTCCTTGACGGTGCCGAAGCGCTTCAAGGGAATCTGGTCCATATAAGCCTTGCGCACCGGTTCGGGCAGGACGTCGGTCATCTTGGATTCGATGAATCCCGGCGCCACGGCGTTGCAGCGGATGTTGCGGCTGCCGAGCTCCTTCGCAGTCGTTTTGGTAAGCGCGATCACGCCGCCCTTCGAAGCCGTATAGTTCGCCTGTCCGGCGTTGCCCATTATGCCTACGACCGATGCCAGATTGATGATCGACCCGCCGAGCTGCGTTCCGTCTGCGGCCTTGTTCTTCATCATCGGACGGCTCACCGCGCGAGTGAAGAGGAACGTGCCCTTGAGATTTACATTCAAAACCGCATCCCAGTCTTCATCGCTCATGCGCATCAAAAGACCGTCCTTGGTGATGCCGGCGTTATTGACCATGATATCAATCCTGCCGAGCTTTTCGATTACCTCCTTGACGCACTGGTCGACCTCGCTGGAAACCGCGACATTGACGCCCAGCCCAAGGCCGCGCACGCCAAAGCCCTCGATCGCCTTCACAGTTTCGTCGCACCACTCGGCCTTGAGGTCGCACACCGCGACATCCGCGCCCGCCGCAGCGAGAGTCTTGGCGATTTCCGCGCCGATTCCGCGCGCCGCACCCGTCACCAAAGCCACTTTACCTTTCAAATCCGCCATTTTCTTGTCTCCTTTTTTGAATTATTGCCGTTGTTTCAAGCGCCAAAGGCCGTGAGATCGCTCACATTCCGCGTCTGGAGCGAGGGATCGATCTTCTTCACCAGCCCGGAAAGCACCTTGCCCGGGCCGAACTCCACAAATTCGGTGCAGCCCATTTCGCGGGCGGTAACGACATCCTGCGCCCAATTCGTCGTGCCGGTGACCTGTTCAAGCATCGTCCGCTTGATCTCCGCGCCGTCGGTCGAATGCGGCTTGCCAGTGACATTCGAGAGCACCGGGAACTTGGGGGACTTGAATTCAATAGCGTCAAGCACCGGCGCGAGCTTCTCGCGTGCGCTCTGCATGAACGGGCTGTGGAACGCGCCAGCCGTCGCGAGCGGGATTGCGCGCTTGATGCCGAGCTCCTTGGCGCACTCCGCCGCCGCCGCGATCTGATCCTTTGAGCCCGACAAAACCTGCTGCGCCGGCGAATTGATGTTCGCAACCGTGCATCCGGTCTTGGCGCACAGCGCTTCAAGCTGTTCGGCGCTCGCGCCGACGATCGCGATCATCCCGGAAGGCGTCGCTTCGCAAGCCTCCTGCATGAACCGCCCGCGCGCCTCAAGCACCTTGAGCGTTTCTTCGAACGTCAACACGCCTGCCGCGCAGAGCGCACCCCATTCGCCCAGCGAGAGGCCCGCCGCGCATGCAAACTCGGTCGGCTCACGCTTCTGAAGCGTCAAATACGCCGCATAGCTCGTGACGAAAATCGCCGGCTGGCAGATATTCGACTTCGTAAGCTCTTCCTGCGGCCCCTCGAAGCAAATCTTCTTGAGATCGAAGCCCAGCACCTCGTTGGCCTTGTCGAAAAGCGCCATCACTTCCGGATCCGCCTCGGCGAAATCCTTGCCCATGCCGGGAATTTGCGCGCCCTGGCCCGCGAATATGCAACATTTGCTCATAACGGGCGCGTATTATACCAAAAATCGCAATTAAAGGCAAGAGCCTCAACTCATCCACGCTTATCCCGAAAAATTCGGGATAAATTATCCCGGATATGCATTTCACCCCTGTAAACACTGGGCGAGATAAATTGTCAACCTTGGAAAAACTTTGCGGACGAAAGCGACCGAAGGCGTGAGATAAAAGCAGTACGATGCGCGAGGGGCGGTTTCCGTGTATTCCGCGGTTTAAATTCGGCGGTTGCGAGGCGGCGCGGCAGATCCAGGACTATCGCGCCAAAAAACAAAATCAACGCGGTCAGGACAATGCCAAATGCATAATGCGGAAATATCGAATCGAAATACCGCTCCAGGACATTTATCATCCTGCCGCCAAATTCGTTGGTGTGGATAAGATACACGCTGAACATGCTCGGGCCCAGAAATTCCAGCACTTTAGCCGAAAACGCCGGAATCCGGATGCGAGAAAAAAGAATGAAAACCGCCGCCGCCAAGGCAAATGCGATGGGCGAATTGTTGTCCGCAAGCCCGATTCCGCACAAAAGGAAAAGAAACGGCAGACACAAAAGCAGAGTTTTGGTCGACAACTTCTCGTCGATTTTCAACCGGCGGCAGATCCGTGCGCCGGCATACACCCCCGCAAGCGTAATGCCGCCGAGCGCATCAAGCCCTGCCGTCTGCGGCAATATGTCGTCGCCGAACGGCAGCGTCCGGCCAAATCCCCAAATCCACACCAGGAACAGCAACGGCACTGCGCGTCGGCAATCTCCAGAATCCACAGCGAGATTGATCAGCGGCGAGAGCATCATCATCAAGGCGTAGGCATGGAGAAACCAAAAGCCGTGGATAAGCTTGTTCCAGCCCATAACCGCCGCCGCCGCTCCCGACGCCATCCCGGAAAAGTACAACATGGCGGCGAAAACCGCGGCGGCATATAGTCCTATTGCATACAATTTGACAATCTTCGTCCACGAAAATTTCACGCCAAACCAGCCCGAAATAAAAGCGAATCCGGCAACTCCGGGCGCGATGAAATTCACGATTCTCGATGAATGTTCGCCAAATCCGATCGAATGCATCAAGACGATTTCGAACATCAGAAACACTCTGAAGAGTTCAATAGCCGGATTACGTTGCATAGCATGTTGGAAACTGCGCATCGTTTGCCGCCGGAAAACCCTCCAATGCAAAGAAAAGAGCGCATTTTCTTCTCCGTGCACTCAGTCGGAGCCCTAGCACAGGCGGTCTAAAATGCACAAAGAGAAGATGCACCCAAAGGGCGCATCTTCACTCAACATGCCGTTTTAGACTTGAAATAGTGCTAGTATTCCGACTGAACGACTTGTTAGCGTTGACGCTAAATCATGTTTTGAGCGGCTATCGATGCCGCCGCCGGACGGATTTCTCCCGCCGGACACCAAGAATTATACCAAAAATCGCGACGAAAGGCAATGGGGAGAGATTTTTTGATTGCCGCCCTACCAAGTCTAAGGAACTACACTACGAAGTCTAGCGAGTTGGACTACCAAGGAAAAGATGCTGGACTACGAAGTAAAGGATGCTCCACTACGAAGTCAAGACCACTCTACTTCGCAGTCCAGAGAGCTCGACTACGAAGTCTAAAGAGCTGGACATCGCATAAATTTGATAAAATTCACGCACAAAAGGCGATTCGGCTACTTGTCATGCCGCCTTGAAGAAAAATATCAACCTCCCTTGCCTATGCGCCGGATTTTTGCTATAATACATGCTGTTTCTGCGGGAAACATCCGCAGGGATGGATGGTCAGGCTCGCCTCTCCACCCTCAAGTTGATTTTGCATCAACACTACACGTCGTTCGCGCGAAATACTACCACTATTTCAATTCCAGAACGCCATGTACGTGAAGGTGCGCCTGTTTTGGCGCATTTTCTCTTTTCGTGCATTCTGGAATAGCCTGTGGTAGGGCTGCGCGCGAGTGCATGAGGAGGAAATGCGCCCTTTTTATGCACCGGAGGCGGATTCCGCGACTTTAACCAAGCGTATAACGGAGAGGCGCGATTGTGAAGCGAATTGTCTTGGCTTTTATGGTCGTGTTGCCTTTGGGAGACTTTGCAATGAACGACACACGGGTGTTGCATGCTGCGAAGCGGGCAAAGAAGGATGAGTTCTACACGCAGCGCGTGGATATCGAAAACGAATTAAGACACTACAAGGCGCATTTCAACGGCAAGGTCGTCCTCTGCAACATCCTGCCGTGGTCGAAGGGCGGCAAGACGGTATTGGAAAATCTACAGATGCTCTGCCGCCGCGACAATGCGCTTAAAAGTGACAAGTGGTAGCAACGCGGCGGCGCCAGGCGCGATAAGCCCTGCTTACCGCGATGAGGAGAATTTGAGGCCGGGGACTTCGCGCGGATGGTCGCTGGTGCCGAGAATGGGCACGAACGTCCCTATCCATTTCCAGCCGCCATGCTTGGGGAGCGTCATGCGGACGTGGTTTACGCCTTTCTTGAGCTTTATTGGCGTAGGCGCACTGTAGAAATATCCCTCGTCAACCAGCGGGACTTCGCGCAATTTGCCGCCGCGTCCGGGGTTTTTCCATTCCGGCGGCTCGATCGCCTTGCCGTTAAGTTCGATTTTGGCTCCATGCTTGTTCCATTCGCCGCGCTTTGGCGTCGGCGCATCGCGGGTGCGTCCGTCAGAACGCGAAAATCCAGTCATCCCTATCCATGCACCGCACTCAAGATCGCGAGGACTTTCAATCCAGGTCTCAAGCACCACTTCGCCATCATTGACCGGAACGTATGCCGCACGCGGGAACCAGAAGTGACGCGGATAGATCGTGGCCTGGGGAATATCCGACGCGACAAACTTGCCGTCCAGTTCCATGCGCCAGCGCATTTGGGTTTGCGCAACATACGGGAACGGCAGATCCGTGGCGGCAAAAAGCTTGTCGCGATGGGCGACGACACGCCGCTCGAGATCGGCGGCAAGCGCAAAGCGCGGATCGTCAGGCGGCGGCAGCCGCGCATAGAGCGTGGGCTCGTCCTGCTCACGGCCGCGCCAAAAGTTGTCGGATAAAAGCGCTATCGCCGGGAACACGGCGTTCATGCGCACGACATCGCCGTCGGCGGCGGTGGCGTCGTCATGCCAGACGCCGATTATGGCGCCGAGCTTTTCATCCTCGCCGCCCCAGCGGCAGGGCTGCTGATATGCCGCGACAGAAAGGAGCTCTTCGGGGTCGACATGATTGATGTAGTAGGAGTTTTGGGAATCGATATACGGCGTCCGGTCGCCGCGTGGGTCGGTCGCGCCCATCCAGAGCTGCTTTATGCTTTGGCCGGGGAGCTTCAGCCCCGGAGACCAGCCGACGAGTCCGCGGCCGTTTGCGATCACTTTATTCGCCCAGAAATCGAGATGCGATTGCGGGACTTGTTCGCTGCTCTCGCGGGCTTCGTCAGTCCCTAGGTGCACAAGCGGCATGACATCAGCAGGCGCAAGCGAGCACAGTTCGTCGATAAGCTCGCCAAGGATCGTCTTCGCCTTTTCATCGGCGAGACTTTTAATTCCCGTCGCTTTGCGGAAAGCGAGCGTATGGCCGGGCATATCGAGTTCCGGCACGACGGTCACGCCACGCGCCTTGGCAAAAGCGACAACTTCCTTGAATTCGTCCTGGGTGTAGAACTTGCCGGGGTGGCGGGAAAAAGCCGAAAGCTTCTGGAGTTCAGGATGCTTCTTGGATTCAAGCCGCCAGCCATGATCGTCCGTCATGTGCCAATGGAAAATATTGAATTTGTATGCCGAAAGCGCGGAGATTACGCTTTTTATGGATTCGACGCTTTGGTAATTGCGCCCGCAATCGAGCAAGAGGCCGCGATATTTAAGCTTTGGCCAATCGTATATGGTGCAGTCCGGGATTTTGCCGCCGCGGGAGAGCCGCTTCAATTGGGCGAACGTGGCGCGGGCATAACGCCGCCCTTCCGCGTCGCCGACGGAAATCTGCGGTTTGCCGTTCTTTACGCGCAGGCAGTAAAGGCCTGGACGCGGCGGCAATTTTGCACAAAAATCAGGACTTCGATCGACTATCTGCGGACGCGGCAGAAGTTCATCAAGCGCATCGGCATTTGCACCGAACGCAAAGAGCAAACCGAATATAAGCAAAAATGATTTCATCGCGCCATGCCAATCATCGCCATTGCCGCGTAAGCACCGTCGCCGGCTGCGATAACCGCTTGGCGAAAATGCGGCTGACAGCAATCGCCGGCGGCGAAAAGTCCGGGAATGTTCGTGAGCACACGCTCGTGCGTGACGACATAACCGTTTTCGTCGCGCTCCAAGCCCGGAATAAAGTCCGTCTGGGGAATGCGCGCGGTCACGAGGAATGCGCCGTCAACCTTGATGCCGCCGACTTCCGCGAGTTTGCCGCCTTCGCCCCTGAATTCGCCTACTTGATCCGGCCTGAGCGTCGCCGCGACAATGCACCCGGAGCGCTCAAGGTAGGTCTTTGCCGCAATGGCGCTTTGGCCGTCTCCGACGACAACGACTCGCCGGCCTGCATAAAACGCCGCATCGCAATGAAGACACGCGGAAATGCCGCGCCCCCAATATTGGGCTTCGCCGGGGAGTCCGGTCTTGCGGACGCTCGCGCCGGTAGCGAGCAAGACTTGAGGGGCGGAATATTCGTCGATCATTCCCTTAAGGACGAGCCGGTCGCCTTCGCGAACTACCGACTCGATCTGATCCATCGCGAAAGCGACGCCTAGACGCTCGGCGTGGTCGCGCATGGATTTTATGATTGCCGGGCCGGTCGTTTTGCCGAGACCGGGGAAGTTGTCCACATGGGTTGTGGTCATAAGCTGACCGCCCTGCTCCATGCCTTCGATCAAAAGCGGCTTGAAACCGGCGCGGGCAAGATAAATTCCCGCGGTAAGCCCGGCGGGACCGGAACCGATGATTATCGCACGTTGTTCGTTCATATCGGAATTTTCCTTTTTGCACCAGGTTTGTCAATCACGAAACGAGGCAATGAAAGTCCGCCAATCCGCTCGGCGCAGTATTGCTCAATCTTCCGCGCCTTCTCGATATCGACGCGAAAGCGTTCAATCCCGGCAACCGGATCGCACATGAACACATAATAAGGGCGTATGCGCGCGGCGGAAAGCGACTTGAGCAGTTTAAGCATCCCGGATCCGGAATCGTTCACGCCTTTAAGGAGAACGGTCTGACAGCTAACCGGAATGCCGGCGTCCACCAGCCGCGCGGCGGCGGCACGCGCTTCGTCCGTCACTTCGTCGGCGCAATTGAATTGGGTATTCACCCAGACTTTTCCGCTGCGGGCAAGTTTCTTCGCGAGCGCCGATGTAATGCGCGAAGGATTGACGCACAAGGCGCGGGTGCAGACCCGGACCAAATCAATCTGGGGAAGCGCTGTGAAGGCATCGACAAATTCCATCACCTTCTTGTCCGGCAGCGTGAGGATATCGCCGCCGGAGAGCAGCACGTCGCGCACCTTCGGGTGCGCCTTCACGTATTCCACGCAGGCGGCAAGTTTCTCCGTGGTGTCGACTATCGGGGCTTTGCCGAAAATCCCCTGGCGCGTGCAATGGCGGCACGTCATGAAACAACGCTCGGTCGTCATCACCAGGACGCGATCCGGGAAGCGCTGTTTGAGTCCGGGGATCTTGCCCGCGCCGGAGAGTTCGCCGAAAGGATCGGCAGAATACTTTGCCGCCGCCGCGTTCCCCGTCGTCTTCGCGTCATATACTTGAAGCGCGAATCGCCGCGATTTTGCGGCGAGTTTCTTCGCGTATGGACAGGCAAAGACAGGAAAAGCCGGACTCAAGCCCGGCTTTTCGCTGTTTGCCGTTATCGGATTTCTTACCTGCAAAGCGTATAGAGCACACCCGCCACGACGGCCGAACCGATTACGCCCGAGACATTCGGGCCCATTGCCTGCATGAGGATGAAGTTCGCGGGGTCGTTCGAGAGCGAAACCTTGTTGGAGACGCGGGCGGCCATCGGGACGGCGGAAACGCCGGCCGAGCCGATAAGCGGATTCACCTTCTCCTTGGAGAAAAGGTTCATCAGCTTCGCCATCATGACGCCCGCGGCAGTGCCCACGCAGAACGCAACGAGGCCAAGCGCGAGAATGCCGAGAGTCGTCCCCGACAGGAACTTCTCGCAAGCGAGCTTCGAGCCGACGGAAAGACCGAGCATGATGGTAACGATATTGATGAGCGCATTGGACATGGTGTCGGAAATGCGCGCGACCGAAGGACCCGCTTCCTTGGCGAGATTGCCGAGCATGAGCGCACCGATGAGCGGCACGGCCGACGGCAGCAGCACTGCGCAAAGGAGAAGCACGATCAAGGGGAAGCAGATCTTCTCGATCTTCTTCACCTCGCGCAACGGCGGCATCTTGATGAGACGCTCCTCCTTCGTCGTAAGCGCGTTCATGATCGGGGGCTGGATGATCGGGACGAGCGCCATGTAGGAATACGCCGCGACCGCAATCGCGCCCAAGAGATCGGGGGCGAGACGCGAAGTGAGCCAAATGGCCGTCGGGCCGTCGGCACCGCCGATGATGCCGATCGATGCCGCCGCCTTCAGCGGATCGACGCCGCCAAAGAAGTCGGCGCCGAAGAGCGCCGCGAGACCGAGCGCCCCGAAAAGCGCGAAGAAGATGCCGAACTGCGCCGCACCGCCGAGGAGCGCCATCTTGGGATTGGCGATCAGCGGACCGAAGTCGGTCATCGCGCCCACGCCCATGAAGATCATGATCGGGAAGACGCCGGTATCGATGCCGAACTTGAAGAAGTAATGGAGGAATCCGCCCGGTTCGACGATCCCGCCGGTCATCACCGGCACGCCGGAAGCGAGGAAGGTGATTATGCCGTCATGCATCATCGCCGGTGCGGTGACGCCCGCGAGCGGGCAGTTGGCGAGAAGTCCGCCAAAGCCGATCGGGAGCAGGAGCAGCGGCTCGAAGCCCTTGACGATAGCGAGATACATCATGATCAGGCAAAGCGGAATCATGATGAGCTGCCCCACGCCGTAAGGCATATTGAAGAGCGTTTTCACTTCATGGCCGCGGACGAATGCTCCCGTGTCATCGAAGTAGCCTCCAATCCAATCGCCGCACTTGACGGTATGGGAAGGAGTGGAAAGCCTCGCCGCCTGCAACTCGTCCACGACCCAGAAGCCGTTGCGGTTTACAAAAGCATCGCGGCGCAGACGGCGCACAGGGTCGAACACCGGCGCCGGCGGGCGCTCGGAATCGGCGAATTCGCCAGTGATATATGCCGGCGCGGAACCCTTGACGAAGCCGGAAATACCCGTCTCGCTGAGCAGTCCCTTGGCCTTGGCGAGCGTCGTGCGCCAGTCGCCCTCGGCATGCGCACCCATGGCGCATGCCGCGAGAATGAATGCAAGTATCGCTTTTCTCATTTTCGCTTTGTCCTTCCTTGCCGAGCGTTAGCCGATGACGGCCAGGACATCGCCGGTGGCAACCTTGTCGGTCGCGTTGACGGTCACGGTCACCGTGCCGTCGCAAGGCGCGGTCACGGGAGTCTCCATCTTCATCACGTCCATGACGAGGATTTCATCGCCCTTGGCGACGCTCTGGCCGTTCGAGGCGGTGACGCGGAGCACGGTTCCGGGAACGGGAGCCTTGATCTCGGTGCCGCCGGCGGGAGCCGCGGCAGCCGCAGGCGCGGCCTTGAGACCGGCCTCGGCCTTGAAGTCCACGGCCTTGCCGTTGACAACGGCCTTGCCGTCACCCTTGATTTCTACGCCGTAAGACTTGCCGTTGATCGTGACGGTGACGGCACCGCCCTTGGCGGCGGCAGGCTTCGCTTCCTCGGCGAAACGGCAGCCCATGGGAGCCTTCGCGGGATCCTTGAGGAAGAGAATTCCCTTCTCTTTGCAGGAAGCGGCGATGAAGATATTCTCGTCGGTGACAGGAAGTCCGGCATCCTCGAGCATCTTCTTGGCGACCGCGCCGCCCTTCTTGGGATCGGAGTCGTTCATCTCCAGAACCGTCTTGGTCGTCGGCTCGCTGTAGGCCTTGTTGAGGTCGCTCGACGCCATGAACTCGCTCGCCTTCTTGACGATCTCCGGGTCCGGCGGAACGGGAGTCTTGCCGAAGTACCCAAGCACCATCTTCGCATAGCCGGGCGAGAACTTCTTGAACTTGCCGAACATGACATTCTGGATGGCCTGCTGCGCATAGAACTGCGAAACGGGCGTCACCGACGTACCGAAACCGCCGAGGCGCACGCAGTCGTACATCTCGGCGATCATGTCGTCGTACTTGTCCATCATGTTGTTGTCGCGGAGCATCTGGGTGTTCGCGGTCAAGGCGCCGCCGGGCATCGGCGACCAGATGATCTGGGGATTGACGCTCATCGCTTCCGGCGGGAGGAAGTACTTGGACATGGCGGCCTTGAAGGAATCCTCGGCCTTTTTGATCTTCTTGATGTCGAAGTCGAACCCGAAATCAGGATCGCCGTCGAGCGCGTGCCACATCGTGATGATGTCGGGCTGGCAGGTGCCGCCGCTCATAGGCGCCATCGAGAGGTCGAGACCATCGGCGCCGCCGCGCAACGCCGCGAGATAGCAGGCGACGCCATTGCCCGCAGTTTCATGGGAATGGAACTGGATGTGCACTTTGTCGCCCAAGAGCTGGCGGGCGAGTTTCATCGTGTTGTAGACAGTCGTGGGAGTGGAAGTTCCGGACGCATCCTTGAAGCAGACGCGATCAAAAGGAATTCCGGCGTCCATGATCATTTTCAGGCGGTCGCGATAGAACTCGGGCGTGTGCGTGCCCT
>DFFF01000042.1:34449-34599 GCA_002369235.1 Verrucomicrobia bacterium UBA3783
TGTGCGTGCCCTTGTTGTCGATTCCCGGAGGAAGCCCCATCATCGTCACCACAACTTCATGGTTGAGTCCTGCGTCATGGATGCACTGGCCCGACCACTTGAGGTTGTTGACATCATTGAGCGCATCGAAGTTGCGGATGGACGACATGC
>DFFF01000027.1 GCA_002369235.1 Verrucomicrobia bacterium UBA3783
TCCTTTCAGGCGAAATTGTCGCGACCGGCGAGGGCGCCGCGGGCATCGGCGGGTTGGGCGGCCAGGGAGGCTTCACGGTCAACATCTACGGGGGCGATGTGACGGCGACAGGCGGCAGCTGTGCCGCGGGCATCGGCGGCGGATATTACCAGTCCGGCGGAAAGGTGACGATTACAAACGGCATTGTGCACGCGATGGGCGGCGACGGGGCGGCCGGCATCGGCGGCGGCAAGAACGGAGGCGGCGGGAATCCCGGCGAAAGCTACGGCGACGCTGGGAGCTACAGCCAGAGCGGCGGCACGGTCATTGCGAGGGGGACGAACGGAGGAGCCGACATCGGCGCCGGGGCGAATGGCGGCAGCGGCACTTCTACCTACACCACGATCACCGGCGGCTCGTTGGATTCCTCCACCGCTAACATCACCGTGCAGGCGAAGGACGCCGACAGGAAGAACGTTTACTGCGTGACCATCAACACAACTCGGCCTAACTTCGACGTCGGCGCGGTTATGTCCGACTATAACGGCTACCTGCTCTCGGGCGTGAAGACGGACGACGAGGGCAAGATCTACATCTGGCTTCCCGACGGAACCTACTACATGAACATCGGCGGCGTTCCATACAGGGCTGTTGTCAATGGAGCCGACACCGAAGCGGAGACGTGGTCCACCGGCGTTACAGTGAACGGAGAGGATGTCGCGCTCCAGTCAGGTGCGGGCTGGACGTATGATCCAACCAGCTATGCGCTTTCCATAACCGGCGCCGACTGCGTCGTGAGCGGCACGAACACATCGGGCGAGGTGTATCTCGACTGCTCGCGCGACATCGCGGTGACTGTCTCGAACCTCGTCCTGACCACGTCCTCGGCGAGTTATGCCCCGATCGAGATTGCGCCCAACGTCACGGCTAACGTCGCGCTTTGTGGCGAGAACACGCTCACCAGCCCGTGGTCGGGCACTCCTGCGATCAAAGTTCCATACTCTGCGACGCTCACGATAACGGGGAGCGACACCTACGTGGCCGTCCCCGACCTCGACGACATCAAGTACTACACTAACACGGTCGAGAACATAGAGGAAGTAGATGACGGGCATGGCGGCGTCGCCATCGTGACGAACTATGTGGACATCGTGACAGTCGTCACGAACTACGACTATGTGCTGACCTCGCCCATCTTGTCGGCATACGGCGGCTACGAGGCAGCAGGCATAGGCGGTGGATTCCACGAGAGCTACGGAACGATTGAAATAGTTGGCGGAGACATCCGTGCGACCGGCGGCACAAGCGGCGCGGGCATCGGCAGCGGATACTTCGCCGACAGCGGCGACGGTGCAGGCAACGCCACGCTATTGCGCCAAGGCGCGATTAACATCTCGGGCGGCAAGGTGCTGGCCACGGGCGGCGAGGCCGGCGCCGGCCTCGGCGGCGGCAGAAACCACTCGGGCGGCAAGGTGACGATATCCGGCGGAACGGTGACCGCAAACGGTGGCGGTGGCGATGATGCCGGCGGCGCCGGTATCGGCGGCGGCACCCGTGCGCGCGGGCATACCATAACTATTGCCGGCGGTGTCGTTTCGGCGACAAGCGGCGGCAGGGGTGCAGGCATCGGCGGCGGCAGTTTGGCTGGCGGCAGCTCGGCCGCCAACACCGAATTCTGCCAGATTTCGATATCCGGCGGGCGTGTCTATGCGGTTGCGGGGGCCGGCAGCGCGGGTATTGGCGCCGGACACATGGACAACCAGTGCGCTATCGTGAACATAGCAGGCGGAACGGTGCTCGCCACCGGCGGCGCGATGACGGCTTCGACCACGCCCGACGACATCGGCACCGGTTCGTATTCTTCTTCCGTAAAGGCGGCGGCGAAGCTGACCATAAAGGGGGCGTCGGTGCATGCTACGCACCGCACCGGTGCGGCAGAATATGTTGCGCCGGCCGCCTCGAACGATACGACGCGCGTCTGGTGCGTGACGGTCGATGTGGGAGTGATGAACCAAAATGTGGAGGTGGCGTATCTTGACGGTTTTGCCGGCACGGACGAGGACTCCGATATCTACACCGACGACGCGGGCAAGGTGTATTTGTGGCTCCCCAACGGCACGTATATATTCTATGTGGGCGGGTTGCCCTTTACGGCGACGGTCGACAATGGCGATACGACGGCGACGACTTGGTATACCGGCGTTACGGCCGATGGCGTAGACGTTGCGTTTGCCGAGGCCAAGGGCAGGCGGTGGAACTACGACTACAGCACGAAGACGCTAAACATCGTCTCCGGCAACGCCCTCACCAACTGCGTGGTTTCCGGCACGAACACTGCTGGCATGGTGAATATCGTGGCCGCGACGACGAACGAGCTTTATTTCTCGATATCGAACCTGAATCTCAAGGCCACCAGCGCCTCGCCGATTGTTATCACGAATGGCGCGGTTACTGTTTGCCTCGCCGGTGCGAACACGCTCGATGCGCGGTCGACCACATCTTGCGCCGGACTGAAAGTGGAGCAAGGCGCAACGCTTATCTTGACCAATCTCGAGGAAAATGCCGGGATTGAAGCGTTTGGCGGGGATTACGCAGCCGGCATCGGCGGCAACCGCCAGGAAAGTGCTGGAACAATGGAAATCTGGGGCGGTACGATAATCGCCAATGGCGGGATGGACGGCGGCGGTGCCGGCATTGGAGGCGGCTTCAAGGGCGACACCGAGACTATAATCATCCAAGGTGGGTCCATAATTGCCTATGGCGGTTACAATGGTGGTGCCGGTATTGGTGGCGGGGTCAAAGGCAACGTCGGCACGATAAATATCAATGGTGGATCAATAATGGCTCGTGGCGGTGCGCAAGGCGGTGCCGGTATTGGCAGTGGATACTATGGAAGGAGCGGCGACATCAATATTTCTGGCGGGCGAATACAGGCGTATGGTGGCTATGACGAGAGCATATGGGAAACTTTTTGCGGTGCCGGCATCGGTGGCGGCGACGACTCCAACTCCAGCAACTGCAGTATCGCCATTTCGGGCGGCACGATTTTTGCCGGATCCGGAGATTGTTACGATTACGGTGCAAGCAAATACGCCGCCGACATTGGCAATGGATATAGCGGAAATGACGGCTATACCGTCAGAATCACCGGTGGAAGCATCAAGCCGCTCAGCAAAGCGGGGCGGGAGTTCAATCAAAGCAAAACCGACTTTGATTATACCTATCCCGCCGACAGCAACGGGCACGAGGTGTACAAGGTGACGCTCGCGGGCTTCACGCCGAATGCGGCGGCCGAGCTGGTGTTGCCAGGCTATGGCGCCAACGACATTTACGCCGACGTGTCTGGCGAGATCTACCTCTGGCTGGCGAACGGCACCTACCAGTACGCCGTCGGCGGACGCCGCTTTGCGACGAAGATAGAGGGCGAAACCGTCACGACGGTGGAGATCCCCGATGCCTACGGCGTGGAGATTGACGGCGTGGACGTGGCCGAGCTCTACGGCGAAGGGTGGAAGTACGAGGTGTTTGCGCAAAAGCTCTCCGTAACAAACGCCTGCGTGATCTCGGGTACGAACACCGAGGGCAAGGTCAACATATCGGTCGATGCGACGGGAGAAATGCCGATTACGATTTCCAATCTGTATCTGAAGGCGACAAGCGGATCGCCGATAAAGATTGTCGCCGGCACGAACACGCTGTGCCTCGCCGGCACGAACATCCTTGACGCGGCGGATGCGGCGGGATACCCCGGGCTGCACGTTGCCGGCAGGTACGAAGGCCTCGTGATCACCAATCTCTATGACGGCGCGAAGCTCGTCGCCACGGGCGGATCGAA
The DNA here is from genome assembly GCA_002369235.1 of Verrucomicrobia bacterium UBA3783. Lineage (GTDB taxonomy): Bacteria > Verrucomicrobiota > Kiritimatiellia > RFP12 > UBA1067 > UBA1067. The sequence goes on from DFFF01000027.1 coordinate 3,815, forward strand.
CGCCGCGGGCATCGGCGCCGACAACACGGACTTGGCGGGCAACATCGAGATCAGAGGCGGAATCGTCGAGGCGACCGGCGGCGCGAACGGCGCCGGCATCGGCGGCGGAAACAATTACGGCTACGTCGGAGTCGTCATCCGCGGCGGCACCGTCAGACCTGTCGCCGGGACGGGTGCGGCAGCAATCGGATACGGCGCGACCTACGGCCATATCTTCGGGAGCGCGAAAATCGTATTCGCCGGCGGATCTATCGTAACCGATTCCGCAAGCATCCACGGGGGCACGTCCCCGGCAAACGACGACGGTACCCCGGTCTACCGCGTCGAGCTTTCCGGTTTCGAGCCGAACGCCAAGGTGGAGCTGTCGATCGACGGCTACGGCACGTACGACATCTATGCCGATTCGGCGGGCAATATATATCCCTGGCTTTGGGAAAGCGACTACATATTCATGATCGGCGGCGTGCCATATCTCGCCACTGTGACGACTTCCGGCGCCATCGCGGAACCGTGGCTCTCCGGCGTGACCGTAGACGGCACGGATGTCGCGTACATGGGCGACGGCAGCGGCAAGTGGAACTACAAAGCGTCCGAGAGGATTCTCTACGTACTCTCCGGCTCGTCGCTGGCCGACTGCGTCACGATTGCCGGAACCAACACCGACAGCTATGTGCACATCGCCGCGACCAACGGCGTATACTTCAAGATTGCCGACCTCTGCATCGCGACTTCCAACAACGCGCCGATCGCCGTGCAGAGCGGAGACTCCACCGTGGCGTTCGCCGGGACGAACACGCTGGATGCGACCCAGTCGACCAGTCAAGGCTACGCCGGCATCCAGGCTGGCCACAGCACATATACGCCGGCGTCGCTGACGCTGACGAATCTCGAGCAGAACGCCTCCATCATAGCGAAAGGCGGTGCCGGCGCCGCTGGGATAGGCGGCCGCGGCGCGGCCGGCGTCAATCACGTATATATCGACATCTATGGCGGAAGGATCGAGGCTACCGGCGGCTTGCGAGGCTCCGGCATCGGCGGCGGCGCCGAAGGCAACGCCACGGTGAACATCTACGGCGGCGAGATTACGGCCACGGGCGGACAATACGGCACCGGCATCGGCGGCGGCAGTAACGCTTCGGGCCGCGTCAACATAATGGGCGGCGTAGTGGATGCGGCGAGCGGTACGTACAACGGAGCAGGCATCGGCAGCGGCGCCGAAAGCGACGCTAACGTTTACATATACGGCGGAAGAGTCAAGGCCAGGAGCAACGGGACCGGCGCGGCCATCGGCGGCGGCGGCAACAACAGCACGGGCTATGTTTACATCTCCGGCGGAACGGTCGTGGCCGTACCCTACACGTACGCCACCTCGAAGAGCATCGGCAGTACGCGCACAGGCTTTGGCGAAGTCAGGTTTACCGGCGGTTCGATCGACGCCGAATTAGACAGAATCAGCCCCGCACCATCGGACGGAAGCGCCGCAGTGTTCCCGGTTACGGTATCGAGCCTCGACGAGAACATCAAGGTCGCATTCGACGGACTGCCGGACGATTACGGCAAAAATGATATCTACTCCGACGACGCCGGCTGCGTCTATCTGTGGCTGCCGGAGAACTGGGAGACGGAACATACGATCGAGCCGCACCCGCTCCTCTCCGCATCGCCGCGCAAGCTGTTGGGCGCATCCGCCGGAACCCAGCACACGTTTGCCGCCAACGGCTACAATTACTCCGTTACGATAAATGCCGAGGATGGCGGTGCCGTGGCCGAGCGAGGCGAGAAACTGGAACTGAATAGCTTGAGAATCGACGACTTTGCGGTTGAGGACGGGTACTTGCTGATCGCGATCACCGCGAGTCCCGCCACTTGGCTTAACGGCTTTGTCAAAACCTTGAAGATCCGCGGTTCCGCGACATTGCCGATACCCGATACGGACGACGCCAATCTCGACCTTACGGATGCGGAACTGGATGTGGTGGACGCGGAAACGGCGACGTTCGTCGTGCCGCTGGGCGATAAGGCGGATTGCCGGTTCTTCAGAATGGTGGAGACGCAGGAGGAGGCGCAGTAAGCCAAAGCGATGACAGGTACGGCGATACATAGACTGGCCGAGGCTATCCGGTATCCCGACAAGATACCGGGCGGCGTGGCGTCGTTTGTTCTGCGGGTGGACGGGATGGAGATCTTGGCTGAGGACACGGGCGCAAAACTGATTCTAAAGCATTCGCTTACCGAAGATGAGGGGCGTTTCGAGCATCTGGCGGAACTGGCGGCAGGGAGGATGCTGAAGGAGGATGCGGCACTTTCGGCGGAACCGTCTTCCGGCGGCCTCTTTCTCTGGCAGGCGGCAGACGCAAACGCGAGTGCGCACAATCTTCTGCGGCTTTTCGAAACTTTTGTCAACTCATGCGATTGGTGGCGGGAGCGGGTGGAGTCGGTTCGCGACGAACGGCCACAGTTCGGCGCTGAAGAAATGATAATGCGACCATAACTAAGGAAGGGCGAAACAGCGGTGAAACGATTTGCGACTGTGATATTGGCGGCGGTGGCGCTGGCGGGTGCCGGCGCGGCGGAAATTCCGTGGAAACTGCCATCATACACGCTGGTTGCGCGGGATATGGATCTACGGGTGGCGTTCGACACATTTGCTGTGGCGGAAGGGCTTTCCGTAGTGATGTCCGAATCCGTGCACGGTTCTTTTTCCGGAGATTTCAAGGATGTCTCGCCGAACGAATTTTTGGACAAGATGGCGATAACCCACAATCTCATATGGTATTACGACGGTGCCGCGCTTTATGTGTACGGGGCGGGCGAGATCTCCACAATCCTCGTGGACTTAAAATACATGAAGGCTGGCGAAGTGCGGAAAATGCTGGGCGAACTTGGCGTTGAGGATGCCAGATTTCCGATCAAGACGACTTCCAACGATGAACTCATGATGGTTTCAGGTCCGCCGCGCTATGTCGCGCTCGTGGCCGAAACGGTGGCCAGAGCCGACCGGCTCAAGGAAATGCGCACCTTCAACGAGGTCGAGGTCCGGCTTTTCCCGCTGGTCAACACTTGGGCGGACGATGTGAGTTTCAACGTATCCTCGCCGGAATCAACGGTGTTCATAAGAGGTATCGCTAATCTGCTGGACGACATGATGGACACGGGGTCGGTCAGGATGCGCGAAAATGTAGGCACCAACTATGTAGCTGATGCCAAGAGTGCGCTGGACGATATCGCCAGTTCATCAGTGCGGCCAATGATCAGACCGGAGAACCGGCTCAATGCCGTTCTGGTTCGCGATGTGAAGTCCCGTCTGCCGATGTACGAAGAACTGATCAAGCAACTCGATGTTCCGCAGAAACTGGTGGAAATCGGGGTGACGGTGGTGGAACTTTCCAAGAACGATTCGCTCGACTGGCAGCTTTCTCTCAAAGCGGAGGGAACCAAGAAGAAGACGACCGGCTCGATCGGTCAGAATGCCGGCAATCTCGTGGAACCGTCGGCGATTGGCGGACAGGGGCTGGCCGGGGCGCTAACCTATCTCGGCAATGACATGACCGTTTCCGCTTCGCTCTCTGCGCTCAAGGCTAAAGGCAAGGCGCGGTCGATCTCGCGCACTTCGCTCATCACCATGAACAATCTTGCCGCGCAGATGACCGATACGCAGAGCTACCACGCCAAGGTAGTGGGCACCGAGGTGGCCACGCTGCAGGAAGTCAGCGCGGGCACGCGGCTCCAGATCAAACCGAGAATTGTGATGTCGCCGTCCACTAATGTGGCCAACCAGGTATGGCTGACGCTGGAGCTTGACGACGGCGGGTTCGAGACGATATCGGTGGATTCCATGCCGATGACCCGTTCTTCCACATTGCAGACGCAGACGGCGATTTTCGAGGATGAAAGCATCATGCTGGCCGGATATCTGCGCGACATCGAGGAAGAGGCCGGTTGGGGAATCCCGTATCTCCGGGATATTCCAATTCTCGGCTGGCTGTTCGGCGGTTCGTCGACGAAAAAGGAGACTGTGCAGCGCATGTTCATCCTCACGCCGCATATCGTCGATCTTGACACGGAAATGCTGATGCGGCTCCAGGCTACGAGATTGCGCGATGTGGTGGATGCGGAGAAGGTCCAGGACTATGCCGACGATTATGATCTTGAACGCCGTCAGCGCAATCTCGAGCGCAACGAGACGCGCGATCGCCGCCGCGACCAGGCCAAGATCAAGTACGATCGCCGCAAGGCCGAGATCGAGCATGCTGGAGAGATGCGAAAGATCGAGCATGAACGCATCGACGATATCCTTACGGAAGACAAACATGAATGGCGGCAGGAGGAGGATTCGGCTCGCGAGTCGCTGAAGGCCGAGCGCAAAGCGCGGAGAGCGGCCAAGGCCGAGAAAGAGGAACAGGATAAGAAATCCGAGGAGGCGGCAGAGTGACGATAACTGGCGGTTTTGCTGAAATCGGTGCGGGTTCGTGGCTGACAGGCCACGGGCAGCCCGCCGCATTTTTCGGCAAAACCGTACGCCGCCGCCGGAAGGGCTGGATGGTTCGCGATCGTGGAATCCTAGATCTCGTGGAAACTGGCGGCGATGCCAAGTGCGCCTGCCAGACGCGTCCGTTCCTAACGCACATTCCGTGCGCGGCGCCGGTTTCCGCCGTGTCGGCCAAGGTGCTCGTGGCACCGGCTGCGGCTTGGACCGGGGCGCAGAATGTGAAAACAGTGCCCATGAGTCTGGCAAAATCGATTTGCGTCACCAAATTCGAGTCGGAATGGGTGGTAATGGCCACCAAGGGACGGACGATGCGCATTCAAGTGGCCGAGGGTGAGACGCTTTCCGTCCGTCCGGAGGCGGCGGTAGCATGGACGGGTGCCGCCCCGACCGGGTTCTGTCCGAGACTCGGCTTGCTGGACATATTGTTGCCGCGCGGTCCTAAAGATCTGCTGCTTACATTCTATGGTCCTGCTATAGTTTGGATTGAAGGCGCTGCGGAGCCGCAGTCTTTCAAACCGTCAACCGTCAACCGGAGGTGTTATGGCGTTTGACGCGGCGCAGATACTCAGGCAGACCTATGCGGCCGGAGCGGAAGCTGCGCAGTTCCGCGATCTTGCGGCCGCACAGAAGACGGCGGCACCTGCGGTGCAGAGTGGCGAACTGATGGGTACGGCGTTTGTGGTAGAGGCAGATCCGATGGCCGAGCTGATGGATTCGATGGAGGAGCTTTCGTTCCAGTTCGAGGAGAAGACGGCGAAGCGCGTCGGCGAGCGGAAGATGGGAGAGATGCAAGGCTCGCGTTCCGCGCTCATCCGGTCCATCGAGACATGGCTGGCGATGTTGCCGGACATGCCTGGGCGCGATTTCCTGACCAAGATGCTGCGCAACATGCGCAATATGGCTGCTGAAGGACAGTTGCCGGATCCGCGCGAACTGCTCAAGGAGCTGGCGAGAGGATCGACCGATCCCTCGCACCAATTTGCAATGCTGGACATTTTAGAGCAGGCTTTTGGCGACGGCGAAGGGAATTTGCGCGAAATTGTCCGTCAAGCCAAGGCGCAACTTGCCCAGGCGAAGGGTCCTGAGATCAGGGCGGGTCTCAATCTGGCCGAGGAAATCAACGCCCGGGCGACTACGCCGGAGGAGATGCAGAGCCTGCGCGACATGTATCGCGGCGAGGTGGTGGGTTTCACCAAGCCTCAGGAATGCTTCCGGTCGCTGCTGGCGGCTCGCGGCGCCGATGGGTTGAAGGCGGCAATCGAGTTCTTGATTGCCGGATGCGGAGTCGATCTCAAGTCGGCGATGCCTTCGATCGACAAGGCGGCACTCGGACGCATATTGACGGATCTCGGATGCGTGCAGGTATTGCAGACGGTATTGGAGTCGCTCGACCAGCTCGAAGCGCGGATGGGACGGGAATTCGGCGAAAGATGTCTATTGAACGGCGAGCAGATGACAGGGCGGGTAATGGACTTCACCGAGCAGTCGTTCGTGCTGGCTTCCGGCATTGCGGCGTTCGTCGGCGAGTGCGGCGTGCGCAAACTTCTGGCGCGGATGGATTTCGCCCGCGAGCTCACGCGACTATTCCGGAAACTTTCGTCGCGTCTGTTCCCGCGCGAAGACGATCGGCAGCGGCTGCTTGATGCCGCGCAGGAATATCTGGACGAACTCATAACCGAAGAGAACGAAACGATGGAAGAAGGGGATGCTGCATGACGGTGCCGCCGTGGTTGAATGCGGTGATAGCGGACTTCGGCCATGCGGCCGGGGTATCTAAGTTTGCGCTCAACGCTTCCGGTGCGGCGGCGCTGAATTTCGCAAACGGATTTTCGCTCAGGTTCGAATATACTGGCGACGAATTGGTGGTGGCGATGACATTCGGAGTGCCACGCGGGAGCGCGGCCATCCGCCGCCTGCTGGCATTGGCCAATCCCCGGCGCACGGGCGCTCTGGGATTGCGCTCCGGAATCGTCGCCAAAAACGGTTTGGCAGTGGCGGCGGCAAGAATCCCGGAGCGCGAAGTCACGCTGCCGATTGTGAACATGGCGTTCGATATGTTGTGGCGGGCGGCACAAGAGATTGGAGGCGCGGCATGAGTTTGAATGTATCGAGAACCACAGAACCGCTCAGGTTCGATGTGGGCATAGGCAGCGCGGGTTTTGCCGAGGTGATGGATTCGCCGGTTGCCGGACAGCCGCAGAAGTCGCTTCTGCCCGGTGCTACGACCGTTTCGCAGGCGATAGACGAAATTTTTCCGACCGACCGCAGTGTCGGCGGCGAAATCATGCGGGCATTGGTTTCCGAAAACACGGCGACACTTCGCACTCCGGGAGGCTTCGGGCAGATGGCACAGCAGACGCTCAAGAGTCTGCGCGACCGCCAAACGCCGGCGGCAGATATGGCGGCGCATGAGATCGAGAATCTGCTCGCAGACACAGACCTTTTCGAACACTACAGACTTTCTTTGATGGAGACGTGATGCTAGGCAAAATTACAAATTTCTCGAACGTATTCAGCAGATTCGGCGATCTGGTGCTCGCATTCCTCGTGGTTGCGATCATTGGACTCTTGATCATCCCGTTGCCGACGCCTGTGGTGGACTTGCTGATTGCCACCAATATCATGATTTCGACGGTGATGCTGATGCTTTCGCTGTATCTTCCGCGGGCGCTGGCGTTTTCGACTTTTCCGTCTATGTTGCTCTTTACCACGCTCTTCCGGCTGGCACTGAATGTCACCACTACGCGACTCATTCTGCTCAAAGCCGATGCCGGCGAAATCATTTATACGTTCGGCAACTTCGTGGTTGGCGGCAACTTCGTGGTTGGTGCCGTGATCTTCCTCATCATCACGATCGTGCAGTTTGTCGTTATCGCCAAGGGCGCGGAGCGCGTCTCTGAAGTTGCCGCGCGCTTTACCTTGGATGCAATGCCCGGCAAGCAGATGTCCATTGATGCCGACCTGCGGGCGGGTGCCATCGATCAAGATACGGCCACTCGCAGGCGTACCGAGCTGACCAAGGAAAGCCAGCTCTACGGCGCGATGGACGGCGCAATGAAATTTGTCAAGGGCGATGCCATCGCCGGACTCATAATGACGGCCATCAATATCGTCGGCGGCATTTGCATCGGCGTATTGATGAACGGCAAGGAAGTCGGCTGGGCCGTGAACAAGTACGGCATCCTCACGATTGGCGACGGTCTTGTCTCGCAGATTCCCGCGCTTTTGGTGTCCATTACCTCCGGTGTAATCGTAACGCGCGTGGGCGATGTGGACAACAAGCCGCTCGGACAGGACATCATCAATCAGTTCTTTGCGCAGCCCAAGGCCATTCTCCTCGGTTCGCTGATGCTGGTGGCGATTGGTCTGATTCCCGGATTTCCGAAGATCCAGATTTTCGGGCTTGCGGTATTCGTGGCCGCTATTGGCTATAGCTTGATGCTGAAGGAAAAGATTGCCGCCGCCAAGGCGGCGAAGGGCGAGGATCCGCTTGCCGCCGCCGCACCGTCAGAAGGCACCGCGCCGCGTCCGAAAAAGAAGGACGGCGACGATTTCTCCATGGTCACGCCGCTCACTGTGGATATCGATGCGGATATTCGCGGTGCGCTTACCTACGATGCCCTCAACGAACAGATAATGTCGGTTCGCCGTGCGCTGTACCATGATCTCGGCGTGCCGTTTCCGGGTATCAATCTCTCGCTCAATCCCAGTCTCAAGGAAGGCAAATACCGGTTGCTCGTCAACGAAGTTCCGGTCTCTGAAGGCGCACTTCGCAAAGACTATGTGTTTGCGCTCGAAGAGCCGGAGAACCTGTCGGCCACTGGCGTGGCGTTCGAGACCGGCAAGCCGTTCCTCGCGGGTTACGAAACCTGCTGGGTGAAGGCTTCGGACAAACCGCGCCTGGATGAAAGCGGCATCCGTTCTCTTGATGTCGGCGGCGTGCTCGCCTTCCACCTCTCCAGTGTGCTCCGGCGTTATGCCCACGAGTTCCTGTCGTTGCAGGAAACGAGATTGCTGTTCGACCACATGGAGAAAGATGCCGGCGAACTGGTCAAGGAAGTCCAGCGCGTCCTGCCGCTCCAGAAGATTACAGATGTCCTGCAGCGCCTCGTTCAGGAGGGTATCTCCATCCGCGATCTGAAGCGCATCACCCAGACGCTCATCGAGTGGGGGCAGAAAGAAAAAGATTCGGTTCTGCTTGTGGAATACGTCCGCGCCGCGCTCTCGCGTTATATCTCCTACAAGTTCTCCGGCGGGCAGAATATCGTTGCGGCTTATCTGCTCGATCCGTCGCTCGAAGAGAAGATCCGCAAGTCGGTGCGCCAGACGTCGGGCGGAAGCTATCTGGCAATGGATCCTTCCACCGTGCGTTCGATAATCACCGTGGTCAAGCGCACCATCGGCGATCTCAACAAGATTCCGCAGAAGCCGGTGATAATAGTTTCAGTGGATATCCGGCGATATTTCCGCAAGATGATCGAGAAGGACTATTACGAGCTGCCTGTCTTGTCGTTCCAAGAGCTGAGCGCCGAGATAAACATACAGCCGTTGGGGAGGATTAAACTGTGAGCTTCATCCTGAAGATAGTAGAGGGCAAGAACAAGGGTGCGGAAGTGGCGCTCGTGGATGGCGTTGCCGTGACGATGGGCAAGAGCGACGCTTGCGATATAGTTCTGGCAGACATCTCGTTGCCGGATGCACCGATGAAGATTGAAGCGTCTGCCGATGGGGTGGCGGTAGACGGGGAGTTGCTGGAACCGTTGCATGTCAGGATGGCCGGCAATACGGCTTTCGCTGTCGGCCCGGCAGAGCGGGCGTGGGGCAAACTCGTTTGGCCCGAGGAGGAAAAAACCGAGGAAAAGCCGTCCGAACCAACTTCGGCCAATGAACAGAAGCAGACGGTGGAGGCGGCACCGATAGAGAAAAAGCGCCAATCGCACGGTTGTCTCATTGCGTTCATAATCTTGCTGATTTTCTCCGCAATTCTTGTGGGGCTTGGCTGGTATGGGCGCGGATGGCTCATGCCGCGGCTGGAAACACATTGTCCGCAGGCAGGAGTAGCTTTGGATTGGACAAAGGATCGTGCGCGGGAAGCGTCCGGTTGGTGTCGCGATTGCTACCGCAGAGCCATGGACGGCTTGTCCAGGTCTGAAACGGCGATGGAGCCGGTAGTAGATCCGGTAGAAGCGATTGCCGAGATTGCCTCGCGGTATGGCTTGGAAATAACCAATGTCGATGGTCAGCCCGCAGTATCCGGCAATCTGAAGACGCGAGCCGAGCGTTTATCTGCAACCGCCGAGGCTTATGCGGTAATGCCGTGTGTCGAACTGAACATTTCTGATGACGAGACGCTCAAGACGGCGGTGGAAGATACGCTGGCTTTGATTGGCGAAATAGGCTTGAGGGTGCGGACCGTAACCAATCAGGTGGCCGTGCTGGACGGCCGGTGCGCCGACTTTGGCGCAGTGCTGATGCATATCTCCCAGGAAGTTCCCAAACTGAGGAGCGTGGACGGTGCGTCCGTGAAGCAGGAGTTGGCCGCGCAATCGGCAATGGAATCTTCGGCAGGGGGCGATGGCTCTGGGTCCCGTGCGGCTTCCGGCAAGGCATCGCGCGTCGAGGTGCCGGCGTTGCCAGTATGCGGAATTCTGACCGTTCCATATCCATGTCTCGTGACGCGGAACGGAGCGCGCATCATGGAAGGTGCGGCAATCGGCGAGTGGACGGTAGTTTGCATCGGGGCGGATTCGGTGGTGCTCGAAGGCCCCAAGGGGAGGTTTGTATGGAGACCGTGAGCGAGCCGGTGCGATTGCTTGAAATCGAGAAAGATCTCGCTGGGCCGGACCGGGATGCCGCGCTTGTGCGGTATGATGCGGTTCTGATAGGTTTGAACCGGCGAATCGAAGCGGCGATGAAAGAGGGGTTGCCGCCTGGAGAATTCCCGCGGGTTGAAGCCCTGCGTGAAGCAACCATCCTCGCAAGGAAGATTTTGCGTCTGACCGTCCGGGTGGGCGGATAGGCGCGGAAAGCGGAGCCGAAAGGCGACGTTCAACAACAAACAACAAACAAAGGAGTAGACAAATGGGTTACAACATATCAACCGAAGCGGTCGGCGGTCCTGATTTGAAAAATTTCGAGGGCTCCCAGCTGCATCGTGTGACGGCCTCGTCGTCAGACTACATCCACACGGATGCGGTATACAACGCGCTCATCAACGCGGCTGGCCAGATGGAGGAGCGTCTCAAAGAGTCGCTCGAGAACTATCAGCAGCACCCTGACGTGCAGGCGAATCTGCAGCAGCTCCAGTACGATCTGCAGCAGTGGAACCTCGCGCTCACGACGATGACGAACATCAACAAGAACATGGGCGACGCCTTGAACTCGATCGCCTCGAACTTCCGTTGATCTTCGACCTCAATAGCGAAGAAGCGCGTTTGTTGCTGAACGTCGCCCTGATGGCGACCGGCCAGAACCGTTTCCAGTCCGCCGCGAAGATTCTCGCGGTGCTGGAGCGGTTTCGGCCGGAGGAGGTGTCTGTCGCCGTGGCAGACGCCATCCTCCTCATCAGCATGCTCGACTTCAAAGGCGCGGTCGAATACATCGACCGCGAGGCGTTGCCGCGATTCCCGTCTTCGGCCATGCTGAAGGCGTTCAAAGGAATGGCGCTGATGCGAATGAACAGAAACGAGGAGGCAAAGCTTCCTCTTGGCGAAGCTGCGGCCGATGAATCGGATCCAGCGGCGGCGCAATTGGCAAAGGACTTGCTGAGATGACAGAATCAATGATAGTGGAAGCGATCAGGGCGGCGGGCGGACCGCAGCACACCATGACCGCGGAACAGGTTGCTGGGGTCGATCGTGTGGCCGATCCGTCTGCCGTGGACCGTTTCCGGGCGGCAATGGGTATTGACGGCGCAAAGGCGGCCGATCCAGTTCCGTTCGCATCGCAGGCTGCCGCCGCGTGGCGTACGGCGCAGGAGAACAATCAAGGCATCCTGCACCGCATAAAGGCGCTGTCGGAGCTCGGCAGAATGCATGGGCCAGCCGCGCTAGACATGATCGAACTTCAGTATGAAGTGATGAATCTGTCGTTTCAGCAGGAGGTGGTGACGAAGGTTGCCGACAAAGCTTCCAACGCCATACAGACGCTGATCAAGAACCAGTAAGGCTCGAAAGGGTAGCAATGAAAACGATAAAACAGTTGGCCTTGTGCTTGGGTGTCGCCGCGCTGCTGACGGGATGCGACAAAGAGACGACGTTGCATTCCGGACTTCCGGAGCAACAGGCGAATCTGGTCATGGCGGCATTGCTGGACTCCGGCATTTCCTGCCACAAGACGTCTGGCGAGGAAGGCACCTGGAATGTTACGGTGGTGGAGTCGCGTTTTGCAGATGCCGTCAACATTCTCGGCAAGGCGGGTCTCCCCAGGCGCGACTTCCAGGGCATAGGCGAGGTGTTCAAGAAGACGGGCATGATTTCTTCGCCGTCTGAAGAGCGTATCCGCTTCATGGACGCGCTGGCGCAGGATCTCTCCCGCACTATCGCCGCCATTGACGGCGTAGTGGATGCCAGAGTGCACGTGGTGCTGCCCGAGAACGATCCGTTCGCGCGTAACAGCCTGCCGTCGTCGGCGGCGGTGGCCATCCGTTCGCGCTGGGACGCGGATCTCACGGATATCGTTCCGTCCGTGAAGGGACTGGTCAAGAATGCGATAGAGGGGCTCCAGTACGAGAAGATAATGGTCACCATCTTCCGCGACAGCCCGCCAAAGAAACAATGACAATCGACGAGCGGCAGTTCCTGATGACGACGATGTGGCTCTTCATGCGCCACGGTCAACCATCTCGCGCCAGAGCGATATGCGAAGCTCTGGTGGAGAACGATCCTCGCGACGGCGTTGCGGCCGTGGCGCTGGCGGGACTGCTTCTCGATGACGGCGAAGGCCAGCGGGCGCTGGAGGTGTTGCGCACGGCGGATATCCCGCCGGAGCTTGCGCATGCGGAAGCCGTGCTGGAGACGCGGGCGCTTCGCCATATCGGGCGCAGGGGCGAAGCCGAATCGCGCTGGCGCAGGTATATGGAGGCGAGAAAGGGAGCCGAAAGAAAATGGCTGTGACGATAGATGATGCCCGCCAACTGGTGGCCGATTCCGTATTGTGGCCACGTGTGCGCGATGTGCTATGGGATTTCGCGCCGCAGATCCATTCAAGTTGGCTGGAAGGACTGGCGAACGGACCGCTGGGAGTTCTCGACATGTCGTCGCCTCGCGTAAAGGCGTATGTGCTTGCGCAGTTTGGCGTCCGCCCGCACTTGCATGTTTTCCCGGACGACGACTGGAGCAGGCTCTTGCTCTTGAGCGGAGATACCTTGCTGGCAATCTGTAGATGGCTGGGCGTTCTCGTTTGTGCCGATAGACTCCGTCAGGTCACGGACGGTGCGACCGTGCGTGCGCTGAAGGCGGCGTTTCCGGGCGTATATCCGGAGGCGTTTGGCTATTGCGCCTATTTTGGCCGGCTGAAGTCTGCGGAAATTCCGGATGGCGCGGTCGCGGCTGATGATGTACTTGCCGCAGGATGCCGCATACTGTTGCGGCTCGTGGCCAAACTCGACGATCAGTTGTCGATGCGTTTCAAACTTAAGCTTCCAAAGTCGCTGTCCAGTCTTGAACCGATGGATATCGAACCTTCGGACATTCATCTTCCCCTGCTGTTGAAACTCAAATTCCCGGAGGCGTACAATTTATGCTGCTCTTAAGCAAAAAAGATTTCAAGATAGTTTCCGACCGCCGCCTCTTGAAAGCGACGGATATGGCCACGGTGCGCACGGCCGAAGAGATAATCGCCGCCGCCGAAGCGGAGGCTGCTCGTATTCGCGAAGAGGCCAAGGCCGCTTTCGAGGCCGAAAAGACGCGCGGCTATGAAACCGGGATGCAGAACGGCAAGATGGAAATCGCCATGCAGAAACTCGATCTCGTAGACCAGTCGGTCGCGTTCATGGAGCGTGTCGAGGGCAAAATGGCCGATATCGTTCTCAAGGCGCTGAAGTCGTTCGTTACCGAGGTTGGCGACAAGGAAATGGTTGTCCAGATCGTGCGCAAGACGATGGCGGCCGTCATTCGCACACAGCGTCACGTAACGCTGAAGGTGGCTCCGGCGATGGCGCCGACCGTCCGGGACCGGCTTTCTGAATTGCGCATCGACTATCCCACTGTAGAGACCATAGATGTGGTTGAAGACGAGCGGCTTAGCGGTCCGGCTTGCGTACTTGAAACCGAAGCCGGGGTGGCGGATGCATCGGTCGAGACGCAGCTTGCCGCCATCGAGCGCTCGCTCAAGCGTCATCTCACGGGAGGTAACGGCTGATGGCCGGAGTCTTCGATTATATACCGGAAGTGCTGAATCGCGCGGTCGAAGACGCGCAACCTATCGATGTCAAAGGCAAGGTCATCCAGGTCGTAGGCACGATCATCAAGGCGTCCGTTCCCGGCGTAAAGGTTGGCGAGGTCTGCATTTTACGCAATCCCTGGGAGAATTTCGAAGTTCAGGCGGAAGTGGTTGGCTTTACCAAGGAGGCGGTGTTGCTTACGGCGCTGGGGCCGATGATCGGGATTTCGGCCGAAACCGAGGTTATTCCCACCCGGCGCGTCCAGATGGTGCCGGTGGGCATGAATCTGCTGGGCAGAGTACTGGACGGGCTTGGCCGACCGCTTGACGCCGACAAGAAAGGCCCGCTCCGCCCCGACGGCTACTATCCAGTCTACGCTCCGCCGCCGTCGCCGCTGGAAAGGAAAATGATATCCAAACCGATTTCGCTTGGCATCCGCGCAATCGACGGGTTGCTTACTTGCGGCGAAGGTCAGCGTATGGGCATCTTTGCGGCTGCCGGCGGCGGCAAGTCCACGCTGCTTGCTTCTATTATCCGCAATACCGAGGCCGAGGTCACTGTGCTGGCACTGATTGGCGAACGCGGTCGCGAGGTGCGGGAATTCATCGAAAAGGATCTTGGTCCGGAGGGACTCAAGAAGTCAGTGCTTGTCATTTCCACGTCAGACCGCTCGTCCATGGAGCGTCTCAAGGCGGCATATGTGGCGACATCAATCGCCGAATCGTTTCGCGACCGCGGCATGAAGGTGTTGTTGCTTATGGATTCGGTCACCCGCTTTGGGCGCGCCCAGCGCGAAATCGGGCTTGCCGCCGGTGAGCCGCCAACGCGCAGAGGATTCCCGCCGAGCGTATTTTCGGAACTCCCCAAACTTATGGAACGCGCCGGAAATTCGTCCAAGGGATCGATAACCGCGCTCTATACGGTGCTCGTGGAGGGCGACGATATGACCGAGCCGATTGCAGACGAGACGCGCTCAATTCTCGATGGACATATCATTCTTTCTCGTAAACTGGCGCAGATGAACCACTATCCGGCTATCGATATTTTGGCGTCGGTGTCGCGCTGCCAGTCGGCGATCATTTCCAAGGATCACAAAGCCGCCGCCGCGAAATTGCGGACGCTGCTGGCAAAATACGCCGAGGTGGAACTATTGTTGAAGATTGGCGAATACAAGAAGGGGACCGACCCGGAGGCCGACGAGGCAATCGCCAAGAACGGTGCGATCAATGCGTTTCTGCGTCAGGGTCTGGACGAGCGCCCTGAATATGATACGACCATCAAAAAACTGAAGGAGTGCGTTTCGTAAATGGCCTATCTGCTCCAGCCGCTGTTGAATATCCGCCTGATGCGTGAAGACCGCGCCGCCGGCGAACTTACGGTCGCCAGGCGCAACCGCGAAGCGGCGGAGGCGGCTTTGGCTGAGCGACGCGAAGATTTGGCCCGGTACGAAGCCACCAAGGAAGAGCGCAGAGACCGGATTTACGCTACGATTATCGGTCGCACCATCGGCCGCGACAAACTTGATATTGCATCTGAGGGCATTGCGCGTATCGATGAGGAAGGTGTTCTTAAGGCCGATAATGTCAAGCGCGCCGAGGCCGATGTGAAAGAGCGCATGTCGCAGGAAAGTGCAGCCAAAGAGCGATTCAATCTGGCGACGAAAGAACGCATGAAGATAGACGAACACAAGTTGATTTGGATTCAAGCCGAGGCAGCCGCAGAAGAGCATCGCGCCGAAGGCGAGCTTGAGGACTTTACGGTCAGAAAGGAAGAGATATGATGGTGAATGCGATATCATTTGGTGTCCTGCCAGTGCAGATGCCGGCATTCACTGTGCCAGACGACAGCGGGCTTACGCCGCTGGAGTTGCCGCCGGAATTTGTTTCATCGCAAAATCCTCAGATATCAAGCACAATTATTCCGCACGAAACGCCGACGAGACCGGTTCCGGACGAAGATTCCGTGCGCCGATTCCAAGAGGCGATGGCGATGCAGCCGGTGGAAAATAGCCGCACCCCTGCCGGATCATCCACTTCGCGGGCAGTCTGCGGCTGGGGGGTATTCGCAGGCGAGGAGCGCCCGGTGGGCTTGGTAGGGCGCGACGACCCACCTCCGCCAGAGTTTCCACCTTCGCCAAGACTACGGTTGACAGGGCGGATGGCAGACCCCATAGCGCCATGCCGCGACGGCGAGGAAACCAGTTCTCTACCTGCCGCAGCCTCAAGTCAGCGCGACATGCGCTTTTTCGCAAGTTCTCCGATTATTCATGATTTGCCGTCCAATGCGGTTGTTACACAGTTTGATGAAGCTGCGCCGCATGTCGCGCCACAAGTCGTAGCCGAAACATCTGTTGCGCCGTCAGTTGCCGCCGAAACACATGTCGCGGCGCCAGTTGCCGCAGAGGTTGAACCGCCATTTGTCGTTTCCGCCGAGGCAACATTGACGATGCCGCCGCAAATCACGCCGCACGTCTCGTCACCTAGCGCACCTCCGGTTGCTGTCGAGACACATGTCGCGACACCAGTTGCCGCCGAGGTTGAACCGCAGGTTGTCGTTTCCAATGTGGCAACATTGACAATGCCGCCGCAAATCGCGCCGCATGTTTCGTCACCTAGCGCATCTCCAGTTGCCGCCGAAACACATGTCGCGGCACCAGTTGCCGCCGAGGTTGAATCGCAGGTTGTCGTTTCCAATGTGGCAACATCGGTGATGCCGCCGCAAATCACGCCGCATGTCTCGTCACCTAGCGCACCTCCGGTTGCTGTCGAAACACATGTCGCGGCACCAGTTGCCGCCGAGGTTGAATCGCAGGTTGTCGTTTCCGATGTGGCAACATCGGCGATGCCGCCGCATATCACGCCGCACGTCTCTTCACATAGCGCACCTCCGGTTGCTGTCGAAACACATGTTGCGCCGTCAGTTGCCGCCGAGGTTGAACCGCAGGTCGTCGTTTCTGATGTGGCAACATCGGCGATGCCGCCGCAAATCACGCCGCATGTCTCGTCACCTAGTGCATCTTCGGTTGCCGCCGAAACACATGTTGCGCCGTCAGTTGCCGCCGAGGTTGAACCGCAGGTTGTCGTTACCAATGTGGCAACATCGGCGATGCCGCCGCAAATCACGCCGCATGTTTCGTCACCTAGCGCACCTCCGGTTGCCGCCGATACACATGTCGCGGCACCAGTTGCCGCCGAGGTTGAACCGCAGGTTGTCGTTTCCCGCAGTGCGGTCGTGGAGCGATCGCCACAAATCACTCCACAAATCACTACGCATGTCGCGCCGCCAGTATCCGATAGCAAGAGTGTAGTAATTACCGTCGACCGCGAGCCCGAAGAAAAAGCCCCGGCATCGGTCGAGATTGTAGCTAGCACCGTCGTTCCAGTTGCCGTAGCTCAGCCGCCGCCAGTTGCCGTGGCTGGAGCCGATGTCGCGGTCGCTTCTGCCCGCACCACCGAAATCGTTGAGACGATTGCTGAAATCGTCGAAGCGGTCAGCGCACAAATCGAAGTAACGCCATCGCTGGTCAAGGGTGAAGGCGAGATTCTGATCCGTCTGCAGCCGACGGTTCTTGACGGTTCGGAAATAAAACTCTCGGCCAAAGACAACAATCTTTCGCTAATCATAGTTCCCGCGACTCCAGCAGTGGAGCACCTCGTTGCCGGCAATTTGCCGCGGCTGGAAGTCGCCTTGGCGGAGCATTTGCCGACCTTCGGCAATATTTCCGTCGCAGTCGCGAAGAAAGGTAAATTCAATGAAAGCAAGTGAGATTCTTGGCGCCTTGCCGCAGTGGGCGAATGCCACCTCCGAGGAGATTGCGGCTTCTCCGGCATGGGTAATGCCTTGCCGTTTGGGCGAGACGCAGTGCGAGCTGCGCCTTGATGCGCAGCATCCAGCCGATACGCTGGATGTGGCGATAAAACTGGAAGACGAGGATTATGTGCTTTCGCTCGTCGATACGCCGCGGTTCGAAGATCTTCATCGGCTTTGGCCGTCTCGCACCGAAGTCCCCGCGCCAATTTTGCTTGCGCTCATAGAAAAGGAGTGCTCGGAGCTGTTGCAACTTATTGAGAATGTGTCGCGCCGCCAACTTAAGATAGCCGGCCTTGCAGATGAAGTTCCGGCCGACCGCTTATACGCCCGGCTGTGCACCCCGAATGGCGACATCCTGTCGTTTGCTATAACTTCCTCTTCTTCGCTTGTCCGTATATTCGGTAAAATGATTTTCATTGATCCGTCGCATCCATCGGTTCGTGACGTTCAGCTTCCTGCCGTTGTCGAGCTGGCCGCGTTTGCGCTTTCCGCCGCCGATCGCGCCGCGATTGCCGTCGGTGATGCGTTGCTGTTGCCGGAGATTGGCGCGGTCGCGCCGCGACTCATCGTCGACAACCGCTTTATCGTGGACGAAAATGGTGTCGCGCCCTGCAAGGACGACGGACTGCTGCTGGTTTTGGATGCCGAGCCGCGCACCATCACACTGGGCGAGGTGCTTGACCATGCAAAGTCGCCTTCCGCGCCGGAAACGCCGCAGCCGCATGCTCTTCGCCTCGAGTCGTCCGGGCGCACGATTGCGCAAGGACGGCTAGACCGGATTGCGGATCAAAGCGCCTTTTTAGTCGAAGCCATCCCGTAAAATCATAAACCACCAATTCGCCATCGCCATGTTTCAGACAAATCCATTTCTGTTGATTTCGCTCTTCATCGGGCTGACATTGCTGCCGTTCGTGGCGATGATCGCCACGAGCTACCTTAAAATCGTAGTTGTGATGTCGCTGATCCGCAATGCGCTTGGCATCCAGTCCATTCCGCCGAACATGGTGGTGAATGCGCTTGCGATGATTCTTACGTTCTATATTATGGCACCGGTGATGAATGAATCCTGGAATATTGTCAAGACGGAACTGGACTCGAAGCCGCAGCCGGTCGCGGCGGCGGCGGCGACGCCGGAAATGTATCTAGAGACGGAGGCGATCGCCAAGGCCGCAGAACCATTTCGCGAATTCCTCTCCCGTCATACCTCGGATCGCGAACGCGCGTTTTTCGTGAATACGGCCGAGCGGCTCTGGGGTGCGAGCCCCGACGAGCCTGCCGCCGTCGACTCCGAAAGCTTCTATATCTTAATCCCTTCTTTTTGCGTATCTGAGCTTACCAAGGCGTTCCAGATCGGCTTTCTCGTTTATCTGCCGTTTATTGCGATCGACATTATCGTATCGAACATCTTGCTCGCCATGGGCATGATGATGGTTTCGCCGGTGACGATTTCGCTGCCGTTCAAGCTGTTGCTGTTCGTGATGGTGAACGGCTGGACGCTGCTTGTGCAGGGTCTTGTCAGGGGGTACATGCTATGAGTCAGGCGCAACTGCTCGATTACGCGCAGACCTGTCTCTTGCTCGTCTTGCGGCTTTCGCTTATTCCCATTGTGGTCGCAACGGTTATCGGCATTCTCGTGTCGCTCCTGCAGGCGCTTACGCAGATCCAGGAGCAGACGCTCGGATTTGCCGTGAAACTCATCGCCATTTCGCTCACGCTGCTTGCGTGCTCCTCGTGGCTGGGCTCCTCGCTCCTCCTTTACACGCAAGACATCTTTACCCACTTTGCGCTGTTGCGCTGATGACATATCTCGAGTTTCATAGGTGGATTCTGGCGGCGGTGCTCGCGATGACGCGGATCGGCGGCGCATTCGCGATCTGTCCGGCGCTCACCGAGAGCATGATTCCCGGCGTCGCGCGAAGGGCGGCGGTGCTCGGCATGTCGTTTATGGCGATTCCGCTTATTCATGCCGGCATGCCTCCGGGCGAACCGAATATGTGGATGTTCGCGTTTGTCGCGCTCAAGGAGGCGCTGATCGGATTTGCCATCGGCTTTTTTGCGGCGATTCCGTTCTGGGTGGCGGAAAACGTCGGCAATTTCATCGACAACCAGCGCGGCGCCACGATGGGAGAAGTTTATTCTCCGCTTTCCGGCACGCAAGACTCCACAACCGGCATTTTCTTTACGCAAGTGGTGTCTACAATTTTCTTCATTGGCGGCGCAATCTTCGTGCTGCTGGGTGCGCTCTATTCCAGTTATTCCATCTGGCCGGTCTTCTCGCCGGAGCTTGCATTCGCGCCAGACGCCCCGATCCAGATTCTCGGTTCGCTCGACTCGATGCTGCGCACGACGGTGGTGATCGCCGCTCCGGTCATTATCGTCATGTTCCTCGCCACGCTCGGCCTCGGTCTCGTCAACCGCACCGCGCCGCAGCTTAATGTGTTCTTCCTCTCCATGCCGGTCAAATCCGCGCTCGGCATCGCCATGCTTATAATCTATCTGCCGTTCATCATGGATATGCTCATGTATACCAAGACGGGTGCAATCCTCGATCCCGTCAGGAGGCTGCTCCTTGGCTGAAAGTTCCGGCGAGAAAACGGAGATGCCTACCCCCAAGAAGCTGCGTGATGCGCGGCAGAAGGGACAGGTCTGCTCGTCGAAAGACATTACTTCCACCGCCATTCTCGTCGTCCTGTTCGCCGTGCTGGGATGGATGGGCGTAGCGATTATGGAGGACATGGAGGGGCTGCTCCGTTTTCTGTCGGGGACGATCGAAGTCAATGACGAGGGCGCGGTAATCCAGTCGTCCGCAATGGCGGTGATACTCATCTGCAAGCATTCGTTCATCTTCGTGTTCGTGGCCGCCATTATCGGCATCATCGGCAATGTGGCGCAAATCGGCTTTCTCTTTACTTTCGAGCCGATCATCCCCAAACTGGACAAGCTCAATCCCGTCGAGGGCGCGAAGAAGATTTTCAGCATGAAAAACCTGTTCGAGTTCCTCAAGAACATCGTCAAAGTCTCGTTTTTGAGCTATCTTATCTACAAGATCATCTGGGCGAGCATCCCCGAATTGCTCACGATGTGCTACGGCACGGTGGACGACATTTTCCCCAGTCTCAAACTGATGCTCAAGCGGCTTGCATGCTACACGGGCTTCGGCTACATTGTAATCGCCATCGTCGACCGGCTTTTCCAGGGCCGCAACTTCACCAAGGAGATGATGATGACGAAAGACGAGGTGAAGCGCGAGTACAAGGAAATGGAGGGCTCGGCCGAAGTCAAGCAGGCGCAGCGCCAGTTCCGCAACGAGATCATGAACGATCCCAATCCCGCGAAATCGGCAAAGAAATCAAGTGTCGTCGTGACCAACCCTACGCGTCTGGCCGTAGGCATCCGTTTCAATGCCGACGAGGCGCCGATTCCCACGATCTGCGCCAAGGGTGCCGGCCCGGCGGCAAAGATAATCCGCGAGACCGCGCTCGCCGAGGGCATCCCGGTCATGGAAGACAAGCCGCTCGCCCGTGCACTCTATGCCGAAGGCAAACTTGACGATTTCATCCCCGATTCGCTCATCGAACCCGTGGCGGAGGTCCTGAAATGGGCCAAGCAGCTCCAGGACGCCCGCAAGGAGGAGGAGGAGCTAGACAGTATTTCGCTGGAGGATCTATGAACATTGAAGCATTATACCGGGATATCGCGCCGCGGCTTACCAACTGGCTTGTATCCACTGGATCCAGCTACCACGAGGCATGCGACCTCGTGCAGTCGGTATTCCTGAAAATCTGGAAAATGAAAGAAGACCTGCGCGGCGGCGATTCCTCAGTCTCCGGACTCGCGTTCACCATCGCCCGCAATCTGCGCAAAAATCTCGTGCGCGACAATTCGCGTCTGGCGTTCGTCGGCGAAATCCGAGATGCCGACGAGTCGGGCGGCGCCGGAATCCAAAGCGAAGGCGAGTCGCTGGGCATCAATATGGCCGCGCAGCCGGCGGATAGCTTCTCTTCCGATGCCGAATATCTCCGCCGCCGCCTTTCCGCCGCCTTTGCGCAGTTGCCGCCAATCCTCCGCGAGGCCTATACGCTCTTCCAGATCGCAGAAATGTCGATCCGCGAAATCGCCACCCAGACCGGAGTTTCCGAGAATCTCGTCAAGGTTCGCATCCATCGCGCCAAGCTCAAACTCCGCGAGATTCTCGCCGATCTCCAAAAAAACGAAAATTCCCGGTAACCTTTGCGCCGCCGGCGTGTATACCGAATGGAGACAGTAAAATGGATATATCGATAAATACAGCAAGAAACGGATTTTCGACCGGCATCGCAGCAGTTGAAGAAGGCCGCGGGAGCGGGGTTGCGGGCGTAGGATCGCAGGTCGCGGGCGAGGATGGCCGCGGCTTGCGGCTCTCCACTGCCGGGGGAGTGTCGCCTGCGCCGATCGGCGAGGCCGACGCGATAACCGCAGTGCCCGATTCCGCGCTCTCGCGAAGCGACGATCTGGGGCGGATGGTCGCGGCGGCTTTCAGTCTGCCGCCCCCGCCCATGCCCGACTTCGCATCCGCCTGAAGAGGCGGATAAAACGGAAAAGTTTTTTATTTCTAACTTTTCCGTATTGACTTTTTCGGTTAGATATGGTAAACTTTACCGTATCTAAATCAAAAACCTGACGAAAGAGGAGAAGTTTCATGCCTATCACGATGGCAGGAGTGGGAGCGAAAATGAAGGTTGCCGCGATCAAGGGCAACGACGAGATAAGGCGGCACCTGTGCGACCTTGGATTTGTCGAGGGCGCGGAGGTGGAGGTTGTCGCCGACAATGGCGGCAGCCTCATCGTGGGTGTGCAAGGCACGCGCCTCGCGCTCAATGCGGATCTCGCCAGGCGCATCCTGGTTTGAGACGGACTTTACATCGATCCGAGGAATCACAAGCAATGAAGACACTGAAGGAAACGGCAATCGGCGAAACGGTGAAGGTCGTGAAACTGAACGGCGACGGTCCCGTCAAGCGCCGCATCATGGACATGGGCCTCACGAAGGGCGTGGAGGTCACGGTGCGCAAGGTGGCGCCGATCGGCGACCCGATCGAAATAACGGTGCGCGGCTACGAGCTTTCGATCCGCAAGAGCGAAGCGGAACTCGTTGAAGTGGCGTAGATTTTTTTTTAGGCTCATCGTTAGCCAAGGCAAATTAGAATAAGGAAAGAAAACGATGGCGACCAAGATAGCACTGGCGGGCAACCCGAATTCGGGCAAGACCACGCTTTTCAACGAACTTACCGGCTCCAACCAATACGTCGGCAACTGGCCGGGCGTGACCGTGGAGAAGAAAGAAGGGTATTTCGACGGTCACAAGGATCTCGTGATCCAGGACCTTCCCGGCATCTATTCGCTTTCCCCGTATTCGCTCGAGGAGCGCGTTTCGCGCGACTGGCTGGTGACGGAGAAGCCCGACTGCATACTCAACATCGTCGACGGCATGAACATCGAGCGCAACCTCTATCTTACCACGCAGCTCGCGGAGCTGGGCGTGCCGATGGTGGTCGCGGTGAACATGATGGATCTGGTCAAGCGCCAGGGCGACGAGATCGACTTCGAGAAGCTCGGCAAGCGCCTTGGCTGCAAGGTGGTGGGCATCAGCGCCCAGAAGCGGAAGGGCTGCCGCGAATGCGCCGCCGAGGCGGTCAAGTACGCCAAGGAAGGGCGCGCGGGCGAAGTTCCGCACGTGTTCACCGGCTCGGTGGAGCACGCGCTCGCCCATATCGAAGAATCGATACAGGGCAAAGTCCCCGAAAACGCCATCCGCTGGTATGCGATCAAGATTTTCGAGCGCGACCACGAGGCGATCAAGGCGATGGACATCCCGGCCGACATTCTCGCGCACGTCGAACAGCATATCAAGGATTGCGAGAAGGAGCTTGACGACGATGCGGAGTCGATCATCACCTCGCAGCGCTACGAGTTCATTCAGAAACTCGTCAAGGAGTGCGTGAAGAAGAACGAGGCCGCGCGCAGGAAGACGCGCCTTTCGGACAAGATCGACAAGATCGTGACCAACCGCTTCCTCGCGATCCCGGTTTTCGTCTTGTCGCTTCTCGGCATGTATTGGCTGGCGGTTTCCGAAGGCGGCCCCGGCACGGTCTTGACCGACTGGGCGAACGACGAATTCCTCGGCGACGGCTGGTTCCTGCCGTACACGCAGCATGAATACAAGAGCGCGCCAGACGTCAAGGACGAGGACAAGCCGTGGTTCGAGGGCCTGGACTTCGAGACTGCGTCCGGAGCGTTCGAGCCTCACGGCGCCAATGTCGAGAAGTGGCAGGACGCCTACAAGACCGCCTATGACGAAAAGTACGGCGAAGGCAAGTACGACGAGGATCTGGCCGCATTCAACGAGAAGGCCGGAAAGGAAGTCGCCGAGGGCGAGGACTTCGAGGAGTCGGAGTTCGAGGTGCTCGACGAACAGCTCGCCCGCGGCGTCAAGGCCGAGGTCTGGCTTGAAGACGAGGAGACCGGCGAAATCCGCACCGGTCGCGTCGCAATGGCGAACGGACGTGTCTCCATCGAAGAGTGCGAATGCGAAGACGGCTCCTGCGAAAGCGAAGGCTGCGTGTGCGCGACGAAACAGGACGGCGAAGAGTGCCCGTGCTGCGACAGCGAGCTGAAGTGGACATGCGACTATGTCATGTATCAGGTATCCTCGACTTTCGACAAGCCTGATCCTTCCGAGGGCTTTGGCGTGTGGATTCCCGGCGTGGGTGCGCTCTGCGGCGAGTTCTGCGAGAAGGTCGGCATCGAGGAAGGTTCGCTCGCCTTCGCGCTCATCAACGACGGTATCGTCGGCGGCGTCTGCACGGTGCTCGGGTTCGTTCCGGTGATTGCAATCGTGTTCCTGTTCCTCGCGTTCCTGGAGGACTGCGGCTACATGGCGCGTGTGGCGTTCATCATGGATCGCCTTTTCCGCGGCTTCGGGCTTTCCGGCAAGTCGTTCATCCCGATGCTCGTCGGCAAGGGCTGCGGCGTGCCTGCGGTAATGGCCGCCAGGACAATCGAGAACAAGCGCGACCAGCGTATGACCATCATCCTCGCAACCTTCATTCCCTGCGGTGCGAAGACGGTCATCATCGCCATGTTCTCGGCGGTGTTCTTCCGCGAATATTGGTGGATCGCCGCGGCGATGGATCTGCTGGGCATTGCGATCATCGTCCTGGGCGGCATCGCGCTCAAGAAGACCAGAATGTTCGCGGGCGAGGCGGCGCCGTTCGTCATGGAACTTCCCGCCTACCATCTCCCGACTCTGAAGGGCATTTTCATCCACACCTGGACGCGCGTCAAGGCGTATGTGGTCAAGGCCGGCGTGATCATCTTCCCGTGCTGCGTAATCCTTACGCTCATGATGACCTTCGACTGGCGCTTCAATGTCGTGGGCGATGCGCTCGACAATTCCATCCTCGCCTCGATCGGCGGGCTCTTCACCTGGCTCACCGCGCCGCTCGGATTCGGCAACTGGCAGGGTGCGGCGGCATCGATCTCCGCCGAAATCGCCAAGGAGCAGGCCACCGCGACGCTCGGCATGATTGCCAGCGGCGACGGCTCGGCGGCGGCGAACATCTTCGCGATGTTCAAGAGCTGGGATCCGGTGAACGTCAAGGCGCTTGCTGCGTCGTTCATGATCTTCAACCTCTTCATCCCGCCGTGCCTGGTGGCAATCGCCGTCACCTTCCGCGAGATGGGCTCCAGACTTTGGGGCTGGTTCGCGATCCTCTTCCAGATGTTCGTGGGCTGGACGCTCGCCCTGAACGCCTATCAGCTCGGCTCGCTCGCCATCTCCGGCGCTTGGGGCGTCTGGACTGTCGTCACGATCGTCATCGACCTCTTGGTGCTGTGGGCGATCTTCCGCCCGGCTCCCAAGTGCGTCAAATGAGGAGAAGCGAACATGGCATCTGCGATAACGGCGGCGGTCATTCTGGTGCTGGCGGGGATTGTCGTGTGGAAGCGTCTCTTCCGCAAGGGCGCTCTCCACAAGCATTGCGCCGGCTGCTCAAGCTGCGGCTGCGGCAGCTGCGGTTGTCGCTGACCGATCGGGCAATTGCGCGAAAAGCACACGCACCGTGCCTGAAGTGTGCTTTTCCGTGAGGCCCGGAACTGAAGAAACCGAAGGGAGATATGTGACATGCAACGACTGCTCAAAGCGGTGGCGGAAGCGAAATCGGTAGTGGCATTGACCGGCGCGGGAGTCTCCACGCTTTCCGGGATTCCCGATTTCCGCGGTCCGCAGGGACTTTACAAGAATCCCGATGCCGGGCGCATATTCGATATCGACTGGTTTGACCGCGATCCTTCCGTTTATTATCGCGGTTGCCGCGAATTGGTGTATGGTCTCAAGAAGTTTACGCCCGGACCCGTGCACCTCGCGCTGAAGAAACTCGAGGACTTGGGGCGGCTCGACGGCATCGCCACGCAGAATATCGATATGCTGCACCAAAAGGCCGGCTCCAAGACTGTCTGGGAGCTGCACGGTTCGCCGCTTTGGCACCACTGCCGCCATTGCGGGAAATCGGCCACCTTCGAAGAAGTATGCGCCTTGCTCGACGCCGGGGAAGAGGTCGCGCGCTGCAAATGCGGCGGCGCCTTCAAGCCAGATATCACATTCTTCGGCGAATCGCTCCCGGAGGATGCTTTCATCGCCGCCCAATCTGCCGCCATCAAGGCGGACGTGATGCTTGTGCTGGGCACTTCGCTCACCGTCTTTCCGGCGGCAGGGCTGCCGCGCCTCACTTTGCAGGCGGGCGGCAAAGTGTTTATCGTCAACGCCCAGCCAACCGACCTCGACCGCTACGCCGCCGCGTGCTACCCCGATCTCCTCGACTTCGCGCACGCGATTTTGCAAAGCGCGGATTGAGGAATTCCCTCCTTTCCTTCGTAGTCCGCCTGGCTGGACTTCGTAGTCCGGCACCCTTTCCTTCGTAGTCCGCCTGGCTGGACTTCGTAGTCCAGCACCCTTTCCTTCGTAGTCTAGGCTTCTCGACTACGTAGTCCAGCCCCTTTTCCTTCGTAGTCCAGCCTTCTAGACTTGGCAGGGCGGCAATCGAAGAATCGAAAAATATCTTTTCCCCTAGACAAAAAAAAAAAATGCTATACTATGGTCAACCACATGGAGGAAATGTCATGAAAACAAAAACATTCTTTTCTCTCATTCTGGCTTCATTGGCAATTGCGTCTGGATTTACGGCAAATGCAGAAGATTATGATTTGTCTCAGCATACATCAGGGGAGCAATTGGTCGTCGGTACGCGCACTGTGACCGGCACGCTTTCGGTTCCTGCGAGTATTAAAATCGTCGATGGCGGCGTTCTGACGCTTAAAAATGCGAAAATCAATCCTGACGGCGCACAGAGCGATGGCACCCAACATGCGGGTATTGAATGTCGAGGCAATGCGACTATTATACTTGAAGGCGACAATATCGTCCGCAGCTTCAACGGCCGTTTCCCATGCATTTTTATTAAGAAGGGCTGCACGCTTACCATAGAGGGCGACGGCACGCTCGAAGCGGCGGCAATCGGCTTCAATGCGGCGGCGGGAATTGGCGCCTGCATGTTGGATCCGAATGTTGGGCAGGCACCGTGGGGCGGCAAAATTATCATCAACAGCGGTACAATCCGGGCTACCGGCGGCGCTTTGGGCGGTGCCGGCATTGGCGCCGGTGCCAACGGCGGCACATGCGAGGACATTGAAATCCATGGCGGCACGGTGATAGCCCAAGGCGGTCGCGGTGCGGCCGGCATCGGCGGCGGTGCGTCTTTAGGTAAGAATTACTCCCATTGCAGCGGGGATATAACTATTGATGGCGGCACGGTCGAGGCGACCGGCGGCATTTTTGCCGCCGGCATCGGTGGCGGGTCGGACAGCGGCTGCAAGAGTATTACCATCGGCACGGGCGTCCAGAGCGTTTCCGCAACCCGCGGCGGCGGCGGAACCTTATTGGGGCGTGCGACCAATGACGAGCCCATCGGCAGGGGAGATAGCGAGGATTTGGATACGGCCGCTTGTTGGAATGGAGTTCACATCGATGATACGCTTATCGACATCACATCGGGCGATGTGCGGACGGTGTCGGCGGAAGAAACAATCAATCTTGGCGAGCTTACCGCAAACACCACGATCAAAAACAATGCGCTGGTTACCGGCACTCTTGCGAACGCTATCAAACTCACGATTGCCGACGGCGCGACGGTCATGCTGGATAATGCGAACATCAACAGCGCGGGCGAAGTCAATTTAAACCATCCCTGGGCGGGTCTCACCTGCGAGGGCGATGCGACCATAATCCTGCGAGGCTCAAATACCGTCAAAAGCTTCAGTGTGGCATCTCCCGGCATTTTCGTTCCCCGGAACAAGACGCTTACGATATCTGGCTCCGGTTCGCTTGTTGCGCATTGCAGCCATGAAACGGATGGCTGTGGCATGGCCTCCGGCATCGGCGGCAGCTATAACGAGCACGGCGGCAATATCGTAATCGATGGCGGCGTCATCACGGCGGTAGGCGGGCTTGCCTCGGCCGGCATCGGCGGCGGATCTTTCAAGAAGTGCGGCGATATTACCATCAATGGCGGCACGGTCGAAGCGACCGGCGGCAATGGCGCTCCGGGCATTGGCGGATCTGCCGCCAGCAATTGCGGCAAGATAACAATCAATGTCGGCATTACCAGCGTCACTGCAATTGCCGGCGAAGGCGGCTCGCTCATGGGCATGACCTACCCGGAGGTCGATCCAATCGGTCCCGGCGCCTACGGAAAATGCGATGGAGTTGCGGTAGATAAAGATCTTACCGACACCTCTGTCTCTGCGCAGCGCAAGCGCATAATTTCCTTTAGCGGCGTAAATCTCGCCACGGGCACAGGCGATGTGATTCAAATCGCGGACAATAAAAAGGTGACCGGCAGGCTTCCCGGCGGCAAACCGGTCGTCATTGACGCCGGCGCCACGGTTACGCTTCGGGATGTCGTCATTGACGGCGATGACGCTCAGGGCATAAGCTGTGCAGGCAATGCTACGATTATTCTTGAAGGCAAGAATATCGTCCAAGGCGACTCCTTCCATCCGGCGCTTTTCGTGCCTAAAAACAAAACCGTGACGATAACCGGCGATGGCGAGCTTTATGCAACTGGCAGTCAAGGCGCCGGTATCGGCACCTCGTATGGAAATCAGGGTGGAAAAGGCGAATGCGGCAATATCCGCATCGAGGGCGGAACGATTGTCGCCACTGGCGGAGAAAACGGCGCCGCCGGCATTGGCAGCGCTTTTGGCGGCACCTGTGGAAATATAACCATTGTCGGAGGCAAGGTTACCGCAATTGGCGGTTCCGACGCCGCCGGCGTCGGCTGCGGAGCAGAAGGCAAGTGCGGCGATATAAGCATCGGCTTTGACAATGGCACGGAACTTCCCATCGACGGCCTCTTCAAGTTCGAGTCGGTTGAAGCACGAGCCGGCGATGCCAAATACTATGCTGCCGGATCGCCGATAGGGTTGAGCGGGTATGCGAACTCGACATGTGGAAACATCAAGGTCAACCATCGTCTTCAGGACGCACCCGATGGCTTGACTCGTATTATCTTTATCTCGAGGAAATCGGTAAATCTTGATGAAGATGATCTGGGCGAGGGCGACACCTACGAGCCCGAAGACGGTGAGTCGATGACCGGCAAGACCGCAAAGAAGGTGTTGCTCAAGCGCAATACGACGGTGTCGATCAACGGTGTGGAGGTTTCGGGCGCGGTCGATGCGCCAGAGTTTGACTTCAAGGGAGAAGATACTGCCAAGACCGAGACGACCGAGTTTGCCAAAAGCGACGACGGCAACTCGTGGACGCTTACGACCTTTGCCGAGCTCAGCAACGCCGCGGTAGGTGCGGACGTCGACGCGAATACGCAGATAAAGGTATATTCGGCAGAATCGCTGGAAGAGCTTGACACCGAATCCGCCAAGGTTGAAAACGCAAATGTGGAAATCGTGGAGAAGAAGAGCGCGGTGATGACCACGATCAAGGTTACGCCGCCCGAGCCCACTCCTGGCGTCAATCGTCGGTTCTTCAAGATCAAGTACGGCAATTAAGGCAAGTGCGCTTACGCACTCCCCAATAATGCGCCGTTGCTCGCAACGGCGTGAAGTTTCCGCTTGCAATCTGGTTGGGAGTATGGTATAATCTACCAGTTTTGATGAAAAGGGACAGGAAATGAAGTGCTGCAAGGCGGAGAATAGGGAATCGACAGGAAGCGACGGCGCCATCGCGCCGCGCGGAATCGTCGACCGCATCCAGAGTGTGTTCGAGAGTTGGCCGGCGGTCGTTTTGAGCGCAGCGTGCCTTGGGCTCAGTTTGTGGCTTGGCGGCGGGCATTCGCACGGCGACTGCGGCGGCTGCGGGATGGCCGCCCAATCAGGCGGTGCATGGATCCACCTCGCCTTGGTGTCGCTTTTCATTTGCGGTTTGCCGCTCCTAAAAGAAGCGCTCGTCGCGCTCTTCCGCGACCGCCAGATCAAGGCGACGCTGCTTATCTCCATCGCAATGATCGCCTGTGTTTGCATCGGCCAGGAATTTGCCGCCGGCGAGGTCGCTTTCATCATGGCGCTCGGCGAAAAACTCGAGACCATGACCCTGAAGCGCGCCCGCAAGGGCCTCGCAAAGCTCGTCTCGCTCGTGCCGCCAACCGCCCGCAAAGTGATTACCTGCCCCAAATGCAATGCCGCCGGAATCTTCTTCCGCGAAGTCCCCGTGGCCGAACTCGCCGTGGGCGACTTGGTGGAAGTCCTTCCGGGCTTCGCCATCCCCGCCGACGGCGAAGTCGTGAAGGGCGAAACCATGGTGGACCAGTCGTCCCTCACCGGCGAGTCCGAGCCCGTCGAAAAGAAACCCGGCAGCGAAGTCTACTCCGGCACCATCAACAACTTCGGCACGATTCAGTTCAAGGTGACGAAAATCGGCGCCGACAGCTCCATCCAGAAACTCGTGCGGCTTGTGAAGGAGGCGGATTCCAAGAAAGCGCCGATGCAGCGGATAGCCGACAAATGGGCGGCAATATTAGTGCCTGCTGCGCTTTGCCTCGCGATTCTGACATTCCTGAGCGTCTGGGCGGCGATGGATTTCCATACCGCGCTTATCCGCGGCGTCACCATAATGGTCGTGTTTTGCCCGTGTGCGCTTGCGCTCGCGACGCCTACCTCGGTCATCGCGGCTATCGGCCAGGCCACGAAGCGCGGCGTTATCGTCAAGTCCGGCGAAGCCCTGGAGCGCATGGGGAAAGTTTCTTTCGCCTGCTTCGATAAAACCGGCACCCTGCAGCAGGGCGACAGACTCCGCCCCGGCGCGAAAGAGACGATCGACGCGCTCTCTCGGCTGGGCGTCAGGTCGCTGATGCTCTCCGGCGACCGCAAGGAAATCGCCGAGCGTTTTGCCGCCGAGGCCGGAATCGGAGATGTGCGCTACGGCTGCCTCCCGGAAGACAAGGCCAGGACGGTGGAAGAGCTCCAGGCGCGCGGCGAGGTCGTCTTGATGGCCGGCGACGGCATCAACGATTCCATCGCGCTCAAGGTGGCGGATGTCGGCATCGCCATGGGCGGCATCGGCACCGATATCGCGCAAGAGGCGGCGGACGTCTCGCTCGTCAACGACGACCTTTCTTCCATCGTTTATCTCAAGCGCCTTTCCGTTTCCTGCGTGAAGACCATAAAACTGAATATCACAATTTCGATGTGCATCAATTTCTGTGCGATCGTCTGTTCGGTTCTTGGGGTCCTCACTCCGGTAACCGGTGCGCTCGTGCACAATCTCGGCAGTGTGCTCGTGATCCTCAATGGCGCGCTCCTCTACGACAGAAAGATAAAATGACATGACGACACCACTCTTGCTCGCGCCGTACACGCGCAAGCTCGTCTGGGGCGAAGAGCGCTGGGTCGTGTCCGCGCGCCCCGGCGCGTCGTCGGTCGTCGTGGGGGGCGAATATGCCGGATGGACGCTCGACCGCGTCGTGGAGAAGGAGGGCGTCAGCCTCACCGGCGTGCGCTCGCCCAATCCGCACGAGTTGCCGCTGTTGATGAAGATCATCGATGCGCGCAGGCCGCTGTCGCTCCAGGTCCACCCGGATTCCGCGTCGGCCAATACTCTCGGCGGCGACGCCAAGAATGAAGCCTGGTATGTCCTTTCCGCCGACTCCAACGGCTCGGCGGCGAAAGAGGAGCTTTCCGCCTGCATCCTCGCCGGACTCAAAGATGGCGTCACCGAAGATAGCCTCCGCAGCGCAATTGCCGACGGCACGGCCGGCGATGCCGCGGTGCGCCGACCGGTCAAGCCGGGCGACATCTACTATATCCCCGGCGGCACCGTCCACGCAATCGGCGGCGGCACTCGCATTTTCGAGGTCCAGCAAACGGGCGAGACGACCTACCGGCTCTTCGATTGGAACCGCAAGGACGCGAACGGCGAGATGCGTCCGCTGCATGTCGAAAAGGCGCTCAAGGCGATCAACTGGAACGAGCAGGGCGGAAAACTCTTCCGCAAGCGCGTCGGCACTCCGTTCTTTACAATGTACGAGCAGGAACTCGACGGCAAATTCACGCGCACTATGGATGGCGTTAGTTTCCGCACGCTCTTCGTGGTCGATGGCGTCTTGGAAGTCACCTCCGGCGGCGAAACGGTGGCGGCAACCTCCGGCGTTGGCGTTGTCGTCCCTGCCGATACCGATGAATTCACGCTCAAGGGCCGCGCCAAAATAATCTCCGTTACCTTGTAGCCGCCACGGCTTTGTGATTTATTTGAGACTCAATCAAGACGCGTTCGTGACCGAACGCGTCTTGATTTTTGGTATAATATGCGGCGTAACGACGGACTGGTCGAGAAAGGAGCAAATCATGTTGTCCAAAACTTTTTCAGGCGCAATTGCCGGAGTGGACGCCATCCCGGTGGAAATCGAGGTTTATTCCCAGGTCTCAACCGCTTCTTTTGCGATTGTAGGGCTGCCGGACGCCGCCATCAAGGAAGCTCGCGACCGCATCCCCACCGCGCTCAAGAACAGCGGTTTCAAGGCGCGTCAGGAATATGCCGTAACCGTGAATCTCGCCCCGGCGGATATCCGCAAGGAAGGGCCGATCTACGATCTCCCTATCGCCATCGGGCTGTTGAAGGCCATCGGGCTGCTCGAAAACAGCAAACTCGAGGAATATGCCATGGCCGGGGAACTTTCGCTCTCGGGTGAAGTCAGGCGCATAAACGGGATTTTGCCTATCGCCATGGCGATGAGGGCGATCGGCAAAAAGGCGATGCTGGTTCCTTACGAGAACCGGATGGAGGCCAGCGTCGTGGAGGGCATGGACATAATCCCGGTCAAAAACCTGCGGGAGGCCTTTTGCCATCTCTCCGGTCAGGCGCAGATAATGAAGGTGCATTCCGATTTGGCCGATCTTGTCGATTCCGCCGCCGCCTGTCAGGATGATTTTGCGGACGTGAAAGGGCAGGAGATGGCCGTCCGCGCGGTGGAAATCGCCGTTGCCGGAGGCCACAATGTGCTGATGATCGGCTCGCCGGGATCCGGCAAGACGATGATCGCGCGCCGGATTCCATCGATTTTGCCGCCGTTGACGGTCGACGAAGCGCTGGAGGTCTCGAAAATCCATTCGATTGCCGGGGCGGCAAAAGGAGGACTGCCGTTCGTCACCACCCGCCCGTTCCGTTCGCCGCACCATACGGTGAGCGCCATCGGGCTTTTGGGCGGCGGTGCGAAGGCCGTGCCAGGAGAAGTCTCGCTCGCCCATCGCGGCGTGCTCTTCCTCGACGAGTTCGCTGAATTCCCGCGCAACGTCTTAGAGGTAATGCGTCAGCCGCTCGAAGACGGCAAGGTTAGCGTCGCGCGGGCATGCGGCGCCCACAACTATCCGTCGCGCTTCATGCTGGTCGCCGCCATGAATCCTTGCCCGTGCGGCTATCACAATGACGCCACGCACGATTGCCATTGCAAGCCAGGCCGCATTCGCCAGTATCAAGAGCGCATTTCCGGGCCTTTGCTCGACCGCATAGACATCCAGATTGGCGTGAGCGCCGTTCCCTTGAAGGATCTCCAGCGTGCGAAATGTGGCCGTTCGAGCGCGGAAATACGCGCCAATGTCGTCCGTGCCCGCGCCATCCAGGCCGCGCGCTACCGGGATATGCCGGGCGTCATGACCAATGCAGAAGTCCGCAGCCGCGATTTGCCGCGAGTCTGCGCCATGGACGATAATACCCAAGACGCCTTGCAGGGAATGATCGAAAAACTCAACCTCTCCGCACGCGCCTACGATCGCCTGCTCAAAGTCTCCCGCACGATTGCCGATCTCAACGGCCATGAACGCGTCACGACCGAAGACCTCTCCGAAGCCGCATGTCTGCGGCAATTCGATGCCGACCGCGAGGCCGATATCCTGGGATATTGACAAAAAAGGAGGGGAAAATGGAAAATTGCATGTCAAGAGCCGGATTTCCGAATATCGGAGTCAGACATGGCGCGTGGGGCGAGAATGTGGCGAGTTCCTATCTGCGCAAGCGCGGTTTTATTATTGTCGACCGCAATAGCCGCCCGTGCCGCCGCAACCGCACCCTGGAAATCGATATCGTCGCCTATGAACAGAAATCCGATACCCTCGTTTTTGTCGAGGTAAAGCAGCATAAGTCCTTTTCTCAGTACCAATCCCGCCTGCGGAGTGTCGACAAGCAGAAACTTTCCAATTTGCGCCGGGCGTGCGTCAATTGGGTAAAGACCAAAGACTGGGACGGCGGCTACCGGTTTGATGTGATCGAAATCTACGGCGCCCCGGAATCTGGCAGCCCTGAAATCGACCATATCGAAAATGTCCAGCTCTTCACCTCAAAAGAAAGGAGGGTCGCATGGAAATGACGATAACCGAGAAAATAAGCGAGCGGCATGTCCAGGCCATCTGGTACGACCGCGAATTGCGTCCGCAAGTCCTGCGCGATTTCAGCGGCGAAGAATTCACGGTGGTGGATCCCGGCGTCTGGAATCTTGGCGCCGGGCCGGACTTCAAAAACGCCGTAATCGAAGTAGGTCCCGAACACTGGCGCATAAAAGGCGATATCGAAATCCACCTCAACCCTTCCGATTGGATCAGCCACGGCCATACCGGCGATCCCTTGTACCGGAATGTCATAGCTCATATTACCTGGAATGGCGGAGCGCCGCCGGAAGGACTGCCGGAATCGGCGAGATCGGTGGCGATTGGCGACGAAATGCGCTCGGCGCACGGATTTTCGCCCTCCATGGTGGATGTTTCCGCCTATCCGTTCGCACGCCTGCCGCTCCCGGACCGACCCTGCTGCGAGGCGCTTAAAGACCGCCCTGACGACGCAATCGCCATCCTGCGCGACGCCGGCAAGCGCAGACTCCGGCAAAAAGCCGACCGCATCGAGGAAATCCGCCGACGCCGCCCCGGCGAGGATGGACAGATTTTCTACGAAGAAATCATGAATGCGCTCGGATATAAGGTGAATTCCCGCGCATTCCGTCAGGTGGCCGAAGCCGTACCGGTAGGCACATTGCTCGCCGAACCGCAAATCGCCGCCGACGCCATGCAAACCGCCGCCAGATTCTGCGAATGGCGATATTCAGGCTTCAGACCCAACAATTCCCCGTCAAAACGCCTTTTGGCGGCGGCAAATATGTTTACGCAAACCGGGGTCATGGCGCTTAGAAATGTGCGTGAATTTTCGCGCGAGGATTGCAAATTGGCGATAAAATGCCTGACCGACGGCAAATTTATCGGCCGACGCCGTGCCGCCGCGATTCTTTCCAATGTAATTGTGCCTTTTTCCGGCAAAATTCCGGATTGGCTGCCGCCGGAGGACATATCTGACGTGATGCGGCTTACGGCCTTCAGGATGTTCGGACGAGACCACAATCCAGCCATGTATTCTGGAAATAACGTGCTTTTGCAGGGTTTAATACAGATTTATCGCGAATTTTGCCTGCAAATACACCCGTTTTGCGAACATTGCCGCCTAGTCTAGTCATGAAACAATCCCTTCACCCACTATGCAGTCCAGCCCTTTCCACTACGTAGTCCAGTCCTCTCCACTTCGCAGTCCAGCTCCCTAGACTTCGTAGTCCAACCACCTCCACTTCGCAGTCCAGCCCTCTCCACTTCGCAGGGAACGCCCCCTAGACTTGGCAGGGCGGCAATCGAAGAATCGAAAAATTCCTCCCCGCGCCCCTGGCAATATATTCGGTCAAAAGAGTCTACTTTTTCAATCGACATTTTTAGAGTTGGTATAATCCAGCAAGTTTCAAACTCTTGTCTTTTTAGTGGATTTTTGGTATAATTCGCAAACAAAGAGGAAGGTTGTTGTAAAGGCATCCGACTTTTGGAGATGACGAAGAGAGAGAAAAAAAAAGTGCCGGCGAACCGGCACGCAGTCTTAGAACGACTTCGGCATATAGCCTTGTTGTGATAAGATGCAATAATATTATATCAAATTTCAACACTGAATTGCAATAGTGAAAAGGAAATAAAATGAGCGACAAGACACTTGGAATCGATCTGGGGACGAATTCGCTTGGGTGGGCTATTTTGGACGACATAACTGGGGATATAAAAGACAAGGGCGTTTTGATTTTCCCTGAAGGCATAGACCCGAATAACGATACCTTGGAGACGCCTGCTGCGCTACGCCGAGCGGCCAGAATGGGCCGGCGCATGAAATTTCGCCGCAAGATCCGCAAATGGATTTTACTGAAAATTCTTATCGAAAACAAAATGACGCCGCTGACGGAGGAAGAACTTGCCAGATGGCGCAAGGAAGGGGTCTTTCCGCTAAACAACAAGGCGTATATCGAGTGGTTGCATTCTTCGGATTTGTCGAATCCGTATGCGGATCGCGCCGCCGCCGCAAGCGGAAAGGTCGACCCCATGACGCTAGGCAGGGCGCTTTACCATCTGGCGCAAAGAAGAGGGTTCAAGAGTTCCCGAAAGGATGCCGATGCGCAAGGAGAGGAGACAGACAAAGATTTGGGCAAGGTCAAAGGAGACATCGCCCGGCTGACGGATGAAATCGCCGCCGCAGGATGCAAGACACTGGGTCAATATTTCAATAAGATTTTAGAAACAAACAAAAGCAAGAAAGTTAAAGAGCGCATCCGCGCCAGATATACTGGACGAATCGAACATTACGAGGCTGAATTCGCGGCAATCATGGACGCTCAAGGTTTTGTGCCTGGAGATGACTTTCGAGAGAAGGTGCATGAAGCAATATTCTATCAACGTCCGCTCAGATCACAGAAACATCTTGTAGGAAGTTGTCCGCTGGAACCTGATCATCCGAGGTGCAGGATCGCCCATCCGGCGTTTGAGGAATTCAGGACATTGGCTTTCGTAAACAACTTGCGCTTGGTGCAAACAAACGGCGAAGGAGAAAAGCTTCCGCTTCCTAAGGAATATCGTCCGGCGGTTTTGGATTGTTTCTGCCGCAAGAGCAATTTCAAGTTTGGAACCATAATGAAAAAGCTCGGCAAAGAGCTGAAGAAAACCGGAATGGAGTTTTACTACCACACCGCAGAAGAAGTAATGACCGCAAATACGGTGAGTTGCTCGCTAAACGAAACTTTCGGCAACAAAAAGTATGATGCGCAAGCACTGTTTGATGCGCTTTCGTTTTTTGATGACGAGGCGAAATTGAGACAGTGGATGCTCAAGCATTTCAACAAGAAAGCCAACGAGGGGATAGACAAAGAGATTCGTCCGCGCTTGTTGGTAGATGGAGATTTGACCGAAGAAGAATGCGATAAACTGGCTAAAATCAAAATCAAAGACGGCTATGCTAAATACTCCCTCAAGGCGATAAATAAAATATTGCCGTTTTTGCGGATGGGGAGAAACTTGCGGCACGCATTGCTTTTGGCGAAATTGCCTGATCTCATGGAGAACTGGGCGCGTGATGGCGAAGCCGTTATGCGGAGACTGGATGAAATCGGTTTTGAATATCGCCAAGAAAAGGAAAGATACGAGGGCCATAAACTTCCAGACGATTTCATCAACCTGAGCGACCGCGAAGAGAATTGTTTGCGCTTTGAATTTGGCGTGGATGATGCCATGTGGAGCAAACTATATACCAATTGCGAAAGCAAGTACATCGGGCAAAAAACCTACAAAAACGGGAAAGGGGAAATAGTCAAGCCTGTTACGCCGCGCATACCAGAAGTGAAGTTGGGCATGATCCGCAACCCGCTTGTGCAGCGGTCTATGACGATGCTCAGAAGGCTCGTGAATCATCTCTCTGGCCTTGGCAAGATCGACAAGAAAACGACAATCCGCATCGAGCTGGCGCGCGGAGTAAACAACCTTGCCAAGCGCAATGCGATTAAAAAGTGGAATATCGAGCGCGCGAAATTGAGAGAAGAGGCACGCGAGGAAATCGCCAAACTAAGCATCAAGCCAACCGAAGAAGCGATTGACAGGTATGTTCTTTGGAAAGAACAGGACGGCAAGTGCCTTTATACAGGGCGGCAGATAAGGATAACGCAATTATTCAATGGCAATGAATTTGATATAGAGCATACCATACCTCGTTCGCTTTCGGGAGATGATTCGCTGGCCAACAAGACGATTTGCGATGCTGTCTACAATCGACAGGTCAAACGCGGACAAGTGCCGTCGCAATGTCCAAACTTTAACGAAGTTTCTGCCCAATGGGGGTCGGCAATCAAAGTAAACCTGAAACCATGGGAAGAAAAAGTCGAATTGCTGAAAGCCGCATATCAAAAGCAAAGAGGACGAGCCAAAGGGTGCGTCGACGCCGTGTCGCACAACAAGGCGCAAGAGAAGGCTAATCTCATTGAATTGGAACTTGATTATTGGCGCGACAAGCTAAATCGCTTCTTGGTCAAGCCTGAGAAATTGTCATCTGAAGAGGGGAAACTTAATGGATTCAAAAGGAGGCAACTCGTTGACACTGGAATAATGTCTTCCCATGTTGTGGAATTGCTCGAAAGCGTCTATGATGAAGTGTATGCGGTCAACGGTGCGGCTACTGCTTTTGCTCGCAAGGCATGGGGGCTTCAAGGCGATGAAGCGAAAGACCGCACCAATCACACGCATCATGCCAAAGATGCGATGGTAATTGCTGCACTTACGCCTTCGCGTTTCAACGCCATTTGTTCGGCGCTGAAGGATGATGGGACGATACATCCCCGTCCGTGTGATGTCTGCCCCGCGCCATACGAGAATTTCGCCGAAAAAGTCCGTAAGGCGGCAGAAGATATTTTGGTAAAACATGTCTTGCGTCAGACAACACTCAAACAGAGTTCAAAACGCAATGTTCTCGCCAAGTCACACGTAAACAGCAAGGATCCATCCAAAGTTGTAAGTGCAGTATTGTCTAGAGGCGACACTGTTCGCGGACAACTGCACAAAGAAACATTCTATGGTTGCATTATGAAGCCGGGTAGCGAAGACAAGGCATTCGTAGTGCGCAAGAGTCTTATTGGTCCGGTAAAGAACGCAAAGGCGCTAATTGACAAAATTGTCGATCCTGCAATAAATGCGATAGTAGCGGATGCTATCGCTAGACTTGAGCAATCCGGGAAGACCAATGTCGAACCAGGAGATATCAGAATGTCCTCTGGAGTTCCCGTCAATAAAGCAAGAATATATGCGCATAAAGACACCTGCAATGAATTGCGCAACCACACGATGCCATCTACGAAACCATACAAGAATCCGTATTATGTGGAATCGGGAACTGGTTCGAACTTCCGGTTGGCGATTTTCGACAATCCGCCTGATGCCAAATTAGACAACTCGCTATATTGGGCGCAGAACCACAAAAAGGCTGATTATATGCCGTGTAATAAGAAGCCGGGTTTTGTTGGATATGTTTACCCTGGAACAATGGCCTTCACACACGATGGCGACAAGCGCGGACACTTGTATAAAGTGGTCAAGTTCAACTATATAGGGAAATATCCGTATATAACGCTTCGCTTGCATTCCGAAGCCAGGGCGGCCAAGGATCTTGAAAAAGAGTTGCCGGCAATTGGCAAGAACAAGAAGGGAGAATCGAAAATCGATTTTGAGAACCCGCACGAAATGCTCTTGATCGGTCCTAAAGTTTACCTTAAGCAGATCTGGTTTGAAGGAATTCATTTCAATATGGAACTTGATGGGACAGTGCGGTTCAGGCAATCGATAAAGTGATAAAGTAATGATAGCCAAAACGCTCTCGTTTTCGTCGCCGGGGAAGCTGAGGTTGCACTTGGGGCAACTTGTATACGATGGCGAGGGCGATGTGCACAGAACTTTCCCGATTGAAGATTTGGGAATGGTGATAGTCGATACCGGGCTTATGACTATCTCCACAGCGGCGATGCAGGCGCTGGCCGAAAACAATACCGCATTGGTGGTTTGCGACAAAACGCACCACCCTAGCGCCCAGCTCCTGCCTTTCGCCGCCAATTCTACCTCGCAAGAAACTACCGAAGCGCAACTTGCCGCGTCCGACGCGGTCAACGGGCGTATTTGGCGGCAGATAGTGAGGCAGAAAATTTTCAATCAAGCGGCTTTGCTAGAAAGGCTAGGTGCGTCAGAGAGCAAGCGGCTGTTTAATATGGCGGAGGAGGTCAAGAATTACGACGAAGGTAATCTTGAAGCGCAGGCGGCAAGGATTTACTTTAGAGCACTTGCGCCCACGCCAAGTTTTGTCCGCAGTCGAGACGGGGAATGGCCGAATGTCGCGCTAAATTACGGCTATGCCATATTGCGTGCTGGCGTTGCCAGAGCGCTTGTCGGGTCTGGTCTTGTTTGCGTCAAGGGCGTTCATCATCATAATCGCTACAATGCTTTTTGTCTGGCTGACGATGTTATGGAACCATATCGCCCATTTGTGGATCAATATGTCCTAGGCAAAGTGCCGCCATTCGATGTGCCGGTAAAGGAACTTTGTCCCGGACACAAAAAGCGGCTGTTGGAAATGTTGACTTGCGATGTGACGATGGGGGAGCTGCGTCGGCCGTTGATGGTTGCACTTTCATACACAACGAGTTCGCTTGCCAAGTACTATTTAAAAAAGACTGAAGAATTGGTTTTGCCGTCTTTCAAATGATCGAGCCTGAAGCACAAGCCTTATGCGGATATCGTGTGATGTGGCTTTTCGTTATGTTTGACCTGCCGACCGAAACCAAAAAGCAACGCAAGGATGCGGCTATATTCCGCAAAGATTTGATG
This sequence comes from Verrucomicrobia bacterium UBA3783, assembly GCA_002369235.1. Lineage (GTDB taxonomy): Bacteria > Verrucomicrobiota > Kiritimatiellia > RFP12 > UBA1067 > UBA1067. The sequence goes on from DFFF01000027.1 coordinate 44,737, forward strand.
AAAGATGGATTCGTCATGCATCAGTTTTCGGTTTACATAAGGCATTGTGCAAGTCTTGAGTCGGCGAATGTGCATATAAACAGGGTGAAGGGTATGGTGCCTGATGAAGGTTTTGTGTCAATAGTGAAGATTACGGATGTGCAATACGGCCAGACAATCAATTTCACCGGCAAGTTACGCAAGCCGCCGCCGCAGGAATTTGTGCAACTGGAATTATTTTAAATTTGTCGGATTTTGGGTTTTGCTGCGAATACAAGCGGAAATTTCATTCAAGATTTATTTGGGTAAGTCCTTGCAATAAAGGGCGAAATCGCTCCAATATTGCAAGACAAATCCAAAGTGCATCAAATCACAACCGGTAGCTACCGGCACAGATACAAGCGGCTATTGCAAGACAAATCCAAAGTGCATCAAATCACAACACAAGGTAGCTAA
>DFFF01000002.1 GCA_002369235.1 Verrucomicrobia bacterium UBA3783
AGCCACATCTCCACCGGCGGCGGCGCGAGCCTAGAGTTCCTCGAAGGCAAGACGCTCCCTGGCGTAGCGGCTCTCAACGACCTGTAAGGTCAAAACTTAAAGAAAGAAAGTAGAGGTAAGAAATGGGAACAGGTCGTACACTCCGCAAGGAATCTCACGTCCGTCCGTGCAAAACGCCCGCCGACAAGGCGCGCAAGAACGCTGCGCAGCGTCGCCGTCTCGTCAAGTTCGGGATGAGCGAGGATGATGTCAAGCTCATGGGCGACGAAGATGTGCGCGTGCTCGTGCAGCGCCCGACGGTCGTCAAGAAACTCGTAGCCAGAAAAGCCGCGAAGGTCGCATGACGCTAGTCTACTGTTCGATTCCGGACAGCAAGGTAAATCCCCTCTTCGAAGTTTTCGACGGAGGGGATTTGATTTTATCCTCTTACCGCGGCATTGAGGCGAAACTGGCGGACGTCCAGATCTACTTCCCCGACCGGGAAAGAATCGCCGATGCCAAAAACGCGCTTGCCGCCGCGCTGGAGATTGTCGGCGTCGAGGCCGATATCCTCGTGCGCGAGGTAGCCGACGAAGATTGGAAATACGCCTATCGCCGCCACTTCACGACCGAGCGCGCAAGTCCGCGCATTATCGTGCATCCGGAGTGGGAGCCTAAGCCAGAGGTCAATGGCGGCGAGATCGTCATAACCATCGATCCTGGCCTCGCGTTCGGGACCGGCAAGCATGAGACGACCAAGGCTTGTCTGCAGTATATCGATGAAGTTGCTCCTCGCGGCGGCAGTTTTCTCGATATGGGATGCGGCTCGGGAATACTTTCGATAGCCGCGCAGAAACTGGGGTTTGCGCCGGTCGCGGGATTCGACGTGGACGAGGAGGCGGTTGCGGCGGCGCGCGAGAATGCGCGTTTCAACGGCGAAGAAATCGAATTCTTCCGCTATGGTCTGGGGGCGAAAGTCCGCAAGGATCTTGGTCGGGCCGATGTCGTCGCCGCGAATATCCTCGGTCCTTTGCTCGTCAAGTTCGCCGACGAGATAACCGCGGCGGCAAAGCGCGATTTGATAATCTCCGGCATCCTTGCGGAGATCTACGATGATGTCCTCGCCGCCTTCACCAAGCGCGGTTTCAAGGAGGTCTCCCGCAAAACGATCGGCGAATGGACTACGGGACTTTTGGTCCGCAATGAAGATTAAGGGCGCCATATTCGATCAGGACGGACTTTTGTTCGATACCGAACGCGTCTATGCCAAGGCCTGGACGGGGGTTTCCGATCGTCATGGGTATGGTTTTACCGACGAAATGACGCGCCTTATCTGCGGCCATGGGCGAGGAGAGATTGGCGCGAAGGTTTCCGAGTTTGTCAAAATCGACGATGTAGAGGGCTATATCGATGAAGTCATGGTGGAGGCGAGGCGGCTTTTGCTCGCCGCGCCGCCGGTCGTGAAGCCTGGCGTTCGCGAGATTCTCTCGTGGTGCCGTGAAAACGCGGTAAAGACCGCTGTCGCCTCGTCCTCGCCGCGCGATTGCATAGACTGGAATCTCGATTCCACCTCGCTGCGCGGAATGTTCGATACAATCGTTTCCGGCGAGGAAGTGGCGCGCGGCAAACCCAATCCCGATATTTTCCTTTTGGCGGCGGAGCGCCTTGGTCTCGCGCCTCGGGATTGCATCGTTTTCGAGGATGCCTTTGGCGGCATTCGCGCGGCGGTGGATGCCGGATGCCAAGCCGTCCTTATCCCCGACCGCCGCCCTGCGGACGATGAAATCCGCAAAATCGCGCCGGTTTTTCCGTCGCTTTCAGATTGGCTGGACAATTTCAAGAAAGGAGCAGAAAATGGTTGACTACGAAAAATACGCACAAGAATTGGCGAGCGGCGCGGAGGTCGTCGAAACCCCCGCTGCGGTCGCAACGGCAAGCATCTTCCGCCGGGTCTACGGCTGGATGGCGCTGGGGCTGGCGGTCTCCGGCATTGTCGCGTGGTGGGTCGCCGCGAGCGGATTGTGGCAAATGGTTCTCGCCGGTCCTGGCTGGACGGTGTGCATAATCGCAGAACTCGCGCTGGTGGTCGTTCTCTCCGCATCGCTCCGCAAACTGCCGCCGGCCGCGGCCTGCGCGATGTTCCTCGTCTATTCCGCAGTCAACGGCCTGACGCTTTCGGTTGTGCTCATAGCGTTCGAACTTGCGCTCGTGACGCGCGTTTTCTTCATCACCGCCGCCATGTTCGGTGCGCTCGCCATTTGGGGAACGCGCACCAAGGACGACCTCTCCGGAATCGGATCGATGTGCTTCATGGGGCTCGTCGGCATCATTGTCGCCTCGATCGTCAACATTTTCATGAGGAGCACGGCCTTCGACTGGTGGCTTTCGCTCGCCGGAATTGTGGTTTTCTGCGGCCTCACAATGTATGACGCCCAGAAGATCAAACGCCTTGCGGCGATGAAAGCGCAGTTGGACGCGCCGACCGCGAACCGTCTCGCAATTGCAGGCGCACTCGAACTCTATCTCGATTTCGTCAACCTGTTCCTCAATCTTTTGCGCATCATGGGGCGCAGGAAATAATGATGACCGTGACCTATCGGGTGAAGGACGCGGTCTATGTGAATCTCACGAATCGCTGCCCTTGCGCCTGCACTTTCTGTCTGCGCCAGAATGGCCCGGAAATCTTCGGCAGCGGAAATCTCTGGCTCGAGCGCGAGCCAACTCTTGATGAAGTCGTGTCCGCGCTCGACGCATGGGATTTCAGCAAGTTCCGCGAAGTCGTTTTCTGCGGTTATGGCGAGCCTACCGAGCGGCTTGACGTTTTGCTTGCCGCCGCGGCGCACCTGAAGGCCAGACCCGACGCGCCCAAGATTCGCGTCAACACCAATGGGCTTTCCGACTTGATCTGGAACCGCGATACGGCGCCGGATTTCGTCGGGAAGGTCGATACGCTCTCCATTTCGCTCAACACCGACGACCCTGCGGAATATCTCGCGGTGTGCCGCCCCAAGTTTGGCGCGGCGGCATATCCCGCGATGAAGCACTTTGCGCAGAATGCCGCCCGGCTGGGGATCGATGTCGTAATGACGATTGTCGACTCTCCCGTGACTACGCCAGCGCAGCAGGAGAATTGCCGCCGCATTTGCGAAGAACTTGGCGCCCGGCTGCGCATCCGTCCCTACGAAAGCAAGTAGTTTGCGGCAAATGGCTTGCGATTCGAGATTTTCGCGCTCGGAAATCGTTTTGGGGTCGGATGCGATAGAACGCCTCAAGACGGCGAAGGTGATTGTCTTTGGCATCGGCGGCGTAGGCAGTTGGTGCGCCGAAGCGCTGGTGCGCACGGGACTTGGCCATTTGACGCTTGTCGATTCCGACACGGTTGCCGCGTCCAACCTGAATCGCCAGGCGATGGCGACTTCGAAGACCTTGGGCGAAGCGAAGGTCGAGGCGATGCGTCGCCGGCTTTTGGAGATTGCGCCCGATGCCGATATCGCCGCCCGCGCCGAGCGGTTCACGCCGGAAACCGCCGGCAATTTCGATCTTGCGTCGTTCGACTTCGTGGTCGATGCCATAGATTCGGTGGCGGACAAGGCGGAACTCATTTTGCGCACCCTTGCCTGCGGCGGCAAAACGCGCCTTTTTTCGTCCATGGGTGCGGCGTTGCGCACCGATCCCACGAAAATCCAAGTGTCGCAATTCCGCAAGATCGAGGGCGATGGACTGGCGCGTGCGCTTCGCGGAAGGTTCCGCAAACTTGGCGGCAAAATTAAAGGCGACTTCCTTTGCGTCTGTTCAAGCGAGACACCGTGCGTTTCGGAGGTTGCCGGACGCGGTTCGCTTATGACGGTGACGGCGGCATTCGGCCTCACCCTCGTTTCCCTCGTGCTCGACGCTGTGCGGCGGCATCCCTAGGCGGGCTAGTCCGCCTCCCTTTACTTCATAGTCCAGCCTCCTAGACTACGAAGTCCAGCCCTCTTTCTTTCGTAGTGCAGCCATCTTTTCTTCGTAGTGCAGACTCCTCCACTTCGTAGTGCAGACCTCTAGACTACGAAGTGCAGCGTTGTTTTCTTGGTGCGGGGGGATTTTTAACCGCTGAATACACCCCAGCGGAAATCACAAAGTGAAAATACCCCCTTTACAAGAGAAGCGGGTTTATGGTATAATATGTTATTCATTCGACCATAAAAAGAACAACAAAAACATGAAAGTACGTTCCTCTGTTCGTCGCATATGCGAGAACTGCCGCATCATTCGCCGCAAAGGCGTGGTGCGCGTGATCTGTACCAACCCGCGCCACAAGCAGCGTCAGGGTTAAGAAAGGTAAGGTAGAAACATGCCTAGAATGATGGGTGTGGACATCCCCGGCAAGAAGCATATCCGCATTGCCTTGAGATATATCCACGGAATCGGGCCAAAGCGCGCTGACGACGTTTTGGCGGCCTGCAATGTCGATCCGATGAAGAAGGCGGACGACGTTACTCAAGACGAGATCCACGCGCTGACCACGTATATCCAGGATCATTTCCGGGTCGAGGGCGATCTTCGCCGTGAAGTCAGCCAGAACATCCGCCGTTTGATCCAGATCGGGTCGTATCGCGGATTGCGGCACAAGAGGGGCTTGCCCGTGCGCGGGCAGCGCACGAAGACGAACGCCCGCACCCGCAAGGGCGGCAAGCGCGTATCGATCGCGATGCCGAAGCAGGCAGGACGCTAAGGCGAAGGGAGAATAGGCTATTATGGCAGAAGAAGTCAAGAATGCGGCCGCTCCCGCGGCGGCGGCCGAGGGCGGCGAGGAAGCCGTCAAGGCGAAAAAGAGCGGGAAGTCGATTCCCGCCGGCATTGCGTTCATCAGGTCGACCTTCAACAACACCCAGGTTTCGATCGCCGATGCGCGCGGCGGCGTGATCAGCTGGAGTTCCGCCGGCAAGGCAGGCTTCAAGGGGTCGCGCAAGTCGACGGCGTTTGCGGCGACGATGGTGGCGCAGGACGCCGCCCGCGTTGCGGTCGCCAAGGGAATGCACGAGTGCGAAGTGAGGATGCAGGGCGCCGGGGCGGGCCGCGAGAGCGCGGTGCGCGCCATTCAGGCCGCAGGCATCCGCGTGACGCAGATCACGGACACCACGCCGGTTCCGCACAACGGTTGCCGCGCACGTAAACGCAGGAGGGTTTGATCATGGGTCGTTACACAGGTTCTCGTTCCAAGCTGGCGCGCCGTTTCGGCGAGCCGATTTTCGGGCCGGACAAGGTTTTGGATCGCCGTTCGAATCCGCCGGGACAGCATGGTGCCAACAAGAAGCGCAAGAAAGTCTCCGAATACGGCGTGCAGCTGCGCGAAAAGCAGAAGGCCAAGGCCATCTACGGCATGCGCGAAGGCCAGTTCCGTCTGTTCTTCGACCGCTCCAAGGCCAAGGAGGGCTTCACGAAGGGCGATGCGTTCCTCGCGATGTGCGAAACGCGCCTCGACAACGTCGTCTACCGTCTCGGTCTTTCCCCCACCCGCAGCGGCGCGCGCCAGCTCGTGACGCACCGCCACATCACGGTGGACGGCAAGATCTGCAACGTCCCCAGCCGCATCTTGAAGCCCGGCGAGGTGGTGAGCGTCAAGGAGAAGAGCCAGGGGCTCGTCGCCATTCAGGATTCGCTCAAGTTGCGCAAGTCTCCCGCGGTCGCATGGCTCAGCTGGGATGACGCGACGATGCAGGGTTCGCTGCTCAGCGTCCCGATGCGCGCCGAGATACCCGAGAACATCGAGATCCAGCTGATCGTCGAATTCTTCTCGCGCTAAACCCGCCGAAGCGTCAAACCAAAAGAAGTCAGGAGATAACAAATGCCTATTCGTCTAAGCCGTTTCGAGATGCCCGCAAAGGTGGAACGCCAGGAAGCTGGCGAGCGCGTCAACCCCAACTACGCGCGGTTCACGGCGGAGCCTTTCGAGATAGGCTATGCGCGTACGATCGGCAACTCCCTGCGCCGGGTCCTGCTCTCGTCCATCGAGGGCGCGGCCATCAGCTCGATCAAAATCAAGGGCGTGAGCCACGAGTTCTCGACCATTCCGGGCTGCGCGGAGGATGTCACCGATATCATCCTCAATCTCAAGAAGGTGCTCTTGAAGACCTATTCGCGCGATACCTTGAACATCTCGCTTAGGGCCAAGGGGCCTTGCAAGGTGACGGCCAAGGATTTCGCGGCGGACAACAATGTCCAGGTGCTCAATCCCGATCTCGAGATCTGCACGCTTGATGTCGACGGGACTCTGGAACTCGAGGCGGAGGTGAAGATCGGCCGCGGGTTCTGCCTTGCCGACGACAACAAGCGTCCCGAGCAGGAAATCGGCAGGATTGCGATCGATTCGATATTCTCGCCGGTCACGCGCTGCAACTTCATGGTTGAGAATACGCGCGTCGGCCAGCGCACCGACTACGAGAAGCTCGTGCTGGACATCTGGACCGACGGCCGTGTCGCTCCCGAGGAGGCGCTCAAGACTGCGGCGGCGGTTCTTCGCCACCACCTTGACGTTTTCGTGGAGTACGGCGGCGAGAGCCTGGATGTGGAGTTCGAGGACGAGACGCGGCAGAACGCCAACGAGCGCGAGCGCCTGCGCAAGATTCTCAACATGTCCGTGAACGAGATCGAGCTTTCGGTGCGTGCGGCAAACTGCCTCAACAACGCGAACATCGCCACTGTCGGCGAGCTCGCCGCGAAGACCGAGGCCGACATGCTCAAGTACCGCAACTTCGGCAAGAAGTCGCTCACCGAGATCAAGGAGAAACTCGTCGAGCTGGGGCTTTGCCTCGGATACAAGTTCGATCCGGAACTCCTGGAGAAGAAATAAGGAAGGATATTTCAAATGCGTCACCAAAGATTGATGAAAAAATTCGGCCGTTCTTCGGAGCATCGCGCGATGCTCATGCGGAGCATGGTCACCAACCTCATTCTGGCGGAGTCGATCGTGACTACGCTGCCGAAGGCCAAGGAAGTGCGCAAGGATGCCGATAAGGCCGTGACCCTCGCGAAGAAGGGCACGCTTGCGGCGCGTCGGCTCGCGGCGGCGAGGCTTGTCTCCCCGGATGCGGTGCAGAAGCTGTTTGCGGAGATCGCGCCCCGGATGGCCGGTCGCAACGGCGGCTACACCCGCATCGTGAAACTCGGCACCCGCAAGGGCGACGCCGCGGAAACGTGCGTTCTCCAGTGGGTCGCCGCCAAGGCGGAGGAGACCGCCGAGCCTGCGAAGGAGGTGAAGTGAGATGGCAATCGTTCTGAAGCTCAAGAAGGGCGAGAGCGTCGAGCGCGGCCTCAAGCGCATGAAGAAGATCCTCGACAAGGAGGGCCTCATCAAGACCTTGCGCGACCAGCGCTACTTCGAAAAGCCTTGCGTCAAGGCGAGGAAGAAATCGCAACGTGCGCGTATCCGCAACCGTTCGCGCCGCGGTCGCATGGAACTCAACTAAGAGGTTCGATAAAGACCCGCCGCGAAACGGCGGGTCTTTCAGTCTGAATATCCAGGGAAAGGAATGCATGGAATGGTTACGGCGATCTTGACATTGATTGCGCTCGCTCCGGTCGGCGACGAATGGCAGAACAATCAGAAGCTTGGACTCGGCAAGGAACCGGTGAGGGCGGCGTTTTCCTCCTTCTCCACGCTTGAAGGCGCACTCAAGATTCTGCCGCAGCATTCCGATCGCACCGTCTCGCTCGACAGCGAGACCGACTGGGTGTTCAACTGGGCGCCGACCCCCGACAAGAAGGGCACGGGCGAGTGGGCGCTCATCAAGGTTCCCTGCTCCTGGCAGGCGATGGGGGCGGGAAAAAACGGCGGCTGGGGAACGCCGCTTTACACCAATATAACCTATCCCTTCCAGCCTGACGCCCCCGGCGGTTCCCGCGTCATGCTCGATCCGCCCGGACAGTATACGAGTTTCGCCGAGCGCAATCCGGTAGGCATCTACCGCCGCAACTTTACGATCGAACGCAAAAACGCGAAAGATCGCTATTTCCTGAAGTTCGATGGCGTCGACAGTTTCTTCTACCTGTGGGTGAACGGGCGCTACATGGGATTCTCCAAGGATTCGCGCACGCCGGCGGAGTTTGATGTGACATCGATCGTCCACTCGGGCGTCAATTCGGTGCGGCTCGAGGTCTACCGCTATTCCGACGGCAGCTACCTTGAGGATCAGGACATGTTCCGGCTTTCGGGAATCTTCCGCCATGTGTGGCTCATTTCGCGTCCGAAAGACCGGATCAGGGATTTCTTCCTCACCGCCGCGCCCGCCAAGGAAGGCGACTATTCCGGCGATTGGATTTTGAATGCGGAGGTCGAGGGCGATGTTGAACTTTCGCTCTACACTTGGGATGACGAACTGGTCGGGCGGACGACGGACAAGACGCTCGTGGTGGAATCGCCCAGGCTCTGGAGCGCGGAAGAGCCGAATTGCTACAAGGTCGTGCTTTCCAACGGGAGCGAATTCGTGAGCGCGGTCTTCGGATTCCGTGTGAGCGAGATCAGGGACGGCAGATATTTCCTCAACGGGCGGAAGATCAAGCTCAAAGGCGCGAATCTGCACGAGAGCGACCCGATGTACGGCCACTTCGTGCCCGACTCGCGCCGCGAGCAGGACGTGGAGATGCTCAAGGCGGCGAACTGCAATACGGTCCGCTGCTCGCACTATCCGCAGGACGACTACTTCTATTATCTCGCCAACACGCGCGGCCTGTATGTCGTGGACGAAGCGAATGTCGAGACGCACGGCTACGGCTACGGTGAGAATTCGCTTTCGCACCGCCCGGAGTGGCGCGACGCGACGGTGGCGCGCAATCTGGCGATGGTCGAGCGCAACAAGAACCATCCCTGCGTAGTCATCTGGAGCTACGGCAACGAGGCGGGGCCCGGAGAAAACTTCGCCGCCGCGCGCGATGCAATCAAGGCGCGCGACACGACGCGTCCAACGCACTACGAGCGCGACTGGAGCGTGGCCGACATGGACGGCTGCCAATACCCGGCGGTCGACTGGGTTTGGCAGAAGGCGGCGGCTTCTTCTTCGCCCAAGCCGTTCTACATCTCCGAGTATGCCCACAACATGGGCAACGCGATGGGCAATTTGAAGGACTATCAGGACGCCATCGAAAGTTCCGATGTCATCTTGGGCGCGACGATTTGGGACTGGGTGGACCAGGGGCTTTGGAAGAAGACAGGCGATGGCGACAAGAAGATTCTGGCCTTCGGCGGCGAATTCGGCGACAAGCCCAATGACGGCATGTTCTGCATGAACGGCTGCGTCCTTTCCAACCGCACCCCCGAGCCGGGCTATTCTGAAATCGCCCATGTCTTCCAGAATTGGAGCGTCACGCCGGGCGAAAACCATGCCACCTTCACGGTCAGGAACAAGAACTACTTCGTCGATTCGCGCAATGTGACGTGTTCGTGGACGGCGTATCGCGGCGGCGAGCCTTTTGCGCGCGGCAATGTCAATCTTGCCGAAGGCGGACCGGTGCGCGATCCGCACATCAAGCCCCAGACCGGGCGGACCTTCAATATGCCGCCGCGCGTGCTCAGTGTCTGGCGCGACTACGGCGGGGTGTGTGCGATCCGCTTCAAGTTCACGGAAAACGGGCGGCAGATTGCGTCCGACCAGATCGATTTCCCCGTCGAACGCAGGCTTTTCGATGGCGATGCCGGCGAAGTCGCCGCAGAGACGACCGCCGGCGGCGCGGTGCTCAAGGCGCAAGGCACGAGCGTGACCATCTCCGCCGCGACGGGACTGCCGTCTTCCGTCTACCGCAAGGATGCCGCGGGAATGCGCGAATTGCTCGCGTCGCCGATGAAACTCGATGCGTTCCGTTCGCCGGTCTCCAACGAGGAATATTTCAAGAAGATGTGGCTTGCGCTGGGGCTCGACGATCTCAAGGCGACCGATTGCCAGCTTGGCGCAATCGAGACTGGCGAGGACGGTTCCAAGAGCGTCCTCTCCAAGGCCGTGTGGCAGGGCAACGAAAAGGCACGGCTCAAATTCGCAGTGGCCGCGAAGTGGACGATGCACGCGAACGGCGAACTTGTCTGCGCGGTGAAAATCCGTCCGCTCGGACCCAAGGCGGAAATTCCGCGCATCGGACTTGCCTGGAGTCAGAAGCGTGATGATGCAGACCTTGTGCAGTGGTTCGGGCGCGGGCCGTTCGAAAACTATCCCGACCGCAAGTCCGGCGCGTTCATCGGCCGCTGGCAATTGACGCCGGCAGAGTTCTTCTTCCCCTATTCGCGCACCGAGGACTGCGGCAACCGCGAAGACGTCTACGGTTTCCGGTTTGTGAACGGCATTACGGTGCGCACGCTTGGCGAACAGTTCTCGCTCTCGGTCAATCCGTGGACGGCGGCGCAGCTCATGGCGTGCGTCCATGCCGAGGAATTGCCGCAATCCGAGGCGACGCAAGTCGGGATATTCGCGGCGGTGCGCGGTCTTGGCGGCGCCAGCTGCGGCCCGGCGCCGATCGAGCGCGATATCGTCAGGACGGATCGCGATTTCGATATGATCTTCACCCTGAGCGTGAACGACGAGCGGCTCGACCCGCGCGAACTGCCTGCGGAAGGGGTAATGACGGCGCTTGACGCGCTCTTGCCCGAACGCGCGGCGGCAATTGCCGACAAGATATCCATGTGCTCGAGCCGCGAGCCCGACCACGGCGAGCCCGACCATCTCATCGACGGCGACCTCGATACCATCTGGCATTCGCAGTATGGTACCACGATGGGCAACTTCCCGCATGTGATCGCGGTGGAGCTTGCTGCGCCCAAAAAGATGAAGGGGCTTAAGGTGTGGCAGCGCCAGATCGGCGTCAACGGCATGCTCAAGGATGTCAAGCTGGAGATCAGCGCCAACGGCGAAACGTGGCGCGACATGGGCGTCTATACGCTCGCCACGACGCGCGACGAACAGGATATCGTCTTCCCGGTCGCGGTTGAGGGCGTAAAGTTCTACCGCCTTACCGCACTCAACAACCATGCGGGCAACGACTATGCGGCGCTCGCGGAAGCGGAGATTATCGAAGAATGAACGAATCTGATACGTCGCGGCACTTTCTGCGCCAGTGGATCGAGGGCGATGTCGCCGCCGGGAAAACCGGCGGCAAAGTGGTGACGCGCTTCCCTCCGGAACCGAACGGCTACATCCATATCGGACACGCTAAGGCGATTTGCGTGGATTTCGGCATGGCGGAGCTCTTCGGCGGCGATTGCCATCTCAGAATGGACGATACGAATCCGGCCAAAGAGTCCGACGAATATGCCGAGAACATCAAGAAGGACATTTCGTGGCTCGGCTTCAAGTGGTCGGGCGAGGGCGACGGCAAGGAGCCGGGCTTCTACAATGCGTCGAACATGTTCGACAAGATGTACGAAATCGCGGAGAATCTCATTCGCGCCGGTCAGGCGTATTGCTGCAATCTGACGCAGGAGGAGTGGAAGGCGTACCGCGGAGTTCCGGAGAAGCCGGGCGTTCCGTCGCCGCGCCGCGACACGCCGCCGGAGGAGAACCTGCGCATATTCCGCGAGATGCGCGACGGGAAATACGCCGATGGCGAGTGGTGCCTCAGGGCGAAGATCGACATGGCTTCGCCCAACATCCATTTCCGCGATCCGGTGATCTACCGCATCCGCCACGTTTCGCACTATCATCTGGGCGACAAGTGGTGCGTCTACCCGATGTACGACTTTGCGCACCCGATCGAGGACGCGCTCGAAGGCGTGACGCATTCGATGTGCACGCTCGAGTTCGAGGTGCACCGTCCGCTTTACGACTGGGTGGTGGACAGGCTTGACGAAATGGGGCTTCTGGTCGAGCGCGGCGGCGTGAAAATCCGTCCGCAGCAGCGCGAGTTTGCGCGTCTCAACCTCACGCATACCGTGATGAGCAAGCGGCTGTTGCTCCAGATGGTGCAGACGAAAGTCGTCGATGGCTGGGACGATCCGCGCATGCCCACCGTGTGCGGGATGCGCCGCCGCGGCTTCACGCCCGGCGCAATCCGCGAGTTCTGCGAGCGCATCGGCGTGTCCAAGACGGAAAGCGAAAGCGACCCCGCGCTCCTCGAGTGGTGCGTGCGCGAGGAGCTCAACAAGACCGCGACGCGACGCATGGCGGTGCTCGATCCGGTGAAAGTGGTCGTGGACAACTTCGTGGGGTCGCGCGAAATCGAACTTCCCGACAATCCGCTGGACGAAGGCGCGGGGACGCGCAAGATGGTTTTCGGACGCGAGATCTGGATCGACCGCGCAGACTTCATGGAAATACCGGAGAAGAAATTCTTCCGCATGGCGCCGGGGCAGGAGGTGCGGCTCCGTGGCGCATGCATTTTCAAGTGCACCGGCTGCATCAAGGACGAATCCGGCAAGGTCGTGGAGATCCACGGCACTTGGGACGAGCAGAGCTGGGGCGGCAATGCCGTCGACGGCCGCAAGGTCAAGGGAACGCTCCACTGGGTCGATGCCGCGACCGGCGTGCCGGTGAAGGCAAGGCTCTACGAGTCGCTGTTTTCGGAGAAAAATCCGCTTAAAGACGGGCCGGAGAAGTTTCTCGACTATCTCAACCCCGGTTCCGTGCGCGAGGTGTCCGGGTTTGCCGAGCCTGCGCTTGCCGACGCGAAGCCGGGCGAGCGCTTCCAGTTCGAGCGCACCGGATATTTCGTCAAGGATCGGGACGGCGCCTTCAACCGCACCGTGACGCTCAAAGATTCCTACAAGCCGGCATGAGAAGAGTCGTCGTAACGGGCATGGGCGTCGTGAGCGCCCTTGGGCAGAATGCCGCCGATGCGTTTGCGCGGCTCAAGCGGACGGAGAATTGCGTCTCTGCGCTTGAAGAGCTCGGCGAATACAAAGGACTCAACACGCGCCTCGCGAGCACCATCGATTTCGTCCGGCCGGAGCATTGGAACCGCAAGACGACGCGCTCGATGGGCTTGGTTTCGATGTATGCGCTCAAATCCGCCGAGGAGGCGATAGCCCAGGCCGGGCTTGCGGCGTCGGATCTGGAGAGCGGCAAGACTGGCATCGCCTACGGCAGCTGCTCGGGTTCGATTCCTCCGCTGCTCGATTTCCATTCGATGCTCGAGACGAAAGAGGTGGTGGGCATTACGAGCGGCACATACATAAAGCTCATGCCCCAGACGGCAGCATGCAATCTTTCGGTGCACTTCAAGACGCACGGGCGGCTGGTGCCGACCGGCACTGCGTGCACCTCGGGATCGCTCGCGATCGGCAGCGCCTACGAGCTGATCAAATTCGGCAAGCAGGATATGATGATCGCCGGCGGCGGCGAGGAGTTCAGCGCGACGCAAGTGGCGGTTTTCGATACTTTGTATGCTACGTCGGTCAAAAACGGCGAGCCCGGGAAGTCTCCCGCTCCATATGATCGCGACCGCGACGGGCTGGTGATCGGCGAAGGCGCGGCGACGCTGATCCTTGAGGAACTCGATCATGCGAAAGCGCGCGGCGCGAAAATCTTTGCCGAGGTCGTGGGATTCTGCGAAAACACCGACGGCACCCATGTGACCAATCCCAACGCCGAGACGATGCAGGTCGCCCTCAAGGGTGCGCTCGCCGACGCAGGGCTCGCGCCGGAGGCGATCGGCTATGTGAACGGGCACGGCACCGCCACCAAAGCCGGCGACATCGCCGAGACCGCGGCGACCCGCGCCGCTCTTGGATTCGCCGCCCCGATTTCCTCCACCAAAAGCTATGTGGGCCACACCTTGGGCGCTTGCGGCTCGCTGGAAGCCATCCTCACCATAATGATGATGAACGAGGGATGGTTCCACCCGACGCTCAACCTCGCAAACCCGGATCCCGCCTGTGCGGAGCTCGATTACATAATGGGCGCAGGGCGCAAGATGGACGTGGAGTATGCGATGAGCAACAATTTCGCCTTCGGCGGCGTAAATACGTCTCTCGTCTTCCGCCGTTATGCGGACTAACTACCACACACACACGACTTGGTGCGACGGCAGGGATTCCGCCGAAGCGATGGTGCAGGCTGCAATCTCCAAGGGGTTCGCGGTCCTCGGCTTTTCCAGCCACATGTCGTTCCCGGAAAACTCGCCGTGGACGCTCGATCCTGGACGCGGCCTCGATTATGTGCGCGAAATCCGTGCGCTTGCGGAGAAATACCGCAGTCAGATCAAGATTCTTTGCGGAGGCGAGGCCGACTTCATCCCCGGCGTCACCGATCCCGACCGCTCGCGCTACGCACACTTGGGTCTCGATTATATCATTGGTTCGGTGCACGAAGTAATCGCGCCGGATGGCGGCAGAGTGAGCGTGGACAATACGCCGGAACTCCTTGCCGAAGGGATACGCAGCCATTTCCAGAGCGATGCGCGCTCGTTCGTGGAGGCCTATTTCCGTCAGCAGACCGAGATGGTCGAGCGGTTCGATTTCGATGTCGTCGGACATCCCGATCTCGTGAGAAAGTTCAACCGCAAGCATCCGTATTTCGACGAGTCGGCCAAGTGGTATCTGGAACTGGAGCGCGAATTTGCCGCCGTGCTCGCCAAGTCCGGCAAGAGAACGGAAGTCAATACCGGCGCCATAAGCCGCGGGTGGCTTGACGACGCCTATCCTGCCGCACCGTTCCGCGAAATGCTCCGCTCGTCGGGAGTGCAGTTCATTCTTTCGTCCGATGCCCATTCCGCAAGCGGCATCGACTGTGCGTTCGACCGCTTTGCCGCCGCCGAGGCTTTCACGGAACTCTGATGGAAGTCAAGATCGAAGAATCGTGGCGGCAAGTGCTGTCGGGGGAGTTCGCGAGCGATTACTTCCGCCGCCTGGCGGATTTCGTCAAGGATGCATACGCGAAAGGGCGGTGCTATCCTCCCGGCAGGTTTATTTTCGAGGCGTTCAACCGCACGCCGTTCGACAAGGTGAAAGTAGTCATCATTGGACAAGATCCATACCATGGGCCGGGCCAGGCGCACGGACTGTGCTTCTCGGTTCTGCCGCCTTGCAAGATGCCGCCCTCGCTCGTCAACATCCGCAAGGAACTCGAGGCGGAATTCGGCGTAAAGATTGACTGGAAGGACGGCGACCTTTCGCGCTGGGCGGATGACGGCGTGCTCCTGCTCAATTCCACGCTTACCGTCGCGGAAGGCAAGCCTATGAGCCACTCCGGCCAAGGCTGGGAGCGGTTTACCGATGCCGTGGTGCGCGTCTTGAACGAGCGGCGCGACAATCTGGTCTTTATCCTCTGGGGTGCCAGCGCACAGAGAAAAGGGGCGGCAATCGACCGCCGCCGCCATCTCGTTTTAGCGTCGGCGCACCCGTCGCCATTGTCGGCGCATCGCGGTTTCTTCGGTTGCGGACATTTCAAGGCGGCAAACGATTATCTCGCCGCGCACTCCGTAACGCCTATTCGCTGGTTTTGAGGGTTCTTTTTTTTTTTTTTTTCTTTCTTTGCCTTGTAAATTTCCCTGGACTTCGTAGTCTAGCCTCCTTTCCTTCGTAATCCAGCTCCCTCGACTTCATAGTCCAGCCCTCTGGACTTCATAGTCCAGCCTCCTTTCCTTCGTAGTCTAGCCCTCTGGACTTGGTAGTCCAACCTGCTGGACTACGCGGTTCAGTGCCCTCGACTGCTATATTGACAGATTTTTGCAAATTGTCAAAATAGTGTATTGACTTTTGAGTGCGAGATATGATAGAATACCCGCCAATTTGACAAAAACAAAGGATGTGTCAATCATGAAGAAAATATTTGCGGTTGGATTTGCGGCGGCGATGGCGGTTGCGGGAAGCAGCGCGTTTGGTGCCGGATTTGGCATTTACGAGGCCTCGTCGCGCGGAAACGGCATGGCTGGAGCCTTGGTGGGCGGCACTGGCGACGCTACGGCCGTCTACTACAACCCTGCCGCTTTGACGGATGTCACGAATGTGTCAGTCTCCGCCGGCGTCACGTTCATCAATCCGTTCTGCGATGTGACGGTGAACCATCAGCCGCAGACGAAGATGAATCCGGGCTGGTTCACGGCGCCCAACTTCTACTTGTCCGTGCCGCTGACCGACCGCATCGTCGTGGGCTACGGCAACTATTCGGAATTCGGCCTCGGCACCAAGTACGGCCAGCACTGGGCCATGGCCGGAGATACGATCGATACGACCATCATTCAGTATACCTTCAATCCGGTATTGGCCGTGAAGCTCACCGATTGGTGGTCGGTCGCCGCCGGTGCGCGCATCAGCTATATCGACTTTGAGAATCACAAGCGCCCGATGTGGGGGCCTTCCGCCGGCGTCCTTACCGCCAACGCCAAGAGCAGGCTTCATGGCGACGACATCAACGCCGGCTGGCTGGTCGCGAGCAACTTCAAGATCACCGACAAACTCAAACTGGGCGTCATGTACCGCTCGCGCATCAACCATGTGATCAAGGGCGATTTCAATGTCAACGGCGGCATCTATTCCCCGCTCGGTCTCGCGGTGCCGATGTATGCGCACTCGCCGGCCAAGGCGAAGCTCACGCTGCCGCAGTCGCTCACCGTCGGTCTCAACTACGACATAACCGACGATTGGCGCGTGGGCGTGACGGCGATGGCGATCGGCTGGAGAAGCGTCGACAAGATCAACTTCAAGATTCCGGCCGTTGTCGCAGGGCAGAAGGCGGGCTATGTGCAGAAACTCAACTGGAAGGACACTTTCCGCCTGGGCTTCGGCACGGAATACGACATCAACGACTGGCTCACGGCGCGTTGCGGCTATACTTACGACCAGGATCCGACGACCGAGAAATACGGCACGACGATGCTGCCTTCCGGCGACCGTCACATCGTCCACACCGGTCTCGGCTTCAATCTTGCCGAAGGGCTGAGGCTGGACATCGGCTATTCGCTCGTGCTCATGGAGCGCGG
Organism: Verrucomicrobia bacterium UBA3783; assembly: GCA_002369235.1. Classification (GTDB taxonomy): domain Bacteria; phylum Verrucomicrobiota; class Kiritimatiellia; order RFP12; family UBA1067; genus UBA1067. The sequence goes on from DFFF01000002.1 coordinate 16,855, forward strand.
CAGCCGCTACATCACGGTCAGGGATTTGACGGGCGGCACCCGGTATCACTTCAATTGCCGCAACTCCTACAGCCATCTCATCTCGGCGCAGCTCACCTACAACTTCTGATGGCGAACAAGATCGACCATAAAACCCGGAAGACGGAAATCATCGCCGCGAGCATCAAGTTGTTCGCGGTGCATGGTTACAGCGGCGTCAACTATGCGATGATCGCCAAGGCCTGCAAGATCTCGCGCACGCTGTTGTATACTTACTTCAAGGACAAACGGGCGATCTTCAATGCGGCGATCCGCGGCGTGACGCGCCGGGTCGAGGCGAAATACTACGATGTCATCCACTCGCGCCACAGCGCCGACGCGAAACTCCGTCAGATTTGCATCACGGCGTTTGCGATGCTTTTCGACAATCGCGACTTCGTGTGCGTAATCAGCGACTATCTCGCGGAACTCCGGCGCAAGGGCACGCCGGTGCCGCAGAACTACATTCTGCGCCACACGCTTGGCCTACGGCGCATAATCCACTCGCTTATCATCGAGGCCAAGCACAACGGCGAATACCGCGCCGATGTCGACGCCGACCGCCTCACTACAATTCTTTATTCGCAGTTCGAGGCGGTGGCGTTGCGTATTGTCATCACCGGCAACGCCGAACTTTCCGAATCCATCGATCAAGTGGACGGAATTATCTTTTCGCTCCGCGCTTGAATCGTCGGCGGATTTTTGGTATAATATCCGCAAAACCGCGATTTTCGCGAATCGCGGCCTGGTGATTGACCGAACCCGGAAAACTTGAAGACAAACTCGCAGAACGCTGCATCCGAATTCTACGACCGCGACTACACTAAAGCCGCGGCGTACGGTCGGCTTTGGGCATATGTCCGCCCCTACCGGATGCGGCTTTTTCTGGGTATCTTGAGCGGTATGCTCATGGCGGGCACGCTCGTGCCGCTGTTCCAGCTCGTGCGCCCGGCGACGATGCATATCGAGGGTAGCGGAGCCAGGAGCGCGGAACCGGCGGCGGCAGATACGACGCCCGAGGAACCGGCGGCGGCCACAATGCCCAAGGAACTGGCGACGGCGGAAAAATACGCTAAAAAACTCGGGATTGAGTTAGTCGATAAAAACGGCGTTATGCACGGCGGCATTGTGCTTTTGATCATCGTCGTGCTGCCGCTTGCGGCGGGATTGCGGCTGGCGCTCAAGTTCTGCAACCAGTATTGTCTTTCGTGGGTGGGGGCGCATGCGACCATGGACATCAGCTGCGACCTGTTCCGCCACGCACAGCGCCAATCGCTGGAATTCTACTCCCGCGCCGACATGGGCAAACTCATGCAGCGGGTTGTGGTCGATGCTTCAAGCGTCCGCACGATAGTGCAGTCGGTGATTGCCGACCTCGCGGAGGCGCCGTTCGAGATCGCGGTTTCGATAGGCTACATCGTCTGGTATGCAATCGCCAACCGGATGCTCCCGACGCTCGTCATTCTGCTCGTCGCATTTCCGCTTTTCGTGATCCCAATCCGCACATGCGCATGGAAAATCCGCCAGTGGACGCGTGCGTCGCTGATGATGGCCTCTGGCGTGCTTGCGCGCGTCCATGAAGTCCTTACCTGCATCAAGCTCGTGAAGTCCTCCGACAGCGAAGAAGGCGAGAATATGCGTTTCCGGGCGGCAAATCGAACCTTTGTGAAGACGACGCTGCGGGCGGTGCGGCTGCAGGAGCTCGTGCGGCCGATGATGGAATTCATCGGCGTGATGCTGATCTGCCTTTTCGTGTGCTGGTGTTTCTGGAAAGACATCACGCTTGATCAGGTATTGCCGATGCTTGCGCCGCTGCTCGTCATCTACAAGCCGGTGAAGAAACTTGCCAAACTCCAGGTAATCGTGGAAACGGCGATGGCGTCCTTGACGCGCATTTGGTCGCTCATGGATTTGCACACGGAGATATTGGACGCGCCCGACGCGCAAGGGAAGGCGGGATTCGACGACCGCATAGTTTTCGAGGACGTGTCGTTCAAATACGAGACGCAGGAGCGCATGGCGGTCAAGGGCGCGAGTTTCGAGATCAGAAAGGGGCAGAAAGTCGCGGTCGTGGGCGGCACGGGATCGGGCAAGTCCACCCTCGCGTCGCTGCTGGCGCGTTTTGCCGATCCCTGCGGCGGCAGAATCACGATCGACGGAGTGGACGTGCGCAAAATCAAGGGTGAAGATCTGCATCGGCTCGTCGGTGTCGTGAATCAGGAGACGCTGCTTTTCAACGAGCCGATAGCCTACAACATTGCATACGGCAAGATCGGCGCGGGCGAAGAAGAAATCGCGGCGGCGGCAAAACGCGCGAGCGCCCACGATTTCATCTTGTCCCAGCCCGAGGGCTACGGACGGATTTGCGGCGAGAAGGGATTTGCGCTCTCCGGCGGCGAAAGGCAGCGCGTTTCGATTGCGGCGGCGATTCTGCGCAATTCGCCGATTTTGATTCTGGACGAGGCGACGAGCGCACTGGATACCGTGACCGAACGACAGGTGCAGGATGCGCTCGAAAAACTCATGGAGAACCGCACGACATTTGTGGTCGCGCACCGGCTCTCGACCGTGCGCGACGCCGATCTCATCCTCGTGATGAAGGATGGCGAAATCGTCGAGCGCGGCACTCACGACGATCTCTACGCCGCAAAAGGCATCTACCGAAACCTTTGCGATATGCAGAAAAATGGCTAAAGAATACCGGGCAGAATTTTTCGACCGCGAATACACGATCCGCGAGGTTGCCCCGCGCGTGTGGAGGTATATGCGCCCTTATGCCTGGCGGCTCGCGCTAGGTCTGTTCTGCGGGCTGGTGGTCGCCGGCGTGCTCGTGCCGTTCTACCAGACTATCCAGCCCGCCGTCGCCGCGGCGGGCGGAGAAGAGGTGGCGCGGGTTTCTGTAGAGCCTGGCGCCACCGCCCCTGCGCCCAAGGAATCCAAGAACAAACTCGACAAGAAAATCGCCAAGGCGGCGAGACTGCCTTCATGGTACAAGGACGTCGAGAAATTCGCCGCCAAACTCGGCTTCCGCTTCACCGACGACGAGGGGCACATGAAAGGCCCGATGCTTTTCCTCGTGCTGATAGTCGTGCCCGCGATAATGTTTCTGCGGCTGATGCTGGGGTATTTGAACCGCTATTGTCTGCAATGGGGGGCGCAAAAGGCGATTGCAGATCTGCGGTGCGACATGCTCCGCCATGTGCAGAATCAGTCAATGCAGTTTTTCGGGCGCGTTGACGTCGGGCAGCTCATGATGCGCATCAACGGCGACCCCGGCACGCTCGGTCTCGTGATGACCACCATACTTTCCGAGCTCGCAATCGCCCCGTTCGAAATCGCCGTCTCTATCGGGTTTGTCGTTCATTTCGCGATCGCCAACGATATGCTTTACATGACGGGGATTCTTGCCGTCGGGTTGCCGCTGTTCGTGGGTCCGATAGTGCTTCTCGGGCGCAAACTCCGCAAGTGGGCAAAGCGTTCGCTCCAGCAGGGGACGGTAATCGGCTCGAAGCTGCATGAGGTCGTCACTTGCATCAAGCAGGTCAAGGCGTGCGGCAACGAGGAATATGAGGACGACGCCTTCCGCAGCGTCTACCGCAAGCAAATGAAGATTATCCTCCGGGCGCTTAGAGTCGGATTGATGGTCGGGCCGACGGTCGAAGCGGTCGGGCTCCTGATCGTCGGCGGGTTCATCATTTGGTGCTTCTTGTTTTCGGTTCCGCTTTCGCGGATTCTGCCGATGCTCGCGCCGCTCATGATCATCTACAATCCGATAAAAGAACTTTCCAAACTTCAAGTCCAGATGCAGCAGTCTATGGCGGCGATGTCGCGTATTTTCTCGACCTTGGATGTGCATATGGAGCTGCCGCAGCCGGAAAATCCGGTGAAATTGGATGATTTCACCGATGCCATTCGCTTCGAAAACGTTTCTTTCCGCTATGATACTGCGGACAAGGATGCGGTCAAGAACGCTAGTTTCGAGATCAGGAAGGGGCAGAAGGTCGCGGTGGTGGGCATGACGGGATCTGGCAAGTCCACGCTTTCTGCGCTGCTGGCGCGGTTTTACGATCCTTATGCCGGGAGGATTGCGATCGATGGCGTGGACTTGAAGGAATTGGACATCCACTCGCTCCGGTTGCGGGTTGGATCGGTTCTCCAGGAAGCGCAGATTTTCAACGATACGATCGCAGCGAACATTGCATACGGAAATCCCGGCGCGACGGAGGCGGATATCGTCCGGGCGGCAAAGCTCGCCAACGCCCACGATTTCATCATGGCCCATCCCGACGGCTATCAGCGCATCGCAGGCGAGAAGGGCAGTTCTCTCTCCGGCGGCGAACGCCAGCGCATCGCCATCGCGCGCGCAGTCCTCAAAGATCCGCAAGTTCTGATCCTCGATGAAGCCACGAGTGCGCTCGACAACAAGACCGAGCGCGTCGTGCAGGACGCGCTCGACCGGCTTCAGAAGGATCGCACGGTGTTTGCGATAGCCCACAGGCTTTCGACAATCAGAAATTCCGATCTTATTCTGGTGATGCGCGAGGGCGAAATCGTCGAGCGCGGACGCCACGATGAACTATATGCGTTGGGCGGCGTATACCGTCAGCTTTGCGATATGCAAGGAGAGAAATGAAGAAAGTCTTGTTTTGGGGACGGTTTGATCCCGGCTATTCGCGCAACCGCGTGGCGGCGCAGATGTTCCGCGATCTCGGCTGGGAAGTCGAGTATTTCTTCGTCAAGGCGTGGCCGCGCTTCGGAGATGTCGAAGCCGCGCTCCGGCGCGTCGGGACGCCTGATCTCGTATGGGTTCCGGTTTGCCGCCAGCGCGACATTCTCGCCGCCTGCCGCTGGGCGCACCGCCGCGGCGTCAAGGTCGTGTTCGATCCGATGATTTCCGCATGGGACAAGAAAGTCCTCGAGCAGCGAAAGTGGAAGGCCGGGGAGTCTCGCGCCAGGAAACTCCTGAAGCTCGAAACGAAGATGATGAACGCCCCGGACTTCGTCACTTGGGACACATCCTGCCATGTGGATTTCGCCGTGCGCACGTTCGGCGTGCCTCGCGAAAAAATGCAGGAGGTCTACACCGGGACGGACGAGAAGGTCTTCACTCCCCAGCCGCCTGCGCCGCCCGCCGCGGACGGCAAGTTTCGCGTCCTCTATCATGGCGCATATCTGCCGCTGCACGGGACGGAGTTCCTGGTCGAGGCGGCGCGGCGCACGCAGCATCTGCCTATCGTATGGAGTTTTCTCGGCTGGGGCGCGTACAAGGCGCAGACCGAAGCCCTCGCCGCCGGGCTTCCCAACGTCCGCTTCCTCGAAAAGGTCCCGTATGTGAAAGTTCCGGAGGTGATTGGTGCGCACGATGTCGTGGTGGGGGTCTTCGGCACGACCGAAAAAGCTTCGCGTGTAATCGGCAACAAGGTCTTCGAGTGCATGGCTTGCGCACGTCCGACGATAAACGAGTTTTGCACCGGGTATCCGGAATCGGCTAAGACTTGCGAGGCGATCAAATTCGTGCCGCCCGGCGATGCCGATGCGATTGTCCGCGCAGTGGAGGAATACCGCGCCGCGTGGCCGGAGAAGGGTGCCGAGTATTGCCGTGCGGCGAGAGATTTCTTCGAGCGCGAGCTCTCAATGGAGACTTGCCGCCGCCAACTCGCGCAGGTTCTCGAAAAGGTGCTCGGCGCGAAATAATGGGCAGGCGCAATATTTTCCTGTTCGTCCTCTGGCCCAAAGCCAGATCCAAGGAAGCGGAAATGATCGACGAAATTTCCCGCCGCCTCCGCATCCTCGGCACTTGCGAGGTCGCATGGCCGCGCGGCGAATGGATTAAACGGTTTAAAGATTTCTACGGATTCGGTTCGTCTTTCATGTGGTGGAACAAGTACCGCAAATGCGGGCGCGGCCTGTTCAAGGTTGTTGTCGTGGAGGATGTTGCGCCAGTCTGGTTCCAGAGTGAGGATTCGCGCTCGCGGGTAATGCAGATGGACAGAAATATCCATTCGCTCAAAAAACATCTCCGCGAATTGTCCGAGCATTCCAATGTCGTCCACGCCTCCATGTCGCATATTGAAACCGACGAGGAAATCCGCAGCCTCTTCGGGGTTGATACGGAAACATTCGTCGCCTCGCTCGAGTCTGGTTCGCTAGAGACGAAGAAACCATATATTCCCTATGCGCTTGATGTCATTCACAAGTCCATGAAAAAACGGCTTCGTTCCATGGTGCTGCGGTTCTTTGCCGCCGTGCGCCGGGATTCAAGCCCCAAGGCCGTGTTTTATCATGACATCGGACTCAAGTGGACGCCAATGGGCACGCCCAAACATCTCTTTTTTGCGCACATGCGCCTCTTGCGTCCTGGCGACATGGTGTGTTTCGACGACGGCTTTCGCGGAATATGGGATGCGCGGGACGAACTTAAAGCGGCGAATGTGCATCCGGTCGTCTTTATCGCTCCTGCGCTCGTCGGAGGCAAAAACTACCTTACTTGGGACGAAATGCGTACGCTGCAGGCGGAATACGGTTTTTCCTTCCAGTCGCACACTTGGAGCCACCAGACTCTCGCCGGCGAGTTCAACCATGAACTGCCGCCGCCGGACGAAGGACGCACCGAACAATGGTTCCGCCGCGAAATCGTTCTCTCCAAAGACGAGATCGAGCGCCGGCTCGGCAAGGGTGTGGATTCCATTTGTCTTCCCGTGGGGCATTTCTCCGATTCCGTCCTCGAGCGTTGCCGGGTTGCCGGATACAAATATGTCTACTCCAGCATTCCGGGAAATCTCGACGATGGATTTTTGCGCCATCGCTGTCTTGCCCAGGATCTGGACGAACGCGATTTCCGCGCCGTCTTGAATGGAGGAATGAACACGCTGGCGAAGCGCTATCTCAAGATGCACAAGACGAACGACAAGTGAAAATCCTTCATGCCATAACGAGTCTGCGGAAGTCCGCCGGAACCACCACCTTTGTAAAGGGCGCAGCCAATACGCTCGCCGAATCCGGTCACGACATGACAATCGCGATTCTCAAAATCGACGATCATTTTCTTGGCGAGCGGCCTTCCGGAAAAGTGAAAGTCGTCACTTTCGACGATATCCTTTCAGGCTCCGAATCGTTCGACATCGTGCATCTCCATGGGCTTTGGGAAATGCCGTTGATCAAGATGGCCCGTTGGGCGGCAAAGCGCAGGATTCGCATCGTCTGGTCGCCGCATGGCGCGATGTCGCCTTGGGCGATGCGACATAAATGGTGGAAGAAACGCATCTTCTGGCATCTCTTTCAGAAACGAGCATTGCGGCTGGCGGATTTGTTCCATGTCACCAGTGCCAAGGAGTCCGACTGGATTCGTGCGCTTGGCTTCGCCCAGCCGGTTGTCGATGCGCCGCTTGGCACCACGATTCCGCCGCCCCGCGATTCTAATCAAGCGGTCATCGACCATAAGCCGTCGGTTCTTTTTGTCGGACGCATTTACGTCGTCAAGGGGCTCGCGAATCTGCTTCGCGCCTGGGCGCTGTTGCCGGAAGCGCTTCGCGCCCGCTGGCGCCTCAGGATTGTCGGACCCGACCAAGCGGGCTACCGCAAGGAACTCGAGCTTCTTGCCGCCGCGCTCAAGGTGGACGGTAATGTAGAGTTTCCCGGCGAGAAGTTCGGGACTGAACTTGAGTGCGAATACGATGATGCAGGATTTCTCGTCTTGCCCAGTTTCACCGAGAATTTCGGTGCGGTCGTGGTTGATGCGCTGGCGCATTCCAAGCCGTGCATTGCGTCGATCTACACGCCGTGGCAGCGGCTTCAGACGGAGGGCTGCGGATGGTGGGTGGACAATACGCCGCGTGCGCTTGCCGAGGCGCTCCAGGCGATGATGGAGATGGCGCCGGAGGAGCGCGAAAAGATGGGCGAAAACGGTAGATGGTTTGCCGCGCGGGTCTATGCGTGGGACGCGATCGCCGCAGCATTGATTTCCGCATACGCAAAAATCGCTTGCAATTCGCGGGAAATAATTGTATAATATCGGCAATTGTTGCAACTTTCATCCACATCCACCAAAACCAGGAGGAAATGAAGACATGAAGAAACTACAGGGTCTCGTCGCGGCGGCGCATACGCCGTTCAACCCCGATGGCTCGATCAACCTGCCGCTTATCGCCAAGCAGGCCGAAACGCTGATAAAGCAGAAGGTCGTCGGCGTATATATCTCCGGCACTACCGGCGAGGGTATCTGCTGCAGCGTCGCGGAACGCAAGGCGGTGTTTGACGAGTGGGTGAAGGCGGCAAAGGGCAAGCTTATTCTCATCGCGCATATCGGCGCGCTCGCGCTCCCTGATGTGCAGGAGCTCGGCGCATATGCCGTCGAATGCGGAATGGACGCGACATCGATCGTGCCGCCGAACTTCTTCAAGCCCGGCAGCGTGGACGCGCTCATCGCCTATCTCAAGGAGGCGCTCAAGACTTCAGAGAAACTTCCGTTCTACTATTACCACACGGGCATGAGCGGTGTGAACTTCGATATGCAGACCTTCCTCGAAAAGGCCGACGGCGTAATCAAGAATCTCGCCGGCATCAAGTTCAACTACCCCGATCTCTACATGTTCCAGCGCTGCCAGCGCGCGTGCGGCGGCAAATACGACATCACCTGGGGCGTTGACGAGTGGTTCTCGGGCGCGGTTGCGATCGGCGCGGAGAGCGCGATCGGCTCCACCTACAACTATGCGGCGGGAATCTACTACAAGATTTGGGATGCCGTCAAGAAGGGCGACATCAAGAAGGCGAAGGCCGGCATGAAGAAAGTCTGCGATATCGTGGACATCCTCGTGCAGTACGGCGGCGTCGCCGGCGGCAAGGCGATGATGAAGGTCTGGGGGCTCGATATGGGCGGCGTGCGCGTTCCGAACGTCTCGCTGTCCGAGGAGGCCAAGGCCGACTGCGTCGCGCGCCTCAAGAAGATTGGCTACAAGTAATCCCCAAGTGGGCCCAGGAAAAACAACAGGCGAGGCCGCCGCATGACGGTACTTTGTACGATCATCGCGGCGGTCGTGCCGTTTCTGGACGAGCCGCAGCTCAAAAAATACTACTCGGCTTCGAGCGTCTACGCCATCTACAATACCAAGAGCGAAGACGTCTACACCGAAACCCAGAATCCCGTAGCGGCGCTCATGGGAGTTTGCAGGCATTACGGAAAACTCCCCGAGGCGGCGAGAAAGTTCAACCGGCAAAAGTCCGATGACGACAAGGCGTGGTTCTCCGCGCTCAACAAATTTGCGAAGCTCGCCGGCTTGAGAGACGACAACTTCGGGCAGATCAACAAGTGGAAGACGATGCTCTCGCGCACGATGAAGGTAAAGGACGCCAGGAAGGACATCGTGGAAGTCGAGAACGAACTTGCCTTCAAGAAAGAGGAGTTGCATTTGCGATCGTGGCTGGAGGCAAGGCAGCCGGTCTTGTGGGTGCGCGAAGCAATCGCCGGCGAAGAGCAGGACGACGACAACAAGCGCATCAACGGCGGCAAGCCTTTCCCGCTTACGGTCGTGCTGATCGACGGCGAGCGCGACGGCGGCGAATACCACTTCGTCTGGCCGCGCGGCAACGACCGTCGCTACAAAGACATAAAGTCGGGCTGGCACAAGCCCATCGACCTTTTCTATGATGTCAACCGTTCGATACTAATCTATTGGAGGCCATAAAATGAAATACTGGCAAGACTGGAACAGAAAATACCGCGCCGAACTTACCGGCAATATCATGCCGTTCTGGATGGAGCACGGCTTCGACCGCAAAAACGGCGGCGTATATACATGCGTCGACCGCGACGGCTCGCTCATGGACACGACGAAATCCGTCTGGTTCCAGGGGCGGTTCGGCTGGATGGCGGCGTACGCCTACAACCATATCGAAAAGAACAAGGAATGGCTCAAGGCGTCGAAGAGCTGCTGCGAGTTTCTCGAGAAGCATTGCTTCGACCCCGCCGACGGCCGCGCATACTTCGAGGTGACGGCGGAGGGCGTCGGGCTCAGGAAGCGCCGCTATGTCTTCAGCGAATGCTTCGCCGCGATCGCCTACGCCGAATATTCGCTCGCGTCCGGCAGGAAAGAGTGGGGCGAAAAAGCGGTGGAGCTTTTCAAGCGCATCCGCAAGTTCGTCGCCGAGGGCGACAAGTACATGCCCGCGAAATACGAGCCGGCGCTCAAGGCCCAGGGCCATTCGCTTACGATGATTCTCATCAACGTGGCGAACGTCCTGAAGCAGGTGTCGGACGATCCCGCGCTCGACGCGCAGATCACCGAGTCGATCGGGCTTCTCACGAAATACTTCATCCATCCCGAGTTCAAGGCGCTTGCTTGAGACCGTCGGCCCGAAAGGGCGAGTTCATCGACACGCTTTCCGGGCGCGTCATCAATCCCGGGCCACTGTATCGAGACGAGCTGGTTCCTCATGGATGTCGCCGTCGAGCGCGGCGACAAGCAGCTTGTGAAGACCGCGCTCCAGATCCTCGACTGGTCGTGGGCGTGGGGCTGGGACAAGAAATACGGCGGCATCATTTCCTTCAAGGATTGCCGCAATCTGCCGCCGCAGTGCTACGAGCAGGACATGAAATTCTGGTGGCCGCAGTGCGAAACGATCATCGCCACCGCATATGCCTACAAACTCACGGGCAACGAGAAATACATGAAGTGGCACAAGCTCGTTTCCGAGTGGGCGTGGAAGCATTTGAAGGACAGGAAATATCCCGAGTGGTACGGCTATCTCCACCGCGACGGCACTGTGGCGCAACCAGCGAAGGGCAATATCTTCAAGGGGCCGTTCCACATTCCGCGCATGCTCGTGAAGATGCACGAACTCACGAAGGATATGTGAGCAGGCAGTGACCGACGCGCATTATCATGCCGACGCGAACCCTTCCTGGTGCAGGATGGGTTCGCGGCTTTTCGTCGGCACGCACCCCTGGCATCTCGCGGACTTTGACGAGCCTTCGCTCGTGGGGATGCTCGAGGCGGATGCGTCGCTAGGCGTTGGCGAGATCGGACTCGACAGGCTTCGCGAGCGCAGCATCTCCGGCGAGATGCGGCGCGTCTTCATGCGTCAGCTGACGATTGCGGCGTATTTTCGCCGCCCCGTCGTGCTGCATGGCGCCAAGTGCTGGGGCGAAGTCGTGGAGGCCGCAAAGCCGTTCAAGGGACAGATCCCCGCGTTTCTCTTCCACGGCTTTTCGCGCAGCGACGGGCTTTTGAAGGACATAATCGAGCTTGGCGGCTACATATCCGTGGGCGCGGCGATCTTGAACGACCATGCGGAAAACTACCGTGCGTTCGTGGCGAAGGTCCCGCCGGAGCGAATCTTGCCGGAAACCGACAACGAACCCGGAAAGCGCAACGACATCGATGCGATTGCCGCGAAGATAAGCGAACTCTATGGAATAACCGCGGCGCAACTGGAGGAGAACATTGGACGATTTTGAACTTTGCGGGATCGAGACTATCGCCCGCGGCGTATGTATTGCGGACGGCAAGCTGCTGCTCTGCCGCGCCAAGGGCGGCAATTCCAGCTACCTGCCCGGCGGCCATATCGAGTTCGGCGAGACCGGGCGCGAGGCGCTCGTGCGCGAAGTGAAGGAGGAACTTGGCGTCGGCTCCAAGACCGGCAAGTTCCTGGGCGCGGTCGAAAACGCTTTTCTGCAAAAAGGCAGGCGCCACGCGGAAATCAACCTCGTGTACGCGCTGGAGCTCGATTCGCTCGACGCCGTTTCGCAAGAGGATTGGATCGAGTTTTTCTGGCAGCCCTTGGACAGACTGGGCGAAGCGAATATTCTTCCCAAGGTTTTCGAGAATCCGCTAGGGCCTTTCGAGCCATGAAGACCATAGCCGTAATCCCAACCTACAACGAGCGCGACAATATCCGCGGGATAACCGCCGCCGCGCTTGCGAACCTGCCTGAAGGCGGCGAAGTCCTGGTGGTCGACGACAATTCGCCCGACGGCACCGGCGACATCGCCGACTCCCTTGCGGCGGCAGACGCTCGCGTCCATGTCCTCCACCGGACGAAAAAGGAAGGACTTGGCCGCGCATACATTGCCGGCTTTGCCGAAGCTTTGAGGCTTGGCGCCGACAAGATAATCGAGATGGACGCCGATTTCTCCCATCCGGTCGAAAGGCTCGGTGCGCTTGCGTCTTCGGATGCGGATGTGACGATCGGCTCGAGATACGTGAAGGGCGGCAAATGCGAAGGCTGGCCGTTGCGGCGCTATCTTGTCTCGCGCCTCGGCGGGCTTTTCATCCGCTTCATGACCGGGCTCAAGGTAAACGATCCCACGGGCGGCTTCAAATGCTTCACGCGCCGGGCGCTGGAGAATTTCGATTTCTCCAGCGTCGAGTCCATGGGCTATTCATTCCAGTTCGAGATGAACTACCGGATGTGGAAGAATGGGTATTCGATAAAAGAGATTCCGATAACCTTCACCGACCGCCGCGCCGGCGTCTCCAAGATAACTCCCGATATCGCCAAGGAGACTTTGCGTCTGGTATTCAAGCTTTCGCGCTTCAAATGAATGTTCTTTTGCACAGCTGCTGCGGGCCTTGCGCAAGCGCCTGCGTGCCGCGCCTCAAGGAGGACGGACACGAGGTCGTGATGTTTTTCGCGAATTCGAATATCGATACCAGGGACGAGTTCGACAAGCGCCTCGCGGAGGCCCGCAAAGTCGCCGCGGCGGAAGGCGTGGAGCTCGTCGCGCTCGAATACGACCACGAGGAATGGCTTAAGGAAGTGGCGCAGGGTCTCGAACAAGAGCCGGAGAAGGGCAAACGCTGCGCCAAGTGTTTCGCCTACAACCTCGGCAAGGCGGCGGCGAAGTGCGCGGAGCTCGGGCTGGACGGCTACACTACGTCGCTCACGGTTTCGCCACACAAAGTCTCGGCCATGATCTTTGCGGCGGCAAGGTCGTGCGATTCCGGCTCCGGCTTCCTCGCCTGCGATTTCAAGAAGCAAGACGGATTCAAGAAGTCGCTGGAGCGTGCCGCCGCTCTCGGCCTTTACCGTCAATCCTATTGCGGCTGCGAATTTTCAAAGCGATGAGAGTGCTGGGGGTGGATACGTCGCTCAGGTCTACAGGCTATGGCGTTCTGGAAACGCAGGGGTCGCGTCTGGTCGCGATCGACTGCGGCAACATCAAGAACCCGGCGAAGCTGCCGCTCTCGGCGTGCGTCGCGAAGATTTTCGAGAAGATTTCCGCGCTCGTGGCGGAGCACAAGCCCGATGTCGTCGCCGTCGAGCAGGTCATCTACGCCAAGAATGCGTCGTCGATGCTCATTCTTGGCGAGGCTCGCGGCGCGGTGATCGCCGCCGCGACCATCGCAGGCGTCCCGATATACGAATACGAGCCGCGCCGCGCCAAGCGTGCGGTTTGCGGCAATGCCCTCGCCGAAAAAGAGCAGGTTCAGCGCATGATCAAGACGCTGCTGGCGCTTCCCGAAATTCCGCAAAACGATGCCGCCGACGCGCTTGCGCTCGCGATCGCCCATGTCCACTCCAACCGTTTCGCCGCCTTGAGCGTCGAGGAGCCAATCTAATGCTGCATGTAGTCGCCACGCCGATAGGCAATCTCTCCGACCTTTCTCCGCGCGCCCTTGAGGCGTTCAAGTCCGCCGCGCTGATCGCCTGCGAAGATACGCGCCGCACCTGGCAGCTCCTGACGCACTTCGGCATTCCGCGTCCGCAGATGGTTTCATACCGCCAGGGCAACGAGGAGCGGCTGACCGAAACGATCGTAGCGGCCATCGAGGGCGGCAAGGAAGTGGTGCTCTGTTCCGACGGCGGGTATCCCGGAATTTCCGATCCCGGCTATCGGCTGATCCGCGCTTGCGCGCAGAAGAATGTTCCGTACGACGTCATTCCGGGCGCGAGCGCGGTCAATGTCGCGCTGCTGACGAGCGGGCTCTCCACGAGTTCCTTCACCTTTCGCGGCTTTCCTCCGCGCGGGCCGGGCGCGATCCGCAACTGGTTCGCCGAAGACGCCGACAAGGAGCACACGCTTATCTGCTACGAGTCGCCGTTTCGCGTTGGCGATACTTTGCAGGCGGCGCTTGAAGTCCTGGGCGACCGCGAGGCCGCAGTGTGCATCGAGCTTACGAAGCTGCACGAGCGCGTCCATCGCGGCTATCTTGCCGACCTTGCCGCCGCGTTCAAGGACGCGAAAGTGAAGGGCGAGGTGGCAATCGTCATCGCCGGCGCGAATCCCAAGTTCCTGCGCACTGCCAAGGAATGATTCTCCATATAGATCTCGACGCCTTTTTCGCGTCGGTCGAGCAGCGCGAGAGACCGGAGCTCAAGGGCAAGCCGGTGATCGTGGGCGCCGGACCGCACGAGCGCGGCGTCGTTTCCACCTGCAGCTACGAGGCGCGCAAGTTCGGTGTGCGCTCGGCCATGCCCAGCCGCACCGCGTATAAACTTTGTCCGCATGGAATCTTCGTGCCGCCCGACATGAAACGCTACAAGGCGGCGAGCAGACAGGTGTTTGCGATCTTCTCGCGCTACACGCCGTTTGTCCAGCCGGTTTCGATCGACGAAGCATTCCTCGACATTTCCGGCAGCGCACACCTTTTCGGCGGCGGCGAAAAGCTCGCGCACGATCTGCGCCGGGCGGTGCGCGAAGAGTGTGCGCTTACCTGCTCGGCGGGACTTGCGCCAAACCGGCTGCTCGCGAAGATCGCTTCCGAGATCAACAAGCCCGACGGCTTTTTCGCAATGCCGACCGACCCTGCGCAGATCGCCGCGTTTCTGGCGCCGCGCAAAATCGGCATCCTCTGGGGCGCGGGCAAAACGACGGTCGAAACGCTCGCGAAATACGGAATCGTCACCTGCGGCGACATCCAGCGCCGGACTCGAGACGAGATGGTTTCGATCCTCGGCCGGGCCGCAGGCGCAAGCATTTACAACCATGCCTTCGGGCGCGACGAATCGAAAGTCGATGACGCGGCGGCGGAACTCTCCGTTTCCCGCGAGTGGACGTTCCCGGAGGATTGCAGCGACCGCGAAGAAGTCCGCGCCAGGCTTCTCGAGCTTGTTGCCGATGTGGGGTTTTCTTTCCGCAAGGAAAAGCGGTGGGCGCGGACGGTGAAGATAAAACTGCGCGA
Organism: Verrucomicrobia bacterium UBA3783; assembly: GCA_002369235.1. Taxonomy (GTDB): domain Bacteria; phylum Verrucomicrobiota; class Kiritimatiellia; order RFP12; family UBA1067; genus UBA1067. The sequence goes on from DFFF01000002.1 coordinate 31,992, forward strand.
CCGTGACTTCACGACCATCACCCGTCAAATGCACCTTGCCGCCCCGGCGCGCGACGATATCGCCTTCCGCAAGGCCATGCTGACGCTTTTCGACCGCGAATGGCCGGTCGCGGCGGCAAAATGCGTGCGGCTGTGCGGATTCGGCGTGTCCGGCTTTACCGGCGAGCCCGACGACGGATTCTTTCCCGACGAAGAACGCTTGAAACGCGAGCGGCTTGCCGCCGCACTCGATTCACTTAAAAACCATTCATTCTGACGCGTCGGGCTTTTCCAGCATATAGCCGAATCCCTTGATCGTCTTGATTAGCTTGGATCCTGAAAGCTTGTCGATTTTAGTCCTCAGCCTGCTCACACAGCTTTCCACCACGTTCGTCAGCGGCTCGACCGTGTAATTCCAGACTTTGCTCAAGATGACGCTCCGCGACAGCACCCTGCCCGGATGGCGCAGCATGTATTCAAGGAGCTGGTATTCAAGCGGCTGGAGTTCGATGGTCTTGCCGTTGCGCTCCACTTTGTGCGACTCGAGATCCATCACCAGATCGCCGACCTTGAGGACTGCCGGCTGTTTTGGATTGTACGAGTAGTCGGTGATGGTCAAATCGAATTTGTTCGATTTGAGCAAGGCCTCGGCCATCTCGCGCGATTCGGCGATGATGCAGGTATGGCCGCCGCCCTCGAATCCTTTGCGGATCAAGTTTGCCGCCTCCTCGTTCCCTTGGACTATCAGTACTTTCATAGTGGCTTTCCCCGATTCTAAGGCTTCCAACTCTTGACATTATACCACATTACCAAATGATAATCAAGCGATAACTTGCCATTAAGGGGGATTTGGTATAATATGCGGCATGAAAACGAGAAAATCACTGCTTTGTGCGGCGGCTGCCGCCGCGATTTTTGCCTTTGCGACGGAATTTGCCGGAGCGACCGGATACGCGCTCTATGAGACCGGCGCGCGCGGCAATGCGATGGGCGGCTCGCTCATCGGCTCTACGCGCGATGCGTCGGCGGTGTATTTCAACCCTGCGAACATGGGCGAAACGACGAATGTCTGCATAATGGCGGGCGCGACATTCATCAACCCCTTCCATGATATCCAGATCGACGGCCAGCCGCGCCGCAAGATGAACGCCGGCTGGTTCACAATCCCCCACGCCTACGTCACGATGCCGCTGCCGGGCGGATTTTCAGTGGGTCTCGGCGAATACTCCGAATATGGAGTAGGCACCAAGTACAAAAACAACTGGCGTCTCGCCAACGACTCCTACGAGACGACGGTGATGCAGGTGACCACGAGCCCCGTTTTGTCGTATCAAGTGACCGACAAATGGTCGGTCGGCGCCGGTGCGCGTGTCAGCTGGCTCCAGTTCGAGACCTACAACCGGCCCTATTGGACCACATCCTCCGCTTTGGGCATGGCGGCAAACCGTGCGCATGTGAAGGGCGATGACGTGTCGGCCGGTTTCATCCTCGCCACGCAATACAAACTGCTCGACAATCTTCGCGCGGGCGTCGTCTACCGCTCGCCGATCCATCACCGCCTCCACGGCAATTTCGATCTCGACATGAACAGCGCGTTCATCCCCGGTGCGCCATATCACCTTGGCACCAAGTGCCGCGGCAAGGTGGAGTTGCCGCAATCGATCCAGCTCGGTCTCAACTGGGATATCACCGAACGCTGGCGCGCCGGTGCGTCCGTGACCTGGACGCGGTGGAGCGCACTCGACCGTCTGACCATCAAGGTGCCCACGCACCCCGCGCTCACGCACACGACCCAAATGAACTGGCATGACGTATGGCGCTTCGGGTTCGGCACGGAATACGACTTGCTCGACTGGATGTGCGTGCGCGGCAGCTACCAATACGACATGGATCCGTCGAGCGAGCTGAAGGGCGCCACCATGATGAGCGCGGGACACCGTTCGCTCATCGGTTCGGGCTTGGGCTTCGACCTCGGCGGCGGCTGGACGCTCGATGTCGGCTATACGCTCATCATCCAAGACGCGGTCACGCGCTATATTTACGACGACATGGGCGCCAAGCATCGTTTCCAGACGCACAACGCCTTTTCGCACATCGTCTCCGCGTCCGTCGGCTACTCCTTCTGATTTCACCGCCGGCATTGGCAGCGGACTTTGAAAAGGTTGGACCTTTTGATATAAAAGGTTGAACCTTTTGCGCTGGCATTCCAATGCGGGCTTTTCAACCACCGAATACGCGGAAGGCGTGGAACAGGGAACGGGGAACGGAGAAGAGTAGTCCAGCCTCTTTTCCTTCGTAGTCCAGGCTTCTCGACTTGGAAGTCCAGGCTTCTAGACTTGGTAGTGCAGACTTCTGGACTTCGTAGTCCAGCATCTTTTCCTTCGTAGTCCAACTCGCTAGACTTGGCAGGGCAGACTTCTAGACTTGGCATGGCGGCAATCGAAAAATCGAAAAATTCTCTCCTTTGCCTCACGCAAAGTCCGCGAAGTCCGCAAAGTTTTTTCTTTTTTTTTTTTTTCTAACGCAGAGACGCAGAGAGCGCAAAGTTGGTATTTGGATATTGGATGCTGGCTGTTGGATATTTGCACATTCAACACCGTCTCGACCTCCGTAGCCTTGGCGTAGGAGGTTCTCGACCTCCGTCTCGTCCTCCGTAGCCTCGGCGAAGAAGGAAGCCTTGGCGTAGGAGATTACCTTTTTTTTTTTTAACGCAGAGACGCAGAGACGCAGAGAGCGCGGAGTTGGTATTTGGATATTGGATATTGGATGTTGGCTGTTGGATATTGGATATTTGCACATTCAACACCGTCTCGACCTCCGTAGCCTTGGCGTAGGAGGTTCTCGACCTCCGTCTCGTCCTCCGTAGCTTCGGCGAAGAAGGAAGCCTTGGCGCAGGAGGTTTCCCGTTTTCCGCCGCAAAAATTTCCTAGAAATCACTTGAAAAAAAAAAAAAAAATGCTATACTATCGGGCAGTTGTTCATATTCCTGCACTGTACTTGGAACAAGCGTTTAGTTTCGTAGCGGTTATCTAGGCGTTTTATTTGCTTCCAAGTACAGTGCAGGGGTATGAATTGAAAAAGAGAGGAAAAGATTATGCAAAAC